>CANGKZ010000009.1 GCA_947454705.1 Verrucomicrobiota bacterium
AGCGGATGGTCCTTCGGGACCCGGCTTTCAGGAGAAATCAGGCAGAACATATCGGCCTGAGGATCAACAGCTCCACGCATTCAATTCAGACGAACCACGAAAACCACGATTCATTAGAATCTTCGGGTTTTTCAATGAACTGCTAGTACGAGTTCTCGCCTGCGGCGGTCTTTACCAACCCCGGCACCTCACCGGGAGATTTGGAAGTGCTTGTAGCGGCGAAGCTAAGAGTCCTTGTTTTCTTTGGATGAGCGTTTCGCCCAATCTTGAATTGAGCAACGAATTTGTTGGAGAAGTTTGCCCCGTCCAAGGTCGAGCTGAGCTGAGTCGAAGCGAGTCGAGATCCTCCTCAGCGATTTCCTCCCCCTGGATCAAAACAAAGCCTCGTAGGCGCTGCCGTGTTCGGCGAGGCCCACGAGGCTTGGATTGTCCGGTTTTCGGTTCCTCTCCAGGGATTAGGATCAGAGCCGCGGGGCAGGGGGCTTGATCGGTGGCTGCGAGCTCATGACACCGCGCACCTTGGTTTTGCGCGCGTACACCTTGTCGGAACAGGTGATGTACATCGTGTTGAACTCCGCTCCGCCAAACACCACGTGCGCGAGCCATTTGTTTTGCGGTTTGGGAATGATGCCGTTCACCCGACCCGCCTGGTCACAGAACTGAATCCCGGATTCGGTGGCAACGTACAGACGGCCCTGCGTGTCGAGCGTCATGCCGTCGGCGCCGCTCTGAACCGATCCGTCGGCGAGGTGCAGGTGGTAGTACTTCTGCTTGTACTCGAGCGAGCCGTCGTCGGCGATCTGGTACGAGTACACGAACTGCGCCTGGGTGTCCGCGACGTAGAGCAGGCTCTGATCGGGCGAGAGGCGCACGCCGTTGGCGAATCGGAGTCCGGTGTCCACCACACGCTTGGTGCCGTTCGGCTGGATCAGCCAGACCTGTTTGTGCGTGGGGTCGGTGACGTAGAGGTTTCCGGTGTGGGTGATGCAGAGGTCGTTGGATTCGATGCCATCGGCGACCACCGTGGATTTGCCATCCTCGGTGTAGGCCACGATTTGCTTCTTGGCGTTGGCGCAGGCGTAGAGGCGTCCGTCGGGGCCGAACATCAGTCCGTTGGCCTCGCCGGTGTTTTCTGCGAACACGCTGACCTTGCCCTCGAGCGATACCTTGTGGATGCGGCTGTTGGGAATGTCGCTGAAGAAGACTTCGCCGCGGAGATTCACCGCAGGGCCTTCGGTGAACTTGTAGCCTTCGCCAATGAGCTTCCATCCTTCGCCGGGGACGAGGATGTCGGTCATGACGGGCTGCTTCGATTTCCCCTCGGCGTTGGCGACGATCGGCGCGGGGTAGTCGCGCCACAGCCAGCGAAGCGCATCCGGGAACACCTGCGTGGCCTGGTTGCCGTCGTGCCCGCCCTTGCCCCAGGCGTGGTTGACATCGTATCCGGCGAACACGAGGGAGCGTTCCATCTCCTGATTCGCCATCCACCAATCGCCGCCGTAGATGTTCAAATCGTTTTCCCCATCCTGGAGGAAGATTCGGATGGGCTTGGGCTCGGTCTTGCGAACGAGCGTGGGGATGTTGTTTCCGCCGCGGAGGCCCACGTAGGTGCCGACGCTGGTGAACACGCGATGAAACGAGTCGGGCCGCTCCCAGGCCGCGGTCCAGGCCGCGATGCCACCGCTGCTCGCGCCGGCGATGGCGCGGTCGTCGGGATTGGTGGAAAGCGTGACGTGATGGGTCTTCTCGACGTGGGGCAGGAATTCCTCGATCAGGAAATTTGCGTAGTTGCCGCCGAGCCCGTCGTATTCGTAGCTCCGATTGAAGCGGTCGAGGGCGTTGGTGGTGCGGGCGCGGACGCGTCCGTGCGAGACGAACACGCCGATCTGGGCCGGGATCTCCTTCTTCGCGATGAGGTTGTTCAGCACGTTCACCGCCTCATAGCCGCCGCCGTCCTGCATCACCATCAGGGGAGCGGGCTTGGAGCGGTCGAGTCCGGCCGGGATGTAGATGGAGTAATTGCGAAACGTCCCGGGGAACACGCTGTTGGCGCCCGAGAGGTATTCGCCCTTGATCACCTCGCCCTTGGGCACGCCTTCCTGCGGTTTGGAATCGGGGCCGGGAGGATAGGGGTTCTCCGCCGCCTGTCCGGTCGAGCCGGGGAGACCCCAGCCGACGCCCAACCCGAGGCCAAGGGTAAGGCCAAGGCAGAGTCCAAGATTGCGCGACACCGGCGATGGAAGGATGCGTGGGAGGGAGGCCATAATGTGGAGATGCTCCCCACAGCACGCCCGAGAAGCCGTCGGATGGCAAGCGCTGCGGCTGGGGGCCGGGCTGGATCGAGGCACATCGGCAGCGGTTTGAAGATTGCGCTCTCCGATTTCTCCGCTATTTATCCCAGCAATTCCGTCGGCTTATGCAAAACAGCCGACGGAGTGTCGGTCGTTACCTGTACTACAAGTTTAAGCTCAACCTAAGCTCGATACCCATCGATCCCTTCCCATGAAGAAATTCCTCACGCTCATCGCCGCCGGTCTCGTGGCTGCCACCGCAGTTTTCGCCGGTGAGTTCCCCGACATCAGCATCTCCGAAGTCAAGAAACTCGCGAAGTCGCATCAGGCCGTCATTATCGACGTCAACGGCTCCGAGAGCTACGCCAAGGGCCACGTCCCGGGCGCCCTCGACTTCTCCAGCATCGAAGGCAAGCTCGCCGCCTCGCTGCCGGCCGACAAGAACGCCCTGATCGTCGCCTACTGCGGCGGACCGAAGTGCTCCGCCTACCAGGCTGCCGCGAAGGCCGCCCAGAAGCTCGGCTACAAGAACGTGAAGCACATGTCCGCCGGCATCTCCGGCTGGATGCAGGCGGGCGAGAAGACCGAAAAGGTCGCGAGCGCCAAGTAATCCGACATGTCCGGGAGTTCCCTCGAACTCCGGCATCAATCCCCAACAAAGCGGCCCCGATAACGGGCCGCTTTTTGCGTTTAGCCCGGGAGCAGAAGGTCAAACCGCAGAGGATGCGGCATGAACGATGACCGATGACGGATGCTGGATGCAGGCTGTTCCGATTCTGCCCTTCTTGCTTTCATGCTTTCCAAATTCTCTCCTCTCCTGTGCGGCTTCTCACTTCGGGCGGAACACGGGCAGCGCATCGGCCAGTAGGTCGCGCAGGATCCGGCGCTCTTCCGCTGGGATGGAAGTGAAGCGGGTGTCGGGATCGATGTCGCGAACCGCGGCCTGGATCCGCTGCACCACTCCGGATTTCAAGGGATCGGGAAGCCGGGTGAAGAATTCCGAGGTGATCAGGTAGCTGCACCGATTTTGGAATAGGCGCGTCTTCAGGTTGAGGTCCTTGAGCGAATGCCCGTTCACGATCCGCCGGTTGCGCAGGAAGTCGGACTGATACGAACCCGCCTGCGAGACTGCTTCCACGGGAAACGGGGCCTCGTCGGAAAACAGGAGGTAGCGTGCGAGCGCGTCGGCGTCGGCATCTACTTCGCGCCGGTGCGCGGGCGCCAGCGTGGCGCCATCGGAGTGGAGATGGGAACGCACCCGGTAGCCGGCGGCGATGGCGCGGTTGAAGAAGCCGATCTGGTGCTCGTGAATGCAGTGCGCGAGGAAATCGCTGGAGGGCACCGGATAGCGGTCGGCGCGGTAGCGGTCCCCCGGCGGATTAGCAATTCGAACCAGGTTTCCCTGGCTCAAACGGCCGGTGAGATTTCCCCAGTGGTTGCTGAATCCGTCGGCCCCGGTCACGTGCCAGCCTCCGAAGCGGTTGGTGTACGGCGTGGCGTGTCCGGCGGGAATGTCCCGGAAGGATTCGAGACTGCCACCGCTTGGACCGGGCAGAACGGATTTGATGACCAATCCAGGTACAAACCCGGCGTCCTCTCCGGCGTGGCAGTTCATGCATCGACCCGATCGGTCGGCGCGAATCGGTGAGGCATCGTGCGGGATGTCGAAGATGTAGAAGATTCCGCCCAGCTCCGGATCGATGGACACGACCTCGATGCGTCCTCCCGGCACCCAGCCGATGTAGGTGTCCTGATTGAAGTATAGCGCGCGCGGATTGGAGGGGGAGATCAGTCCGAGCTGGAGGCTGGTGGTGGAGAAGACGAGCAGCTGGGAGGATTCCGGGATGCCGAGGGCCTTGAGCAGGCTTCGAACTGCGGCGAGTTCGCTGGAGCGGTCCAGCGGCAGGGCGCCCGATTCCAGCTGCGCCTTGACGCGTGTAAACGGGTCGTTCGGCGTCCGCTCATGATACCGGTGCGGCGCCGCCGCGAAATCCAAGGGATCGGTCTCCGCAGCTCTACCCGATGGGGTGAACAGGGTGGCAATGGCCAAACCAATGGATGCGGTACGAATCATGACGAACTTCTGGAAGCATTGGAGATTCTGGGAGGCAAGGAAAGGTCCGGGATTGCGAGGGCGGTGTTCCAAACTTGAGAGGCGCTGGTTCGGTGAAAAATCTCGACTTTTGGCCCGGAAATCGGCTCTTTGGCAGCAGTTCGGAGGTTCGTTTTCCCATGAAAAATCGATTTTGCGCCGTCGTCGCTCTGATCGCTGGAGTTGTTGTTTCCCTTCATGCCGTTGCCGAGTGTGAACCCGTGCCGGCCGGTCTGGTGGGATGGTGGCGCGGGGATGGGGTTTGGGATCAATCGACGACCCGGGTCGGAATTCAACGAGGCTCCGTTCGGATCGGTGAAGGAAAGGTGGGCTCCGCCTTGGTCCTCTCTGGTTTGGACTCCGGCGTGCAACTGCCTGCGGGATTCCCAGGCTCGATCACCAATCTGACCATTGAAGGCTGGGTTCGCCGTGCCGAAAAAAATCGCGCGAGCCTTGAGTTTGAGGGAGGCGAGTTCCTCGCGGGATCCGCAGGCGGTCTCTCGTTCGGATTGACTCACGAGGGTCAACTGTACGTGAGCCACATTGGCATCGTGTCCTTCTACAGCACGACGCACCTCACCGATACCAATTGGCATCATGTGGCCGTAACTCGGGCGGGAAAGAGTTTGAGTTTCTACGCCGACGGGGCGCTGGACTCGACCGTGGTCTGTCCCGCGAACTTCGACTTTTCCGGCGCGCACGCCCTTGGCGGGCTGGGGACCATGTTCAATGGAAGCTACTTCGGTTTCCTGGGGGCATTGGATGAGTTCGCCTTCTATTCGCGGGATCTTTCCGCCTCTGAAATTCGCTCAATTTTTGACGCGGGTGCCGACGGCAAGTGCCCGTCGCAGCGTGCGATTCCGGTGCTGAATTCGAGTTTTGAAAACCTGACGGGAACCAATCGGGTTCATTTCGACGAAAAAGGGGCACTCCTTCCGGGTCATTACTCGGAGACGGTTGGATTCCCGCTCGAGACGACTGGTTTTGCCTCAACGGATCCGATTCCGGGCTGGAAGGCGGTCGGTTCTTCAGGAACGGCAAATTACGAAGGGACCGGGGTGAATCCCTCCGGCATTTCCGGGCGACAGGTTGCCTGGATCAACGGAAGCGGCACCATTTCTCAAACCCAGCCGGCGGTGGCAGCACCGGATACGGTTTACACGCTTCTTGTCGACGTGACTCCTCTCGCTGGGGTGGCTTTTCCTGGGTTTTCCGTGGGTCTCTTCGCGGATGGAAACGCCCTCGGCGTCGCAACCGATTCCGTGGTTCTCAATCAGGGGACTTTGACTTCCATCGCAGTTCGAGTGGCGATTTCTGCCTCCAGCAGTGTGATTGGAAAGCCGTTGGAAATCCGTTTGGGAACCGGACGGTTCGGAGCCAATCTTGGACAGGTGGTGTTCGACAACGTGCGGCTGACCGCTGAATCGCTGATTCCCGTTCCCTGTACGCCGGCTCCCGCAAACATGGACGTTGAATTGGGCGGAGTTCTGGCGGGGGCGACCGGGCCGCGAACCATCCTGGATTCGACGGGGCGTCACTTCGCCAGCGCCGATGTTGGAGGCGGACCGGGGAAAGTAGGAATGGATTCACTCCAGTTCGATGGTTCCACGAACTTCGTCGCCATCCCGGACTCCGCCGCATTGGACCAATCGTCTTTCACCATTGAAGGCTGGGTGAATCCTGGTCGGCTGACGGGATCTTTACCGGTCATTGTTTCGAAGGAATCCGGCCCCAACTTTGAACAGCGCCAGTTCGCGATCGGAATTAAAGGTCCGGTGAATGAAGGCCCGAATTTGATTCCGATCGGCAACCTCGCGTTCTCGCTGGGCGGGGTGACAGGGTTGCCCAATGACTACAACGGCTGGGTGGATTCACGGGCCTCGGTTCCGACGGATACCTGGAGCCATTTCGCCGTGGTGGTGTCCCCCCAGAGCGCGGTCGCCTATTTTAACGGCGTCGCGACCCGCCGAACGGACGGACTTTCGGGGACTCTGCGTGTGACCCCTGGCGCGCTCATGATCGGGAACCGGGGAACCAACGGTTTCTTCCGGGATGCGTTTGCCGGCGGGCTGGATGAATTGTCCTTCTACAGTCGCGCGTTGTCGGCGGGCGAAATTGTTCAGGTTTTCGCGGCGGGTTCGGCCGGTAAATGCGACACGTTGATCCCCGTCCTCATCAGCTTTCGCTCCGGTAGCGTAGGGGTTAGCTGGCCGGATGAGTTTGTAGGGGCCGTGCTTCAGACCTCTGCGTCGGCAGTGGAGGGATCCTGGGTGACGGTTCCAAAAACCGTTGTTCACGTAGGGGGACGCTCCGTGGTGACCCTTTCGACTTCTGAAGAACGCGCGTATTTCCGCGTTCGGGTCGAGTAACGGGTTGGGGCGGCAGCGCCGGACTTGAAAAGTTCCGGCTCCGGTGATGGGTTTTGGGAATGCCCGTTGCCACAGAGGATGCCTTGGAACACGCGCGGAGGCGGCGCGTGGTCCTGGCCGCGCTGCTTGGGGTGGGGCTGCTGTTCGCCGGGGTGTTTCTCTACTTTCACGCCAGGGAGCCGCGATACCTCGGAAAGACCACCGAGGAATGGTTCCCCCGATGGGTGCCCCGCGGACGCTCCCCGCGCAGCGTGCGCTATCCCGCCGTCGGCCGGACCAACGAAGCCCCGGAGTTTGTACCTATTCTGGTGCGAGCCTCGCGGGCGCGGGTGGATCCCTCGGAAAGCCTCTGGCAGCTTGCATCCGAGACCCTGCCCAACGACTGGTTGCTCCGCATCCCGCGTCCGGTGCGAGCGGAGGAAATCCGGGCGCTGTCGCTTCAGTTGCTCTCGCAGGGATGCCACCAGCCTGAGTTTGCCGCGCGCGTGGGGGAGGAATTTGACGAGCTTGGGCCGGTGGAGCGGCTCGACGTGTTGCGAAACCTCGGACGCATGCGGATGAATCCAGCCCCGCTGCTTCCCATGCTGGATCGACAGTTGACCGGAGCGGATCCGCATCTTGCGGTGCTGGCCGGGTGGGTAGTTTCGACTTCGAATGACGCCGCGCGTCCGCGTGCAGCCAAGCTGCTGCGCGCGCTCCAGACCGCAGTGCAGGACACCAATCTGCTATCGGAATTGTCGGTGCCGGTGACCGCGATTCTGTACCGGGCCGCGAACTGGGGGCCGTACTCCGATGGGGATCTTCGGCCGATCGAGTCGATGATTGTCCACACCAATCCCAGTATCCGGATTCCGAGTCGCATGTTGCTTGCCCGATTGGATCCGGCCCGGCATTCCCCAGCGCGGTTGTTTCGCGAAGAGCTCCCCACCATGTCGTCGGCGGAGTTGGATGAGGTGGGGAAGTTTTTTCGGTTCGGGTTCGGACGTCGCGGGGGCGGGGATCCGGGACCGGAGGCGCGCCAGTGGATGATGCAGGTGCTGCGAGCGGAACCTGCCTTGATGCCAACCGTCGGTAGCACCAATGCGCCGGTTCCGATGTTCTCGTTGAAGACCGATCTGGTACGGTTCCTTGGGCAATCGACCAATCACGCGGCGGAGTTCCATGACGTGGTTCTCGAACTGGTTGACTCCAGGGATCCCGGTCTGCGTCGCGCGGCGGCGGAGGCACTGGATCGGATGGGCCCGATCCGGCCCGATGCGGTTTCGCGCATTGCACGCGCGGTGCGCGAGGGGAAGACGCCTGTGCCGTTGATGCGGCTGTTGACCCAGTACAAGCGGTTGCCGAGGGAGCTTGAGCCGCTGGTGACCGATCTCGCGGAGGGCCGGCTTCCCGACGATTGGAAACCGGATCAACTCAGCGCGGACGCAGCGGCCCGCCGATACGGGCTTCGCGAGGTTCGGGGCATCGGGGCATTTCGCGAAACGGCCAAGGCCCTGATTGTGAGTGCGGGGGGGCGACCCGCCCGTACGCCGCTCCAATCCGGCGGAACGAACTAGCCCTGGCGTCGCCGGGCGATGTTTTCCAGGTTCTGCACCGCGAGGGCGGTCCATCCGGTTTGATGACTTGCACCGAGCCCCTGTCCGGTGTCTGCGTGGAAGTATTCGTGAAACAACACGAGGTGCTTCCAGGCTTCGTCGTTCGAGAAGCGCCGGGCGTCCCCATGACACGGACGCTGTCCGTCGCACCCGGGTTGAAAGAGCGAAACGAGGCGTTGCTCCAAATCGGCGGCGATTTCGTGGAGGGTGCATCGGCGTCCCGATCGCGCCGGGTATTCGACCGTGAATTCCGGTCCGTAAAAGTGATGGTAGCGTTCCAGCGCTTCGATGAGCAGGTAGTTCACCGGGAACCATACCGGGCCGCGCCAGTTTGAATTCCCGCCGAAAAGTCCCGAGGTGCTTTCACCGGGCGAGTAATCGACGCGATGTTCGTGTCCTCCGATTTCGAGCAGGAACGGATGGACCGCGTGATGCTTGGAGAGCGAGCGAATGCCAAACGGAGAGAGGAATTCCTCTTCATCGGCCAGGTAGGCGAGTACGCGACGCAGCCGGTCTCGCGTGGGAATGGCGAGGAGCAATCGCTGACGGCTGCCGCTGCGGCCCAGGGCGACGCCTCGGCCGAGGTCGCGTCGATGCCGGATGAACCAGTCGAGGCGTTTCTTGAATCCGGGAAGACGGGCGACATCGGCTTCTTCGAGGACTTCCACCGCGATGAGCGGGAGCAATCCGACCAGGCTCCGGGTTCGCAGGGGAAGGCGGCCTTCCCCGAGATCGACCTGATCGTAATAGAATCCATCGGTGTCGTCCCACAGGCCGGTTCCACCGAGCAGGTTCATGGCGTCGGCAATCTGCACGAAGTG
Organism: Verrucomicrobiota bacterium; assembly: GCA_947454705.1. GTDB lineage: Bacteria > Verrucomicrobiota > Verrucomicrobiia > Limisphaerales > UBA9464 > CAIVQB01. The sequence continues at coordinate 9,169 of CANGKZ010000009.1, forward strand.
CTCCAGGAACTTGCTGGCCATGTCCTCGTAGGCCGTGCGGACCTTGTGGCCGTCGTCCGCGAGTTCGAGCGCCATGGCGAGCATGGTGGCGGCGTAGAAGGCCATCCAGGCGGTGCCATCGGCCTGCTGAAGCGTTCCGCCGAGGGGCAGGGGACGCGAGCGGTCGAACACCCCGATGTTGTCGAGTCCGAGGAATCCGCCGGAGAAGATGTTCTTCCCGTCGGAGTCCTTGCGGTTGACCCACCAGGTGAAGTTCAGCAGGAGCTTCTGGAAGACACTTTCCAGGAAGTCGCGATCCCGTTCGCCGCGCGGACCGGTCATCTTGTACACGCGCCACGCGGCCCAGGCGTGAACCGGCGGGTTTACATCGCTGAACGCAAATTCGTAGGCCGGGAGCTGGCCGTTCGGGTGCATGTACCATTCCCGGAGCAGCAGACCCAGCTGCTGCTTGGCGAACGAGGGATCGATGCGTGCAAAGGAAACGGTGTGGAAGGCGAGGTCCCAAGCGGCGAACCAGGGGTACTCCCACTTGTCCGGCATGGAGATGACGTCGCGCGCGTACACGTGACGCCACTCGGCATTGCGTCCGTGCTGGCGCGATGCGGGCGGGGGATTTCCAGGATCGCCGTTGAGCCAGTCTTCCACCACGTAGTGATAGAATTGCTTCGACCACAGGAGCCCGGCGTAGCCCTGGCGCGCGATGTTGCGTTCCTCGTTGAGCAGGGCGGACGGCAGCAGCGCGTTGTAAAATTCGTCGGCCTCGCGGATGCGCTGGTTCATCACCGCATCGAACGCCGCGGCGTCCATCGGTGTGGGTTCCGGCGCTGCTGCCGCAGGGGGCGCGCCCGCTGTGGCGGCTGATTCCGATTCTGATTCGTCCCAATGTTGGGAGGTTGGTTCCGGAACGCGCGAAACGAGCCGCAGGCGAAGCGTGACGCTCCGGCCCGGTTTCAACACGAGCCGATGCCAGAAGCCGGCCTTGGTGCCCTTGCCGTCGTTGCGAACCACGTCGCGGTGCCCGCCCACAATGCGTTCGTGAAAGGCATCCTTCACAAACGGCGCGGTGTTGTCCTTGCCGTAGAGACGCCGGTGATTGGTCTCGTTGTCGGTGAGCAGGAGTTCCGGCGGACGCCCATCCGGCGCGGGCCCGGCGGCGAAGCGGAAGTTGCCAAGCGATTCGTGGTTCACTTCCAGCGTGCCGTCCTGCATCGCCAGGAGCTCGGGCATCTTCTGCGTGCTTTCCTCGTCGTTCTGCCAGGCCCAGGTGTTGCGGAACCAAATTTGGGGCACCACATGGACCGCAGCGGCCTCCGGACCGCGCAGGGTGAGGGTGATGCGCCACAGGATGTCGTTTGGACCGGCCTTGGCGTACTCCACCACGGAGTCCACGTAGCGTCCCTCGGCAAAGATCCCGGTATCGGCGAGTTCGAACTCGGGCTGCTCGCGTCCGCGCCGGCGGTTTTCATCGACCAGCCGTGCGTACGGGAATTCGGCCAGCGGATACTTGTAGAGCGCCTTGCAGTAGGAGTGGGTGGGGGTGGAATCGAGATAGAACCACTCCTCCTTGGCGTCCTCACCGTGGTTGCCTTCGTTGCCGGTGAGTCCGAAGAGGCGTTCCTTCAGGATCGGATCGCGTCCGTTCCACAGGGCAAGACCGAGACACAGTCGGCCCTGTCGATCGCAGAAGCCGAGGAGACCGTCCTCGCCCCAGCGATAAGCCCGGCTGCGCGCGTGATCGTGCGGGAAATCCTCCCAGCAGGTGCCCCACTCGCTGTAGTCCTCTCGGACCGTCGCCCACTGGCGTTCGGGCAGGTAAGGACCCCAGCGTTTCCAGTGTCCGATCCCGAGGTTTTCCTCGGCGAGGCGTCGTCCCTCGGCGGTGGCGGCGACCGCTTCACCGTGTCCGTGCCCCGGTTCCGGGGACAATCCCGGCGTTGAAGGGTCGCTCGGGGAGCCCGGGAGGGGGACGGTAGGATCAGCCACGGTAAACAATCAGAACGCCGAAGTCGGTGAGTTGCTTCTGGGTGCCCAATTCCAGATAGCTGTAGTTGATGGTGTTGACGCTGATGAGGTCGGCCTCTCCGATTTTCGCGAGGGCTTCCGACACCACCTTGTCGAAGTTGTCGTGGCCCACCTCCTTGCAGTCGGTGTGGCGAATCGTCTTGATGCGCACCTGCCGGTTGCCGGTGTCCTTCGCCGCCACTTCCAGCGGAGGGGCGGATTTCTTGATCAACGGAACGCTCGGGCCTGCAGTCACGGGAACGGAAAAATGCTTCTCCTCCTTCGCTGCCGCGGAGGTGTGGGATGCGAGACCGACTTTGAGATTGGTCGCATCCGGGGTGGGAACGGTGATGTTTTTCGCGCAGGTCGGGCAACTGAGCAGCTGACCGGCAGCTCCGGAGTCCACTTCAAGCTCCTGGCGACAATTGGGGCACTTGAAAACGATGTCCATATGCGGATCGGGTTGAGGACAGGTTACTCGGATCGTCTTCCGTTTGAAGTTTGAAAATGCCGCCTGAATTGGCCGGTGCTGCGTTGATTTTGGTCAATCGAACAGTTTGCCGAGCTTCTGCACGCGATCATACACCGGGGAATCCGCCGCGGTGCGGGCCTTCACCGCCTGGTAGATGCGTCGCGCACCGGCGGGATCACTTCGGACCAGAAGTTGTGCATAGTCCAGTTCAATGGCGGCGCGGCGCGGATCGCGCAGCGCGGACTGGTTTGCTGCGAGCCATTCCTTGATTCCTTCCACGCCTCCGGCACGTGCCTGGGCGAGGGAGGATTCCAGCGCGGGAGGGAGCGGCGGCAGCGGATCGGCTGCCGGCGCGGCCACCTGGCTCCGGGGCGGTCCTTCGGTGGAAACTTTCGTCTTGTTGTAAAAGCCCACCAGATTGCTGACGCCCCAGACCACCACCAGGATGATCAGAATGGTAAAAATGTTACTCATGGAATCTGTTGTGCTGCGACGGACGTAGGAGGCGACGAGGCCCCGGGCGGACGGCTATTCGCCATCCACACGATCGATTCGAGCGCCCAATTTCTTGAGCTTCGTCTCCATTCGTTCATAGCCGCGGTCGAGATGATAGATTCGGTGAACCTGCGTGGATCCGGTCGCGGCGAGACCCGCGATGACCAACGCGGCGGAGGCTCGCAGGTCTGATGCCATGACCGGGGCGCCGCTGAGCGGACGTCCGCCCTTCACGATCGCACTTGGCCCCTCAATCGAGATCTCCGCCCCGAGTCGGGCCATCTCTGCCACGTGCATGAAGCGGGATTCAAAGATGCGCTCGGTGATGACGCTGATGCCCTTGGCACCGCACATCAGGGCCATGAACTGGGCTTGAACATCGGTGGGGAATCCGGAATAGGGCAGGGTGGTGACGTCGGTCGGTTTCAGGCTTTTGCTTGCCTTGACCAGCAGGGCTCCGGCCTTGCGTTCCACCTTCACACCGGCTTCGCGCAGTTTGTCGAGCACCGCGGCGAAATGTTCCGCGCGGGCTCCGTGCACCAGCACTTCGCCATGGGTCGCCGCCGCCGCGCAAAGGAAGGTGCAGGCTTCGATGCGGTCGGGGATTACCTCGTGGTCGGTCCCGTGCAGCGTCTTCACTCCGGTGATGGTCAGGGTCGGACTGCCGATCCCGGCGATCTTCGCGCCCATGCTGACCAGGAAATTCGCCAGATCCGTCACCTCGGGTTCGCACGCGGCGCTTTCAATGACCGTAACGCCATCCGCCAGCGTGGCGGCCATCATGATGTTGGCCGTTCCGAGAACCGTCGGTCCCACGCGTCCGCCGAGGAACACGGTGGTTCCCTTGAGTCGCTTGGTCTTGGCGTTGATGTAGCCGCCGGAGATGTCGAGCACTGCGCCGAGTGCGCGGAGGCCCTTCAAGTGAAGATCAATCGGACGCGTGCCGATGACGCATCCGCCCGGCAGCGAAACGCTGGCCTGATTCAATCGCGACAGCAGCGGACCAAGGATGCAAATGCTGCCACGCATCTTGCGGATCAACTCGTAGTCGCCGAAGCCCTTCACCTTGGCGGCGCGAACCGTGACGGTGTCGCCCTCAAACTTCACCTCGGCCCCGAGGGATTCGAGGATCTTGCCCATGAACCGCACGTCGCTCAGGTCCGGAACGTGGCGGATGACACAGGTGTCGGCGGTGAGAAGCGTCGCCGCCATGATGGGCAGCACCGCGTTCTTGGAGCCGCTGATGGAGACTTCGCCGTGGAGCGGCACGCCGCCCTTGATGAGAAAACTGTCCATTCGAGTGGAAATTCCCCGGGACAGAATGCGTCGTGACAACGCTCAATCAGGAGCTGTCCCGGGTCGGCGAACGATGAGAACTCGTTCCCTGTCGCTCAAGTCTTTCTCCACGGATTCGATCAACCATCCGTTCGAAGCAAACAACTCCCCGACCGCCGGCGCCTGTCCATCTCCCAGTTCAAGGAGCATCCAACCGCCTGCCGGCTGCCAGCGAATGCCTTCCACGGCGAGGCGACGGTAGAAGCTCAATCCATCGTCCCCACCATCGAGCGCCATCCTGGGATCATGATCCCGCACCTCGGGATCGAGCGTCTCGACCTCGGCCGACGGAATATACGGCGGATTCGAGACCACCAAATCGAAGCAAAGGCCCTCGGGTAGGGCCTGGAATCCATCCCCCTCGTGAAACTGCACCGGAGCCAGCCCGGTTTGCGCCGTGGCGTTGGACTTGGCAACGGCCAGCGCGGCCGCCGAACGGTCCAACGCGTGGAATTCCACCCCGCAGTCCGGCCCCATCCCGGCCAACGTCAGGATCAGGCATCCGGAGCCTGTACCAAAATCGAGGCATTTCACCGGACGCCCCTTCGCCTTCGCAGCGGTGGCGAGGGATGCGAGGCGCTCCCGGGCGAGCTGGGCGAGGGTTTCGGTTTCGGGTCGTGGGATGAGCACGTCGCGCGTGACGCGCAGTTCCATCCCGAGGAACGAGACCGACCCGGTGAGGTGTTGGAGCGGCTCCCGCTGGCCGCGGCGTTTGACCAGGTCACGCAGGACGTCGGTTTCTGCGGGGGACAATTCCCGGTCGAACTGCAGGTAGAGCTTCAGTCGCGGGAGCTTCAGCACGTGCGCGAGAAGCAGCTCGACCTGAAGACGCGGAGATTCCACGCCGCGCGCGGTGAGATACTCCGAACCCTTGCGAATGGTTTCCAGGATGGTCATGAAACGCGCCCGCACCCTCAGGTGAACAGGCCCCGGCCTGCAAGCCTGCCGACGGTCGGCGGCTTGCCTCGGCGAGAAGCTTCTGCGATGGCTTGGCCATGGATGCATTGATCGCGCAACTCGACCGCCACCTCCGCAAACGCCCGGCGCTTGGGGCGAATGTTTACATCGCATCGACCGCCGTGGTGGTGGGGGACGTGACGCTGGGTGAGTCGAGCAGCGTCTGGTACGGCGCGGTTCTCCGAGGCGACATCAACCGCATCGAGATCGGCCACCACTCCAATGTGCAGGACAACTCGGTGCTGCACCTGGCCGACGACTACCCGTGCATTGTGGGAAATTGGGTCACCATCGGCCACTCGGCCAATGTCCATGCGTGTACGATTGGGGACGAATGTTTGATCGGCATGGGCGCTACGATTCTCGATGGCGCGGTGATCGGCGAACAAAGCCTGATCGGCGCGAATGCCTTGGTGACGCCCGGAACCGTTATTCCAGCAGGATCGCTCGTGGTGGGAGCCCCCGCGAAGGTGAAGCGGGCGCTGACTCCCGAGGAACGCGCGGACCTCAAGCACTGGGCGCACAAGTACGTGGTGAATGGTGCCTATTGCTTGAAGCATGGGATTCAGGTGGGGCAGGTGCGGGAGAGTTGAGGCGAGTGGGCGAGTGGGCGAGTGGGCGAGTGGGCGAGTGGGCGAGTGGGCGAGTGGGCGAGTGGGCGAGTGGGCGAGTGGGCGAGTGGGCGAGTGGGCGAGTGGGCGAGTGGGCGAGATTGTGGGCGACAGAGAAATAGCGAGCTTGGTTCTCGTTCTTCGCGTACCCCGCTTAAACCTTTCAACTTTTCAACCCTTCAACTTTTGCCCCCTATCTCATCACTTTTCATCCAAGACGACTGCGGTGTATTTCCCAGCCAGGCCCGTAAGTTTTGCGGTGCGTTTCACCGGGTCCATCGTGAGGTTTCCAACGCTTTCGGGAACGGCGATCGGCAGAGTAATTCCTGATTCACTTACCTCGAGGACGCCAAGCGAAGCCTCGCGCTCTGCTCCGAGGGATTTCCCGTTTTCGCGGAGCTCGATTTCACAAGAACGGCCACTGGAAATCTGACCGGCAATCAGGGAAGCGCGAAGGGACTCCAATTCCGCACCATTACTGTACACCCCGGAAATCATGCGGGAGCTATCGACCAACTTGAAGCGGCCCTTGCCCGCTTTGTAGACACCGTAAATGCGTTCCTTGAACACGCAGATTTGATCAGGCTGTGCTCCCAGCCACAGAAGGTTTAATTCATCGATGTAGAGTTGCAGTCCACCGGTCATTTTCATCACTGCCGGCGGGCGGCTCTGAACCTCGGAACTGCGTGCCACAGCACGATACTCGTACGGGGCTCCTTTTGAGCTGGTTGTGGAGGTTGCCGAGGATCGGAACCCCGGAACGGTGGTGGAGTATGCCGAGCCCCAGATTGGTTTTGTCGCGGCATCCTCAGGCTTTTCGAATCCTGTCAGAAACAGGGGCAATGACCTTCCGTTTACCACGGCTGCCCGGAGCTGCAGAGAATTGGAAAATCGAAATTCTGCATCCACGCCATGGCTCTTGACGGTGATTTGCAATCCGAAGCCGCTACCGTTTGCAGCCAACGCCCGGAGTTCTGGATCCGGCATGGGCTGACTATTCAGAAGCGCGTTCATGCTGGCCGCCGATACAAAGTCGCGAAATTGGAACGTTCGATCTTCAGCAAAACTTCGGGCAATGCCTCGATCGACGAACCTGTCGGCTGCATCGGAGTCGCTCAACCCTGTGAGCCATTTGCGCTGCTCGGCGGAATCGATCACGCCCAGGGTTCCGGAGGCGGAATAGAGTCCGAAAACCGCGTCCGGGGTTTCGATCAACAGCCGTGGCTTTGGACCGATCCACCGTTCTCGAATGGCGCTTGCCGGGACGACGAGGATTGAATGCTGAATGCCGCCACGCCCAATCTTGATCTCAGTCGGTGTGACCCGACGTGACTTTCCTGTGGATGTATTGAAGCACTCCAATCCGTCCGCGGGCGTCGCCGCCCATCCATGGAAGACGTTCAATAGGAGAATCCCAACCAGCGAAAAAACGATCCCATGCTTCATACGCGTTTTGGTTGTGGAGTTGTTTCCCAAGACAGGATCCTCACCGGACTTTGGCTTTGAGCAGTGCCAGTCCATTTCCTACTCCAGAAGCGTGCGACGCTGGTGCACGGAAGTCCCTTTCTAGCGGTGACTGTCCTTCCGGTTTGGCTGCGGCGCATGGCAGTGCAAATGTTTTATCGTAATCCAATCTCGAATCTCACCCACAGCTTCACGAGCAAGTCGAAGACAGGAAAAATGAAGTATAGCGCGGCAATCAGCCAACGCCCCGCGTTCGTGAGCGTAGGAACAGGCACCAGCGCCTTTTCATCGGTCTCCAGCAAATCGTAGTAAAAACGGAAGCGTTTGCTGACCAGCATCGACATGGCGAAGAAAATGAGGGCGACGATTGTGAGATACGTTGTGCCCACCACGTAGCGGTCCAAAGGCAGACCTTGGTCGGGTTTGAGATCTCCATTGCGAAGCATCCGCTCGTAGACGTCCTTCCGGAAAAAGAAGAGGGCAGTCTGAAGGCTCACTAACAATGTCACACCCCACTGGGAGACTCGAAGAGCGATATCGCGAAGTCCCCGCAACTCCTCGCGAATCATCTTCTCCCGCTCTTTTCGTTGTTCTGAGGGGAATGCCATGGCGATGTTTGAATTTGCTGCTTGGGAGGGAAGGCATCGGGCGTGGCCGATTCACGCAATCGTTCCGGTCATCGTCATGGGGCTCGTTCGCATGTTCACAGGATGAGCAGAGGCGCCTTGAAGCCTCGGATGGCTCGGGTGGAATGAGGAAGGCTCATGGCTTTTCCGCAGATGAGGTTACGACGGGGAGGCTTGGATTTCGGAATCCTATACGAATCACTCCCTGTTGCGGCAACGCCCACCTTTGGTACAGTGCGCGGCTGCGGGGCTGAGGGGGAAAGGGGCGAAGGAACCGGTCGGTTTCATTCCGCGGCCGATTTCCAAAGCGGTATCGACGCTGCGCTTTGCCACCGCACTCCAAAAAAGCGGCGGAGACTTTGGTGCGGCGGGAAGCGGAGCGCCACGCCGCTTTGCTCAACGCCAACCGTGGAAGGGAGCGGAGGAACTGCAGAGGCGCGGAGTCGTGAGGGGTGTTTCTTCTTTGGTGCCGATTCGAAGGGGACGGGTCGGTTCCATTTCGCCCCCGGGTTCGAAAGCGGTATCGACGCTGCGCTCTGCCACCGCACTCCAAAAAAGCGGCGGAGACTTTGGAGTGCGGCGGGAAGCGGAGCGCCACGCCGCTTTGCTCAACGCCAACCGTGGAAGGGAGCGGAGGAACTGCAGAGGCGCGGAGTCGTGAGGGGTGTTTCTTCTTTGGTGCCGATTTGAGGGGGACGGGTCGGTTCCATTTCGCCCCCGGGTTCGAAAGCGGTGTCGACGCTGCGCTTTGCCACCGCACTCCAAAAAAGCGGCGGAGACTTTGGTGCGGCGCGAAGCGGAGCACCACGCCGCTTTGCTCAACGTCAGCCGTGGAAGGGAACGGAGGAACCGCGGAGGCGCGGATGCTCGATTAGCTTTCCCCGCGTAGATACCGACCGGTATGACTGCGCTCGCAGCGGGCCACGGTTTCCGGAGAGCCGGCCGCGACGACCTGGCCGCCTTCGTCCCCGGCTTCCGGGCCGAGGTCGATCACCCAGTCGGCGGCGCGGATCACATCGAGGTTGTGTTCGATCACCAGCACGGTGTTTCCGGCATCGACCAAGCGCTGGAACACCTGGAGCAACACGCGAACGTCTTCGAAATGCAGTCCGGTGGTCGGCTCATCAAAGAGGAACAGCGTGCGCTGGTTTCCCGCCGGGGCCTCGGCGAGATGACGTACCAATTTCAGTCGCTGACTTTCCCCGCCGCTCAAGGTGTTCACCGGTTGACCCAGGTGCAGGTACCCAAGACCGACATCGCACAGGAGTTTCAATCGCTCCACCGCGCGACGGGCCGGTTTGGATTCGGGGAACTTCTGCAGAAACGCCATCGCGGTCTCGACCGGCGCTTCCAGCAGGTCGGCGATGTTCCAAAGTCGGGGCGACTGTCCTTCCGCGGGATTCGGTTCTTCGAGACGAACTTCGAGGATCGGGCCGCGATACCGGCGTCCATTGCATTCCGGACAGCGAATGAAGATGTCGCTGAGGAACTGCATTTCGATTTTCTCAAATCCGGCCCCGCGGCAGCGCTGGCATTGGCCAATCGCGGAATTGAAGCTGAAGGCATTCGCTGCGAGCCCTGCCGATTTGGCGGCGGGCTGGGTGGCGAAGAGGTCGCGGATGTCGTCAAACGCTCCGGTGTACACGGCCGGATTCGACCGCGGGGTGCGTCCCACCGGCGATTGGTCCACCAGCACCACGCCGCCGAGTTCACCCCGGATTTGGAGCGATGCGCTTTCCACCGCGGAACGCGCGGACTCCATGGATTCATCGTCCACTTCGTCTTCAAGCCCGGCGCTTCCGGTGGTCCCGGAAAGCTTCGATTGAAGCAGCGGAACGAGCACTTCGCGAATCAGTGTGGATTTTCCCGATCCGCTGACGCCGGAAACGCAGACCAATCGTCCGAGCGGGATTTGCACCGTCACGTCGCGGAGGTTGTGGGCCGAGGCGTGCTGAAGTTCGAGGTGGGGAGTCGCAGAGGTTCCCGATCCGAGGGTCACGGGGCGTCGTCGCGGGACCGGAATGGTGCGGCGCCCGGTGAGGTAGTCCGCGGTGAGCGATCCTTCCGCCTTGGCGAGTTGGGCTGAATTGCCCTGGAACACGACGGAACCGCCGCTGTCTCCATGGCCGGGGCCGAGATCCACGAGTTGGTTGGCGGCGCGCATGACGGCGGGTTCGTGTTCCACCACCACCACCGTGTTGCCGCAGTCCCGAAGTCGCTCGAGGATTTTGATCAATCGCCCGGTATCGCGCGGATGCAGGCCCACGCTGGGTTCATCGAGCACGAACAGCGTGTTCACCAGTCGCGTTCCCACGCAGGTGGTGAGATTCACGCGTTCGGTTTCGCCACCGCTCAACGTGCGCGTGGTCCGATCGAGGGTGAGGTATCCCAACCCGACCTCGACCAAGTATCCGAGGCGCGACTCCACTTCCTCGAGCACGAGCGCCAGCGGATGATCCGCGGTCCAGCCCAGGGACGCGGCCCAACGTTGCACGAGTGCGAGCGCGTCGCGGATCGGCAGGCTGTAGAACGCCGACAGCGTGAGCATCTGGGGCTGACCCGCAATTCCCCCGTACAGTCCGGCGGCTGGGGCATCGTTCAGGACCAAATTTGATTCACGGTGCGCCCGGTCCGATCCAGAGAAGTTCAGGACGCGCGTTCGGAGGACTTCCGGCAGGTCCGACAACGGCGCGCGAAACGCCAGGCTGTCGGCATTGAAGCGTCGGCCATGGCATTCCGGACACAGGGAGTAGCTGCGATATCGCGACAGCAGCACCCGCACGTGCATCTTGTAGGCCTTGCTCTCCAGCCACCGGAAGTAGCCGCGCACGCCGTACCAGAGCTTCGGCCAGCTTTTCTTCGGATCCTCGGAGTCGTAGCCGGGGTCGCCTTCCATCAACCATTTTTGATGCGCCTCCGACAGTTGATCGAACGGCACGTGCATCGGAATGCCGGCGCGCTTGGCGGCGCGGGTCATGTCGTCCTGGCATTCCTTGCCGGTAGCGGTCTGCCACGGCTTCACCACGCCCTCGGCGAGCGTCTTCGAGCGGTCGGGCAGCGCGAGGTTGGGGTCGATGCCGATGACGCGTCCAAACCCCTTGCAGTGCGGACACGCGCCGACGGGGTTGTTGAAGGAAAACAGCGAGGCCGTGGGCTCGCGGAAATTCCGGTCGCAGGCCGCGCAGTGGAATCCGGAGGAAAACCATCGAGGTGCACCACTGCCGCTGCGTCCGCCGTCGGACTCAATGGAGCGCACCGCGAGCCGACCGCCTCCAAATCGGTACGCTTGTTCACAGGCTTCGATGAACCGGCTTCGATTCTCGGCGTTCAATCGAACACGGTCCGACACCACGGTCAGGCGGTCGGGCAGGGCGGGGGATGCTGGGAACTCATCGCATCGCACCACGCGATCGCCTGCGAGCACGCGTTGAAAGCCCTGCTGGGTGAGCAGGGTGAGTTGTTCGTGCAGCGGAAGCTTGGCCGAAAGCGGAAGGTCAAACGTGACCAGCGCCTCGCCGCCCGGGCGGGAGTTGAAGAGGATTTCCCAGACGTATTGGGGCGGTTCCTTGTGAACGGCGGATCCGCATCCCGGGCAGTGGAGCTTGGCGAGGTTCGGCCACAGCACCTTCATGTGGTCGCAGATCTCGGTCATCGTGCCGATGGTGCTGCGCGTGGTGCGAACCGTGTTGCGCTGCTCGATCGCGATGGCCGGGGGAATGTTTTCGATCCGGTCGGCCGCCGGCTTGTCCATGCGGTCGAAGAACTGTCGCGCGTACGGCGTGAAGGTCTCGATGTAGCGGCGCTGTCCCTCGGCGTAGAGGGTTTCGAAGGCGAGCGAACTTTTTCCCGATCCACTCAGCCCGGTTATCACGATCAACTCGCGCAGGGGCAGGTCGAGATCGATGTTCTTGAGATTGTTCTGCCGAACGCCACGCAGGCGGATGCATCCGGCCGCAGCGGCGGAGACTTCGCCGATCGGGGCAGTCGGGGGAACCGGGGCGTTGGAAGGACGGGCCATCGCGGGCCGCACAGTAGAAGTGATCCTTGGGGAGTCAACGAGCGGACCGTGTCAGTCGGTGACTTCCTCGGTGAGGATTTCCCCGCGTCGTCGAAGTTTCGAGCGCCAGATCTCCGGAAGCAGCAGCAGGGTGGCAGCCACGATGAGCACCGCGCTGAACCAGCCGAGGGCCGACAGGCTGTAATGCTGCACCAATTGGAACGCCATCATGGGCGCTGCAATTCCGCGAACTCCGGTGAGGAAGGTGTGGACCCCCATGTAATCGGCCACGCGTCCGGGCGGGGCGAACTTGGTGACCCACAATCCCCAAGCGACATCGCCGCCGGCATTGGAGATTCCGTAAATGATGGCACCAAGAATGAGGCCGGCGTTCGAATCGCTGGTGAAGAAGGCCAGAATTCCGAGGGCGAACCCGACGTTCAGCGTGGTGCGCAGCGCGAAGAAGTTCATCCGATCGAACAACCAGCCCCACACCGGATTCATGATCAACCGGGCCACGTTGGGGACCACGCCGGTGAGGAAGGCGATCTCGGCGGCGGATCGGGCCAGGCCGTGGACCGGGTTTCCGAGGTATTCCACGCGCATGGGGAGCATCATGAGATTCGCGAATCCCATGAACATCCACACGATGAGCGTCTGCCGGAACACGCGGTCTTCGCGCACGAACCGCATGGCGTGGAGCGGATGCGCGGCGCCGTTGTCGTGAAGCGGCTTGGACGGAATGCGACGCGCGCAAAAAGCCGCCACCCCGAATGCCGCGGCGAATCCGAGCAGCAGGACGGGAAACTGGTTGGGGTGCGAATCGAGGAATTTCCCGCCCGCCCAGGCCGCCCCCATGGCACCCGCAATGCGCAGCGTGAAGGCCCGCGCGTAGAGCTTTCCCCGGGACTCCGCGGGGTAGTTGTTGTGATACGTCTCGGTCATCAACGGGATGACCGCCGAGTTCATGGTCATGGCTACCACGCAGGCGGGCACGTAGAGCCAGAGCTGGGGCAGGAGGGCCATGGCCACGCAGCTCAGCGCGCCGGCGATGAGAAATCGCGAGACGCCGATCGTGGCGTGCCAGCGCTGGCGCTGCACAAACGTCACCGCCACCGGAGACAGCAGCAGACCCACACTGCCCGCACCGGCCACGAGCGCCTTGGCGATCGGGCCTGCGTGGAAGTGGGTGACTGCGATCAGCAGGAGGAAGGTGTTCCCGGCGGACTCCAGCACGCCGGCGCAGAGCATTCTGCCAGCGTCGTTGAGAAAGGTGATCCGGGTCCGGTCGCCAGGCGACATGGCCGGCGAGCATGGGGAGCGGCGACGGCGGGGCAATGGATTTGTGGATCGTCGCGCCGATTCAAAATGCGCACTTGCCCCGGACCTTGGTCCCGGAAGAGATTCTCCCACACACGTTCACACGACCGTTCAAGCAATTCCGCAATCTGTTCTCACTATGGGTCGCATCTACAACAACATCGTCGAAACCGTCGGCCGGACTCCTCTCGTCCGCCTCAACCGCGTCACCGCTGGCGTGGACGCCACCATTCTCCTGAAGTGCGAATTCTTCAATCCGCTCGGGTCGGTGAAGGATCGTATCGGCATGGCGATGATTGAGGACGCCGAGAAGCGCGGCGTGCTGAACAAGGACACCGTCATCGTGGAGCCCACCTCCGGCAACACCGGCATCGCGCTGGCCTTCGTGGCCGCCGCCAAGGGCTACCGCCTCATCCTCACCATGCCCGAGACCATGTCGCTCGAGCGCCGCACGCTGCTCGCGCTCCTCGGCGCCAAGCTGGTGCTCACTCCGGGCAGCGAAGGCATGAAGGGCGCAATCGCCCGTGCCGAACAGATCGCCCGCGAAACTCCGAATTCCTGGATTCCCCAGCAGTTCGAGAACCCGGCGAATCCTGAAATCCACAAGAAGACCACTGCCGAGGAAATCTGGTCCGACACCGACGGCGGCGTGGACATCCTGGTCGCCGCGGTCGGCACCGGCGGCACCATCACGGGCTGCGTCGAAGTGATCAAACCCCGCAAACCGTCGTTCGCCGCCATCGCGGTGGAACCCAAGGATTCGCCCGTCATTTCCCAGACCCTCAAGGGCGAACCGGTGAAGCCCGGCCCGCACAAGATCCAGGGCACCGGCGCCGGATTCGTTCCGAAGAACCTTCACCTGAAGGATTCCGCCGGGAATCCGCAGATCGTGGAAAGCGTTCAGGTCAGCAATGACGACGCCTTTGCCATGGCGCGTCGTTTGGCCAAGGAAGAAGGCCTCCTGGTGGGTATCTCCACCGGCGCCAATGTTTGCGCAGCCCTCGAAGTGGCGCGTCGCCCGGAGAACAAGGGCAAGACCATCGTCACCATCGCGTGCTCGACTGGCGAACGCTACCTCTCCACGGCCCTCGCTGCCGAGGCGCGCGCTGAAGTCGGCGGCTGATCCGTTTTCGATCCGGGCTTCGTTCCCGGTTTTTTTCTGGGCCGCGTTCCGCGAATCAAACCGGGACGCGGCCTTGCCTTTTTCCGGCATGACGCGAACGTCGCGCCGGTTCGCCCCTTGGCATCCGAAGAAGCTCCCTTACAGTTCCCGCACCATGACCTCGATTCAAACCGTCGTTCTCACCCGCGACACCGATGCTGTCCAGATCCCCGCAGGGAATGTGGTGACGCTGCCCGCGGGCACCGAGGTGGACATCACCCAGACCCTCGGCGGCACCTACACCGTCATCGCGCAGGGCGGACTCGGGCTCTTCCGCATCGGAGCCAAGGATGCCGACGCGCTCGGCCTCAAGCCCGAGGAAGCCGTGGGCCGCACCTTTGCCGAGGGCGACCTGGTCAATGAATCCATGGTCTGGGACACCCTCCGCAGCTGCTACGATCCGGAAATCCCGGTCAACATCGTGGACCTCGGTCTCGTGTACGACATGGGAATCGAGCCGCTGCCGAGCGGACACAAGAAGGTGTTCGTGAAGATGACCCTCACCGCACCGGGATGCGGCATGGGCGCCACGATTGCCGGGGATGCGCAGCAGAAAATTCTGATGCTGCCCGGAGTCGAGGATGCCGGTGTGGAGATCGTTTGGGATCCGCCCTGGCACCAGAGCATGATCACTGCGGAAGGGCGCAAGCTCCTCGGCATTGAGTGAGGTTTCTCACACGAGCATGCGCTCGCTTCTGAGCGCAGTGTGTGACGGCCCAGCACAAGGTTTTCCGAATTGCCACAAAGAAAGAGTTGCGGTGCCCCCACCGCATCGCTATTTCTAGCGTGTCCGAGGTCTGTCAGCATTGGCGTTCTGTAGTGCCAAAGCTGCTTCCCCAAGTTCGAAATTCCCGCGGCACTCTCGTTAGTTCGCCGCCTTTCTGGGTTCAGACCCTTCCGTGACGTCACATTACTTATGAGCGAGAGTTCCCCGCAGCCTGCGGCCCAACCTGCAAAATCCAACGACTGGTCTCCTGGATCTGGCAGTTCATCTTCATCTTCCAATTCAGCCCCCGCTTCCAATTCCGGATCTGGATCTGGGTCGGGTTCTTCGAACGAATCTTCTTACTCCGGCGGCTCGGGATCTGGATCCCAGGGCGGCCAATCCAACGCTCCCTACCAGGATCGACAAGATCGGGGCGATCGCGGGGATCGCGGCGACCGAGGTGACCGTGGCGATCGCGGCCCCGGCCAAGGCCAGGGCAGTCAGGGGCAGGGTGGTCAAGGCCAAGGCGGCCAGGGCCAGGGTCGCAACCAAGGCGGTGGTGGACAGCGCGGCGGTGGTGGCGGCGGACGCAACCAGGGCCGGCATCACCATCAGCACCATCATCATCACAACCGGAATCAAGGCCGTGGCGGTGGTGGTGGCGGCGGCGGCCAGGGCGGTGGAGGCGGAGGTGGAAATGGCGGCGGCGGCGGCGGTGGTGGCCAGGGCGGCGGAGGCGGCGGTGGCAACCAGCAGCAGCGTCCCCAGGGTCCCCAGCTCGGACCCGACGGCAATCCGATCCTTCACGAAGGCTATCTCGAAATTTCCGAGAAGGGCTTTGGATTCCTGCGTTCGGCCAAGGGCAATTTCGCTCCGAAGCCCATTGATGTTTTTCTCACTCCGGATTCGATCAAGCGCCTCGGTCTTCGCGAAGGCTGCCAGATTGAATGCACCGTCAATCCTCCGCACAAGGGCAACAGCCCGCAGCTGCGCGAGGTGCTGAAGGTGAACGGCAAGTCGTACCAGGATTACCTGCATTCCCCCCGGTTTGAACTGCTGACCACGATTGATCCGATCGACAAGTTCCGTCTGGAAACCACGCCGGATCTGATCGAGACGCGCATCATCGATCTCGTCACTCCCATCGGCAAAGGCACGCGCGGTCTCATCGTCGCGCCGCCCCGCACCGGCAAGACCACGATTCTCAAGCAGATCTGCAACGCCATCAGCACCAACCATCCCGAGGTGCACACGATGGTTCTGCTCATCGACGAACGGCCCGAGGAAGTCACCGACTTCCAACGCAGCGTGAAGGGCGAAGTCGTGGCCTCCAGCAACGACCAGGACCTCGAAACGCACGTCCGCCTCAGCCGCTTCATGATTGAGCGCTGCCGTCGGATGCTCGAAGCCGGCAAGGACGTCTTCGTCCTGCTCGACTCCATCACCCGCGTGGCCCGTGCCTACAACAGCGTGCACGGCGGATCCGGCCGTACGATGACCGGCGGTGTCGATGCCCGTGCGCTGGAAATTCCGCGCAAGATGTTCGCCGCGGCCCGCAAGGTCGAAGAAGGCGGATCGCTCACCATCCTCGCGACCGCGCTGGTGGACACCGGCAGCCGCATGGACGAGCTCATCTTCCAGGAGTTCAAGGGCACCGGTAACATGGAGCTCATCCTGGACCGCAAGCTGTCCGAGCGTCGTCTGTTCCCGGCCATCGACATTCCGAAGTCCGGCACCCGTAAGGAAGAGAAGCTCTTCCCGGCCCAGAACATCGATGCCATCCGCAAGCTGCGTCGCATGATGACCGATCTCCAGCCGGTCGAAGCCATGGAGACGCTCATTGCCGCGCTCAAGAAGCACAAGACCAACGACGAACTCCTGGCCAAGCTCTCCTAAACGGAAGGCGGCTGGAGTTCGACACGGACTACACTGATTTACACGAAACAGGCGCCGGGGATTTTTTCCCGGCGCCTGTTTTCTTTTTCGTGGGGATCCTGTCGTCCCCTCAACCCGTGGCGGAGTCTCTCGCGACAGCGTCTTGGAGTGCGCCAGTCCTCTGGCGCTTTGGAATCGCGAGTGGGGTGAAGTTGCGCTCCGGTTTCGGGTCGCACCTAAAGGCCGCAGTTGAAGGGTTAAAAAAGTTGAAGGGTTGAAGGGGACTCCGACGCTGCCGCGAGGGTTTTCTCATTCGTTAGGAGTCCCGTCTTCAGACGGTTCGGGGAGGCGTGTCTCGAGGAATACAGCGGGTTGATTTTCAACCGTTCGATGGCCCCGCGTCCAACAGCAGAGCCGCGTAAACGCGGTACTCCATACGCGTGAGGAGCTCCGTCGCCTAAATCCGGCGCTGCGAGAGAAAACAACCGCGGGGCAGAGACCGTTGAGAATCACCCCGCAGGTGAATGAACCGGAAACGCATCCCTTGCTTTTTCTCTCTCCCCATCCGCGTTCATCGGCGTCCATCTGCGGTTCGAACTGCCGTTTTTGGGTTCACCGATCGGAGGCGTTTCTCACTCCGTCCCCTTTGCCTTTCGCCTTATTCCTTTTGCCTTGGCGCGAGCCGCTCGCGCCCTACTCCCACCGGTCAAACGTCGCCGCTTGTCCCGCCGGGTTTCCATCGGGATCGATCAGGTTCCACACGATCGCTTCCGAAATCCGAAACCGCGTTCCGGTGCTGGAAATGCGGACTCCTGCGTAATTGGCGATGAACCCATTGCGGGTGACTTCATCCAGCAGTCGGGCCCGTTCTTCGCGGGCGGGGGCTTCGGCCGTGAATCGCGATGGAGTCCGGGTGAAGGTGTCCCAGTCCAGTTCCCAGCGCTTCAGCGCGGCTGCATTGCCGTAGTTCAATACCGGATCCGCCTCGGTGCCGTGCGATGCAATCACCCGGGGCGCATGATACAATCGCGACGCGAGTTCCGCGTCCGTCCACCCGGAGGGATCCGCTTCCAGCAAGTGTCTGCCGGTCCAGTGATGGAAGGAATGAACTAAAATCCGCGCGTGCCAAAGCAGGCGCGGAGTGGACCAGGGATCAGAAGATTCCATCAGCTCGGGGTGTCTTGCGGGGGAGGCCCGAAGAACCGGCTGGCGGGGTTCGAGAGATCGAACTCAGTGACCCATGCAGCCGTAGCGAATGAACAGGCCGAGATAGCCCACCACGCCGACTCCAAGAATCGCCATCGCGTTCGATTCCACGGCCTTCGTAATGCCCACGGCGAGCAGAACGGTGAAGACGAAGAAGAACAGGAAGGACAAAAACGGTTTCATTGCGGTTGGAAATACCTGAGTCCGATCCGCGAGGCAAGGGATCCGAAGGCCTTCAAACCGGAAATTGATGCCCCGACCAGGGAAGACCGAATCCGCCGCGATCCGATCACGCCCCGCGCGGATCTGCTGCTGGCAGGGACTCAGAGCTCCACCGTTCGCCTGCCCGGAGCACCGCGTGATGCTGGCCGAGGACGTGGCAGGTTTCGATGAACTCAACCGGGGACTCCGTGTTGAACTCAAAAAGCTCGTAGTGCCCGGGGATGACGCACCGCGCTCCGATGGAATGGGCCAGCGCCGCGGCCTCACGCCCCCAGAGATTTCCCGACACCCGACGCTCCGGCCGACGACCGTTGATGGGCAGCAGGGCCAGATCGACCTGCTCGCGTCGAAGCCGTTCCTCCATTCCAGGATAAAGCAGTGTGTCCCCGGAATGGTACACCGCCCAGCGCCCAAACCGGATCACGAAGCCCAGCGCGATCAGATGCCCCGCGTGGTCCCGGTCGAGCCGTTCGTGCGCCGCCGGCACGGCTTCGAATTGAAACGGCCCCACTTGGGTCCGGGTAGGGGCGGAGAAAGTGGTTCCGATCTCTGTACCAGGATTGGGCGCATCCAGGCCGGTCACTGCCGGATCCGAAAGGCCGCTCCGATCGCGGGCCGGGCCCCGGATGGCTTCCGGGCAGATCAGTTGAATCCCCGGATTCTTCGACACCAGCGGTTGCAGCGTTTGCGGGTCGAGGTGGTCGGTGTGGACGTGCGAGGCCGTCACCGCCTCGATTCCCGAAAAACGCTCCGGTGCGATCACCCGGGCAGTCATGCGGACGTGCGGCTTGTCCGTGGTGGCGTACTTCTCGGTCAGCGAGTCCGACAAATAAGGATCGAGCAGCAATCGGTGTCCCTGCCATTGCAGCAGGTATCCGCTTTGCCCCAGCCACCACAGGTCGAAGTGATCGTCCTCGCGCTTTGCCTGTGCCGACACATCGGCAAGAAACGCATCATCGCGCAGCAACGGTTCGATCATGGTCTGCTTTCGTTGAGAGATTGGCGGGTGCCTAGAGAATCACACCGATCCAACGCTGCTGAATCCTCAACAGCCCGGTTCTTCCCTTCCTGCTTTCCTGCCTTCCAAATTCATTCCCTCCGCGTGGTTCACGCCGCCAGTTCAGGAAATGCCGAGTGATTTCCGGACGCGTCGAACGCCCTCCACCATCGCGTTCAGTTTGCGTTTTGCCGCCCAGCGCGCGGTCTGGCTGAGTCCGCAGTCGGGCGCGAATACCAGTCGCTCGGCCGGCGCGAATTCCAGACACCGCTTCACACGACGCTCAATGTCATCCGCCGTCTCAATGTAGTAGCTCTTCACATCCACAATGCCGACGGCCACATCGCATCGTTCCGCAATCGGTCCGATGCGTTCCAATTCCGCGAATTCACGGCTCGCCATTTCCACGTGCATCTCGTCGCAGTGCAGGTCGAGGAATGCCGGAAACAGGGGCGACAATTGCCGGGGCCCCACGGCGCGGGCGCGGTAGTTTCCGAAGCAAAGATGCGTGCACACGCGGGTCTTTCCCCGCACCGGTGCCACCGTGCGGTTGAAGATGTCCACGAACCGGCGGGGATCTTCCCGATGCGCGTAACAGCTCATTGAGGGTTCATCGACGCTGACCTCGGTGCATCCGGCCGCAACGAGGGCTTCCAGTTCACTGCGGACCATGGGCAGCAGGGCCTCGGTGATTGCCCATCGGTCGGAATAGCCGAGTTCCAAATTTGGTACCAATCGACCCGAGAGCGTGTACGGACCCGGCACCGATGCCTTCAGTGTGATGCTGGATGGCAATCCCAGCGCACGAGCCACGCGCTGG
Source organism: Verrucomicrobiota bacterium (assembly GCA_947454705.1). Classification (GTDB taxonomy): domain Bacteria; phylum Verrucomicrobiota; class Verrucomicrobiia; order Limisphaerales; family UBA9464; genus CAIVQB01. The sequence continues at coordinate 29,435 of CANGKZ010000009.1, forward strand.
AGGCGGCGGAATTCATCCACCACCCCGAGTCCCCGCGGGGCGGAAAGTGGTTTCAGGATCGGATGTCGCCCGCGCTGATCGTGGGCCGGTGGACCGAACCGGCGCGGTGGCTGCGATTCCAACGCGATGCCGTCGATGAATCCGTAAAAGCTCAGATTGAAGTCGAGGCGCGTCTGCTCGCCGTCGGTGATCACATCGAGCCCCGCCGCCACCTGGTCATGAACCGCGGCGATGACCGCATCTTCCTGCAGTTCTGCCAAATCATCAGGGCCGAACTTGTCGAGCTGCGAGGCCGCGAGCTCCAGCCACGAAGGAAACGGATGGCTTCCAATGACTGAGGTGCGCAGGGGCGTGTGGGAGGTGCTCATGGGGAAGAAAGGGAAGAGGTCGTGGCCGCGGGCAATCCAAGGTTTGCGTACAACTTCGACAAGCGACGGCCGTGTTCATCATACGCGGCTTCGAACAATTCGGTCGCTCGCGCAGGTCCCACCAGGGCGCCGGCCGTCAGGACCTTCGGGGGCTGTCCCGATGCCGTAAGCCGGGCTGCGACTTCCGCTTTGATGGAGTTGATCAACAGGCATCCGCCCACGGTGGATCCCGGGGCCACGGGTGTGTCCAATCCTGGTACACGCACCATGGCGTCGCCGATCGGCGCACCGGTGTCGAGGACGAGGTCCGCGAAGTCCTGGAGTTTGCGTCCATCGGGCCGGTGGCTCCGGCTCGCTTCGCTGTGTTGACGCGAGATGATGGCCACCACAGGCACCTTGCGACGCTGGAATTCCTCGGCCATTTCGATCGGCACCCGGTTGCATCCGCTGGAGGACACCACCAGCGCCGAATCCTGTGGCGACAGGTCGTAGTTGCGAAGGATGCGTTCGGCGAGGCCCGACACATTTTCGAGGAACATGGCCTGGCGTTGCCCGTTCGCGCCGACCACGAGGTTGTGGAAGCTCAGCGAGAGTTCGACGATCGGATTAAACCCCGGGAACGAGCCGTAACGCGGCCACATTTCCTCCACGAGGATGCGGCTGTGTCCGGACCCGAAGAGGTGAACCATCCGTCCCGCGAGAATCGTGGACGCGAACAGGTCGGCCACCTTGCGGATCGCCGGGAGCTGCGTGGAGACGGTGTCGATGAGGCCGCGGCAGCGGTTGAGATAATCCTCCGCCGGGGCGAGGGCGAGGGCGGGAGCGGAAGCGGGAGTGGGAGCGTTGGAATTCACTCGAAGGGTTCTGAAAGGGCGGTGTTGGGAAAAACGACTCAGGACGCGACCGGGGAATTCAGCGCATTCCGGGCAGCGCCCCACGCTCCGGCCAGCCCGCCGAGCGCGGCCGGGATCAGACGGACGGCGTGTCCGGTGGGACGCCATTCAAACCGGTCGAGCAGCGCCTGCACCGGCGGAAACAAAAGATCGCCCGCCTCTGCGATGCCGCCGCCCAGGATGGCGACCTCCGGATCAAGGCAGTTGGTGAGCGAGGCAATCGCGGCGGCCAGGGACAGAATCGATTGATCCCAGACCCCGCGGGCAAAGGGATCGCCGACCCGGACGGCCTCGATCAGTTGCCACGTGGTTTCAAACCGGCCGTTGCTTCGTTTACGGATGTTATGGTTGCCGACGGCGTCCTCCAGCGAGCCTGGGGCGTTGCAGATGTCGGGCGCTCCTGAAGGATTGAGCGACATGTGACCGAAGTGGCCTGCCTTGCCGGTAAAGCCGCGCAGCAGTTGTCCATCGACGAGGGCGGCTCCGCCAACCCCTGTACCAAGAGTGAGCAGGATCGCATCGCGGCATCCGCGCGCAGCACCTGTCCAGGTCTCGCCCAGCAGGGCCGCGTGGCCGTCATTCAACACGGGAACACGGTCCGTGCGCCCCAAGAACAGCGCCCAGTCGAGCCCCTCGAGTCCGTCGAGGCGGCCGGGCATCACCGCGATGGATCGCGCATCGCGCGCGGCGAGGCCGGGCGCGGAAACGCCAATGCGGCCGGGTTCGCCCAGTTCGGCCCGGCACTGCGCCACCTGACGCAGCAACACGGCTTTGAAATCGCCCGGCACCTCGGCATCAAACTCGACACGCCACGAGCGGAGGAGTGTGCCCTCCGGCGTGACGCCGACGAGTTTGACCGAACTCCCGCCGAGATCGATTCCGAGGGCCCAGTCTGGGGTTGGCGCTGCGGTGTTCATGGAATTTGTCCCTCCGACACGGACCATCCGCCATCCACCGTGATGACCTGTCCGGTCACGAATCGCGACGCGGGCGAGAGCAGCCAGACCACGGCGGCATCGAGATCCTCCGGCACCCCGATGCGTCCGCCATCGAGCGGTTGCTTGGTCCGGATGAATTCCAGGATCTCGGGATTTTGCTGCGCGCGTTCCGACATGGGCGTGGCGACCAATCCTGGGGCAATGGCGTTGAACCGGATGCCGCGGCTCGCGTAGGTGGCCGCGGCGCTGCGCGTGAGGCCGATGATGCCCGCCTTGGACGCCGCGTACGCCTGGGTTCCGAAAAAAGCCGGGGAAGGGGAACTGCCCAGAACGGACGTGCAGTTCAAGATCGCCCCTCCGGTTCCCTGCCGGAGGAATTGCTGCACCGCGGCGCGGTTGGAGAGGAAGACCGAGGTGAGATTCAGCTCAAGCGTGAAGTCCCAGCCGGCGTCGGTGAGGGATTCCAACGGACCGTCCCCGTGGCGGCGTCCGCTTCCGCCCGCGACGTGGTACAGTCCATCGAAGCGGCCGAACGCAGTGAGGGCGAGCTGAATGGCCTCCGGCGCGAGAGAGGGAGACGTGGCGTCGCCAGCGAGAAACCGGCTGTTGGGGCCGAGTTGATCGGCCGCGACGGTGCCAACGGCGGCGTCGCGGCCCACGATCACCACGCAGGCGCCGTGGGTGATCAACGCGCGGGCCGCCGAGAAGCCCAGTCCTGCGGTGCCGCCAATCAGGACATAAACTTGGCTGGAAAGGGAATCGGGCACCGGGTGAGCATCGGAATGCGTTGCGGCGGGTTCCAGTCTGAAAATGAGAAAGCGCCCACGGGCGGATTCACCCGGGGCGCTTGAAAGAGGATCGTTAGCTCCGCCGATTAGCGCGTGATCACTCGGAAGAACGCGCCTCCAGTGGTCGTAGAGAGCGTGGCCGAGGTGCCGGTGATGCCGGTGACGTCGGTCCAGCTGGCCGGACTCACCGAGTCGGAACGCTGCAATTTGTAGGTCGCATCCTTCCAGGTGACCTTCACTTGATTCACGGAGACGGGGCTGATGGCGAGTCCGGGGCCGTCATTGACCACGACCGTCGCGGTCATCATGGCCAGCCCGCTCAGGAGGGAGCGCAGCTGCCATCCGGCGGAATTCTTCAGCCAGATGTCGTTGTAGGCCTGTCCCACGCTCGGGATCTGATTCGGCGTCAGCAAACCAGCGGCGCTGTTAAATCCGTCATTCCCGAGGAATTCCACGGTGTAGGTGAAGGTCTTGGGAACGGGTACCGAGTTGTAGCTGACCGAGACTTCGCCGCGGCCCACCTTGATGTCCAGCGGAGTGCTTTGATACAGGAGTGTTCCGGGCAGCTGGAGATCGCTTCCACCGTCGTTCGCGTAGAAGCGGAGGATCATTCCCTTGGACATCGCGTAGTTGGACTCATACGCGAACGAGAAGCTCGAAAGCAGGGGCTGATCCGAATCGGTCTTGAGAATGAGCTGGTTTCCGAATTCACCCACCAGGGAAACCAGGCCGCTCGTGGGGCTGTTTTCGGATTGGTAGGCAATGCCAGCTTCGGTGGCCGTGACGAGGCAGGCGACTCCAGCAAAGGTAAGAATGCTTCGGATGGGGTGGATCATAGGGAATGCGAGACCTGCGAATCGTTTTACGTTTTGGCCGATGCCACCGGACCTTTCACTGCGAAAAGGCCGAGAGCGCCGGGACTTAAGCAAAACGTACGCCAACAGTCAAAAACCAAGAATTGCGCCAAGACGAGCGGTTTTTCCTCTCTACTGCCGTTCAACCTCTTCGCGGATGCGTCGCTTGAACTCGGCCACACCTTGATCGAAGGCGGCAGAAATTGGCAGAACCGGGGTCTTGGGAACCTTGCGCTTGAACTTCTTCAGATTCGCCTCGGCCACCGCTTCGTCCATTTTGTTGGCCACCACAATGCGCGGGCGCTTCAACAGCTCGGGATCGTACAACTCAAGTTCGCCGAGGAGACTCTTGTAGTCGTCCCAGGGTTCCCGATTGTCGGTACCCGCCATGTCGAGGAGGATCACCAGCGTCTTGCAGCGTTCGATGTGACGCAGGAAGGCGTGGCCGAGTCCGACGTTCTCGTGGGCTCCGGCGATCAATCCTGGGACGTCGCAAACGGTGAGACGGAAGAAGTCGGGGTACTCCAGAATGCCGACCTGCGGGGTCAGCGTGGTGAAGGGATACGCTGCGATTTTCGGCCGCGCGTGGGAGATGGCGGTAAGCAGGGTGGACTTGCCGGCGTTCGGGTATCCGACGATGCCCACTTCGGCGATCAGCCGCAGTTCGAGCAGGTAATCGCCTTCGGTGCCGGGCTCGCCCGGCTGGGCGAAACGAGGGGCTTGGCGAACGCTGGTTGCGAAATTTCGATTTCCCAGACCGCCGCGACCGCCCTTGCAGAGGACGAACTGCTGACCGTGCGTGGTCAGATCACACACGAGTTCGCCTTTGGCGCGACCGGGCTTTTCCTTGGGCGCTTCGGGTTCTTCAGCGGAAAGATCGATCTCCAGCGCGTGGGCACCGCGGGTGGTGCGGATCACCGGTCGATTGGAGCTCGCTGCCTTGAGCTGCGCTCCTTCGGATTCGGCATCTTCGTCCCCCTCAGCGTCCTCCGATTCGATTTCAGCCTCGGAGTCGTCCTCTGAAGCCTGGATGGGGGAGGGGATCTTCCACACCAAGGTGCCGCAGGGAACCTTCACGATGAGGTCCTTGCCGGCCGGACCGTCCATGCCCTTGCCCATGCCATGATAGCCTTCCTCGGCGATCAATCGGGGGACATAGAACTGGTTGATCAGATTGTTGAGATCGTGATCTGCCTGGAGGATGACGTCGCCGCCACGCCCTCCGTTGCCTCCGCTGGGGCCACCCTTGGGGCGGAAGGTTTCGCGGAGGAACGCAACGCATCCCTTACCGCCGTGCCCGGCACGGGCGTAAACTTTGACCTCGTCGATAAACATGGGCGGAATGGATCTGCAGGCTGGAACTGGAACTCTAAAAACAAAAAGGGCGAGGCAGGCGCCTCGCCCTGATAAATGGTGTGGCGAACGCCGATTAGTTGGCGGCGGCCTCTGCTGCCTTCGCGTCGGCAATGATATGCACGCGGCGGCGGTGCTTGTCGAACTTCACGTGGCCGTCCGCCAGGGCGAACAGGGTCCAGTCGCGGCCCACGCCGACATTGACGCCGGGGTGGAACTTGGTTCCGCGTTGGCGGACGATGATGGTACCGGCGCTGACGGTTTCGCCGCCAAAACGCTTCACGCCGAGGCGCTTGCTTTGGCTGTCGCGGCCGTTACGTACACTTCCCTGACCTTTCTTATGTGCCATGGTCGAATTCCTTGTTCGAAAGAGTGGTGTTGGAGCGAATCAAATCGGGCTTAAGCCGCGATTTCCTTGATCTTGATCAGGGTCAACTTCTGGCGATGCCCCTGCTTCTTGTGGTAGCCTTTACGGCGCTTCATCTTCCAGATGACCTTCTTGTCATCCAGCGTCTGTTCAACGACGTCGGCGACGACCGTTGCGCCAGCCACGGTCGGAGCTCCGACCGTGATGATGCCATCCTTGTTGACCAGCAACACCCGGTCGAAGGTGAAGGTGGAGCCAGGAGCGGCTTCCAACTTCTCGATTTCGAGGGTGTCACCGGCGGTGACGCGGTACTGCTTCCCGCCCGTTTCCATCACAGCGTACATATAAAGTGGCCTTGTAAAAAGGAGCGCGAAGTAACTCATCCGGAACGGGTGGTGTCAATGCAACTTTCTCGGAAACTTGGATTGATTAAAATTCAGGCCCGGGTAGTCCATCCGGGCAATGAAGCTCCACCTCCTGCCTCTGGCGTGTTCGCTTGCCCTGATGTCGGCCAGCGCCCAGACCACCCAAACCCCCACCCAGGGGCCTGCCTCCACCGGTTCCGCAGCCTCCGTGGCTGAATGGATGCCGGCCGAATCCAACTTCCGCGAAGTGGTGCTGGATGAGGATCAGATCGTGGATGGCAAGGCGACCGACACCATCGTGGACCCGATGGAACTCGCCGTGGCCAAGGATGGCCGCGTGTTCTGGGCCGAACGCAAGGGCGTGGTCAAGATGTGGACTCCCGCCACCAAGACCACCACGGTCATCGCCACCATCCCGGTGTTCGACGGACTCGAGGAAGGCATGCTGGGAATCACCCTCGATCCCAACTTCCTCAAGAATGGCTGGATCTACCTCAATCACTCCCTCACCGAGACCTACAACGACGGCCAGGGCAAGGCGGGCAAGATCCGCGTGTCGCGCTACACCCTCAAGGGATCGACGCTCGACCTCGCCAGCGAAAAGGTGATTTTCGACAATCCGGTGCAGCGGGAACAGTGCTGCCACGTCGGCGGTTCGCTGGCCTTTGACGCCAAGGGCAACCTCTACATTTCGGTCGGCGACAACACCAACCCGTTCGATTCCGACGGCTACTCGCCCAATGATCCGCGTCCCGGCCGTTACCCCTGGGATGCCCAGCGTTCCGCCGGCAACGCGAATTCCCTCGCCGGAAAAATTCTTCGCATCAAGCCCCGCGCGGAGGGCGGATACGACATCCCGGCCGGCAACCTCTTCAAGCCCGGCACCCCGGGCACCCGTCCCGAAGTGTACGTGATGGGCAATCGCAATCCGTTCCGCATCTCCGTGGATCAGAAGACCGGCTACCTCTACTGGGGTGAGGTCGGTCCCGATGCCGGATCGAACGATCCCAAACGTGGTCCTGCCGGACACGATGAAGTGAACCAAGCCCGCGGTCCCGGCTTCTTCGGCTGGCCCTATTTCGTGGGCGACAACAAGCCGTATGCGCCGGTCGATTACGTCGCCCGACAAAACTACAACGACGCCAACGCCGCGCGCGATGCCGCCCGCAAGGCCAACAAGCCGGAATCCGAATGGCCTGCCAAGCCTGCGCCCTGGATGTCTGCGGACTTCAAGCCGGTGTTCTACGACGCCGCCCACCCGGTCAACAACTCGCCCAACAATACCGGCATCAAGGATCTCCCCCCGGCGCAGCCTGCCTTCATCTGGTATCCGCCGTCTCCGTCCAGCCGGTTCCCAGTGGTGGGCAGCGGCGGCCGCACCGCGATGGCTGGTCCGGTGTACTACTTCGATCCGAAGCTGAAGTCGGAGCACAAGCTGCCCCGCCAGTTCGATCACACCCTCTTCATCTACGAATGGTCCCGCAATTGGATCATCGCGGTGAAACTGGATGAGAAGGACAACATCGCGAAGGACGCCAACGGCAAGCTCATGATGGCCCGCTTCATGCCCAGCACGAAGATCCTGCGTCCGATGGACCTCGAACTCGGTCCCGACGGCTGCCTGTACGTCATCGAGTACGGCAAGGAATGGGGCAACAACAAGGATACCAAGATCCTGCGTCTTGAGTACACCGGCGCGGTGCAATGAGCCCGCGGGGCTGAAGTTCCCCGGTTGATTTCAAGACGAACCCGCGTGCCAGCCACGCGGGTTCGTTTTTTCGTGGGGATCAAACGGGAGCTTCTTCATCCGTTTGGAGTCCTGTCTTCAGCCGGTTCGGGTCGGCGCGTGGGAGGTTATCCGGGGATTGAATCCTACCCCTCGGTTGACTTCACCGTCCAACAGCAGAGCCGCGTAAACGCGGTACTCCATACGTGTGAGCCGCGCTGCGCGAGCCCCACCCCAACTTCAATCTCCCAGCTCCCAGCTGCTCCGAATTTCCGCCCCGTCACTTCCGCGCCGGTTCTTTCCGCGCGAAGGTCTTCGGCCCCACCCAGCGGGTGTTGAAGCGTTCGTGCAGCGGGTCGCTGGGGAAGGCAGGACGCGCCTCGGCTCCATACGCCTGATCGTTCATCCCGTGCCACGGGAGCGGATCCAAAACGTCGCCTCGAACCACGTGGTAGTCGGAATCCTTGTCCCAGCCCGACACCTCAATGAAGTAGTCGCGCCGCACCTCGGCGCCGTGCGACGGCAGACGGGTTGTATCAAAATCGAGGCTCAACGCATCGCCCCCGGCGATCATCGCCAGGCCGTTGTCGCGCGACGCAATCAGTTCCTCCACGCCGCCGTACCGGGTAGCCCAGCCCGAGGGCGTGATCACCCAATTGGCCTTCGACTTCACCCGGTCGAACACCGGCGTCAGCGGTGCGGTCCAGGGCAGGTCGGCAAATTCGCTGTAGCCCCGCCAGTGCAGATCCGTCCGGGCCAGGGGCAGGACCGAGAACTTCGCGGGGCGGGCTTCGGAAAACAGCGCGATGCGGTCCCAGTGAATTTCGAAGGCCGCGGTCAAACGCAGTCGGCGCGTCCCCCGCGGAAGCGCATTCGCCAGGTCCACCACGTACGACTTCGTCTTTCCCGCAGGCGCGCCCACCGTGATGCGAACCGGCTTCCAACCCTCCGAGGTCTCCGCTTCGAGAACGGGGAAAGGGAAGGGCAGATCCTCGCGATGACTCGCGGCGATGTTCGCCATGCCGCCTCCGAAGCGGAGCCAGCCGGTGAGCGCGAGCACGGGATGGGCAACCGAATCCAGCGGACCAAAATCGAGAATCACGCCGTGGCGTTCCGCGAGGCCGCGGTAATGCGTGCCGATCAATTGCGCTGGCGACACGCGCACCTCGTCCACGTTGGCCAGAGCCGACGTGACATCGGTTCCCTGCAACGTTTCCGCCGAGCGCAGCGGGATGCGGCCGCTGACTTCGATCAAATCGTGCGCCGGGAACGGACGACCCGGAACCAGCCGGCCCGCCGAGTGCACTTCGGTGTGGGCCGGATGATCCACCGCCAGCACACGGGCGTGATCGAGATAGAGCACTTCGCGCAGTTCTTCGGTGATCTGGAGCGAAATGCGGTCGTTCTTCGAGGGGACATCGGAGTCGGATCCGATCCACACGCGTTCGTCCGGATCCGCCTCAATCATGCGCCCCGGCGCTACCGGCAGGCCCACCGGAGCGGCCCCGAGAAGGTCGGTCACGAAGCGGTTGCTCTGCCCGTTCCACACGTACAAATACGGGCACGAACCGGTCGGCAGAATGAACTCAAACACCGTCCGGACTTCCTTCGGATTGACCGTGACCTCGACGTCGTCCTGACGCGCGTCGTACCAGCGGATGCTGATGGAATCGAGCGTCTGCCGTTTTCCGATGCCGATTTCCACCGGCAGCGTCTGCACCGTGCGCAGCCCGTGCCATCCCCCGGCAGAGAGCTCCACCTTCACCCCGAGGGCACTGGCGTTGGAGCGATTGCCGAGCAGGCGGAGCTTGAGCAGCGTGTTGGCGTTGCCGCCGTCGTTGCGGAAGATTCGGATTTTTTCCGCAGTGCCCACGGCGAAATCCAGGTCGCCATCGTTGTCGAAATCGGCGGCAACCACGTTCAGCACCTTTTGTCCCGCGACGGCCTGGAGGCCGAGATCGCTGGTGACTTCATGGAATCCGGCGTTGCCCCGGTTGCGCCACACTCGTATGCCGTCTTCACCCCACGCCAGCAGATCGAGCCAGCCGTCGTTGTCGAAATCCACCGCCTTGAGATGCTGAAGCCGGTGCTTCTTCGCGGGAAGACGCAGCGGTTCGCGCAGTCCGCCGAAGAACAGATCGATGCTTTTCTCAGCCAACAGGGCGACGTCGTTGCGCAGGTCGTTGTTGAAATCCCCGACCGTCAACGCGGTCGTGGTCGGCCAGTCGGCAGGCGCATTGGTTGCCACCAGTCCGGTGGTTCGCACGTTTCCAAACACCTGCGGAACCGCGCCGGTGCGGGTCAGCAGCACGTCGGGCAGATCGTCGTTGTTCCAGTCGTCCACCGTCACCGCGCGCACGCCGGCGGGCCCGCCCGCGGGGAACTTGCGCTCGCGGAAACTGCCTGAACCAAGATTGGTAAAGCTGCGGAACTGTCCGTCGGGCGTGACCAGCAGGAGCCCGAGCTTGCCGGAGAAATCGAGATCCGCCAGCGCTCCCGAGATTCCGGCGGCGGCAGCGTTGCGGAGGCCGCTGAAGGCCGTGCCGTCGTTGAACACCCCGTTGGTGGCGAAGCGCAGGACGGTCAGCCCGTTGGTGCTGATCAGGACGGCATCGTCGTAGCGGTCGTTCTGCAAATCACCGATGAGGATCTGGCTGGTGCCGACCGCCGACGGAATGGAAACCGGGTCCACCCGGGGACGGAACACGCCATTGGAATTCCAGAGCAGCTGAACGCCCTTGGGACCGGCCACCAAAAGGTCATTGGCCCCGCGGCGATTGATGTCCATCACCGCGAAGGCGCCCTGCGGCGCGGTCGCGCCACCGAATGCAGTCTCGGTGATTTCCACAAAACGGAGCGACACGGCATCGCGGTTCGGCTGTTCCAGCGGGAAGGGCGCGATGATCTCGGTGTATTTGCACTTTTCGTACACCGACGGGTTGTCGGCGGCCTGGCTCTTGCCGGCGGCGATGCGTTGGTGTTCCGCGAGGGCGGCGGCGGCGGCTTCGCGTTGGCCGAGACGGAGCAGCGCCTGGCTCAGCAGGTAGTTGGCGGCCGGATGATTGGTATCGAACTGCAGTACTTCGCGGAACTGCTCCGCGGCCTCATCGAACTTGCCCCAACCCTGAAACGCACGACCGAGCTGGAAGCTGACCGGATTGATGGAGCGATCGACGGACTTCGCCTGCTCAAGCGCCTGGACGGCGTTGGAATAGCTGCCCTGCCGCAGGGCCGCGCAGCCGAGGATGTAAAACGCGGCGCCGCTTCCGGGATCGAACTGCAGCACTTCGGCGGCATGCCGCTCGGCCTGACCGGGCTGGTTCGCCGCGAGGAGGGCATTGGCCAGATTCAGATGCGCATCCGGGTTCGCCGGGTTCATCGAGAGCGCGGTCTGGAAGGCTGTGGCTGCCTTGGTGGGATCGCCCTTGTCGTAGAAGGTTTTGCCCGACGCCATGGCCTGGGCAAAGGCCTCGTTGCCACCCGCTGCGCCGCCGCCGCTGCCATTGCTGTTGCCGGACCGGGTAAACCACCACGCCCCCGCAACGATGAGCACGATCATCAGGAACGTGCCGCCAAGATAAACCAATGCGCCCGCGTTTGATCGATTTCTAGAATCACCCATGATGTTCCCAGTATCCTGTACCCGTTTTGTAAAACGCGCACTTGGGAAAAGTGGCGGGCGGCCTTTTGCAGGGGGCGATTTGCCGGGCGGAGGAAGCCCGCCGGAATGCGCATTGACGGAACTTCAGCCCCAAAACAGCTTGGCCAAGGTTCCCGCGTGATGTGATCGAATCCTCCCCCAGCGTTTATTCCAAGGCCCGCGGGGCGTTCACCCTCATCGAGCTGCTGGTGGTGATCGGGATTCTCGCGGTGCTCGCGGGACTGCTCCTGCCCGCCCTCACGCGTGCCCGGGAGAAGGGCCGTCGGTCGGTGTGTCGGAGCAATCAGCGGCAGTTCGTCCTCGGGCTGCATCTGTATGCAAACGACAACCGCGGGACGCTCGTTCTCGGAAATCACGAAAACATCCCGGGTCGTAGTCGCAACCCGGGCATCGAGAACACGCCCATGCTCTCGGAATCGAACCACACCCTGTTCAAGCAGATGCTGGGCAACGACCGCGTGCTGGTGTGCCCAAATTTGGGACGCCGCTTTACCTCGTCGAATGGATGGAATGAAACCGGGTACGGATGGGTGATCGGCTACCACTACCTCGGAGGCCGGGCCGGGACGCCCTGGAAGTCGGTGGCGCCCGCGGAGGGCGAATGGATTTCGCCGCAGACCGTGAACGAAACCACCAATCTGCTCGTGGTCGCCGAACTGAATGCCTGGTGCACAAGCACCGACGAAACCTTTGCGCCCCACGGAAAGACCGGACTCATCGCCCAGAGCGATCGCGAACCCAGCCAGCCGGTGTCCTCCACCTCGTCCCTGCGATACGGCCGCTTTGGACAGTCCCCCCGCGAACTCGGAACCGCGGGAGGCAACGAGGCCCTGCTTGATGGATCGGTCAGCTGGGTGCCGGTGGAACGAATGAAAGCGTATCGCGGTTCCGGCGGATTCGGCAGCGACGGATGCTTTGGACTTTGGTGAGCGCGTTGGCCCCGAAGCGGTCCATCGGAAACTCCGCCCGGGTTTCCCACGCCCGAGACCGGACTTTCCCTTGAGTTGCGTGGCCGATCTGGTGCCCTTGGAGCCTATGCGTTACGTGATGCGACAGAAGTTCTGGAGCTGGGGCGATGACTACAAGATTCGCGACGCTTCGGGGGACGATGTGTATTTCGTCGATGGCAAGGTCTTCAGCTGGGGCGACAAGCTGTCGTTCCAGGACCTGCGCGGCAACGAACTCGCCTTCATTCGGCAAAAGCTCCTGCACTGGGGTCCGACGTATCACATCGAGAAGGACGGCCGCGTGGTGGCCGAAGTGCGCAAGCACCTGTTCACCCTGTTTCGGTGCAAGTTCACCGTCGATGTTCCCGGGCCGGATGACTTGGAGGCGGCCGGCAACCTTCTGGACCGCGAGTACACCTTCAAGCGTCACGGCCGCGTGGTGGCCGAAGTCAGCAAGCGCTGGTTCTCCTGGACCGACACCTACGGCGTGGACATCGCGGACGGCGAGGACAACATCGTGATCCTGGCCAGCGCGGTGATCATTGATTTGGTCTGCCACGGGGACGATGGGCAGCACAAGTAGGAGGTTGAAGGGGTGAACGTAGGAACGGGAGTTGAAGGGTTGAAAAGTTGAAGCGTTGAAGGGGAAAACCCGTTGGGGCGCCTGAGCCATCTCACTCTCTTCACGAAAATAGCCCATGGCCTTCAGGCCTGGGGTTGGGCCTCGACACCGATCGAGTCCCGCAGGGACGACAGAACCAACCCTCTGCCGTCCCTGCGGGACTCGACGATTTCCTTCTGATGTAAACCCAGGCCTGAAGGCCGTGGGCTATTTTCATGGGAACCACATTGCAACCCAACGATCCAGATGGGCCAAAATCGGGTTGCCTGTCGCGCGGGAATCCGGCTTAGTCCGCGCGTGATTTCCGCAGTTTTCCGCAACACGACGACCACCCGATAGCGTCCGCAGCCCCGAGCTGACGGACGCCAAGACGCCTCGCACCTGAACCGGTCCGGGGCTTTTTTGTTTTCCGGGGCGGTGAAACCACAGATGGACACAGATGAACACAGATAGAGTGCCAGATCTTCGAAGCACCGCTGAAGTGCATCATAAGGCTGAGACTCACGAGATCGTGGGGAGCGCTTTTTCTGTGCTGAACGAGTTGGGCCATGGCCTTCACGAAAAGATCTACGAGAACGCGCTGGTCGTGGAGCTACGTCGCAGGGGGCTTGCTGTCGCTCAACAGAAATCGTTTGAAGTCCTCTACCAAGGACAACGTGTGGGGGAGTTTATTCCCGATTTGATCGTATCCGATAAAGTGATTGTCGATGCCAAGGTTGTTGATCGCCTCGGGGAACATGAGAAGGGCCAGATGCTGAACTACCTGAAAATCACGAAACTTCGAGTCGGATTGCTCCTGAATTTCCGCTACGCGCGGATGGAATGGGAGCGAATCCAGCTGTGAATTTTTCCAAACGCTTTCCGATGAACAAACACCATCGAACAGGGCTGCGGATTCCGGGCACGTCTTGCGTTGGCCCGCGCTCTCTCAATCTGTGTTCATCTGTGTCCATCTGTGGTTAATTCTCCCAAGCAAATGCAAAACGCCGAAGCACAACCCGAGTCGCAGCCGAATTCAGCATCAACGCCGGCCAACGGATTTGAAGCTGCCAAGACGGAGGTCCAGCGGAAGACGTTGGACGAACGTGCGCAGATGGATGAATTGATGCGCCTGCGCCATTCGTGCGCGCACATCCTCGCCACCGCCGTCCTCCGGCTCTGGCCCGATGCCATCCTCGACATCGGACCGCCCACCGCCGAGGGCTTCTACTACGATTTCGACCTCGCCCATCGCTTCACCCCTGACGATTTCCCGAAAATCGAGGAAGAGATGCGCAAGATCACCAAGGAAAACCAGGTGTTCGAGAAGTCGGTCAAGACCCGCGCCGAAGCCCTCGCCTACTTCGAGTCCAAGGGACAGAAGTTCAAGGTGGAGCGTCTTGGCGACATCCCCGAGGGCGAGACCATCACCTTCTTCCAGAACGGCGAGTTCGTGGACCTCTGCGCAGGCCCGCACGTCATGCGCACCGGCAACGTGAAGCCCGGCGGCATCAAGATGCTCAAGGTCGCGAGCGCGTACTTCCGCGGCAACGAGAAGAACCCGCAGCTCCAGCGTCTCTACGGCACGGCCTTCAAGAACAAGGAGGAGTTGGACACGTGGCTCCAGATGCAGGAGGAGGCCAAGAAGCGCGATCATCGCAAGATCGGCGCCGAGATGGGCCTGTTCTCGTTCGACACTGAGTATGTCGGCCCCGGTCTCGCCCTTTGGCTGCCGAAGGGCACCGTGCTGGTCGAGGAATTGGAGAAACTCGCCAAGGAAACTGAATTCCAGGCCGGCTACGTGCGCGTGAAGACGCCGCATCTCGCCAAGGAGAAGATGTACAAGACCTCCGGGCATTTGCCGTATTACGCGGAGTCGATGTTCCCGCCGATGGAGCTGAGCGAAAACGGCAAGAAGGAAGCCGCACCCGCGGCGGCCGATGGTGCCAACCCGGGAGCCGTCGTCGATGAAGGCATCGAGCGCTACTACCTCAAGGCGATGAACTGCCCGCATCACCACCGCATTTTTGCGGCGGAACCGCGGAGCTATCGGGATCTGCCGTTGCGACTGGCGGAGTACGGCATGTGCTACCGATACGAGCAGTCCGGCGAATTGTTCGGCCTCATGCGCGTCCGCGCCATGAACATGAACGACGCGCACCTGTACTGCACCGCCGAGCAGTTCGCTGAAGAGTTTCGCGCGGTGAACGACATGTACCTGAAGTATTTCAAGATCTTCGGGCTCGATCGCTACCAGATGCGCTTCAGCACGCACGATCCCGCACGGCTCGGACAGAAGTTCGTCAACGAACCCGAGCTGTGGAAGAAGACCGAGGACATGGTGCGCCAGGTGCTGATTGAATCGGGCATCAACTACGTGGAGGTGCCGAACGAGGCCGCCTTCTATGGTCCCAAGATTGATGTGCAGGTGTGGAGCGCGATCGGACGCGAGTTCACCATCGCCACCAACCAAGTTGACTTCGCGGTTCCGGCGCGGTTTGGCCTGACTTACCGTGACCGTGACAACACCGACAAGACGCCACTGTGCATCCATCGCGCGCCGCTGGGCACGCACGAGCGGTTCATCGGATTCCTCATCGAGCACTACGCCGGAAATTTCCCGCTGTGGCTCGCGCCGGATCAGGTGCGTGTGCTGACGCTCAACGACGACGCACCGCTGGTGGAATACGCCAAGGGCATCGTGAACGAACTGCGCGCGAACTTCGTGCGTGTGGAAGGCGACTTCAGCGCAAACCCGGTGAAGGCGAAGATCGCCGATGCCGAGAAGGCGAAGGTCCACACCATGCTGGTGCTGGGCGGACGCGATCTGGAATCGGGACAGGTGAGCGTGCGTCTCCACAGCAAGGGACCGCAGGGCGCCAAGCCCCGTGCCGAAGTGATCGCCGAAATCCTGGCGAGCATCCGCGAACGCCGCGGGCACTGACGCGCTTGGTTTGGAGCGCGGAGGGAAATCGACCGGTCGGTTTTTCTCCGCGCCCGATTTCAAAAGCGGTGTCGACGCTGCGCTCTGCCACCGCACTCCAAAAGGGAGTTGCGGCGGTTAGATGCCTTCGGCGAGGGACACCAGCTGCGCCACCGGAACCTCGGCGGAGAGCGAGTCGCCTTCGCGCGAGAGCACGCGGTATTCCCGAATCTGGAAGCTGACTTCCGCCCCTTCCGCGATCCCCAGGCGGTTGAACTCTTCCTTGATGATGCGCGTGCGAATCGTGAGGCCACTCGGAGTTTCCAGCTCCAGTCGCAGCAGCACGCCCAGAAAGAAGATGTGCTTCAACGTGGCGCGATACCGGTACTCGCCGAGCTGCGAGGAAATCTGCACCGCGTAGGGACGGAATCCGATCCGCAGCGTGTTGCCTTCCGGAACACCGTGGGTGGGGAAACTCAGCTCCGCCAGCCGCGCCTGTCCGTTTTGCACTTTCAATTCCAGCACGTTCAACACACCGATGAACCGGGCCACGAATTCATTCGCGGGCTTCTCGTACACATCGCGCGGGGTGCCGATTTGTTCGAGTTTGCCCCGGCTAAAGATCACGATCCGGTTGCTGACTTCGAGGGCTTCCTCCTGATCGTGGGTGACGAAGATGGTGGTGACGTTGAGCTCGTGGTGCAGGCGAACGAGCCATTCGCGGAGTTCCTGCCGGATCTTGGCATCGACCGCCCCGAACGGCTCGTCGAGCAGCAGCACGCTGGGCTTGGGGGCAAGCGCGCGGGCGATGGCCACGCGCTGACGTTGTCCGCCGGAGAGCTGATGCGGGTAGCGCGCGCCGAGGCCGTCGAGTCCGAACAGCTTCAGCAGTTCATCCACGCGCGCCTCGATGTCGGCAGTGCGCCATTTCTTGATCTTGAGTCCGAAGGCGATGTTCTCCCGCACCGACATGGTCTTGAACAACGCATAGCCCTGGAACACGAAGCCGATGTTCCGTTTTTGGACACTGACGTCGTTCATGCGCTCGCCGCGGATGAAGAGGTCGCCGCCGGTCGGCGTTTCCAATCCGGCGATCATGCGCAGCACGGTGGTCTTGCCGCCGCCGCTGGGGCCGAGGAGCGCGACGAGTTCGCCTTCCTTCACGGTGAAGGTGACGCCCTCGACCGCCCGGACCTGGCCGAATTGCTTGGAGACGTTGCGAAGTTCGATGCTCATGCGGCGGCGGCGGTGGAATCGGAGGGAGTGGAAGCTCTGGGGGGCGCGTCGGTGTCCTCGGCCTCGAGGGACACCGCCTGGGCGCGGGCGAGGTCGGCGGCCTGCCGGTGCTCGAGCCAGGTTTTGAGGCCCAGCGTGATCAACGCCAGCACGGCCAGCACGCTCGCGCTGGCGAAGGCGGCGGCCACGTCCTCGACATAAAGTTTTTCCACGCGGAGCGACAGCGTGTCGGTCATGCCGGTGATGTGTCCGCTCACCACGCTCACCGCGCCGAATTCGCCCATGGCGCGGGCGTTGCACAGGATGACGCCGTAGATCAGTCCCCACTTGATGCTGGGCATGGTGACCTTCCAGAAGGTCTGCCATCCGCTCGCCCCGAGGGTTAGCGCCGCCTCCTCCTGGTCGCTGCCCTGGGCCTGCATCAGGGGAATCAGCTCACGCGCCACAAACGGAAAGGTCACGAACACGGTGGCCAGCACGATGCCGGGAACGGCGAAGATGATTTTGATGTCGTGATCCAGCAGCCATTCGCCCAGGTAACCCTGGAGACCGAAGAGCACGACGTAGATCAATCCTGATACCACGGGCGACACGCTGAACGGGAGGTCGATGAGCGTGAGCAGGAGGGCCTTGCCGGTGAAATCGAACTTGGCGATGAGCCAGGCCGCCACCACGCCGAACACCAGGTTAAGCGGCACGGCGATGATTGCGACGGTGAGGGTGAGGACGATGGCCGACTGCGTGTCGGGATTCACCAGGGCCTTGATGTAGTGCGCGTAGCCCTTGGAGAAGGCCTGCGCGAACACATTGGCCAGCGGAAGCAGGAGGAACAGACCCGAGAACAACAACGCGATCCCGATCAGCACGGCACGCACCCATGGCGATTCCTCCGTCCCACGCTGGGAGCGGGAGATTCGGTTCAATCGGGATTTCGCGGCGGAGGCCATGAGCGGTTCGGAGATCGAAGTTCGGAGATCGGAGATCGAGTTTTAAGAGGCGGTGTGGGTTCTAGTTCTGGAAGCGGGAAGCCCAGCGTTCGAGCAGGTTGATTCCGATCAGGAGAACGAAGGAGAACAGCAGCATGACCACGGCAATGGCCATGGCTCCGGTGTAGTCGTATTCCTCAAGTCGTAGGAAGATGAGCAGTGGGGTGATTTCCGATTCGCTGTGCTTGTTGCCGGCGATGAACACGACCGATCCGTATTCCCCGATGGCGCGCGCGAAAGAGAGGGCGAACCCGGTCAGCAATGCCGGCATGAGGGTGGGGAGCACCACCGACCAGAAGGTCCGGAGACGTCCGGCTCCAAGGGTGGCGGCGGCTTCTTCAACTTCGCGTTCGAGGTTTTCGAGCACCGGTTGAAGCGTTCGGACAATGAACGGCATGCCGATGAAGGTGAGGGCCACGATCACGCCGAGCGAGGTGTAGGCGACCTTGATTCCCATGGGGACGAGGAATTGTCCGAGCCATCCGCGTTCGGAAAAAAGATCCGCCAGGGTGAGGCCGGCGACCGCGGTGGGAAGTGCGAACGGGAAATCGACCAGGGCATCGAGGAGACGCCGGCCCGGGAAGGTGTACCGGGTGAGCACCCAGGCCAGGAGGGTGCCGAAGATGGCGTTGATGACCGCGGCGATGAACGAAGCGCCGAAGGTCAGCTTGTACGACGCGACCGCCCGGGTGGAGGTGGCGAGTTTCCAGAAATCCTCAAAGCCGATGTGCGTGACCACGCGGAAAAACAGCGCGCCCAGCGGAATCAGCACGATCAGCGACAGGTAGAACACCGTGTAGCCGAGCGAGAGTCCGAAGCCGGGGAGGGGACTGGGTTTCTTGAAGGCCATTACTTCGCGTCGCAGGTATGCAAAATCAATTTTGGTTCAATCCGGTCCGCCGCAGGTCGTTGGCGCTGCGTTGCGTTGCTTCGATTTGTGCGGAGACCGGCCGGAAATCCCAGCGCATCGCCCGGGTAAAAGCGAGCCCCAAAAGGGCCCCAACCGATTGGCATTGGGGCGCTTTGGGGCTGTGGGTTGTTGGAGCGGGATCAGATGTTCTGCGCGACCGCCTGGAGGTATCGGTACTCGGTAAGGATGGTTTCCAGCGCGGCCGTCAGGGCATCGACCTGGCGGTGCAGCGGGGACTTCTGCGGCGTCTCCAGGGTCAGTTCAAACGGAGGGTAGTCCAGATTTGGAACCGACCGGAGCATGCCGCGGTAGCCGTCGTCGATGATCCCCGCATTGGCCCTGAAGCCGTCGATGACCGGACGGTGGTTGCGCGGGAGATAGCGTCCCGCGGCCTGCAGCGCGGGTTCGAGCAGGTTGCGGCTCAGGACGTCGCCGCCCACGAACCCGTACAGACCATCGCTCGTGTCATCGCTGTGCAGTGTGACGATTCCGTGGAAGGCCTGCATCCAGATCTCGGATTCGAGGAACCGCACTTCCGGGTGCGACGACTGCTTCCAGAACTCGCGGTTCAGGTCCACGCCCGCGCGGCTTTGGCGCGTGTTGTCTTCGAATCCAGTCGGATTGCAGACCGGATAGATGAACAGCGCGTAGCCGGTGGCCAGTTCCGGGTTGCGATCCAGCAGGGTGAGGAATCGCACCAGGGCGAGCGCGCCTTCCGGTTCATCCCCGTGGATGGAGGCAAAGATCCCCAGCCGCAGCGTGTCGCCGCCTCCCTTGGGTCCCGCGAACAAATAACGGGGCAGGGAGTAAGTCTCCTCGCCATGCGTGAACCGGGCCGCGGATTTGCCGATGAGGTGTCGCGACGACTCGGTAAGCCGGTCGATCGGGGCCAGCAAGCGGTCAAGCGATCGGCGACCGGGACGGGTGCTGGTGGCGACCGTTGCGGGCGTCGGTGCGGTTTGCGTGGAGGACATGGCGGGGAAGAGAGGCTGGGGATGAATCGATCGTCAGGGAGTCGATCAGGGCTTGTTCAGCTGATCGAACACGCCGCCGTCGGCGAAGTGAGTCTTCTGCGCCTGTTTCCAACCGCCGAAGACCTCGGCGATGGTGAAGAGCTTCAACGAGGTGAAGGTCACGCCGGCCTTGGTCGCAGCGGCGGCGTTGCGCGGACGGTAGTGGTTTCGGGCGATGAGCTCCTGTCCGGCGTCGGAATACAGGTACTCGAGATACGCCTTGGCCACGGCCTCGGTTCCGTGGCGCTTGGCCACGCGGTCCACGACCGACACGGGAGGTTCGGCCAGGATGCTCTCGCTCGGCACGATGATCTCAAACTTGTCCTTCCCGAATTCCGCGAGTGCGAGAATGGCCTCGTTTTCCCAGCCCACCAGCACGTCGCCGATTTCGCGTTGCGCAAAGGTGGTGGTTGCACCGCGGGCGCCGGTGTCGAGCACCGGGGCGTTCTTGTAGAATTTGGCCACGTACTCGCGGGCCTTGGCTTCGTCGCCGCCGTTGCGGTGCAGCGCGGTTCCGTAGGCGGCGAGGTAGGTCCAGCGGGCGCCACCAGAGGTCTTCGGGTTGGCGGGAATGATTCCGATGCCGGGCTTCACGAGGTCTTCCCAGTCGCGGATGCCCTTGGGGTTTCCCTTCCGCACGAGGAACACGATGGTGGAAGTGTACGGGGAGCTGTTGTTCGGGAGGCGCGTCTGCCAGTCCGCGGGCAGCAGGCGTCCGCGTTCAGAGATGGCGTCGATGTCATACGCGAGGGCCAGGGTCACCACGTCGGCATCGAGACCATCGATCACCGAGCGGGCCTGTTTGCCGGAGCCGCCGTGCGATTGCCGGACGGTGACGGTGTCCCCGGTCTTGGCCTTCCAATAGGCTTGGAACGCCTTGTTGTAATCGGTGTAGAGCTCGCGGGTGGGATCGTAGGAAACGTTCAGCAGGGTGATGTCCTTGGCGAACGCTCCCGCGATCGAAACGGAGACCAGCGCGGCGAGGGTGAGTTGACGGAGGAATCGGGTGGGATTCATGGCAGTGGGAACTCTGGAGATTGCGTGGATCAAAAAAGATACGGTTCGGTTCGAATCAGAAGGCGACCTGGAATCGGGTGAGGATGAGATTCTCGGAGCGCTTGTCGCCGGTGGCGCCGTTGCCGCCGTCGTAGTCGGTGAGCGTGTAGTTGACCGAGGCGCGGAAGATGCGGTTGGGGTACCAGTTCAGGCCGACGGTGACGGCATGGGCTGCGTGCGGGGACTTGGTCGGATCAGCAAAGGTGCCGAAGGCTGCGGAATCAATGTCCAATTCCGAGTACCGGGCGACGACTTCGAAGGCGCCCCAGTTGCCTTCCGCGGGGTTCAGGTTGTGGCGCGGGGTGACGCTCTTGTAGCTCGAGGCCTCGCCGGTCAGCACGTAGCTCACGGCCACCTGCCAGGCGGTGTTGTCGAGGTAGGCGAACTTGAACGGATTCGCCGCGGTGCCGTTGCCGGCGCGGTAGCGTTGGTCGGACACAGCGTACTCGCCGAGCACACCGAACGAGCGGAAGTAGTAGTAGCCCTGCGGCGAGAGGCGCCAGTGCGGTCCGTCGGTGACCACGCCGGTGGTGTCACCCGCGATGCCGGACTTGTAGGTGAACCACGCCTGCTGGCTGTCGGAGACGTAGGTGCCGCGGCCGCCGTTGGGGAGATTCGATGCGGTCTCCGCATTGCCGTAGCTGCCGCCCAATCCGACGCCGAGCCCCTGGATCCATTCGTTGCTGCTGGTGGCGAAGGGATGGGAGAAGACGCGTCCGGCGAATTCCTTTTTGCCTTCGATGTCGGTGTTGTTGGCGCTGGTGGCGTCGGAGGAACCGTTGAACACGCCGGCCGCATACGAGAGGCGTCCGTCGAAGAAATCCCCCGAAGCCTGGAATCCGATGTCGCGGTTGGGAATCAGCTGGGAGGGAAGGGCGCTCTCGATGAACGAGCGGTCGCGATCCGATTGCAGAACCTCGAGGCCCACAGGCGACTTGAATTTGCCGGCCTTCAACGAAAGCGCGGGGGAGACGCGATACGACACATTGGCGTCGAGAATCGTGGGCGACTGCGCGGTTGCGCTTCCGCCGCCAAACTCGGTGACCAGCTGGTAGTCAAAGTCGCGGAAGAAGGTGCCCTCGGAAATCAACCGGGCGCGGCGCAGGAGGAAGGTCTCGGCCGGGGTGCCGCCGCCGTTGTTGATGAGCCAGCGGGTGTCGGCCTGGACCAGTCCGCGGAGCTTGAAGACGAAATTCGTATCGGCCGACCGAACCTGAAAGCCCTGGGCACCGATGGAAACGACCGGAGCGGTCTGCGCCTTTTCCGCGGCAGCTTCTGTGGACAGTTCATTTTGGCGCTTCAGCACCTTCACCTGCTGCTGGAGGTCTTGAACCGCGGCGTCCGTCTTGGAGGACGAAGTGGAGGACGTAGAAGCAGAAGCGGTGGAAGACGGGTGCTCGAGATTGGCAACCTTGTGCTCGAGTTCTTCGATGCGCTTCAACAGGGCCGCAATCGTGGCGGCCTGGTCGTCGGCTCCAAGAGCAGCGAAGGGCGCGGAGGCGACCAGCGAAGCCAGAACTGCGCTGGAGAGGAGACGGGAGGAGGGATTCATCAGAAACGTGCCGGGGAAGGCTCAGTGTTTTGGAGAGCAGGGCGTTGATTCGCCCCGATGACGCGCGGCAGCACCGCCAACCGGATTGCCGGAATGGATCGGATTTTGATGAGGTGTGCTTGCGTCACGGGATCAATTTGTCTGTAAACATCTAGTAAGTAAATAGGAGAACAATAATTGATGTAAGTTAATTGTTTTAAGCGGTTAAGGAAATGGTCTGAATTGCATTTTTAAAAGTCTGTAGGTGAATCTCTTGTGATTCCCTGCTTCCAAAGCGCGATTTGCTTTGGAAGCAGTGGGGTGGAATTGATGCAGGGTGATGCGGGAAAATGGCTTCCGCATGAATTCCCCCTTCCGTCCCTCGGCGGGCTCGCGATAGTGGGTGTGGCAAACCATGAAACGCATTTTCCTTCCCCTTTTGTGGCTGGCGCATTCCGTGGGAGTGCTTGCCGGGACCGGTGAGAATTGGCCCCAGTGGCGTGGGCCGGCTTACAATGGATCGGCCAAGGCCAGCGGACTTCCGGCAGATTTGAGCGTGTCGAACGCCGTCTGGACCACCCCGCTGCCCGGCAAGAGCGGGGCGACACCGATCGTCTGGAACAACACGGTGTTTGTTTCCAGCCCGGACGCTCAGCGCCAACTGAACCTGCTCGCGATCGATCGCGCCTCAGGCAAGGTGCGCTGGAGCTCGACGGTGGCGGTGGGCGACAAGGATGTGGGTCGCAACAACATGGCCTCGCCGTCGCCGGTGACCGACGGAAAGCGCGTGATCGCGCTCTACGGCACGGGCGATCTGGTGGCTTTTGATTTCACCGGTAAAACCCTTTGGAGCCGCAACCTGGGCAAGGACTACGGCAAGTTCGCCATCATGTGGCTCTACGGCAGCAGTCCCACGCTGTTCGAAGGAAAGTTGTACGTGCAGGTGCTCCAGCGGCCTGAGGTGCCCTCGGATTATCCACTCATTGATGGCAATCCGACCCGCGAGTCGTACCTGCTGCAGCTCGATCCCGAGACCGGCAAAACGCTCTGGAAACACAAGCGCTACACCGACTCCACCAAGGAATCGAACGAAGCCTACACCACGCCGATTCCCTATCATGGCGCCAACGGCACCGAACTGCTGGTGGTCGGCGGCGATCACGTCAGTGGACATCGCCTGCAGGACGGATCGGAGATCTGGCGCGCGCGGTTGTACGAGAAGCGTGACGATTGGTACCGCATCGTCACCTCGCCGGTGACGTTCGAGGGGTTGATCTATGCCAGCGGACCGAAGGGACAGCCTGTCGTGGCCTTCAAGGACGGCGCGCGTGGCGAGGTGGGCGATTCCCAAGTGGCGTGGCGGTTTCAGGAGAATCCGACCGATTGGAGCACGCCGCTGGTGCTCGACGGAAAACTGTTCGTGCTCGATGGCGGAAAACGCGTGCTGTCCCGGGTGAATCCGAAGACCGGCGCGGTGGTGTGGAGCGGAAAGCTTCCCGGCACCGGTCCGATCTGGGGTTCCCCGACCGGGGCGGACGGAAAGATCTACCTCGCGTCCGAGGACGGCACCGTGTCGGTCGCGTCGGCGGGCGATGAATTCAAGCTGCTCTTCTCAACCCGCATCACCGACGAATCGCCGTTCCGCGGCAGCATCGCGGTGGCCCACGGGCAGGTCTTTCTGCGCTCGGCGAAGCAGCTGTATTGCTTCGGCAGCCGCTGAAGCATTGGAAGGCGCCCCATTTCCACCTTCGCTCTCCAGCGTTTGATGCGACTCCGACTCAGGCCTCGCGATGCGACGTCGCGCGTCCTCGTGCGGGCGCTCACGTGGTGTTGCATGCTCGCGGTCGGACTGGGGTTGTTCCAGTCGGCGCAGCTTCCCGCATCGGCAGCAGGCGAGCCTGGAAATCGCGTTGTGCTCAACGGGCGTCCGTACGTGGCATTGGCGGAATGGGCTGCGGCGAATCGGTTGTCGGCCCGGTGGAATCCGAAGACGGGCGACATGCGGATGACCAACCGCTGGACGCGTCTCTACTTCAAGGCCGACACCCAGCGGGTGGAACACGAAGGCGTGATGGTGTGGCTCTCGTATCCGGTGCTGCGAACCCAGGACCGCCTGTACGTGTCGCAGCGCGATGTGGAATCGGTTCTCACGCCCCTGATGCAGCCGCCGCGGCTCCCCTCGGGACGCAAGATCCTGTCGGTCGCCATCAATGCCGGGCACGGCGGCAAGGACCCGGGCAACATGGCCGGGGCGCGCATGGAAAAGCAGTACACGCTGCTGCTGGCCAAGGAGGTCGAGCGGCTGCTGCGTCGTGCGGGATTGAAGGTGGTGATGGTGCGGGAACGCGATGTGTTCGTTGCCCTGGAGGAGCGTCCATCGGTTGCCAAAACGCGCGCGGCGGATCTTTACATCAGCCTTCACTACAACGCGACGCCGGGCGGCGACGAAGCTCAGGGATTGGAAACCTACTGCCTCACGCCCGCGGGCAGCAGTTCCACCAACGATCGCGGAGGCCACGGTGGCGGGTATCTCCCGGGCAATCGGTTCGACCGCGAGAATCTTCGACTCGCCTACGAGGTGCATCGCGCCATCGCGAGTCAGATTGAGTTTGTGGATCGCGGGGTCCGGCACGCGCGATTCAAGGAGCTGACCCTCGCCGCCATGCCGGCGATCCTGGTGGAAGGCGGGTTCATGAACAGCCGCGAGGACGGGCGCAAAATCTACTCCGAAGTGGGACGGCAGAAATATGCCGCCGCGCTTGTCGATGGGATCCTCGCGTACAAGCGCCTGGTGGAACGCGGCCAGCCGGAGTGAGTTTGTGGCGTCCGGCAAAGTGCCTGACGAAGGGTAATGCCGTGGCTCCTCACCGCGGATGAGATGCCGCCAGGTCTTGGACTGCGGTAGTCCTCTACCGCTTTCACGCCGCGTGACGATTAAAGATCGAGGGGCGTGACGACCCGCTCCAAAGCGCCGGAGGACTGGCGCACTCCACGACGCTGCCCCGCGCGATTCTGTGATCCTCGGCAGGTTCCCGTTTTCCTTCTTCGGAACCCGCTTGCGTGTTCTGGAAAGCACCCCACTTTCACCGCTTCATGAGCATTGCCACGCGCACCGGGGACTCCGGAACTACCGGATTGATGTACAACCGCCGGGTTTCGAAATGTCATCCGCGTGTGGAGGCCTATGGCTCGGTGGATGAACTCAACGCCGCCATCGGCGTGGCGCGGGCGCAGGCGACGGAGCCGTTTCTCCAGGAGAATCTTCTTTCGATCCAGAAGGACCTCGTGGTGCTCATGGGCGAGCTCGCGACCGGCGTTGATGACCTCGAGCGCTACGTGAAGGACGGATTCCATCGCGTGACTCCGGCGCTCACTTCGCGGCTCGATGCCCTGGTGGCGGAGATCGAGGCGCAGAAGGTTTCCTTCAAGGGCTGGGCGACTCCGGGCGGCACTGTGGTGTCAGCCGCTCTCGACGTCGCCCGCACAACCGGGCGCCGCGCGGAGCGTCGCGTGGTCGCGTTGCAAGAAGCCGGTCAGCTGGACAATTCGGAGATCATCATCTTCCTCAACCGGCTGAGCGACCTGCTGTGGTTGATGGCGCGTTGGGTCGAAACTCGCGCAGGGATTTAAGAAGCCGCGGCTTCGCCCATTTGCAGTGGATCGTCGATTTCAACGAAGGGGTTGGGAGGCGGCGGTTGAAGGGTTGAAAAGTTGAAGTGTTGAAGGGGAATCCGACGCTGAAGCCAAGGGTTCTTCTTCGTTTTGGGTCCCGTCTTTCGGAGGTTCTGGAATGCGTGGTGAAGAGGACGACGCGTCTGAATTTCGCACCGTTCGGGGAGCTAGTTGAACACCGGAGCCGCGTCCATGCAGTACTCCGAACGTGGAAGCGGTTTACGTTCCCCCTCTTCAACCCTTCATCTTTTCAACCCTTCAACTTCGCCCGCGCTCCTGACATTTCGGACAGATTCCGAAGAATTCCAGCTTGTGCGAGATGTGCTTGAAGCCGTGCCGACGCGCGAGTGCGGTTTCGAGTTCGGCCGGGAAGCAGTCCTCGATTTCCACCACCGTCGAGCACTGGGTGCAGACCAGATGATGATGGTGCCCGTCGTCGCCCTCGATCAGAAGTTCGAACCGCGCGGTTCCATCGCCGAAGTCAAACCGGCGCACCATGCCCATTTCCTCGAGGGTGTTCAGATTTCGATACACCGTGGCGAGGTCGCACTCGAAGCCGGAGAGCGCGGCGTGGATCTCGCGGTTGGTGAGCGGGTGCTGATGCCGGCGCAGCACATTGAGGATGGCTTGTCTCGGCGCGGTGATCTTGCGGGCGTTGCGACGCAGCTGATCGGTGAGTTCGTTCAACGCCGGCTGAATGAGCCGGTGCCGATGCGCGTGCTGGGGGCAGGGGTCCTTCACGGCGCCGGGGACTGACGGCGTCCAAGCCGCAACAAGCTGCGACTCGCGAGCGTCAGCAAGAACATCCCCACACAGACCAGCACGATCGAGGGTCCGCAGGGCAGGTTGAGAAGGAAACTCGCCGCCACGCCGCCAAAACCTCCGAGCGCTCCAATCGCGATCGAACCGAGGATTTGCTGCCGCAGGTTGTTGGCGAGGTTGCGGGCCGTGGCGGGCGGGATCACCAGCAAGGAGGTGACGAGAATGATCCCGAGCAAGCGAATGCTCAGCGACACCACCACGGTGAGCAAAATGACAAACGCGTAGTTCAGCGCGCGCACGGAAATGCCCGAAACATGGGCCAAATCCTCATGCGCCGTGATCAGGGCCAGGGAATTCAGGTTCCACAACACCCATCCGCCGGCGATTGCCACCACCACCGCCGCGAGCCCGACATCCACGGGGCCCACGCTCAGGATGTCGCCAAACAGATACCGATCCAGTTCCCCGCGATACCCCTTCAACAGGCTCATCACCACGATGCCAAACGCGACCGATCCGCTCAGCAAGAGCGCCATGATGGTGTCGTTCAGCAGATCGGTCTTTTCGCGCAGCCAAAGCATCAGCATTGCCACGCCGAGACTGACCAAAGTCATGGGAATGGTGGGATCTTGGAATCCCATCCAGAACCCGACCGCAATGCCGGCGAGGGCGGCGTGCGACACCGTGTCGCTGAAGAACGACATGCGTCGTGCGGTGACGAACACGCCGATGAACCCGCAGAGCGGTCCCAACATGAGCGCCACCAGGAGCGCACGCTGCATGTACGCCTCAGTGAACATGGTGGTGTCCGGGAGGATGATCGTGGTGGTAGGGCGTCACATGGATTCCGTACGCCTGACGGAGCGAGTCGGCATTCATCACTTCCTCCGGCGTGCCTTCGCAGCAGACCACCCCGTTGAGCGCGTACACGCGGGTGGCGTGTCGGTACACCATCGAGAGATCGTGCGACACCAGCACCACGGTGAGTTTGAGGCGCTGGTGAATGCCGGTGATGAGTTCGTAGAACGAGCGTTCTCCCGGATTATCCACGCCGGCTGTCGGCTCATCGAGCAACAGCAGCTCGGGCTTGGTGAGCAGGGAAAAGGCGATCAGCACCCGCTGGAGCTGTCCGCCGCTGAGTCCCGCAATCGGGCGATCGAACAACGATTCCACGCCCACATCGGCCAGCGCGCCGCGCAATTGTTCGTCGGTCTTGCGATGTCCCTGCCACATCCAACCCTTTGCCGCCTGCAATCGAAGCGACAGAAATTCGCGGACGCTGAGAATGAAATTCCGATCGAGTTGGAGGCGTTGCGGCACGTACGCCACGCGACTGAGGACCTTGCGTCCCACCGGTTCACCGAGAAGCCGGATCTCGCCCTCATCGGGAGTTTCAAGGCCGAGCAGGCAGCGGAGCAGGGTGGTCTTGCCGGATCCGTTGGGACCGATGATCGCCACAATCGCTCCGCGCGGAACGTGAAGATCCACTCCGCGCAGCACCTGCGTGTCGCCCAGCCGGAGGCGCAATCCGCGGACCTCAACGGCCAGCCCCGCCCGGTGGAATTTGATCTCGGCCATCGCGGTCAGCGCAGCAATTTGCGCAGGGTTTCGAGATTGCGGCGCTGTCCGTCCTCGTAGGCGGTGGCGCTGAGCGCGCCGGTTTCCAGCACTTCCAATTCGGCGACCGGGATCGACAAATCCGAGGCCAGTTGCCGCGCCAGACGGGGATTGAATTGGGTCTCGGTGAAGATCACGCGGACTTTTTGCTCCCGAATTACGCGCATCAACGACGCCAGATGCCGCGGCGAAGGGCCGGTTCCGGGAACTTCCTCCACCACGCCGACCAGGTTGAGCGCGTAGCGACGGCAGAAATACGGGAAGGCATCGTGAAACGTGACCAACGGGCGTCCGCGCCAGGATTCGGTTGCCTGCTGAAAGTCCCGGTCCAACTGGATCAATCGCGCGAGATAGGCCGCCGCGTTGGTTTGATACGCCGGGGCATTCGCGGGATCGGCGGTGACCAGCGCCTGGAGAATGTTGGTGACTGCATGACGCGCAAACACGGGGTCGAGCCACAGGTGCGGATTCGCGCCTCCGTCGTGGTCGTGGTCATGGCCGTGATCATGATCGTGTTCTCGTTTCTTCTCATTCAACCCGGGGAGTTCGGGCAATTCATGAATGAGGCTGGAATCCGGCCATCCGCGGGTGACCGCCACTCTGGGAATCGCGCTGCGGGTGGCGCTGGCCTTGAGGGTGCGTTCGAGCCAGAGCTCGAGGCCGAGCCCGTTCATAAGGATCAGGTCGGCCGATTCCAGGCGCTTCAGATCGCGCGGACGGAACTGGAAATCGTGCGGCCCGATGTCGGAGGGAAGGAGATTCTCCACCGAGGCGTTGGTGCCCGCGATGGCGGCCGTCCAGGAATAGATCGGCGCAATGGTGGTCAACACCTTCAGCGGCCCGGTCCCTCGACGAGGCGAGGGCGCAGTTTCCGCTCCTTGGACGGCCCAGGGATTCCATCCGCCCAAGACCCCGAGCGCCAACGTCAACACGAGCGCGATCCATCCGGAACGCGCTCGCAGCCGTGAAGGGGGTTGAACTTGGATGCAAATCAATTGCATTAGCTTCCCAAGAAAAAACACCGGCCGAAGCCGGTGTGGTCGCCCTTGGCGTTACTTCATCAGCAGCATCTGGCGGGCCCGCTTGATGGCGGTGGCCAGACGGCGCTGATAGTGCGCGGGGAGCCCGGTGTACTTCCGGGGGAGGATGCGACCGTTTTCAGTCACGAACTGCTTGAGCAGGGTGACGTTCTTGTAATCGATCGCGTCAACGGTGAAGTCCACCTTGGGCTTCGGGCGCGGAGTGCGACTGCCCGTGCTGCGGCGCTTCTTCTTGTCGTCGGCTTTGGTCTTGCGAGGCATGGTACTTACTTGATTTCGCGGTGCAGGGTATGACGGCGGAGGGCGGGGTTAAACTTCTTTTTCTCCACCTTCTCGGTCTGCAGCTTTTTGTTGCGTGTCGTCTGATAGCGGCTGGGGGATTTTCCCTCCTTGCGCGCTTCGGTGCACTCGATGGTAACGATTTCCCGGGGCATATACTTAAAATCAGGTTCTGGGTGGTGACTCGCTTAGGCCTTAGTCCTTGTCCTTCGAGGCGGGCTTTTCGTCCGGCTCGTCGTCGCTGTCGTCG
Source organism: Verrucomicrobiota bacterium (assembly GCA_947454705.1). Lineage (GTDB taxonomy): Bacteria > Verrucomicrobiota > Verrucomicrobiia > Limisphaerales > UBA9464 > CAIVQB01. The sequence continues at coordinate 59,571 of CANGKZ010000009.1, forward strand.
CCATCCGGACCGCCGGCGGCATCGACTGTTCCCAGCTGACCGAGGCGGCGCTGTTTGAGGGCACCTTCGCGTTCGAGCTGGGCCTGGGCTTCCACGGTGAAGCGGGCCCAGGGGATGGCTTCAAGGCGCGCCTTGGGAATCGGCTTGCTGGTGAGCTCGCAGACGCCGTAGGTGCCTTTTTCAATTCGCTTCAGGGCTTCCTCGATCTCATAGATCGCGTCCTGGTCGGACGAAAGGAGGCTCAGCGCGAAATCGCGGTCAAAATTATCCGTGCCAGAGTCTCCCATGTGGAGACTGTAGCTTTCCATCTCGGCTTGCGATTCCTTGGCCAGTCCGGACATCTGGTCACGGAGACGGGCATGCAGGTCGAGGAGGTTCTGGTAGAACTTCTGCCACTCGCCCTTGATTTTGCTCACAGGGGTCCAACCCGGCGCACCGGCTTTGGCGTCCTTCGCCATCGGTCGACCCAAGATCGACGCGGCACTAGCTGATCCGACGGTTTTACCGCGCACGGGTACCTTTGGTGCCGGCTTTTTAGCCGAATTCTTGTTTAGACTCACGGGATGAAGCGTGATTCGAGTGTTGAACCTTCATCTGTCCACTCCATCGACTTCGATGGCGGGCAGGAACGAAGGCCGCGCAAAGTAGCAAACGAACTTTCCAAAGCCACAAAAATCTTCGAAAACACGCGAGAAGATTTCTGAAGGGCCTCCGGATTCGAGGCCGGACTGATCCCAGACAGATCCATTTCGCGGTAGAATTGGCATTCCTCCGGGAAGTCCTTATCCTGCGCCCGCAACGATGGACAAAATCCTTCTGATCGATGATGAGGCGGACGTGCAATACTCGTTCCGGCGCATTTTCGACGCCCCGGACATAGAGCTTCACACCGCCTCGAGTGGCGAGGAGGGGCTGAGGCAGATCCCTGTCCTCCGGCCCGACCTGGTAATCACCGACCTGCGCATGGCCGGTCTCAACGGATTGGAGACCCTCAAGCGCATCCGCCAGCTCGATCCCAAGCTTCCCGTGCTGCTGATGACCGCGTACGGAACCACCCAAACCGCCATCGAGGCGATGAAACTGGGGGCGTACGATTATCTCCTCAAGCCGTTCGACGTGCCCAAGCTCAAGACGCTGGTGTACGCCGCGTTGAAGGCGGCGCGCGACATGCGACAGGCCGTCGTGGTACAGCCCACGCTCGAGGAGGCCGACTACGACGTCGGGGTCATCGGTCGAAGCGAGGCGATGCAGACCGTGTTTAAGCTCGTGGGACAGACCGCCGCGGCCGAGGCCACGGTCCTGATCACGGGCGAAAGCGGCACCGGTAAGGAACTGGTGGCGCGTGCGATCTACCATTACAGCCGGCGGGCGGATCGTCCGTTCCTGGCCATCAATTGCGCCGCCATTCCCGAGAATTTGCTGGAAAGCGAATTGTTCGGTCATGAAAAGGGGGCCTTCACGGGCGCCACGCAGCAGCGCATTGGCAAGTTCGAGCAATGCCACGGCGGCACCCTGTTCCTCGATGAAATCGGCGACATGTCGCCGGCCACGCAGACCAAGATTCTTCGCGTGCTGCAGAACGGCACGCTCGAGCGCGTGGGTGGGAATGGCGTGATCCAGGTGGACGTCCGGGTCATCGCGGCCACCAACAAGCGACTCGAGGAGGCGGTCGCCAATCGCGAATTCCGCGAGGATTTGTTCTACCGGTTGAACGTGGTGCGCATCCAGTTGCCGCCGCTGCGGGAGCGTCGCGACGACATTCGCCACCTGGTGGATTATTTTCTGCGCAAGCTCGCCGGTCCGGGTGCGAAGCCGAAGCAGATTGGCCGGCCCGCATTGCAGGCGTTGGAAGCCTACCACTGGCCGGGCAATGTTCGCGAACTCGAGAACGCCATTCAACGCGCCATCGTGGTGTCGAAGGGGCAGGCCATCCTGCCAGCGGATCTTCCGCCTGAAGTCATTCAGGGCGGCAGCATCCAGATGACCCCGTCGGGTTCGGGCACCGAGACCATTTCCGCGCCCGGGTCTGGTCCCGCCGCTTCCGCATCGGGTTCTGGAGCCGCCCGCACCGGTGCGACTTCGGTGGCCGCGGATCTCCCCGCGCTGGCGCAGGCGCTGTTCCGTCTGGCGAGGAATGATCCGAAGTTGAAGGTCATTCCCGCCGTGGAGCGCGAGCTGGTGATCGAAGCCCTGAAGGAAACGGCCGGGAATCAGGTCCGCGCTGCACGCCTGCTTGGCATCACGCGCGCTACCCTGCGCAAACGCGTCGAGAAATTCGGCATCAAGCAGGAGCTCGACGTTCGTTAGCCGGGCCGCGCCTTTCGGCTCCCTTTTTCATGCCCCTGCCGATTCTCAGCGTCGCCGAAATGCGGAACTGGGAGTCGGCCACCTGGGCCACAGGCATCACTCCGGAGGCGGTGATCGCCCGGGTGGGACGCGCTCTCGCCAACGCGCTGCTGGAGCGGTCTTCTCCCGGTGAACGGGTGCTGTTGCTCGCGGGCCGGGGGCACAACGGCGACGACGTCCGGGCCGCAGAACGCTGGCTCCAGGACCGGGAGGTCCGATTGATTTCCGTGATGGATCCCGACGCGGCCTGTGTCGCGATCGATGCCTTGGAGAATGAATCCGTTCCTTGGCGTCCCGACTGTTGCGTGGATGGATTGTTTGGAATCGGGCTCAACCGGGATCTCGACGCGCGATGGATCCGACTTCTCGAACGGGTGAACCAATTTCGATGCCCCATCGCGTCGGTGGATGTTCCCTCGGGTTTGGACGCGGACACCGGACTCCCCCGGGGCGGAGCGGTGCGTGCCGACTTGACGTTTACCATCGGCGCCCCGAAGTCCGGCCTGGTGGAGACGCACGCGGCGGAGTGGGTGGGACGGCTTGAGGTGCTCGACGACGTCGGCCTGCTCGATCCATCCGAAATGATCAAAACCCCCGGCTGGGCCTCGACGGAATTGTCCTGGTCCCAGCGTTCCGATTTTGATGCGTTTCCGGGGCGGAGGAAGGTCAGCTCGCACAAGGGCACCTACGGACACGTGGTGATTGCGGCGGGTTCGATGGGGTTTCACGGCGCGGCGGCTCTCGCGGCCCGCGGGGCGCAATCCATGAGGCCCGGGTTGGTCACGGTGCTGACGCCGGAGGAGGCCTACCTGCCGATCGCCTCCCAGCTTGCATCGGTGATGGTGCGGCCGTGGCTCCCTGGAGGAACTCTTCCGGAGTCGGCCACCGCCCTGGTGGTTGGGCCGGGATTGGCAGCATACGGGGTGCGGGAGCGTTTCGAATCCACGGTCGGTTCCTGGTGGTGTCAGTGGCCCGGGCCGATGGTGGTGGATGCTTCGGCGCTTGATTGGATCCGGTCGCTTCCCAGCCCGCCGGCGAACGCGTTGAGGGTGTTGACACCGCATCCCGGCGAGGCGGCGCGATGGCTCGGGTGCGACCCGGCCGAGGTCAATCGAAACCGGTCGCGAACGCTGCGCCGCATGGCGGATCGTGGCGAGTGGGTGGTGCTGAAGGGACACCAAACCCGATTGGGAACCCGCCAGGGGCCGATCTTGGTGAACTCCACCGGAAATCCCGGGCTTGCCCAGGGAGGCACTGGCGATGTCCTTGCCGGTGCCCTCGGAGGGTTGCTGGCCCAGCGCGCTTTGGCGACGAACCCGTCTGACGCGCTCGCCTACGGGGTGTGGGAACACGGCGCAGCGGCGGATCGACTCGAGGCGCGCCGACGAAACTGGCGCGCAGAGGAATTGGCTTCGGAGCTCGGATCCTGACGGGCCAGTCGGGGATATCCGAAACCAGGCCATAGTTTTTCGCCGGGGATCTCGCTCTTTGCTGTTCAATTCTTCATTTGCCGTGTTTCTTCGCCCTAGGAACATGGACCGAAGAATGAAGCTCTCCTTGGGTTTGGCATGGGTCGCCTTGATCGCAATGCCTTGGCGATTGTTGATTGCGGCACCGGTTTCCGCTCCTCCCGCCGTCTTCGACCAACGAGCACGCGCCGCGCACGGAGTACGCCCTTCGGCGGTGCAACTTCAGTACAGCATCGGAGAACCCACAGACGAAGAGCAGCTCTTCCTCGAGTACATCAATCGGGCCCGCGAAAACCCCACCGCCGAAGGCAAGCGTCTCGCGACCACGTCCGATCCTAAAATTCTCGAAGCGTTCCAGATCTATCAGGTCGATCTCGCGAAGCTGCAGACCGACCTGTCCACCAATCTTCCCGCTCCCCCGCTTTCGTTCGAACCCCATTTGATCGAGTCGGCGAGGGGACACTCCCTGTGGATGCTGAACAATGCATGGCAGGCTCACGAGGAGACCAACCCCGTCGGCGACCTGGATCACATCGTCAACACCACCTTCGATCGAATCCTTGCCGCAGGCTACGAGTACCGGTTCGCCGGTGAAAACGTGTACGCCTATTCCGACGGTGTCAGCTTCGGGCACGCCGGGTTTGAAGTGGACTGGGGCGTGGGCCCCGGCGGAGTTCAGGAGGAACTCGGCCACCGCAACAGCAATCACAACCCCAGTTTTACCGAGGTCGGAATCGGCATTTTCAACGGCACGCGCACCTCCACCGCCGTGGTCAAGGTGTCGGGGACCAACACCATCGTGACCAACACCGTCGGCCCGCAGGTGGTCACGGTCGATTTCGGTTCGCGGTTCGACCAGCCCGCGCTCGCCACCGGCGTTGCGTACTACGACCTCAACAACAATCAGTTTTACGACGTCGGGGAGGGACTCTCCGGGGTGCGGGTGGATATCGACAGCGGATCCAATTTTGCCATCTCCTCGCAGTCTGGAGGCTACTCCATTCCTGCGGTGGAAGGTCCGCAACTCCTGACCTTCTCCGGTCCCGGGCTCACGCCGGTCACTCGAACCGTGACGGTGAACCAGGGCCAGAACATCAAGTCCGACCTGCGGCTTCCCTACACCGCGCCGGTGGTGACGCCTGCGTCGCCGCTTTACGCCGCGGTCCCGAATGTCTTCCAGTGCACCAGCGTTCCTCTCGCCACCTCGTACGATCTGGAATCCGGCGCGCTGACCCCGTTCTCCACCGCGCTGGATCCGAAGAACGGTCTCGGGGCGTTCCAACCCCAGGTCACCACCAATGCCGGTGTGCCCGCCTACAGCTTGATCCTTGGGGATTTCTTCACTTCCACCCTCGGATTCCACCTCGCCAGCGCCTCGACCGATCCGCAGCGCCTGGTGCTTGGCACCCGGTTGCGGGTGGGCGCGGCTTCGAAAATCACGTTCGGGACCGAACTCGCCGTTGCGGGAACGAACCAATACGCCCGGCTGGAGATTTCCTCCGATGGCGGATCCACATGGACCAAGCTGTGGGAACAGCAGGGACGGGCGATCAATAACTCCGCCACCATTGAATCCAAGTTCACCACCCGAACCGTCTCGCTGGCGGATTATGCCGGCTGGGAGTGTCTGTTCCGGTTTTCCTATGTCGTGGAATTCCATCAAGGCGTGGCAGGCAGCTATCTGACGGGAACCGGCAAGGAGAGCGGATTTTTCTTCAATGCGGTGAGCTTCAGCGGCGTGGACCAAATGACGCCCCAGCCCACGAATTCGATTCCATCAAGCCGGTTCGCGGTGACCCCGTCCGCGTTGGGGAGCCAGTACTTCCGGGTGCGCCCCAAGGTGGGCACGCGCAGTTTTCCTCCCGGACCGATCGCGGCCGCCACCGTGGTGGCCGCTCCATCCCTGGTCCACCTGACCAACACCGTATCCGGCAACGGAACCGTGCAGTTCTTCCCGGCCGGCGGCACCTATGCCAAGGGCAGCACGGTGACCCTCACCGCGGTTCCCGACGCCGGATGGACCTTCTCCGCCTGGGGCGGGGCCACAAGCGGAGCGACCAATCCGCTCACCCTCACCCTCAGCGCCGACACCAAGATCACGTCCACGTTTGTTCCAAAATTGATGCAGCTGGCCACCTCGACCAATGGCAATGGGACGATCGCTGTGTCTCCGTCGCCGGGGCCGTATCCTTCCGGGACGCTTCTTACGCTGACTGCCACGCCGGCGTCCGGTTGGAAATTCACGGGATGGTCGGGAGCCGCCGCCGGGACGGCCAACCCCCTTGTGTTGTCATTGTCCGCCGATAGCGCGGTGGTGGCGACCTTTGAGCCGGTGACGCTTTCGCTCTCCACTGCGGTCGCGGGGCAGGGAACGGTTTCCGTGTCTCCCACACCCGGTCCCTACGCTCCGGGAACGCTTCTGACGCTCACCGCCACGCCAGCGCCCGGATGGACGTTTGTCGGGTGGTCGGGTGGGGCCTCCGGGGGAATCAATCCGCTGCCCCTGACCCTGAATTCCGACACCGCCGTGACCGCCACCTTTGCGCCCGTCCCGGTGAATGTCTCGTTGACGACTTCGATCGTTGGCACGGGCTTCGTGGGAATGCTTCCGGCCGGCGGAAGTTATCTGCCTGGCACTCCGGTCACGCTCACTGCGGTTGCCGGACCGGGATTTGCCTTTGCCGGGTGGTCCGGCGGGGCCTCCGGGACGAATAATCCCATCACGCTCACCGTAGTGACTAACAGCGCGGTGACCGCCACATTCACAGCCGTGGTGCCGGCTCAACTCGGGATTCAGGGGCTGGCGCTGGCACCGGACGGAACGCTGCGGCTCGACTTCTCCCTGACTCAGGGAAGCGGATCGATCTTCGTGCTCGAAACGTCGCCCATCGCCGGCGGTGCCTGGACTCCGCTCGCCGTGCCCATGCAGACCAACGGGCCAGGGGCCTTTTCCTTCCAACCGATTGTTCCCGGCGGCCCCGCCGCGTTCTACCGCGTGCGCGTGGAATGAGGGAGTAATGACGCGCACTACCACCGCTTCCCAAATTTGGAGGCGGACACCGCAACGTCCGAGGCTTCCCCGGAACTCGGGCTCGCAGGCTTGAGATTGGTGTCGTTTCTGCTCCGCTCCCTTTCGTGCAACGGATTCAGCTCATGCGTAAAACCGATCATTCCTGGTACGTTCCATTCTTGGGACGGAACGCAGTTCTCCCCGTGGTAATCGGGCTGGTGGTGGGAGTCGCCGCAGCTCCGGGAACGGTCCGGGCGGGGCAGTCGTCCCCGGTGGCGGGGGTTCTGGACTTGGGCGACGCGCCTCCGGCCCCGGCGGCACCCGGGAACAGCGCCGTTTCTGGCGGGATCCGTCCCCAGTCGGTGACCGGCGGATTCGCCGTCGACACCTCGTCGCGGGAGGCGAGCCGCGTGTTTTACAACACCGTCTACGCATCCTCGATGGGCGTTCCGCAGGGCTGGACCGGGAACGTCGCCCAGGGAATTGCCGGATCCAATTCGCCGCTGTTCGACGAGGCGGTGATGCGGCGGATCAATTATTTCCGGGCCATGGCCGGCATTCCCGCGGCCGTCACTCTGGATGCGGTCTATTCCGCCAAGGCCCAGCAGGCGGCGCTGATGATGAGCGCCAACCGCCAGCTGAACCACTTCCCGCCCTCCACCTGGACCTTCTATACCGATGAGGGAGCCGAGGCCGCCCGGAACTCCAACCTCGCCCTCGGCTACACCGGTCCGGCGGCGATCGATGGCCTCATTTTTGATACAGGATCGAACAACGCCCCCGTCGGTCACCGGCGTTGGTTCCTGTATCCCCAGACCCAGAAGATGGGCACCGGTAACATTCCGGGGGACCAGGGGTATCCAGAATCCGACGCCACCTGGGTGATCGATTCCAAATACGGCACCACGCGTCCGCTGACGCGCGACGACTTTGTTGCGTGGCCTCCTCCGGGGTTTGTTCCTTATTCGCTGGTGCCGGCCCGCTGGTCGTTGTCGTTTCCCGCGGCCAATTGGTCCTCCACCACCGTCACCATCACCCGGGACGGGGTCAACATCCCCACCCAGATCGAATCGCGTCAGAGCGGCTTCGGCGAAAACACCCTCGTTTGGATCCCCGGGGACTTGAATCCGAACCTCGGCACGGCGACACCGTTTTCCGCTCCTGCAGTGGACTCCACCAATGTCGTTGTGGTGGGACCGGTGATCATCAATGGCGTGTCGCGCACGTTCACCTACAACGTCGTGCTGTTCGATCCGGTCCGGCCGGGGCCCGATACTGTGGTGCCCGTGCTGACCGGAACGGATTCGCCGCCGGTCGGGCAGGGGGCGGACTATTCCTTCAACACCCTCGCCGGGGCCGATGCCTACCAATGGCGCACGTCCACCCTTGGGGCGTATTCGAAGATCGAAGGGGCGGAGGATCCGGTTCCGGCGGTGGAGCTTTCCACTTCGGCCGGATACGCGCCCATCCTCACCGGCACCGCCGCCTCGGGCCGCAACTCCTTTCATCTCGCCCATTCCGCGCCCTCGCAGCAACGGCTTTCCCTGCCTGTATCGCTTTTGATCGGGTCGGGGGCCGAGCTCAAGTTCTCCAAGTTCCTCGGACTCACTTCCCCTGGACAGACCGCCAAGGCGCAGGTGTCGGTGGACGGTGGAGCAAATTGGCAGAACGTCTGGACGCAGTCCGGAACCGTGACCGGATCGGCAGTGATCCCTGCGGTGGTATTTGAACCCGTGACCGTCTCGCTCAATCCCTTCGCCGGCCGCGTCGCTCAGGTGCGGTTCGTCTTCGACTATCAGCTCGGCCAGACCTATTTCCCGCAAACCTCGGCCGGGTTTGGATTCTACCTCGACAACATCTCCGTGACCGGTGCGCAGCAGTTGTTGAGTTCTTCCACTGCGACGGTCGCGACGTCTCCCTTCCGTTTCGTTCCGCCGTCTGCCGGGGCCTATCTGCTTGAGGTGCAGCCGCGATACTATGGCGAATTCTTCGGGGAATACGGTCCGCCGAAACTGGTGACTGCCGTGGCCGGTGGGCTCGGATTCCGTGGAATCTCGGTCGCACCGAACGCGACTCTGACCCTCGAATTCACCGCGCCTGCGGGCGTCACCACCGGTTTTGTTCTCGAACGGACCTCCAGTCCATCCGGGCCCTGGAGCGCCGCTGGGGGGACCGCCGTGGCCAAAGGCGGAGGCGTTTTCCAGTTTACCGGAATTGCCGCCACCGGCACCGGAGGGTTCTTCCGCGTGCGGACGCCTTGAGTCCGCACCGCCTCATTCGGATCCGCTGCCAGAGCTAATCCTTGCGAAAGCCCGGCTTATAGTCGGTGCCGATCCGTTGACGCTTGGCTCAATTGCCCATTAGATCCGCGCGACAAATCATTCCCCGGACGTCCGGGGAGGGATCCGGTTGAGCTGATGAACCTCCTTTTGCAGATCTGGCGATCTTCCCTCGGGAAGAAATACATCATGGCCTTGAGTGGCGCGGGACTGTTCCTGTTCGTCATTGGCCATCTGGTGGGCAACCTCCAATTCTTTCTCGAACCCGCGGCGATCAATCGCTACGGGCATTTCCTGAAATCAACCCCCGAGGTTCTGTGGCCCGCGCGGCTCGGCCTGCTGGCGCTCATCGGCCTGCATATCGTGTCGGCCCTCCGCCTGACCGCCGAGAACAAGGCCGCCCGCCCCGAGCAATACCAGGCCAAGGTCGCGCCGAAGGACGCCTCGCTCGCCTCCCGCACCATGGCCATGTCCGGCGCGATCATCGCGTCGTTCATCGTGTACCACCTCCTGCACTTCACCGTGCAGACCCCGCAGGTGAATTTCACCGGGACCGATTTTGACCAACTCTACGAACCCAACAGCGGCGGGGCGGATATCTACGCCATGATCGTCTGCGGGTTCAGTGTGTGGTACGTGTCGCTGTTCTACCTGATTTCGATCGGCCTACTCTGCACCCACCTGGGCCATGGGGTCGCCGCGATGTTCCAATCGCTCGGCCTTCGCAACCACACCTGGGCTCCGCGCATTGCCACCGGCGCGCGCGTGGCGGCCATTTTGATTTTCCTCGGATACGCCTCCATCCCGGTTTCGGTGCTGCTGGGGCGCGGTAAGGAATACGCCAAACGAATCCAGTCGGGGGTCTCACCGGACAAGGCCGGTTCCGCAATCAAAGCCGCGAAAGGAGTGGAGAAGTAACATGGCCACGCTGAAGTCGAACATTCCGTCCGGTCCGCTCTCGGAAAAGTGGGAGCATCACAAGTTCAGCTCCAAGCTGATCAACCCGGCGAACAAGCGGAAATACAAGGTCATCGTCGTCGGTGCCGGCCTCGCCGGTTCCAGCGCGTCGGCCACGCTCGCCGAGCTTGGATACGAAGTTCACAACTTCGTGTTCCATGATTCGCCCCGCCGCGCCCACTCGGTGGCCGCGCAGGGTGGAATCAATGCCGCCAAGAATTACCAGAACGACGGTGACTCGGTGCACCGCCTGTTCTACGACACCATCAAGGGCGGCGACTACCGCGCCCGCGAGGCGAACGTCCACCGTCTCGCCGAGGTGTCGGTCAACATCATCGACCAGTGCGCCGCCCAGGGCGTTCCCTTCGCCCGCGAATACGGCGGCCTGCTCGACAACCGCTCGTTTGGCGGCGCCCAGGTGTCCCGCACCTTCTACGCCCGCGGCCAGACCGGTCAGCAGCTCCTGCTTGGCGCGTATTCCGCGCTGTGCCGCATGATCGGCAACGGCGGGGTGAAGTCCTACACTCACTCTGAAATGCTCGACCTCGTGGTCGTGGATGGCCACGCCAAGGGCATTGTCGTGCGCGATCTTCAGACCGGTGAGATTACCCGCCACGCGGCCGACGCCGTCGTGCTGGCCACCGGGGGATACGGCAACGTCTTCAATCTCTCCACCTACGCGCGCGGCTCCAACGCCACCGCCATCCTGCGCGCCTACCGCCGCGGCGCCTGCTTCGGCAATCCTTGCTACACGCAGATTCACCCCACCTGCATCCCGGTGTCCGGCGACTACCAGTCGAAGCTCACCCTGATGTCGGAATCGCTCCGCAACGACGGACGCATCTGGGTGCCGAAAAAGAAGGAAGATTGCCGGAAGAACCCCGCCGACATCGCCGAAGGGGACCGCGATTACTACCTCGAACGCATGTACAGCGCGTTCGGCAATCTCGCCCCGCGCGACATCGCCAGCCGTGCCGCCAAGTACGTCTGCGACGAGGGACGCGGCGTCGGTGAGACCGGCCTCGGCGTGTATCTGGACTTCGGTGATTCCATCAAGCGTCTCGGCGAAGACAAGGTGCGTGAGCGTTATGGCAACCTGTTTGCCATGTACCACGAAATCACCAACGAGGACGCGTACAAGACCCCGATGCGCATCTATCCTGCGGTGCATTACACCATGGGCGGCCTCTGGGTGGACTACAACCTGATGTCCAATCTCCCAGGCCTGTTCGTCCTCGGCGAAGCGAACTTCTCCGATCACGGCGCCAACCGCCTCGGCGCGAGCGCGCTGATGCAGGGATTGTCCGACGGCTACTTCGTCCTGCCTTCCACCATCGCCACCTACCTCGCCACGGTGAAACCCGGTGCGCGTCCTTCCGCTGATTCCGCAGCGTTCACTGCCGCGGAAAAGGAAGTCCGCGCTGGTATCGCCGCGATGGTCGGATCCAAGGGCACCCGCACTCCGGCCAGCTTCCACAAGGAACTCGGACGGATCATGTGGGAGCACTGCGGCATGGCGCGCAACAAGGCCGGACTCGAGAAGGGCATCGCCCGCATCGCCGCCCTGCGCGAGGAATACGGCAAGAATCTGCGCGTCCCCGGACAGGAGAACGGCTGGAATCAGTCGATCGAACAGGCCGGCCGCGTGGGTGATTTCATCGAGCTCGGCGACCTGATGTGCCGCGACGCTCTGATGCGCGAGGAAAGCTGCGGCGGTCACTTCCGCGAGGAGTACCAGTACACCGCGGCGGATTCTGAAGTGCAGCAGGGGCTCGTGAATCCTGGCGATGTGAAGCGCCGCGACGACGAATTCGCGTTCGTTGCCGCCTGGGAATACGCGGGTGCCGGCAAGGCCCCGGTCCTGAACAAAGAACCTCTCGTGTACGAAGAGGTCAAGATGAGCACGCGCAGCTACAAGTGAAGTGATTCAAATCGCGCGAATCCATCCCACTCCCGTTTTCGAAGCCGAAGTATTTCTATGAAGGTCACCCTCAAGGTCTGGCGCCAGAAGGACCGCAACTCGCCCGGCGAACTGAAGTCGTATCAGTCGCCCGAGCTGAGCCCCAACATGTCGTTCCTCGAGATGTTGGACGTGGTCAACGAGCATCTCGCCAATCAAGGCGAGGACCCGATCGCATTCGATCACGACTGCCGCGAAGGCATCTGCGGCACCTGCTCGCTGGTCATCGATGGCAAACCGCACGGCCCCCACAAGGGCATCGCGACCTGCCAGACCTACATGCGCAGCTTCAAGGATGGCGATGAAATCGTCGTGGAGCCGTTCCGCGCGAAGCCGTTTCCGCTCATCAAAGACCTGGTCGTGGACCGCAAGGCCTTCGACCGAATCCAGCACGCCGGTGGGTTTATCTCCGTTCGCACCGGCGCAGCGCCCGATGCCAACGCCATCCCGGTGCCCAAGGAAAATGCCGACCTGGCCATGGATGCCGCCCAGTGCATCGGCTGCGGTGCATGCGTCGCGGCGTGCAAGAACGCCAGCGCCATGCTGTTTGTCTCGGCGAAGGTCTCCCACCTCGGCCTCATGCCCCAGGGGCAGCCGGAGCGCTATCGCCGCGTGAAGGCGATGGTCAATCAAATGGATGCCGAAGGCTTCGGCAGCTGCACCGTCACCGGATCGTGCGAAGCGGTTTGTCCGAAGGAGATCAGCATCGACTTCATCGCCCGCATGAACCGCGATTACCTGGTCGCCATCCTCAAGGGTGACCCCAAGGCGGTCCGCGGCGGCGGGGCTGGCTGATCCGAATTCGGCTCATTACCCATTCTTCTTCTTTCGCCAACGCGGAGCCCAACGGCTCCGCGTTTTGGTTTTTCAGCGAAGAGAACGACGCTGGAACGGGGAACCCGGAACCGCAGGAAAGCTCGGTTGGGTTCGTTGGGTAAGCCGTTGGCCGAAAATGGCTTCGGGGAAAAAGGAAGCGGCGGTGACTTGCGCCACCGCCGCCAGGAAGGAGCCGGATCGGATGGGTCCGGCAGGCGTCTTATACTAGAAACGCCAGCTGACGTCGACAGTAAAACGATCTTTGAAGATATCGGTTTGGTCGGTGATTTCGACTTCGTAGCCGAAGCCGAGATCTAGGTTCGGGAGGATGCGGGAACGGAAGCCACCGCCGACCGCTGCCTGCGTCTGTCCGTTGGCGTGTCCGCTGCCGAAGTTGATCAGATCAAATCCCTCCGTGGTGATCGGGAGACCATCGGCACCATTCAGCGTGGTGAATGCGTTGATGGAGACGAATGGGATGAACCACTGGCAGGTGTAGTAATCGACCTGCGCGCTGTAGTGCAGCGAGGCGGTGTTCTTGCTGAGATCGTTCGGGAGGCGTGCGCCGACGTTGGCCGACACATGGAAATCCCCGAAGCCCTTGAGTGCGGAAACGAAGGCATTCCATTCGCCCTTGCCGCGGCCCTGGAAGACTTCCTCGTTGCCGGTCGGGAGCGTGATGGTGAATCCGGGGGTGACGAGGAACTGGTTGGCGTCGTCGCGGATCACTGCGTACTTCAATCCGGCAGCCAGGTCGCCCCAGCCTCCGCGATTGCCCAGACCCGGGGTGTGGGTGTCGATATAGCCATCCTTGGTGGCGATGATGGCGAGGCGATCATTCACCGCGTAGCGCAACTGCAGCGCGTACACGTTCACCGAACCGCCGCCCACGAAACCGTCGTCGAGGCGGTGATGCAGGAAGAGGGGACGCACCTCGCTCTGGATCTGTGCGCTCTCGAAGAAGATGGGGTTGGTGACGGGATTTGCGGCATGCTCCAACCAGTCCCCTTCAGCCAGCGCAGGCGCGGCAAGGGAGGTGGCAGCGGCGATTGATAGGACTGAGTGTTTGATGAATGTGGTGCTCATGACGGGGCACACCTTGCGCCCGTTTGTGGGCATCGCGCCTGACATCCTTTGGCGCATCCTTTGCGAAGATTGCCCTTTGTTTCGGGGGTTTGATTACCTGGCTTCGCAGCCGCTATTCGATGACCTAATGGGGGGCGGCGGCAGCCAATTCAAAATGCTCAATTCAAAATGCAAAATGGGCCCGTTCGGCTTTGGACTTTGGACATTGGACTTAGCGCTCCCTTCCACGCCTCCTCCGGACTGGACTTCGCGCCCCGGGCTTTTCATCGTGACTGCATGCGTTCCCTCTTGTCCCTCCTGCTTTCCATTGGCGCGGCATGCGCGGTCACGGCGGTTCCCGCGTCCGCTGCGAAGATCAAACTGTTCGACGGAAAATCGTTCCAAGGCTGGGACGGCGACACCAATCAGACGTTTCACATCAAGGACGGCATGATCGTGGGTGGAACCTTCGCTCGGATTCAGCCGAAGAATGAGTTCCTGGCCACCACGGCGCGCTACACCAATTTTGTGCTGCGGGCGAAGTTCAAGCTCACCGGCAACGAGGGATTCGTGAATTCCGGAATCCAGATCCGCAGCGAGCGGGTGCCCAATGACAGCGAGATGAAGGGCTATCAGGCCGACATCGGGGAAGGGTGGTTCGGGACGCTGTACGACGAATCCCGTCGCAACAAGCCGATGGCCAAGCCGTCAGAAGCCGCGGTGAAGAGCGCGGTGAAGGTTGGCGATTGGAACGACTACGAGATCCGCTGCCAGGGGCCGCACATTGTTCTGAAGATCAATGGCACTCTCATGGTGGACTACACCGAAGCCGACGCCTCGTTGCCGCAGCACGGCCGGATCGGCATCCAAGTCCACGGCGGCGGCCGCACCGAAGTCTTCTTCAAGGACTTGGTGCTCGAGCCGCTTCCCTGACTCTGCGGCGGGGCGGTTTCAATTCCAGAACTTCCAACCGCGCGGATAAACGTGGAGGCGCAGAGGGTGGTTTCTTCGTCTTCGTAGCCGCCGCCGGGAGAAGGCGGATCACCCCGAGCTGCGGAGTGGTCGTCGCTCCATTGGGCGCGCTCGGCGTGGTGGGACGAAGTCCTCAAATTCAACGGCGGGTGATTCGCCTCCGCAGGTCCGGCCCAATCGAGTCCGCGCAAGCTTCCGTTCTCCGTCGGATCCGCCTCGTCCCATCGGCGGCTACACCTGCAAAGGAACGCTGATAGAAGCGGGATGCATCCCGTTGGATTTTGGACTTTTCCGTCCCCTTGCCGACGCCTGCGGGTTCTGATTGGGTCCCGGGGTGCCCCGTTTTTTCCTCCTTGGTGTGATGTCGTGTCTGCTCGTCCTCGGATGCAGCAAGTCTCCGGACGCTCAACCTGCCGCTGCCGCCGCGTCGGCCACTGCTCCCGCAGGACCTCCAGTGGCCGAAGCCGACCTGGCTCCAGTGCTGGCTGAACTCACCCAGGCGATCCGGAAGTTCAGCTTCGAACAAAAGCGACGCCCCATCTCACTGGATGAGCTGGTGACCGCAGGCTATCTCGGCGCGGTTCCCACCACGGCCGACGGACGACGCTTTTCCATCGACCCCAAAACGATGCAGGTGGTGGTCACCAAACCCTGATCGATCCATTACTGCCGACTTTAACCGGTCCTATCATGCGATCTCCCCATTCCAGATCCCGCGTCGTGGCGTTCACGCTCATCGAGCTGCTCGTGGTGATCGCCATCATCGCGATTCTCGCCGGGCTCCTGCTGCCCGCCCTCGGCAAGGCGAAGGCGCGTGCCGAGCGGTTGAAGTGCACGTCGCAGATGAAGCAGCTGGGCGTGGCGTTCAACCTCTTCCTGCTGGATCACGCGGATCAAAACCCGCCCGCAGTGTATCGCACCGGCGATTACACGTATCAGTGGACCTGGGATGACATGCTGCACCGCTACATCGGCGGCGTGGATTCGCAGGCCGACCTGATGCTCGGAATCACCGAGGGCACCAAGTGTCCCAAGATCCTTCAATGTCCGGCCGATCGGAATAAAATTACCATCGAGTACGCGCAGTTCGGTCAGCGCCGTACCTACGCAATGAACGGCGCGAATGTGACATCGCCCGGACCGCTTCCCACGCCCACCCACGGCATCGGCGTTTACATCCAGAATAACAACGGATCCATGCCGCCCGAGGAACCGCCCGGGTATAAGAACTCCATCGTGCAATCGCCGTCCGACACCATCCTGCTGTGCGAACTTCCGAACGGACGCAATATCGCGGGCAACGACTGGCCGTCGTTTTGCGTCGGGCCGACCGAAGGAGCCGGCAATCTTCCGGGTTTCTCTGCCGATTGTTATCAGATCTCAAAGACCCAATACGGCTACGGCAAGGCGGCGTACGGGCTCCACGGCGAACGGTTTAACTACCTGTTCCACGACGGCCATGTGGCGATTCATCGCGTGAACGACACCGTGGGCAGCGGCAAGACGAACTCGCCGGCGGGAATGTGGACCCTCACCGCCGGCGATTGATCGGAGTTACGTCACGGTTTTTGTCCTGCCGGCAATGCGGCCAGCTGGTGCGTTGAATCCGTGGCTTCCCATCCGCCGCCGAGCGCCTTGAACAGACGAACGAGATGCTGGCCGAGGAGGCGATCGCTTTGCGCGACGCTGTCCTGAGAGGCCAGCAACGATCTTTCGGCATCCAATACCGAAATGAAATCGGTCAGCCCTCCGCGGTATCGGTCGAGTGCGATTTGATGCGACCGGGCGGCGGCGGATTGCGATTCGATCAAGGCTTCGTGGCGCTCCTGCTCGTGGCCAAACGCCACCAGCGCGTTCTCCACTTCCTCAAGAGATCGGAGAACCGTCTGCTCGTAAACCAGTGCGGCCTGTTCCTGCCGGGCGTTTTGAATTCGAATGGATTGGCGGATGCGTCCTCCGTTGAGGATGGGCCAGCGCAGGCTGGGGCCGAGGGTCCAGAACCGGCTTCCGGCGTTGAAAAAATCCGAGGAATCGATGCTCTGCAATCCAGCCGCACCGGTGAGGTAGAACTTGGGGAAGTATTCCGCTGTGGCCTGTCCCACCCGGGCGGTCGCTGCGGCCAGGCGTCGTTCCGCGACTTGGATGTCCGGACGCCGCCGGATTAACTCGGAAGGGAGTCCCACGGGAATCCGCGGTGGCGTGGTTGGAATCGGATTCGATGCGGTGAGTTCCAAGCGCAGGGAATTCGGCGAACGTCCGAGGAGAATTCCAAGGCGATGAATGGCGCGATCGCAGGATTCCTCCAAGGGCGGAATGCGCGAGCGCGTGGTGGCGACTTCGAGCGCTGCACGCGCGGCATCGGACTCGCTGACCAATCCGGAACGGAGTCGATCGGTCGCCAGCGCGAGGGCATCCTGCTGAAGGCGGAGGTTGTCGCGCGCGACGGCGAGTTGACGCTGCGCACCGCGGAGATCCAGATAGGTCAGCCCGACTTCTGACAACACCGAGACCATCACATCGCGTCGAGTTGCTTCGCTGGCCCCCAATTCCGCATCGGCCGCTTCCACACCGCGTCGCACGCCGCCAAACACGTCAACCTCCCAGCTCATGTCGAAGCCGGATTCAAACTGATTTCCCACCAGGGAGCCGCCCAGAGCCCGCGCCTGGCGGCCGGCCTGCGCGTTCTCGCTTCCTCGTGAACGCGAGGCCGCGCCGGATGCATCAAGATTGGGCATCCAGGCGGACCGCGCCACACCGCGGAGGGCCTTGGCTTCGAGGACCCGCGCCGAGGCGATGCGGAGATCAAGGTTGGACGCGCCTGCGGAGCGAATCAGGGAATCGAGCTGAGGATCGTGAAACACGGTCCACCAGGTTGCCGGATCGATCGGGACGGCATGGGTGGAGGCCGACAACTGGTCCGCGTGGTCAAAGGATGCGGGAAGATTCGACGTGGTGGGCTGGTGGTAGTTCGGCCCGACCTGGCATCCAGAGAGAACGGCCGCGAAGAGGCCAAGGGAAAGAAGGACTTGGGAGTTCATCGGGTGGGAGTGTGGGAGATCATGCCGGTTCCGGGTGCTTGAGCCTCGATGAACACGTCCATCTGTTGGCCGGGGAACAGGGGGAATGCATTCGTCTCGATTCGATAAATGGCCTGAAGCACGCGGGTGTCCACGCGCTCAGTGCTCGCGCCGGTGAGGGATTGTTTCGGAATGACCAGCGGTTCGAAGCGAACAAAGTGCGCCGGGGTTTGGAGGGTCGCGTTCCCGCGGACCTGCGCGATCGCCTTTGCCTCCGGGCGCACGCGCCAGGCTTCGTGTTCATCGACATCCACCCGCACGTGAAGCACGGAGACGTCGCCAAGAATCATCCACGGAGCCGCCCCGGGGCCGGCGGCATATTCGCCGGGACGGATCCGCACCTGCAGCACACGGCCTTTGATCGGTGAGGTCACCGTGCTGCGTTCGATGTCGGTAGCCACCGAGGCCAGGGCTGCTTCGGCGGCCTTCACAGCGGCGCGCGCTGCGATCACTTCGGATTCCGCGGCGTTCATTCCCGCTTCCGCCAATTCCACCGCGCTGCGACGCCGCTCACGTTCTTCGGTGCTCAGGCTCCGCGGATCGGAAAGCGTCTCGGCAAACTTCAGGTTGCGTCGCGCCTCGGCGAGTGCGGCTTTTTCCCGTTGCACCTGGGCGTTGGCGGTTTCGACCGCGGCGAGTCGGCTGGCGATTGCGCTTCGACGCTCTTCTCGCGCGGCTTCGAGGGCGCGCGTGTCGAGCTTCACGAGCGGGGTTCCGATCTGGACGTCTTGTCCGACCGACACAAGGACCTGGTCCACCACACCGGGCAGATGCGATGCGATCGAGATGTTTTCCGAGCGCGGCTCGATGAGCCCGACCGCGGCGATTCGGTGTTCGAACGCGGATCGGGGCGGTGGGGATGCGGGTTCATTGGTGACGGTGTGAGGCTGGGTCCGGACGATCGAGATCGTGGCCAGGAACAGCACGATCACGGAGGCTAATGGCAGCAGTTTAGTTTTCACGGAGGGCAGGGGTTCGTTGTTCGATGTGAGTGATTCGCCCGTCGTCCATGTGCGCGATGGAGTCGGCGTGGCGGAAGACGCGGTTGTCGTGGGTGACGACGATGACGGCCCGCTCCGGGTGCACCGCGGAACCCGAGAGCAGTTCCATCACGGATTCGCCGGTGGCGTGGTCGAGGGCGGCGGTGGGCTCGTCGCAGACGATGAGCCGGGGTTCGTGCACGAGCGCGCGGGCGAGGGCGACGCGTTGTTGCTGTCCGCCCGAAAGTTCGCGCGGCATGGCATTGAGGCGTCGCTCGAGTCCCAGCTTCACCAGCAGCGCGCGGGCGCGATCCACCGCCTCGGCGTGTTTCACCCCGGCGGCGAGGAGCGGCACCGCGGCGTTCTCCGATGCGGTCAATGCGGGGAGCAAGTTGTACTGCTGAAACACGAAGCCGAGATTGCGTCGGCGAAAGAGCACGCGTTCGGCCGGAGAGAGTCGGGCGGTTTGTTCGCCGAACAGTTCGACCTCTCCGGCGGCGGGATCGAGGAGACCGGCGATGACGGAGATCAGCGTGGTTTTCCCACAGCCGCTTGGCCCGACGAGGAACGTCAACTCGCCGGCCCGGGCGCTGAAATTCACGCCGCGGAGCACGTGTACCTGAGCCTCGCCGGTGCCGAAGTGTTTTTGCAAATCGCGACACCGAACGGCGTCGATGGAGGAAGGGAGTTTCATTTTTGGTAGAGCAGGGGAGAGGCCGGAGATCAACCGCGGAAGACAGCGGCGGGTTCGAGCACGAGCACGCGTCGGATGCTGAGCAGGCTCGCGGCAATGACGACGAACAGCATGAGCAGGGCCACGCCCACGACGGTTTCCCACATGAGGATGATTCCGCGTGTGGCCATCTTGTGGCTGAAGATCTCGAAGAACGTCGCGGCCATCCCCGTGCCGAGGGAGTAGCCGATGAATCCCACGGTCAGCGCCTGCAGCAGGATCATTCCGATCAATCCGGCATTCGTGACGCCGATCGCCTTCAGTGCCCCGAACTGCTTCAGGTTTTCCACGGTGAAGAGGTAAAAGGTCTGCCCGGACACCACGAGTCCGATGAGCAGGGCAATCGAGATGGTGATGCCGAAGTTCACCGGGATGCCCGTGTTCTCCATGTAGTAGTGGATGCAGTCCCAGCGGAATTCGTTCCGGGTCCGTGCCTTGAGGCCGGTGGCATCGTGGATTCGCCGCGTGAGCTCCTTGGGCGTGATGCCGGGCTTGGGGCGCGCGAGCACGAAAGACATCTGGCTCCGTTCGCGTCCCAGAAAGGTGAGCCCTTCGCTGTACCGAGCGTGAAGAATCGGGAAACTCGCGAACGGCGCCGAGGCATCGGAGATGCCCACGATGCGAACCAAGTGATCGTTCATCTCCAGCGTGCGACCGATTTCCAGCGGCTCGCCTGGAAACAGCAAATTGTACCCCGCCTGGTCGAGGACCACGGAGTCGGGCTCGCGCAGTCGCTCCCAGGATCCGAGCAGGATCTTCCGCGGGGCGCCGATGAGGGTGGCATCATCCACTCCCAGCATGACCGCCGCGGAGAAATTGCCCTTGGATGTTCGAGCCACCGGCTGCGCCTTGAACAGCCGCACCGCGTATTCCACTCCTGGTACACCGCGGACCCGGAGCAGATCCGTGTCCTTCAGCGCCTTCGTCTCTTCGAAGTACTTGGTCGCGGGATCCATCACCCAAACATCGGCGTCGGTGACGTCCTCAATCTGACTCCCCGTCCGGCGCATGATGCCGGCAAAAATGCTGGTCTGGTTCTCCAGCAGGAACGTGCTGAAGGCGATGGCGAAGATCAGTCCGAGATACTTGGCTCGGTCACCGGTCAGCATGCGGAGGGCGACAAAATTCATGGCGATGAATGGGGTGTGGTCAATAAGTGACGCAAAGTCAAAAATGGTTCAAAAAAACTCAGCTGGATTTCAGCCAACTGGCCTCGGGAAAGATCTCGGCCTTGATGCGGCGGTCGGTTGCGGTGTAGTCCCAGTCTTTGAGCAGGGGTTTCCAGCCCCAGCCGTCGATGATGAGGTCCTGGTTGCGTCGCACCGCCACGATTGGGTTCTCCACCGCGCACAGCATCTGGAGCTCCGGCTGGGTGGCAGCGATGTGGCTGCCGATGGTGATTGAGATCAGGCTGAGGACGACATCCTGAGGTTTGACGTCCTTGGGAAGGTCTCCGGAAAGGACGGCTTCCTGCACGATGGAATTGACGGCGTGGAATACGCGTCCCGACTGGACCCCATGTTGACGCCGCTGCTCTTCGGAGGCTTTTTCCCAGAAAGAGACCGATTTCAGGGTCATTTCGATGCTGAAATAGTCCCGGTGTAGCAGGGCAAACTGGCAGCACGCGAAACCGATGGCGCGGATGCGTTCCCGGGATTTGCCCTTGAATCGGGTGGCCCGCTCAAACAGGTCGGCCCGCTCCCGGAGTGCCCGGGTAGCGACCGCAAGGACGAGATCCTCCTTGGTCTTGAAATGCAGATAGAGCGTCCCTTTGGAGTACTCCACCGCCTCGGCCAGGGCGTCCAGGTTCAGATTCTGATAGCCGTCGCGCACGAGCAGGCGACCGGCGTGCGTGATGATCAACTCCTCACGCTCTGCCTTCTCCCGATCCTTTCGTGTCTTGGCGACTGACATGCCTGGGCGCGACATTTGAAGAAAAATGACTCAGAGTCAAATAATGAGTGAACGGACGAGGGGAAGGGAGGGCTGATTTGCGATTCGGCCGCCGGGTTATGCGACCTTCGACTGATCGACGCGGCCGTGCGCGTAGGCTTCGAACACCCGGCGGATTTCATCTCGCACGGTACGGAACACCACCAGCTTTTCCTCGTCGGTCCCGGTGGCGTGCGCGGGATCCACGAACGGCCAATGATAACGGTTCAACTGGCCGGGATACATCGGGCAGGCCTGATCGGCATTGCCACACACCGTGATGACGGTTTCCACGCCCTGCGGCAGGAAGTCGTTCATGTGCTTCGAAGTATGATGCGAGATGTCGATGCCGATTTCCTTCAACACCTGGATGGCCATCGGATGCACGTAACCCGCGGGCTTGCTGCCGGCGCTGGCGACTCGGAAGACATCCTTCGACGCCGCGCGCAGGATGCCTTCGGCCATGTGGCTGCGGCAGGAGTTGCCGGTGCAAAGGACCAGAACCAGGGGAGTGGAGGCGGAGGATGTGCTCATGGTTTTTTGAAAGGATTGCGAAAGGAAATGCCCTGCGGCGCAGCAGGCGCCGTCGGGGTGGGAGGACAGCATTTCTCCCGGGCGAGGCAGTCGGTATGACGCGCCGCGAGGCGCAGGCGAAGCTCGCCGGATTCAACCGCGGCGGATTCCAGCGGCATCTGGGTGACGAATCCCACCTCGAGTTCGACGTCCACGGTGAGGTCGTCCCGTTTCAAAATTGGGGCGGCCTTGTCGAGGATCCCCAGCAGCTTCCCGGCGGAGAGTCGGTGGTCCACATCGTCGGCGACCCAGGTTTGGAGGCGGCAGAAGGCATCGGTTCGCTCGGTCCCGCCGCAATCGATGAAATGCTTCTCGAACCGGGCCACTTCCGTGACGTGTGCGTGCGCGGCGAGGCTGGAACCGTCAGGAAGTTGGAACCGCACCGCGGCTTGCGGCGCGGAGGCGAGAACGGCTTTGAATTCGGCGAGGTTCATGGAAAATGGGAACGATTCAGTTCAGCGGAATCCCTCGGAGGGGAAGATTTCCATCAACGGGGTTCCTGGACCATCCGGTGCGTGGGAACTGCCAGCAGTGCTCCGAGAGTGGGGGCGATCAGGTAGATCCAAAGATGATCCAGATGCAGAGCAATCACTGCAGGTCCGAGAGAGCGGGCGGGATTCATCGAAGCACCACAAATGGGGCCTGCGAAGAGCGCTTCAAGTCCCACCGTGGCGCCGATGGCGATTCCGGCCGTGATGCCCTTTTCCTTGGCCCCAGACGACACCTGCAAGATCACCAGCATGAGGAAAAAGGTGAGCACCACTTCGAGAAGGAAGGATTGAAGATCGCTTCCCGAGGGGAGGGTGGCTCCGAGGAGTGGGTTGGTTGGGAACAGAGCCCAGATCAATCCGCTCGCGGCGAGAGCGCCGGTGAACTGGGCGCCGAGGTAGGCAGGAACCCGCGGCCAATCGAATCGACCGGCGGTGGCAAAAGCGACGGTGACGGCCGGATTGAAGTGCGCCCCGCTGACGTCGCCAAAGGTGTAAATCATCGACAGCACGATGAGACCGAAGGTGATGGCGATGCCCAGGTGGGTGATCGTGCCGTGGGTCTCCTGATTGATCACGATCGCGCCCGTGCCCGCAAACACGATGCCGAAGGTGCCGATGAATTCCGCTATCAGCCTATTCATGAACGCGGGTCCTTTCGATGACATCCCATGCCCACGCAGCACGCATCGCCTTCACGCAGCTTTAGTCGCCGCTTGAGCTGAGCCTGATCCCGATTCAACGCGGAGTCCGTCGCGAGCTGTTGCGCAAAGGTTTCGAACACGAACTCGGTCATGGTCCGGCCGAGTGCAGTGAGCTGGTAGTAGGCCCATTTGCCCTCCTTACGGGAGGTGGCCAGGCCGGACGACCGGATGACCTGCAGGTGGGTGGAGAGGGTGGATTGGGAAAGCTTCAATGCATCACACAACTCGCACACGCAAAGTTCCCCGGTCCGGAGCGCGAGGAGGATGCGCAGCCGGTTGGCATCGGCGAACGCCTTCGCGGCGGAAACGATGGATTTGGAGGCGGGTGAACGCATCGGTAAGTGCCGATATGAAGGAGATGACGCGTCGGGCGCAAGCGGGAAGATGGAAGATGCTGGGTGCTGGGTGTCGGATGCTGGATCTGCGGCGAAGGGTTGCTGTTTGGTTTGGCTGATCCCTTGAAAATAGCCCCGGGTCTTCAGCCCGGGGGGGCCGTCCGCGCAAGCGCCCGAGCCCCAGCGGGGCGACAGAAATCCCGTACGCCCCGACCGATTGCATCGCACTGCATCGGTTTGAAAAAGGAGCTCCCTCTGCGCCTCCGCGTCTCTGCGGTTGTTCTACGTCAGTTCCGAGGTTGGCGTTGACCAAAGCGGCGTGGCGCTCCGCTTCCCGCCGCACTCCAAAGTGAACGGCGCTCCCATTCGTAGCGGGAAAAACTTTAGAACCCGGCTATTCGGAAAGGATTCGATAATACTTCAACGGTGCCGCGGAGGATTGGCTGTCGCGATAGCTGAAGAGCCCCTCGTAGAAGTCGCGGGCGTCCAGGGTTTCGAGCGTCGTCCAGGATTTCAAATCGGATGAAGTCTGGACCGCGTAGGTCCGGGTCTCATCGGCGGCGAAAGTCAGATCAACGTCTCCTTCGATGCGCTGCACGGAGAGGTCCGTCACCGGCGAGACAGGATGCGCGTACAGATCCGCAATCCGGTGCACCCGGTACACGGTGGAGTTCACGTAACCCACCGAGGCCCGGTCGTATTTCGACAGGGTGACGTCGAAGACCACTTTCGGGACTGCGTCGCGGGTGACCTCCTTGAATCGGGCCATGACCACGCCCTTGGCCGCCGGGATTGCATCCTTTCCATCGGCGAACGAGACGGCGGAGAAATCGATCAGAACATTGCCGGTCTTGGGCTGGGGTTCGGCGTTGCCCATGTAACCGGTGTAGAGCCATTCGCCCAGGGTGGCGCTGCCGTATTCCCATTCCTGGGACACTTCCATGTTCTTCTCGTTGATGCGGTATTCGACCGCCCGGCTGAAATTGAAGGGATCGGTAATGGTTTGTTGCGGCGGGCTGGCCCGGAGGTTGCCGTTGTCGTAGAGCATCAGTGTGCCGCGCGAGGTGAGCACCGGGGCGTGTTGCCCGTATTGCCACGCGAACGGCGTCCCGACCGGTTTGAGCAAATAGGGCTGCCACGCCGGGCCCCAGTTTTCATCCGGCCCAAGGATCCATTTGAGCTGACCGGTGGAGCGCGCGAATTTGAACACCGCGTTCTGATTGCGCATGGAAACGATCAGCGAATCGTCACTGGGATCTTCGATGACCGCGTTGGCGTGCTCGGTGTCCCAACCGAACGAGGGCAGTCCGTCGGTTAGTGAAGCGATCAGATAACTGACCCGCCGCGGGTCCAGGACCTCCACGGGAGCCCAGGCATTGAGGAGGGATTCATCGTCCGCGGACATTTCGATCACCTTCTGATGAACGATATCCGCAGTTCCCTTGGCCACGCTGGGGTCGTAGGGCGCGGTTGAGAAATCGGTGACCGTTTGGAGCGCGTTTTGAAGGTAGAGGATGGTTCCGTGGTCGGTGGGGACGCCATCGTGCGGATCGAGAGGCTGCGCCGGCGGATGCCAGGTCCGCACCGTGCGGCCCAGGAGGTCGGTTTCCACAAAAGTGGAGGTGAGCGCAGCGAAGAGATTTCCGTTGGCGAGTTGTCGGATGTCGAATCCACCGGCCGGGGAGTACCACACCACTTCGCCGCTGGAATCGAGGATGGTGGAATACGCGATGGTCTTTCCTGGAAGGATTGCCTCCCAGATGAACAGCGAGTAGCCGGGCTCCATTTCCGTCGGATTGCTGGTGAGCACGTGGATGTCCGGGAAATCCGAAGGCAGGGAACCAGTGACGAATTCCAGCGGCGATGCGGTTGCTGTCTCTTCGTGATCCCGTCCATGCGCGGACACCGTGATGGTGTTGGTTCGGCTGGCTTTGAACCCGTAGAGCGGAATCGAATGCGTGCGGGTGTAGCCGGGGAAGTAGCGGGTCCGCGCTTCGATGCCGTCGTCCATCGTGACGCTCACACGGGTTTCTGCATCGGTCCGGAACTCGAGCAATCCGGCGAGCGGAGCGTTGGTGGACGCGGTAAACACGGGAGATTCCAGGAACGAAAGCGAGCGGGCGGGCAGGATTACCGATGTAAACAAAGTCGCGGCCAGAACGGTCCGGCGGAGAATCGCTCCGGCGCGTTGCGTCGCGCGAGACGGGTTCGACCGGGGGGCGAAATGGGGTAAAGGAACGCAGTGGAGGGACGAACAGGGCGATGGATTCACAGGATTTGCTTCAACGATGGGGACCAGACAACAAGACGTGCTTCATTCGGGAAACGTTGCATGAAATGCGCCGAAATAGTTTCAAAGTTGATGCAGGCGGGTTGCTGCGGAAACACCGCACGGAATTGAACTGGGGAGAGTGGGAGAAGATGGCAGATGGGAGATAGGAGATGGGAGATGGGAGATGGGAGGCCGTGGATGCTGGATGCTGGATCTGCGGCGAAGGGTTGCTTTTTGGTTTGGCTGTTCCTTTGAAAATAGCCCCGGGTCTTCAGCCCGGGGGTTCCGTCCGCGCAAGCACCCGAGCCCCAGCGGGGCGACAGAAAATCTAAAACGCCCCGACCGATTGCATCGCATCGGTTTATTGAAAGAAGGAGCTCTCTCTGCGCCGCCGCGCCTCTGCGGTTTTCTGGCCTCGGCCTCAAGGTTGGCGTTGAGCAAAGCGGCGTGGCGCTGCGCTTCCCGTCGCACTCCAAAGTGACGGGCGACCCGGTCCGTTTGGCTCAACATCCGCGTTTGGCCTTCTTCGTAGCCGCCGCCGGGAGAAGGCGGATCACCCCAATTTATGGAATGGTCATCGCTTCATTGGGCGAGCGGAGCGTGGTGGAGTAGGGCTTCCAAACAAACCGAGAACGATTGGATCGCACACGTCCGGCCCAAGGGAAGTCCGGGTGCGTTTGTGGAACTCGAATGATCCGCCTCGTCCCCTCGGCGGCTACAAAGCCAAAGCGCGCAACAGGTCGACTTTGGACTTTGGACCTTGGACGCTGAAACTAGGACTTCGCTTCCGGCCAAGCAGTCCGGACGGTGCGAATCCATTCGTCGGCCATAAGCTGATGACCGGAGTAGGTGGGATGGATGCCGTCCCAAATCCAGTACTCCGCGGGCGCCCGCTCCAGCGCGCGGTCAAACGCGGACTGAAACCGGACCACCGGCGCGTGATACTTCGCCCCCAGCCGGTTCACCACGGCTCGGCGCTCGGCGAGATCGGCGCGGTGTTTTTCCCAATCGGTTTTGAAATGTCCCACCGGCAGGCCAAACGGCTCGCAGAGCACGAGTTTCACTCCCGGCAGCGCCGCCACGGTGCTAGCGAGCAGTTGGTCGTAGTGGGTTTCGTAGTCCGTGGTGCTGACCCCGGCGTTGAGATCGTTGATGCCGATGAGAATGCTGAGCAGCCCCGGTTGGAGGTCGAGGGTGTCCTTCTGCCAGCGGGCTTCGAGATCGGTCACCTTGTTGCCGCTGATGCCCCGATTTTGGAACACCAGCTGCCGGTCGGCGAGCTGGGCTCCGAATTCGGAGGCGATGATGAACTGATAGCCGTGGCCGAGAATGTGGTTCGGATCGGCGCTGCGTCCGCGGTTGCCGTCGGTGATGGAATCGCCCTGAAAAAGAATCCGCGTGCCGCGTGCAAAGACGGGCATAGAATTGGCAATAGAGTACGATTTCCGCGTGGCACACGCGGTCATGAAGAGGCAGAGGAACGCGACGAGGGTAAGTGCTCGGCGAACAGCGGAGGAGCTCATGAAGCGAAAGAGCGAACCGGAATCGTTTGTCCGAAGCAACCTCGGCCCCACAATTCAGTCGCAGGAGTCCGTCTGCGCGAGTACGCCCGCTGAAAGGGCCCGGATAGGCCGGTTCCAGAGCGTTTTCTGGAACCGGGCTTCTTCCCGGTTTGCGATCTGTGACCGTCGATCGTTGGGGTGACTGCTTCGGGCGGTCAGAGGCCGAGGTCGGTGGTGACCTCCGAGGCGGCGCGTTCGCCGGTCTCGATTGCGCCTTCGAGATATCCCTGGGCGTCAATGGAGGTGTGTTCGCCGCAGAAGTGCGCATTGCCGTCCTGCTCGCCTTCGGCTCCGGCGAAACGGGTGTACTGCCCGACCTGCCAATAGGCGTAGCTGCCGCGGCTGTACGGATTGCCGGGCCAGTAGTCGATCGTCGCACGGCCATTCCACCGGGCACCAAGTCCGGGGAGAACCGGCTCGACCTGGGTGAAGAATTGCGCCGCGCGCGATGCCGGCGTTCCGACCCCGAACGAGTTGCCGATGTTGCCGCCGGTGTAGTCCACCAGAATGCCTTCGGTTCCGGCCTGCCCCCGACTGACTTCCCATGTGGCCTGGTAGCCGGTGTCGCTGTAGCTGTCGCCGTTGTTTCCGAGCGTCAACCAGTGGCGCGAGGAGAACTGCATGTTGAGTTTGGTGTTCGTTCCCATCGCGAGCTCTCGGATGGCGATCATCTTGGTGGTCCCGAAATCGGCTCGGGTCAGGTCCACTGCGGAATTCAAGATCGAGAACGGCAGGGCCAGCACAAGCTTGTCGGCGGTGACATCGAAGGTGCGTGCGCCCTGCTGGAAGGTGGCAGTGAGGGTGCCCGAAGGGTTGCGGCGGATGGCGATGAGCGCGGTGCCGGTCACCACCGGAGTGGCGAGACGCGACACGAGGGACGACACGATCTGGTCGTTGCCGCCGCGGACGTGATACTTCTCATTCGATTGGCCGAAGAGGGTGAACTGGCCGGGGCTGTTGTAACCGAGCAGGTAGAGCAGGCTGAGAGCGCTCTGGCGGTTGCATTCGGCTCCGTATTCGATGTTGTAGGCCACATCGAGGAGCTTCCCGAGCGGGGATTGGCTGCCTCCGGGGACGTTCTGATCCAGCCAGTCGATGATCGACATCTGGTCCAGCTGGCGTCCGCGTTCGGTGGACTGGTTGTAGAGGGTGGGGTAGCCGGCCGCGATGAGGTCGCGATGGATCACCTGCCAGATCGCCTTCAGGTCATCGGTCGCCTGGGCGTAAGGATAATTGGTGCCGTTGAAGTAGAAATCCGCCTCGGTTCCATTGACCTCGGCTGCGAGCAGGTTGTCGAGGGGCAGTCGGAGCTCCTGAGCGAGATTGCGCGCTCGGGCGTGTCCTTGGTCGATGAGTTCGCCGCCATGTTCGGCGATCTGCCCGGCAGCGAAGTCGGTGCGATTCGACCAGCATCGGCCGCCGAGCCGGGAGTTGGCCTCATAGACGGTCGCGGTGACCCCGGCCTGGCGCAGCCGGTAGGCGCAGGTTAAGCCAGCGAGACCGGCACCGACGATCACCACACGCGCAGAGCTGCCGCCGGTTTTGGCTGCCATTGCCGCAGGAGCCGCAGCCAGAAGAGCACCGCCTGCTCCGGTCACGCGGAGGAAGTCGCGTCGGCTGACCGCGCGGGCACGCTGCTCGTCGATAATTTGGGCGGATTCCACGCCGCGAAGGGCGGATTCCCCGGCGGTGGATGCGGCTTGGCGAAGAAGTCTGAAAAGAGGGGTGTGGGCCATAGTGAATCGAATTTGGTACACCCTAAGGGCTAGGGCGTTCCGAGAGCAAGGGATCCGAGTGTCAAAGGCCCACCGTTCAGGGGCTTTGCTTGAGTCGGAGATTCCGGGTTTTCCGCGCGATTTGCACTGCGCCGGTCTCCCTGCAAGCCCCAACCACTCGCGCGACGCTCCTCGAGGGAATTCGGTAACCGATCCTCCTGGGAGGCGTCACCCTTTTCGGTAAACCCCGCCTTGAGAATTGGTACCAACTCGGCGGAGACTGCCTTCACATGGCCGCCGCACCATCCCATCCCCGGCGTCATCCGATTTCCCGGCCGACCGGCCTGGACCGGAATCCGTTCCTCCATGCCTCGGTGCCTTGGATCTCTTTGCGGCAGTTCCCGCTCCTTGCCTTTTTCTTCCTGTTCCTGTTCCTGTTCCGGGTTTCCGCCGTTGAGGTGACCGAAGGCGAGGACAAGCTCCGCACAGGAGACTACGAAGGGGCCCTTTCGCTGGCGGAAAAGGCGATCAAGGAGAAGAACGGCGAGGAGGAATGGCCCCTGATTCAGGGCCGGGCGTTGTTGACCCTCGGACGCTACCCCGAGGCCCGAGCCGCCCTCACCAACGCGCTCCCCAGATTCACCCGAAGCGTTCGCATTCACTGGCTTGCCCGGGAAGCGTCCCTGGCCGCCGGGCATCCCGAGGAGGCCGATGCGACCCTCGATCGCATCAAGGATTTCATCACCGGCCGCGCCGCTGCGTTCCGCGATCCCGCCAGCCTTGTGGTGTTCGCCCGGGTGGCCCTTCACCTCGGCGCAGATCCCAAAGTGGTGTTGGAACGCCTGCTGGATCCGGCCCGAAAAGCTGATCCCAATCTCGTGGACGGCTACATCGCCCGCGGGGAGCTCGCCCTGGACAAACATGACTTCGCGCTGGCGGCCAAGTCTTTCTCCGACGGATTGGAGAAACACCCGGAAAATCCGGACCTGCTCTGGGGGCTCGCCCGGGCCGAAGGGGAATCGTCCCGCTCCGCCCTCGCGGAAAACCTCGAAGCCGCGCTGAAGATCAATCCGCGCCACATCCCGAGCATCCTCCTCGAGATCGATCATCGCATCGACGCCGAGGACTACGCCGTCGCGCGGGAGCGGCTCGATGCCGTGCATGCCATCAACCCGTGGCAGCCCGACGCCTGGGCGTATCGCGCGGTGCTCGCTCACCTCAAGAATGATCCAAAGGCCGAGCAGGAGGCCCGGTTGAACGCCCTCAAGTATTGGCCCGATAATCCGCGCGTGGACCATCTCATCGGGCTCAAGTTGTCCCAGAAGTACCGCTTTGCCGAAGGCGCGGCGCACCAGCGTCAGTCGCTCAAATTTGAGGCGTCGTACCTGCCCGCCAAGGCTCAGCTCGCGAGCGATCTGCTCCGGCTCGGACAAGAAGCCGAAGGTTGGAGCGAGGCCGCCGCGGTGCATGAAAAGGACGGATACGATGTCGCCGCGTTCAACCTGGTCACGCTGCGCGATACCATGGCCAAGTTCACCACGCTGACCAATGCGCGGTTCGCCGTTCGCATGACGACCAATGAGGCGGTGCTTTATGGCAATCGCGTCCTGGATCTTTTGGACCGCGCGCAGTCCAAGCTGGTGGCCAAGTACGGCATCGAACCGGTGGCTCCCACGCTCGTGGAGATTTTTTCGGATCAGAAGGATTTCGGCGTTCGCACTTTTGGAATGCCGGAGAATCCCGGCTATCTCGGCGTTTGTTTCGGACGCGTGGTCACCGCCAACAGCCCCGCCGCCACCAAGGCGCATCCGGTCAACTGGGAGGCCGTTCTGTGGCACGAGTTCTGTCACGTCATCACCCTGCAAATGACCGCCAACAAAATGCCCCGCTGGTTGAGCGAAGGCATTTCGGTGCACGAGGAATTGCAGGAGAATCCGTCCTGGGGGCAGCACATGACCGCGCGGTATCGGTCCATGATCCTCAAGGGCGAGCTCACCCCGGTGGGCAAACTGAGCGGGGCGTTCCTCGCGCCCAAGACGCCGTTTCATCTGCAGTTCGCCTATTTCGAAGCGTCGATGGTGGTGGATTTCATCGTCGAACGATTCGGGGCCGAGGCGTTGCGACGCGTCCTGACCGACCTGCGCGATGGCGTCGAAATCAACGAAACGCTGCGTCAGCGAACGCTTCCGCTGCCCGAGCTTGAGAAGGAATTCGCGGCCTATGCCAAGTCGCGCGCCATGAAACTGGGACCCACGCTCGACTGGGAACCGGCGCCCAATTCCCAGGAGCCCGGTTCGCAAAAAGTGGCCAAGGTTCCGGGATCGGTGCGCGAACTGATCCGCGGGGCGACCGGTGGACCGGTGGAGGCGGCGGACGTGGATCTCAGCCTTTGGGCCAAGTCCCGGACCAACAATTACTGGGCCATCCAACAGCGCGTGCGCGATGCGATCAAGGCGCGCGACTGGACCTCGGCGCGATCCGAATTGGAACGCTGGGTCACGCTCTGCCCCGAGCAGCCCGGCGGCGACAGCCCGTGGCGGTCGCTGGCCCGAGTGGCTCGCGAACAAGGCGACGCGGCGCGCGAGCGCTCCGCGTTGGAAAAACTGTCGGACATCGACGACGAAGCGACCGATGCCTACGAGCGCCTGATGGAATTCGGCTCGGCGGCGAAGGACTGGCCTTTGGTGCTGACCCAGGCTCGACGCTATCTCGCGGTGAATCCGCTCGGCCCGCTTCCGTACCGTTATCTTGCTGCTGCAGGGGAAGCCGCGGGCGATTCGACCAGTGCGCTCGCTGCGTGCCAGTCGCTGTTGCAACTCGATCCCGCCAATCCGTCCGAGATCCACTTCCAGATGGCGCGCCTGCTCGAGCCCTCCGATCCCAAGTCGGCCCGCCGCCACGTGTTGCAGACGCTCGAGGAAGCCCCGCGCCATCGCGCTGCCCTTGGGCTTCTCGCACGCCTTGGAGCTTCGGCCCCGACTTCCTCCAAGCAGACCCCATGAAACGCCGCGCCTTCATTCTCGCGGCGTTTCTGTCCTGTGCCCTGATCACCTTCGCGCAATGGCGGGGTGGTCGTGGCGGGGGACGCGGAGGCGGCCGAGGCGGATGGGGCGAAAGCTACATCCCGGATTCCGCCCGCACCGCCCGCGAGGTGCAGAGCCACAGCACCGGCACACCCAACTGGAGTAATCCGAAGGAATTCGAGCACGACGTGTTTACGTTTGTTCGCGTACGACGCGACCGCGCCCCGTGGACACGTGGCGCTCCCTGGTCCACCGATGCACCGGACAGCGATCTTAACCTTTCCTACCGGCTGCAGCAGATGACCTCGATGAAGGTCGATCCGAACGGCCGGTTCCTGCGCCTGACCGATCCCGATCTTTCGAAGTATCCCTTCATTTACATGGTGGAACCCGGGAGCCTTTCGCTTCAACCCGATGAAATCGTCGCGCTTCGTTCGTATCTGCTAAACGGCGGATTCCTCATGCTCGATGATTTCTGGGGCGAGGACGAATGGGACAACGCCGAGGCCGTGCTGCGCGAAGTCCTTCCCGGGCGCAAATACCAGGAGCTGTCCCTCGATCATCCGCTCTATCACTGCGTGTTTGAGATCAAAACCAAGGGCCAGGTGCCCAACGTGCATCTCGGGGAGATGAGTGAATTCGATCCGGAGCATCGGACCTGGGAGCGTCCCGACGCCATGGAAGTGCACCACCGCGCCTGGTTTGATGACCAGGGGCGGATGATGATCATCGCCACCCACAACACCGACAACGGCGACGGCTGGGAGAGGGAAGGGGAGAGCGATTACTACTTCCACAATTTCTCGGAGAAAATTTCGTATCCGCTGGGGATCAACATCATCTTTTACGCGATGACGCACTGATTCCACCGACTGCCCCACTGAGCGATCGATTGATGGATTGAGTTCATGAATGCCACCCCTGAATCCGAAGCTGTTCCGGCCCCGCCGGTCGTCCCCACCGATGCCGAAGTGTTCCAGCGTCTCGCCACGGGGCGTGCCCGCATCGCCACCGAACTCGGCAAGGTGATCATCGGCCAGCGCGAGGTGATCGATCAGATCCTCATCGCCCTGTTCGCTGGCGGACATTGCCTCATTACCGGTGCACCGGGGTTGGCCAAGACGCTTTTGGTGAAGTCCATCGCGTCGGTGTTCGACCTGAAGTTCCAACGCATCCAGTTCACGCCCGACCTGATGCCGGCCGACATCACCGGTACGGAAATCCTCCAGACCTCGGGCGATGAACGCCGCATGCAGTTCGTCCCCGGGCCGATCTTTGCGCAGATCGTGCTGGCCGATGAAATCAACCGCACGCCGCCGAAGACCCAGGCCGCGCTGCTCGAAGCCATGCAGGAGCATCAGGTCACCGCCGCCGGCGTGCGCCATCCGTTGCAGGAACCGTTCTTCGTGCTCGCCACGCAGAACCCGATCGAGATGGAGGGCACTTACCCGCTGCCCGAGGCGCAGCTCGACCGGTTCATGTTCAATGTGGTGATGGAATATCTCCCCGCTGCGGACGAGGCCGAGGTGGTGGCTCGTACCACTTCTGGTGCGGCTCCGAAACTTCAGCCGCTCTACCACGGCGGCGACGTGCTGCGATTCCACGAGTTCGTCCGCAAGGTGCCCATTGATCCGGCGCTGATCCGCTACGCTGTGGATCTGGCCGCCGCGTCGCGTCCGAACCAACCCGGCACGCCGGAGTTTGTGAATGAGTCGGTGTCGTGGGGCGCCGGCACGCGCGCCGCGCAGTTCCTCGTGCTTGGGGCGAAGGCCCGCGCGCTGCTGGCCGGACGCGCGCACGTCATTCTCGAAGATCTCCAAACCCTCGCGCTCCCGGTGCTCCGGCATCGCATCCTGCTCAACTACCGGGCCGATGCCCAGGGCCTGAAGCCCGACGCTCTTGTTCGCAAGCTCGTGGAATCCGTGCGTCCTCCCGCCGTGGGATGATGGATGGTGGTCAATGGAATGAGCGCGTCCTCCAACACTTCCCCTTCGGGCTCGAAGGTGTCCCGTCTGCCCGGCGATCTGATCGATCCCCGGGCCTTGATGGCGCTCGACAGTCTGGAGTTGAGGGCGCGAACCGTCGTGCGCGGAGTCACCACCGGATTGCACCGGAGTCCGCGGCACGGCTTCTCGGTGGAGTTCACGGAGTATCGCCAGTACACGCCGGGGGATGACCTGCGGCACCTTGATTGGCGCGTCTTCGGCCGCACGGATCGCGATTACGTGCGCCGATTCGAGGATGAAACCAATCTCCGCTGCCACCTCGTGGTGGACCAAAGCCGGTCCATGGATCTCGCCACGCAGGGCGTTTCCAAAGCGGCCTACGGCGCGACCCTGGCTGCCACGCTTGCCTACTTCCTCCAGCTTCAGGGCGATGCCGTGGGCTTGCTCACGCTCGATGAAGCCGTGCGGGAATTCATCCCCGCCCGCTGCCGACCGGGGCATTTGCGTCAATTGTTCCAGGCCCTCGAGCGCGCCTCGTCGGGCCACTCGACCGATCTCGCCACCGCGCTCGAACGCCTGGCCGACCTGGTTCCTCGCAAGGGACTGGTGGCGGTGATCTCCGATTTTCTGGTGCCTGTAGAAATGCTGATCCCGCGTCTGCGCCGGCTGGCCGCCTGCGGACACGAGGTGGTTCTTTTTCAGGTGTTGGATCCCGCGGAACTGGACTTCGGATTCGAACAGCCGACGCGCTTTCGCGATCTCGAAACCGACCAGTGGATCGAGCTCGATCCCTCGACCGCGCGGGCCGGATATCGCGAACGCTTTGGGGCCCATCAGTCGGCCCTGCGCGAGGCCTGCCTCAATCTTGGAATCGCCTTCCACGAAGCCGACACGCGCCAGCCGATGGAGCGCGTACTGGTATCGTTTCTGGAACAACGCCAGGGCGCACGCAGCCGCGGGGTCCGCGGAGGGGAGGCGATGTCATGAGTTTCCTCGCCCCGTTGTTCCTCGCCGGCGTGGCGGCGCTGGCCCTGCCGGTGTTGTTCCACCTGATCCGGCGCAAGACCCGCGATCAGGTGCCATTCAGCTCGCTGATCTTTTTACGGATGTCGCCGCCGCGGCTGACGCGTCGGAGCCGGCTCGAGGATCTGCTGCTCCTGCTGTTGCGCTGCCTGGTGCTGGCCCTGCTGGCATTGGCGTTTGCGCGTCCGTTCTTCAAGCAGCCGCAGACGCTCCCGCGCATTGCCGGGACGGGACGCCGCGTGGTGTTGCTGCTCGACACCAGCGCCAGCATGCGGCGGTCTGGAGTGTGGGAGGCGGCCCAGGCGCGCGTGGCGTCGGTGGTGTTCGGACTCGGCCCGGGCGATTCGCTGGCGGTCCACGCGATCGATCGACAGATCCGCGTGGTGACCACATTTGATCAATGGAATGCCCAGCCCGCCGGAGCCCGCGAGGGTTACGTGACCGGCCGGATCAAAACCCTTTCGCCCGGCTGGAGTTCGACCGATCTCGGCGCGGCGCTTGTCCGCGCCGCCGAGGAACTCGCCGATCCCACCACGCACAAATCCGATGAACTGCTCCAGGTGGTGCTCGTGTCCGACCTGCAGGAGGGCGCCCGGTTGCAGGCGCTCGGATCCTACGAGTGGCCGAAGTCGGTGCGACTCATCGTCGATGCCGTGAAATCGAAGTCCGAAGGCAACGCCGGCATTCAGTGGGTTCCCGGCGCTCCCGGAGCCGCGGCTGCGGGGGATCCGTCGGAAGGGGTGCGCATTCGTGTGGTTAATTCCGGCGATGCCCGCAAGGAGTCCTTCTCTGTGGCATGGACCAAACCTGGTACGCAGGAACCGCTGGGCGCTCCGATTCCGGTGTACGTGCCGCCCGGCCAGAGCCGCATCGTGACCCTGCCGCTGCCCGGCACCAATGCCCCGGCCGGGGTGACCCAGGTGATGCTGATCGGGGATGACGAAGCGTTCGACAATCGCATCGCCGTGATCCCGCCGGAGCCTACGCCGGTTCGGATTGCCTATTTCGGGGCCGATGCCTCCGAGGCGTCCACACCCGAGGGCGTGTCGCGTCAGCCGCTGTTTTTCCTCCGTCGTGCGTTGGAGGGCAACAAGCGTCAACGCGTGGAAATCACAGCCCGGTCGCCCGATGCCACCGGGGCTGTGTCGGTGGACCAACTTCCGGAAGTGAACGTCGTCACCTCGGCCCTCTCGGCGTCGCAGGCCTCCGCGTTGCGTGAGCGAATGACCGCGGGAGCCACGGTGCTGCTGGTGCTGTCGCCTGAGGATTCGGCCTCGAACTTGTCGGCATTGAGCGGAGTGCCCGGAATCGCGGTGGAAGAAGCGCGGGTACGGGGCGATGTGCTGCTCGGGGATCTCGATTTCAAACATCCATTCTTGTTGCCGTTCGCGGATCCGCGGTTCAGCGATTTCACCCACATCCATTTCTGGAAGTACCGCAAGGTGGACGCCACCGCATTGACCGGAGCACGCGTTCCGGCCCGATTCGACACGGGGGATCCTGCGGTGATCGAGCTCGGGGTCGGACGCGGACGATTGGTGGTGTTCGCTTCTGGATGGCAGCCCTCCGACAGTCAGCTTGCGGTTTCGACCAAGTTCGTGCCGCTGCTGCAGTCGATTCTCGAATCCGCCGGCGTGGGCGTGGAGCAACCGTCGTCGTACGTCATCGATGACCCCGTGCCGCTCGATGCACGCGAGGCTGCTGCGGTGCAGATCCGCACGCCGCAGGGGCGCGTGATTCCGGTGGCGAAGGGATCGGCCAGCTTTTCTGAAACCGCCGAGCCCGGCGTGTATTTCGTGGAATCGACCGGGACCGGGGGGAGTGCCGGAAAGGTGCTTCGGCGTTTCGCGGTGAACCTGGATCCGCAGGAAAGCCGGACGGTTCCGATGCCCTTGGAAACGCTGGAACGATTTGGCGCTCCCTCGATTGCCACCACCGATCGACCGGCGGTCGAGCCTTCGACAGCGGCTCTCGGTGCGCTCGCTGCGATCGAAGCCGAGTCGCAGCAAAAACTTTGGAAATGGAGTCTGACCCTGGCACTCGCTCTTGCGGTGCTGGAGACCGGGCTCGCCGCGTTTGGTACCCGACGTTCCATCGCTTCCGCCGCCGCTCCCGCGGAATCGTCCCCCGTCTCCCCATGAAGTCGTCCCTCCTCCACTACAGACTCCGGCCGGTCGTCTTCCGGCTCTGGCTGATCCGCTGGTTCCAGGAGTCCGCCGTCGTGGCCGCCGCCGCAGCAGCGATTCTCTTCGTGTCGGGATGGTTGCTAGGCGCCGTCGCGCCTTCGCTCTCCGGCGTGGTCGGATGGGGAATCGTAAGCACCGCCCTCGGAATCATTGCCTGGCGCACGGTGGTTCGCTGGTCCGCGCTCGATGAGTTCGATGCCGCGGCGCTGGCCGTCGAGCACCGCCATCCGGAATTGAAGGGGCTGCTCCTGACCGCGGTGAAGCAGCGTCCCGGACCGGATGGACGCTACCATTTCCTCCAGCAGCATCTCATCGACGAAGCCATCACCCACGGCGTTCGCAATCCCTGGCCGGGTTCCGTTCCCGCGTGGCGCATTGCGGCCTGGACCGTCGCACCCCTTGCGGCCTTGGTGATGTGCACGCTCAGTCTGCGGACCGTTCCTGGCACATTCCGTTCCAACACCGTGAAGAGTCCGGTGGGGAAACCGCTGTTCTCGGGAGTCGAAGTGACCCCGGGCGACACCGTGATGGAGCGCGGATCCAGCCTCGTGGTGCTGGCGCGTTTCGGAAAAGCGCCCGCGCAGGGAGCCGAACTGGTGCTCAGCGCATCGGGCGAACCCGAACGTCGAATCCCGCTGGTCCGGAGCCTTTCGGACCCCGTGTTCGGGGGGCGTGTACCGGAATTGGTCCGCGACCTGAAGTATCGGGTGGAGTACGCGGGCACTCGCACGCGGGAGTTCACGGTGAAGCTGTTCGAGCTGCCCCGGCTGGAGCACGCGAATGTGAACGTCGAGTTCCCTGCCTACACGCATCTGCCCGCGCGTGAGATCAAGGACACCCGACGTCTCAGCGCGGTGGAGGGCTCGCGGATGACGTGGCAATTCCTGCTCAACAAGCCGGTCCAGTCCGCGGTGCTGGTGCAGCGCGGCGCGGTGACGAATCGCATCGAACTCACGACCGCCACCAATTCCGCCACGCTCACCTGGGCCGGCGTGCCGGTCACCACCAACGCCACCTACGAGCTCCGGCTCACCGATGCCGACGGACGCACCAACCGCGCCCCGGCGCAGTTCGTGATCGAGGCCCTCCCGAACCGAGTACCAGAATTGAAACTCGCCTCGCCGCGCGGGGATTTGAAGCCGTCGCCGCTGGAGGAAGTTCGCTTTGACGGAACGGTCTGGGACGACTTTGGCGTGAATGCCTTCGGAATCGCCGTCACGCGGCCCGGGGCGGAGACCCAGTTCATCGAGCTCGGACGCGACATCGCCGGGCGTGAGAAAAAGGCGTTTCACCATTTGCTTCGGTTGGAGGATCTGGGGGTGAAGCCGGATCAATTGCTGGCCTGGTTTGTGTGGATGGATGACGTCGGCCCCGATGGCGCGGTGCGTCGCACCACCGGGGATTTGTATTTTGCCGAGGTGCGTCCCTTCGACGAGGTGTTCCGCGAAGCCCAGGGCGGAGGCGAGGGCGACGAATCCGGCGGTGGCGGTGGGGGCGGAGGAGGAGGTGGAGATCAGGGCGGCAAGCTCGCCGAACTCCAAAAGCAGGTGATCAATGCCACCTGGAAATTGCAGCGCGAACGCGGAAGCCGTCCCGCGTCGGGCGGCAAATCCGGTTCCGAGGGTTCTGCCAAGCCGGGTTCCAAAATCATTCCTGGTACGTCGTCGGTCCGGTCCTCTGAGTATCGCTCCCTGACGGTGACTTCGTTCCGGTCCCATTCCGGGGTGATGGGGCAGGTGGCTGCGCAGGATGGCGCATCGGGCCCGACGCGTCGCGCCCCACGCCGAACCGCCGGAGCGGCCACCAATGCAGCTTCCGCTGCCGTTCCGCGGGGAGGCACGGGGCGATTTGAAGACGATCTCAAGGCCGTGCAGGACGGTGCGGAGCAGGCGTTGGAGCAGGCCCGCGAATCGATGGAGCAGGCGCAAAATCCCGAGTCGCGCGCGCTGTGGAAATCGGCCATCGCGGCGATGGAGCGCTCGCTTGAGGCACTTCGGAAATCGGATCGATCCCCGCAGTCCTTGGCCGAGGCACTGGTGGATGAACAGGCCGCCTACCAAACCCTGCTCCAACTCCGGGCCCGCGAAACCGAGGTCACGCGCGGTCGCAATCGTTCGCGCGGACAAGGGCAGGGCGGCTCGGCGAATCAGCGGCAGATTGATCAATTGGATCTCACGCAATCCGAGAACCGCTATGAAACCCAGCGGTCGGCACAGAGCCAGCAATCGGCCGAGCGACGCGCGCAGCTTCAAATCCTGAGCCGACTCCAGGAGCTGGCCCGACGGCAGCAGGACGTGAATGAGCGACTCAAGGAACTCCAGACCGCGCTCCAGGAAGCGCGGACGCCCGAGGAGCGCGAGGAATTGCAACGACGCCTGAAGCGATTGCAGGAGGAACAGCGGCAGATGTTGTCCGACGTCGATGAAGTGCAGCAGCGGATGAACCGGCCCGAGGCGCAGTCGCAGATGGCCGAGTCGAAGCAGCAGCTGGAGCAGGCGCGCGAGGAGTTGCAGAAAGCCGCGGAGGCGACCGGCGAAGGACGCGTGTCCCAGGCCCTCGCCTCGGGAAGTCGCGCCGAGCAAAAGCTGGAGAAGATGCGCGATGAACTCCGTCGCGACAGCTCGAACGCATTCTCGGAGGAGTTGCGCCAACTGCGGAACGAAGCGCGCGAGATGCAGCGTCGCGAGGAGGAGATCGCGCGTCAGCTTCGCAATCAATCCGGCACTGCGGAAAAGCGCCTCACCGATTCCGGCGGCGCGAAGGAAAAGCTGCTGAAGGATCTCGCGGAGCAGAAGCGGTCGATCACCAACCTGGTCAGCCGCGCCACGCAGATCTCCGAGCAATCGGAGGCCTCGGAGCCGCTGCTCTCGCGTCAGCTTTATGACACGCTGCGCAACTACCAGCAGCAGGACCCGGGATCGGTCAGCCGCATCCAGGAACAATTGCTGCAAAGTGGCGAACTCACGCGCGGGTTGAATGATCGATTGCAGGAGATCTCCGGCAATGAATCCGCCCGGGCCATCGATGCCACCGCGGAATTGGTCCGGCAGGGGCTCGGCGCCCGCGCGGGCGTGGGCGAGCAGGAAGCGCGCAAGGGAATCGATGCGCTCAAGAATGGCGTGGAGCGAGCGGCGAGTCGGGTGCTGGGCGACGACACCGAGGCGCTTCGGATGGCGGCCGAAGAGTTGGATGCCCTGAGCGGTGAACTGGAGCGCGAAATGACCGAGGCGCGTCAACGCGAACCCGGTCGCGGAAACGGAACTGCAAACGGCACCGGAAGCAGCACCAACTCCCTCGCCGGAAACGCGCCGGGATCCCGCACGAATTCTGCAGCCAACCGCGCCCGGAGTGCAGGACGAGGTCAACCGTCCGATCCGTCGTCGACCGACGGGCAGGACGCGCAAGCTTCGGCACCAGGTCAGGGACAATCGGCCGAAGGCGATGCCGACGCTGCATCTGCGGGCGCGAATTCACGCCAAGCCCAGGCCCGAGCAGACCGATCCCAGTCGCAGGGGCAAGGGCAGGGGCAGGGACAAGGAGAAGGACAGGGACGGCGTCCCGGCCAACGCCCGGGTCAGGGTCAGGGCCAAGGCCAAGGACAGTCCGACAACCAGGATCAAGCTGCGGCGGATGGGCAGTCGCCTGGCGCAGGTGAGGCCCAAGGCCAATCTCAGGGGCAAGGGCAAGGGCAGGGTCAGGGCCAAGGTCAGAACCCCGGTCGTGGTCAGCGACGTTCCGGAGCCAATGCCGATCGCTCGCGTCAGCAGGCCTCGGCCCCGCGCGATGGTGCTCAACCCGGTGGTGGTGGCGGCGGCGGCGCGAACGGGGAAGCACCTGGAGATGGAACTTTGAACCCGCTCGACCTCGGAGCATTTGGTGGTGCGGACAATGGCGGCGGAGGCCGTGGAGGTGGCGGACGCTACAACGGCGGTCCGCTGACCGGCGCTGATTTCGCGCCATGGGCCGACCGGCTGCGCGATGCCGAGGATCTTGTGGACATGCCAGAACTGCGAAGCGGCATCGCCAGCGCTCGCGAACGGGCGCGTCTGGCCCGATTGGAATACCGGCGCGAAGGCAAGAAGCCGGATTGGGCGGTGGTGGAATTGCAGGTCTTGAAGCCGCTGGTTGAGGTGCGACGCCAGATCCGCGAAGAACTCGGACGACGCAACACGCAGGACCCGCTCGCGCCGATCGATCGCGATGCGGTGCCGACGCGTTTTGCCGACCAGGTGCGTCGCTACTACGAGACCTTGGGTCGCGATTCCAAGAGTGCCAGCGCTGCGGGCGAGAAGGGGAAGGCACCTTGACGTGATTGCCGAAGGTTCCATTTCCCTGTCCGCGGGCTCATGGCTCGTGCCGCTCGCGGCCGCGATGGCGTTGGGCTTGATCTTTCTGCTCTGGGGCCTGCGTTCCGTTCGTGTCGGCTCCGCGGGGCCGATCAGTGCGGTGCTCAAAGTCATCGCCTTGCTCGCGCTCGCGCTTTGTCTCGTCGAACCGCTCTGGAACGGCATGCGGGCGCGTCCGGGCGCCAACGTGGTCGCAGTCCTCGCCGACAACAGCCAGGGCCTTCAAATCCACGACGCCGGTCATGCCACCAGCCGCGGGGATGAATTGAAGGACCTGCTCGATCGCGGTCGTGTTGGATGGCTGGCGCGATTGGGCGAGCTGTTCGAAGTGCGACGCTATTTCTTCGACGCCCGACTCCAAAGTTCCCGCGAGTTTTCCGAACTCGATTTCAAGGGGCGTTCGTCCGCCATGGTCACCGCGCTGCAAAATCTGGCCGAGCGCTACAAGGGACGCCCGCTCGCCGGAATCCTCCTGCTCACGGATGGCAACGCGACCGACCTCAAGGATCGCGTGCCTTCGTGGACCGGTCTCCCGCCCGTGTATCCCGTGGTGCTCGGAACCGCGGACCGATTGAAGGATGTGTCCATTCGCCAGCTGAACACCGAGCGCAGTGCGTTTGAGGATGCACCGGTGGTGGTGCAGAGCCGACTGGAGTCGCACGGGTTTGCCGGCGGGCAGTTGGTCGCGCGGGTGACCGACCAGACCGGCAAGATTGTTCAGGAGCAAACGGTGTCTGCACCCGGTGAAGGCGGCACCACGCCGGTGCGTTTCCAACTCAAGCCCACGGCCGCGGGCGTGTCGTTCTTCCAGGTCGGCGTTCGGGCTGCGGCGGAATCCGGCGGTGGATCGTTTGCCACCAATACGGCCGAAGCCACGCTGGCCAACAACACCCGCATCGTGGTCGCGGATCGCGGACGCGGGCCGCATCGAATTCTGTACGTCTCGGGCCGCCCCAACTGGGAATTCAAATTCCTCAATCGCGCGCTGCAGGAAGATGATCAATTGCAGCTCGTGGGCCTCATTCGCGTGGCCAAGCGCGAGCCCAAGTTTGAGTTCCGCGGTCGTTCCGGCGAGACCAGCAATCCGCTCTTCCGCGGCTTTGGCGATCAGAGCCGCGAGGGCGCAGAGCGGTACGATCAGCCGGTGCTGAGCCGCATCAATCCGCGCGATGCGATTGAGCTTCGATCCGGTTTCCCGCGCACCGCCGAGGAGTTGTACCCGTATGCGGCGGTGATCGTGGACGATTTGGAATCGGCGTTTTTCTCGGCGGATCAGGCGGCACTGTTGCAGAAGTTTGTGTCCGAACGCGGCGGCGGGTTCCTCATGCTCGGGGGCATGGAGAGTTTTCAACAGGGCGAGTACAAGCGCACGCCCATCGGCGAAATGCTTCCGGTGTATCTCGACCGAACCGAGGAGGCGAAATCCTCCGGTGCCATGAGGTTCAATCTGGCCCGGGAAGGCTGGCTCCTGCCGTGGGCGCGGATTCGCGACAATGAATCGGATGAACGCGCCCGCATGGAAGCCATGCCCAAATTTGAGGTGGTCAACCGGGTCGGCGATGCCAAGCCCGGCGCATCGGTCGTGGCGACCGTGGCCGATGAATCGGGTCAGGAAGTACCCGCGTTGGTCGTTCAACGATTTGGACTGGGCCGAACCGCGGCGTTGACCGTGGGCGACGTCTGGCGCTGGGGCATGAAGGATGCCGTGGCACACGCCGACATGGACAAGGGATGGCGTCAGCTCGTTCGCTGGCTGGTGTCCGACGTTCCAAACCGCGTGGACATTTCCGCGG
Source organism: Verrucomicrobiota bacterium (assembly GCA_947454705.1). Classification (GTDB taxonomy): domain Bacteria; phylum Verrucomicrobiota; class Verrucomicrobiia; order Limisphaerales; family UBA9464; genus CAIVQB01. Next base: position 103,133 of record CANGKZ010000009.1, read on the forward strand.
AGCCGGTCCCCGGGGATGCCAACGGAGCCATGCGAATCCAAGTGCGGGCACGCGATGCCTCGTACCTCCCGCTGGACAACGCCACGGTGGCGCTGGAGGTCGAGCCGGTCGTGTTCCGCCCCAATGGTCGCGCCACCAACGCGGCACCTTCGCTTCGCCTGCAAGTGGAACCCTCCGCCAGTGAGCCCGGCGTGTATGAAGCCGTGTACGTGCCGAGGGAAACCGCCGGATATCGGGCCAAAGTCACCGTGACCGACACCCAGCGTGCGGAAGTGGGACGCGCGGAAACCGGCTGGACCTCGGATCTCGCTGCCGAGGAATTCGCATCGCTTGCCCCGAATCGTGCGCTGCTGGAACAGATCGCCAGCGCGACCGGTGGAGCGGTGGTGACTGCATCAAAATTGGACGACTGGGTCCGCACCCTGTCTTCGCGTCCCGCCCCGGTGATGGAGCCGTGGTCGCGTCCGCTCTGGCACACGCCGGTGTTGTTCCTGATTGCGATGGGATGTCTGCTGGCCGAATGGGGATTGCGACGCTGGAAAGGACTCCCGTGAACCCGATGCGACTTCTTCGTTTCCCGCTGCTGCTCTGCGCCTGCGCCTTGGCCTCGCTCGCTGCGGAGCCGGTGCCGGTGCCCGTCGCGGATTCGCCGCAGGTGTTGATCGTGATGGGGGCCGAGGGCGATGCGGACTTGGGCGGAAAGTTTCGCACCCAGGTCGGACAGTGGACCAACGCCTGCGCCCGCGCCGGTGCGAGTTTTGAGGTCTTCGGCGTTGCGCCTGCCGGAGCGGAAACCGATCGCGAACAACTTCGGTTGCGCATCGCGGCGTCGCCGACGAATGGAGTGTCGCCGTTGTGGATTGTGCTCGTGGGCCACGGCACGTGGGACGGACAGGATGCGAAGTTCAACCTGCGCGGACCCGACATCACCGCAGCGGAAATGGCGCAATGGTTAAAGCCGGTGACGCGTCCGCTGGCGGTCATCAACACCGCATCGGCCAGTGCGCCGTGGATCCCGGCGTTGAAGGGGCCTCGACGCGTGATCATTTCCGCCACGCGGAGCGGCGATGAACAGAATTACACGCGCTTTGGTGGATTCCTCGCCGAAGCGATTGCCGATCCTTCGGGGGACTTGGATCAGGATGGTCAGACTTCGTTGTTGGAGGCCTTTCTTCGGGCCTCCACGCAGACCTCAGAATGGTATGCGACTGCGGGTCGGCTCGCGACCGAGCATCCGTTGATCGATGACAATGCCGACGGACTCGGCACCCCGGCGGCGTGGTTCCGCGGCACGCGCGCGACCAAGATGGCCAGCGGTGGAGCGCGTCCGGATGGGGGAGTCTCGCGTCAGTTCGTTCTCGTTCAGAGCCCGTGGGAAAAGCAGCTCCCGCCCGAGCAACGTGCGCGTCGCGATGCCCTCGAACTCGAACTGAACCGCCTGCGCGACCGTCGTCCCGAACCACCGAACGACGCCTACTATCAAAAGATCGAAGCCATCGCGCTGGAGCTGGCCCGCCTCCAGGCTCAGCCCCAGTCCGCGCCGTGAGATTTGCAGGCGGAAGTTGAACGGTTGAAAAGATGAAGAGTTGAAGGGGGGGGTAGTTACGGCGCCGCGCCGACCGCGCCGTCCCATCTTGCGGTGAGGCTCCGCGGCTCAAAAACTCGAAGCCTCCCGATTCTTCTCCTCCCCGGACTTGAACACTCACCGCGGGCCGGGTCAGTGTCTCCGCGATGTCACACCCCCGTCTTCGTCGTGGCCCGGCCGCGTCCCTGCTTGGACTCTGCCTGGGACTGGGAATGCTCTGGAATTCCGCGCTGGTTCGCGCTGCCGTTCAGGACGGCGCCACCCCGGTCGAATCGCTCAAGGTCGCACGGGGCTTCAAGGTCGAGCTGCTGTACTCGGTCCCCAAGGATCAGCAGGGATCCTGGGTGTCGATGTGCCTCGATCCGAAGGGACGCCTGATCGTGTCGGATCAGTACGGAAAGCTTTACCGCATCACCGTTCCGTCCGTGGGCTCCACCGCCGCGCCCAAAATTGAGCTGCTCGATGTCGCGATCGGCAGCGCGCAGGGCCTGTTGTACGCCTTCGACAGCCTGTACGTGATGTGCGCCGAGCAGAAGTACCAGGGCCGGGGCCTGTACCGATTGCGGGACACCCAGGGCAAGGACCAGTTCGACGAGGTGAAACTCCTCCGCAAGCTCGACGGCGGCGGCGAACACGGACCCCACGCCATCCTGCTTTCGCCCGATGGCAAGTCGCTCACCATCGTCTCCGGCAACCAGACCAAGGTGACCGAGATCTCCTCGTCCCGCGTGCCCAAGGTCTGGTCCGAGGATCATCTCCTCCCGCGCCTGTGGGATGGCAACGGCTTCATGAAGGGCGTGCTCGCCCCGGGCGGATGGATCGCCGAGACGGATCCCGAGGGACGCGACTGGGAATTGATCGCGACCGGATTCCGCAACGAATACGACGCCGCGTACAACCGCGACGGCGAATTGTTCACCTTCGATGCCGACATGGAGTGGGATCTCAACACGCCCTGGTACCGGCCCACGCGTGTGAATCACGTCGTCAGCGGCGCCGAATTCGGATGGCGCAGCGGCGCAGGCAAGTGGCCCGCGTACTATCCCGACAGCCTCGGCGCGGTGGTCAATGTCGGCCCCGGCTCCCCGACCGGTGTGACCTTCGGCTACGGCGCGAAGTTCCCGGCGAAATACCAGGAGGCCCTCTACATCAACGATTGGAGCTACGGCAAACTCTACGCCGTTCATCTCCAGCCCGCCGGCTCCGGCTACAACGGCCAGCTCGAGGAATTCATTTCCGGATCCCCGCTGCCGCTGACCGATCTGGTGGTGAATCCCGCGGACGGGGCGTTGTACTTCACCATCGGTGGACGCAAGACGCAGTCGGGTCTGTACCGCGTGACCTACGCCGGTGCTGATTCCACCGCTCCGTCGAAGGGAATGAAGGGTGGCGAAAAGGAACGCGCCCAGCGTCGTCGCTTGGAATCCTTCCACGGGCATGCCGATCCGAAGGCCATTGCTGAAGCCTGGCCGTTCCTGAAGAGCCCCGACCGCAACCTGCGCTTCGCCGCACGGATTGCGCTCGAATGGCAGCCGGTGGAAACCTGGCGCGAGCGCGCCCTCGCCGAGAAGAATCCCGAGGCCTCCATTCAGGCCCTCATCGCGCTGAGCCGCGTGAGCCACCGCGATCGCTTCCATTCCAAGCCCACCGATCCGGCTCCGGACGCCGTCCTGCAGGAAAAGATCTTCGACGCGCTCCAGCGGATTTCCTGGTCGCGCCTGAATGAGACCCACCAGATCGAATGGCTGCGCGCGAATGCACTTCTCTTCACCCGGTTTGGTCCGCCGAGCCAGGCCATCCGCAGTGCGCTGCTGGCCCGCGTGAGCCCGCTGTATCCGGCCCGCACCCGCGAGCTGAACGCTGAGCTTGCCTCATTTCTGGTCTACCTCGAAGCGCCCGATGCCGCCGCCCGCCTCGTCGCTGCGCTCAACGCGGCTCCGTCGCAGGAGGAACAATTGGATCTCGCCCGGACGATCCGTGTGCTCAAGACCGGATGGACCCCGGACCTGCGTCGCGCGTACCTGAATTGGTTCCTCAAGGCGGCCAGCTTCCGCGGTGGTGCGTCGCTCGCGGGATTCCTCCGCGACATGAAGGCCGATGCCGTGGCGACGATGTCGGACGCCGAGAAGGTCCAGCTGGCCGATGTGCTCAACGCCAAGCCGGTGGTAAAGAAACCCCTCGAAAACCTGCTGGCCGGCCGGTCCACGGTGCAGGAGTGGAAGGTCTCGGATGTCACGCCGGCTCTGGCCACCGGGCTGCGTCACCGGAATTTCCAGAAGGGGCATGACCTCTTCGGTGCCGTGGGTTGCTTCAACTGCCACCGTTTTGCCGGCGACGGCGGCGCGGTCGGACCCGACCTCACTGGAATCGGCGGACGCTTCAGCCCGAAGGATCTGCTCGAATCGATCATCGAACCCTCCAAGGAAGTCAGCGACCAGTACGCCCCGATCGTGATCACCACGAAGAAGGGCGACACGGTCACCGGCCGCGTGGCAAACCTCAATGAAGAGGTGATGATGATCATGGAGGACATGTCGGCCCCTGGTGATTTCACCAACGTGCGCCGCAGCGACATCGTGAAGATCGAGCCTTCGAAGATCTCCCCCATGCCCGAGGGATTGCTGAACACGCTGAAGCAGGACGAGATTCTCGACCTGATGGCGTTCCTGCTGTCGCGCGGTGATCGCAATGCCCCGGTGTTCAAATGAGCCGGCCCGCATCCATTGTTCAGCGCCTGGCGGCTTCGGTCGGTCTGGCTGTTTTCTGTCTCGGCGGTGGAGCGATTCCGTTCGCCGCCACGGCTGCCGAGCCTCCTGCAAAGGTGCTGCCGTTTCCCGGCACCACCTTTGCCGTGGAGGGACACACCGCGTTCCTCATCCTGCCCGAACAGGGGGCGGGTACCAAAAAGGAGGCAGCGGGACGCCCGTGGGTTTGGTACACGCCCACGTTGCCCGGATTGCCCGGGCCGGAGGAGCGGTGGATGTTCCGTCGTTTCCTCGATGCCGGCATTGCCATCGCCGGGGTGGATGCCGGCGAGTCGTACGGAAGTCCGGATGGCAACAAGGTGTTCGATGCCTTTTACCGCGAAGTGACGCGGTCCCGCGGGCTCGGCAAAAAGCCCGTGTTTCTTGCCCGAAGCCGCGGAGGCCTGATGGCCCTGAGCTGGGCCGCGGAACATCCGCGATCGGTGGGTGGCATCGCCGGGATCTATCCGGTGTTCGACCTGTCGAGCTATCCCGGTCTGGAAAAGGCGGCCCCGGCCTATCACCTGAGTCGGTTGGATCTGGAACGCCGGCTGACCCGGTATAATCCGGTGGATCGCCTGCGTTCGCTGGCCCGCGCGCGTGTGCCGCTGTTTTTGCTGCATGGCGATGTGGACACGCTCGTTCCACTGGCGCGGAATTCGGGTGAGGTCGCGCGCCGATACCGGGAGCTCAAGGGCCCGGTGGAATTGCAGATCGCCAAGGGGCAGGGGCATTCCATGTGGCCCGGCTTTTTCGAATGCGAGCCGCTGGTTTCATTTGTGATACGCACCGAACTCGCCGCGGCCCGGGCCCGCTGATTTTGCTTCGGATGAACTGGGATCATTACTTCATGGAGATCGCCCGGACGGTGGCGCTGCGGTCGAAGGACCCGGCGACGCGCGTGGGCGCTGTGATCGTCGAACCGACCACCCACGCCGTGAAGGCCACGGGGTACAACGGCATGCCGGCCGGGATGGTGGAGACGGCGGAGCTCTGGGAGCGTCCCACCAAGTACCAGTACATCTGCCACGCGGAAGCCAATGCGATCCACTTCGCCGCCCGCAACGGGGCGCCGGTGGCTGGGTGCACGCTCTACGTGACCGGCCTGTTCCCGTGCGCCAATTGCGCCAAGGCCATCGTGCAATCCGGGATCAAGCGCGTGGTGGTGCCCACCGACCACATGAACGAGCGCTGGACCGAAGAGATCCAGATCGCCAAGCGCATCCTGTCGGAAACCGGCGTCGGTTGGGACGAAGTCGAAGCCCCGAAATAGCGGCGTGGCGCAGCCCTAGACTTTTCGGATCAGGATGCGGGCACCGCGGCGGTAGGTGAGGTAGCTGTAGAACCACTGCCAGAGCACGGCGACCTTGTTGCGGAATCCGACCAGGAACAGCAGGTGCACCACCAGCCAGGCGATCCAGGCCAGAAAGCCGGTGAACTGGATCGGTCCCATCTTGGCCACAGCGGCGGACCTTCCGATCGTGGCCATCGATCCCTTGTCCCAATAGTCAAACGGCGGCCGCGCGGGATGGCCTTCCAATTCATCGAGGATGATTCGCGAAACGTGCTTGGCCTCCTGAATGGCCGCGGGCGAAACCCCGGGCACGATCTGCCCGTCGCAATCCACGATCGAGCACGCATCGCCGATGACAAACACCTCCGGATGATCCGGGAGGCTGAGGTCGGGCTTCACGAGCACGCGGCCGGCGCGGTCGAGCGGGGCGCCCAATTTGGCCGTCAGGGCAGAGGCCGAAACGCCCGCGGCCCAGAGGATGTTTTCGGCCTCGATCACCGTGCCGTCGGGCAGCAGGACCTTCCCGCGTTGAAGATCCTTCACGCGGGTTTCGGTGCGCACTTCGACCCCCATTTTCTCCAACGTTTCCCGGGCGTTTTGGCTGAGTTCCTCGGGGAATTGGGCGAGCAGGCGCGGACTGCCCTCGATGAGGATCACGCGCGACTGCGTGGGGTCGATGCGGCGGAAGTCGCGTCGGAGCACCTGACGGCTGAGTTCAATGAGCGCGCCGGCAAGTTCCACACCGGTGGGACCGCCACCGATCACCACCAGGGTCATCAACCGGCGGCGTTCCGCTTCGTCGTCGGTGTTTTCTGCGCGTTCAAACGCGTCGAGCACTTCGCGGCGGATCCGGTGGGCGTCTTCGAGCGATTTGAGTCCGGGAGCGAATTCCGCCCACTCGGGATGGCCGAAGTACGAGGTGCGTCCGCCGAGGGCGAAGACGAGGTAATCGTATCGCTCCGGCTTGCCATCCACGATCACCTCGCGGGTGGCGGTGTGGATGTCTTCCACCGTGCCAAGCCGCACCTGAATTTCAGGACGGTCATGAAAAATGGCACGAATCGGCTGCGCGATTTCCGGAGCGGACAAACCCGCCGTGGCCACCTGATACAGGAGCGGTTGGAACAGGTGATGGTTCTGCCGGTCCACGAGAAGAATCTCGGCACCGGGGTGTTTGAAGGACTGGCAGAAGGTGAGTCCACCAAACCCGGCTCCCAGCACCACGATCCGAGGCGTACGCTGTTCCATTGCGTCGGAGCTTCGTGCCGGTCCGATCGATCCGCAATGGGGAAGACCGGGCGCGGATCGGAGTTCGAAGATCGAAGATCAGGGATCGGGGATCGGTTCGCAGCCTTCCCCTAGCCGCCGCCGGAAGAAGGCGGATCACCCGAACGTTCCAAGTCACCCGCCCATCCATTGGGGCCTCCGAGTCCAAGCCCGTGTCCGACCCATTTTTGGAGTGCGGCGGGAAGCGCAGCGCCACGCCGCTTTGGTCAGCCCGCAGTCCTGCGCGCAGCGTCGCACCCCGCCAAACTCGATTACCAGCTGCGCCGCAAAACCGCCCCTACGCGAGGCCGAGTTTTTGCAGGGCTTCCTTGGGTGGTTCGGCGAACCGAGTGAGCGGGGTGTTGCCCACGAATCCGATGTCCTTCATGCCGGCCGGTGTGGTGAAGAAGCCGGTCATCACCAAGCCACGGAAGGTCTTGAAGAACGCCGCGCCACCGGTGCCATCGGCACTCGCCTGATCCGCATGGGCAATGCTCTGGATCAGGGCGGTTTTCTGCGCTTCGTTGATGGATGTAAACGTTCCGCCGTGCAGCCGCTTGGATTCGGCGTCGAGCCAGTCGAGTCCATTGAGAACGGTCGCCCGATCCTTGGTCTGCACCGGGTACGGAGCGCTGATCCATTCGTCGATGAAGTCGGTCACCCCGACCGCGCTGGCTGCCGGGGATTTGTCATCGGCCGGGAGGATCACATCTGCCAGTGCCGACACGGTCTGGCGTTGCGGGGCGCTCAGCGTGAGTGGCCAAAGCTCACCGGGCTTGTAGGTGTGGTTCAGCAGCGGATCGGTGCCGTAGGGCTTGCCCGTGACGGGCGCGGCACCGGGGTTGGCGGCGTCGGCACCGAAGGAGGTCGGCGCGAGGGCCATGGCGGCGCTTGCGGTCATCACCCATTGAAGGGCTTCGCGACGGCTGATGCGGGGCAGGGCCTCGGAATTGGGGGAAGTCATGGAGTGAATCGGGTTCGGATGGGGAGTGAAGGTCACAGGTTCCCGCGTTTCATTTCGGCCAGGACGTAATCACAGGTGCGCCAGGCGAGGGCCATGATCGAGAGCGTGGGGTTCTTGTCGGCGTTGCTGACGAACGGGCCGCCGTCGGTCACGAACAGGTTCTTCACGTCCCAGGATTGGCACCACGAATTCAACACCGTGTTCTTCCGATCCGCTCCCATGCAGGTCGTGCCCACTTCATGGATGATGCCGCCGCCGGGGAAGATCGCTTTGTTGCCATCGGTCTGTGGCGTTCCGAGCACGCGTCCACCCATGGCGCTGATCATCTCCTTGAACGTGGCGTGCATGTGGGCCGCCTGTTTGATCTCGTGCTCGCTCCACTTGAACTTGAACCGCAGCACGGGAATGCCCCAGGCGTCCTTGCGGTCCGGATCCACGTCGCAATAGCTGTCGTCGTTCGGGATCATTTCCCCGCGTCCGGCGAGATGGATGGTCGAGCCGTAGTAGCGACGCGCGTCTTCCTTCAACTGCTTGCCGAAGCTTCCGGGCGCAACGGTGTCGAGGAATCCAAAGGTGCCGGCCCCGGGCATCTGGCGTCCGGTGCTGATCTCGATGTGATATCCGCGGGCAAATCCGAGCTTGCCGGCGAGCTGTTCCTTGTAGAGCCACCAGGGCACGTAGCTGTGCATGCCGCCACCGGCGCCTTCGTCGTTGAACACAGGCAGATTCTCCAACGCGGGAATCTGGCCGGTGAGGCCCGCGCCGACGGTGTCCATGAGGTATCGGCCGACTTTGCCGCTGGAATTCGCGATGCCGTTGGGGAAGCGCTCGGTCTTGGAATTGAGGAGAATGCGGGCGGATTCGCATCCGCTGGCGGCGAGGATCACCACGCGGGCCTTCACGTGGACGTCCTGACGCGTCTTTTTGTCCACGTAATGCACCCCGGTGGCCTTGCCGTTTTCATCCACGCTCACCGCGCGCACCATGGCGTCGGTGACGATGTCGAGATTCCCGGTGGCCAGGGCCGGCGGGAGATGAACGGTGGTGGACTGGTAGTTCGCCTTGATGCTGCAGCCGCGTCCGCACGGCGTGGCCCAGAAGCAGGCCTGACGCTTGTTCATTTCGTCGGCCGAAATCTTCTGCGCTTCCGGCGAGTCGGGATGCAGCGCGGCGGCGACCTTCTTGCCGTTGAGCCGGCGCGACATGATGGCCATGTGCGACGGGATCACCGGGATGCCCAGCTTTGCCGAGTGCTTCTTGAGCAGCATTTCCGGCACGCGCGGGCGGGGCGGGGGAAGGAGTGAACCATTTTTGGAATCCGGAGTGTTCTCCAGACCCTCGTTGCTGCCCCAGACGCCGATCAGCGACTCCACCTTGTCGTAGTAGGGTTCGAGCTCCGCGTATTCGAACGGCCAGTCGAGGCCGAGTCCGTCGCGGCTGCGCGGCTTGAAATCGTACGGACCCATGCGCAGTGCGATGCGGCCCCAGTGATTGGTGCGGCCGCCGAGCATGCGGGGACGCCACCAGATCCAGTCCTGCTTCGATCCGAAGGCCACGTAATCCTTGGCTTCGTGGAAGGTGTTGGCCGGCTTGTCGCTCCGCTGGGTCATGTAGGGTTCCCCAGGATTGGTCCACCCGCCGTCCACCGTGGCGTCGTGAAATCCGAAGTGCTTGTCCGGCGTGGCGGCGGCGCGGAGCGGGGCCTGCGCGGCGGTTTGGAACATTGCGGGTTCCTTCACCGGGTCGTAATTGCGGCCGGCCTCCAGCATCAGGACTTTCACCCCGGACAGGGCAAGGACGTAGGCACTCATGCCGCCACCGGCGCCGGATCCGACGATGATGACGTCATAGCGCTGGGCGGTTTTGGAACTCGTGACGAAGGGCATGGCGAAACCATGAACATGGGTTTGCTCCAGTTCAAGTCGTTGCAGAATTCAGAAGCCTGGCTAACGTTCCGCCCATGAATTTTTCTCGCCTCAAACCCGCTGCCTGGCTCGCCGGATGGATGCTTCTGACGGCGTCGATCTCCGCCGCGGTGAAAACGGAAGTCGTGGAATACCGCGATGGCGACACCGTCCTCGAAGGCTACGTGGCCTATGATCCGGCGGCCGGGGCGCGTCCGGCCGTGCTGGTGGTGCACCAGTGGATGGGGCTCGGGGACTACGAGAAGAAGCGCTGCGAAATGCTCGCGGAGCTGGGCTACACCGCCTTTGCCGTGGACATCTACGGCAAGGGCATCCGCCCCGGAACTCCGGGCGAGGCCGGCAAGCTCGCGGGTCAGTACAAGGGAGATCGCGCGCTGTTCCGTCGCCGTCTGAATGTGGGCTTGGAAAAGATGCGCCAGCTCGCCTCGGTGGAACGCGGTCACATCGCCGCGATCGGCTACTGCTTTGGCGGCACCGGGGTGCTTGAGCTCGCGCGTGCCGGTGCGGAGGTTCGCGGGGTGGTAAGTTTCCACGGTGGACTCGGCTCCCCGACGCCGGCCGATGCGAAGAACATTAAGACCCGCGTGCTCGCGTGCCATGGGGCGGACGATCCGTTCGTCCCGGCGGAGGAAGTCGCCGGCTTCGAAAAGGAAATGCGCGAAGGCGGCGTGGACTGGCAGTTGATCGCGTACGGTGGGGCAGTTCACAGCTTCACCGACTGGCGCGCCACCGGAGCCATGAAGGGCGCCCAATACAACGAAAAGGCCGACAAACGTTCCTGGGAAGCGATGAAGACCTTCCTCGGCGAAGTGATGAAGTAACCGGTCGTTGATCAACCGCGGAGGCGCAGAGACGCGGAGAAGCAGCGGCAGCGGGGAGCGTGTTCCCGGGCGGCGTGCAGGCCGAGTCGGTAGGGAGTATCGCGTTCACTCGGCTCCCTGGTCTGAGCTGAAGTGGAAACAAGCTCTGGTCGCGCCTCAACCACTCCAAACCTCGGCCTTGCCCTGGTCAACCGCTTCTCTGCGCCTCTGCGTCTCTGCGGTTCAATCGAGTTGAATCCTACGCAGCGCGGCTGTGGGGGAATTCGAGGACGACTTTGAGTCCACCTTCACTCCCGGGAAGGAATTCGACCGTGGCCCGGCGTCCGTAGAGTTCCGACAGACGGTTGCGGGTGTTGGCGGTTCCGATTCCGCCCTCGGCGCTGGCTCCCGGGGCGAGGCCCCTGCCGTTGTCCTCCACCTCAAGCCGGATCCGGCCCCCGTCCACCAACCGCGACCGAAGGGTGATCACGCCCGATTTGGTGTTGGGCTCGATGCTGTGCTTGAGCGCGTTTTCGACCAGGGGTTGAAGCACCAAATTTGGTACCAGCGCGTCGGCGGTGGCGTCCTCCAGTTCGTGTTTCACCGAGAGCCGGCTGCCGAAGCGGATTTGTTCCAGCTCGAGGTATTTGTCGAGAAAGCTGATTTCATCGCGCAACCGGACCTGTTGCGCGTCGGTGCGGTCGAGCGCGTGTCGGAGCAGCGTGCTGAGCTTCACCAGCATGCGGTCTGCCGCATCGACGTCGCGGTACATGAGGGCGCTGACCCCGTGGAGTGCGTTGAACAGAAAGTGCGGGTTGAGCTGCATCTGCAGGGCCAGCAACCGCGCCTCGGTGACGCGTCGTTCCAGTTCGAGGGTGCGACGTTCGCGCTCGCGGAGGCTCTCGTAGAACGACGCGGCGTGGGCCACGGCGATTACGACCCAGTACACCAGCAGGTTGAAGAACAGCGTGGCGAGCAGGGCGTGACGTAGGGTTTCGCGAAATGGACTCCCCTCCAGCGGAACGGCGACCGCGGCGCGACCGAGCATCCACACGAGGGAAAACACCAGGCTGGCGACGCCATGGACCGAGGCCAGCAGCGGCAGGGGCGCGCAGCCGAGGGGGAATCGACGCGAGAAGGCAATCGCCGGCAGTGACAACGCGGCGAAGACGTACCAGTCGGCCAGCGACCGCGTGACCGCGAACGACCAGCTGACCGGAACACCAATCTTCGACTGGACCAGGTACATTTGCCCCGCGAACGCGAGGCCCACGAGCGTCCAGAATCCCAGGAAGGCGATCCCTTTGACCACGGCCGAGAGTCGGGGCGGCTCGTGTGCGGGGCTTGTCCGTGAGGCAAGCTCCGAACGTCGGGCGTTGTCGTGGGCGTTGGCGGGGTGGACTTCGATGGACAGGGTGTATCGCGAGTGAGCCCGCGGGAAAAGTCCCAACGCGTCGGGAAGTGATTCTCCAATCCGGCGGACAAACCTTGGCTTCCGGGGCCGCACGCGCTTCGATGCGGAGACAGCAACCCGTGCGTTTGTGTCACTTTTGATTCGCGTCAGCCCCTATGGACCGGAGGCGCTTCGAATTCAGCATTCGGAGCAGGTCTCCGACGCTGCCTTGGAGCGGGCGGAGTCGCTCCGGCGGTGGATCGAGCATCTGGCCCCCGCGGGATTGGTGGAGTCGGTCCCCGGGTTCACCACGTTGCTGCTTCGATTCAGTCCGGGACACCGACCCGATGCCGAGGCGTTTGAGGTGTCGTTGAATTCGATTTCCTCAACCCACGACGGGACTTCGTCCTCATCCACGCCCGCGCGATCGCGTTCGGTTCAAATTCCCGTCCGATATGACGGCGAGGATTTGGCGCGGGTGGCGCAGGTTGCCGGTTTGTCGGAGAGCGAAGCGGTGGAGCGTCATTTGAATGGCCGATACCGCGTGCATTGCCTCGGGTTTTCACCGGGGTTTCCGTACCTCGGCGGATTGGATCCGAAGCTCCACACGCCACGATTGGCGACACCGCGTCGGAGGGTCCCCGCAGGCTCGGTGGCGATCGGCGGGGAACACACCGGGATCTACAGCGTGGACAGTCCGGGCGGATGGAACCTGATCGGGCGCACGTCGTCGCGGTTGTTCAACCCATCTGCCTCGACGCTTCACGAGATGTTTTTGCTGCATCCGGGGGATGGTGTTCAGTTCATCCCGTGGGACGGGAATGCAGGCGTTTCAAAAGAGGTACAGGCTCCCGCGGTCCGACCGGTTCAGCCGATGCTTCGCGTGCTATCCACGGGCAGCGGATTGACGATTCAGGATGCGGGGCGTCCCGGGTTCGCCCGGTTTGGCATTCCGGAATCGGGGGCGATGGACCCCGGGCTGGCGTCCGATGCGAACCGGCTGCTGGAGAACCGACCGCATGCCCCAGTTTTGGAACTCGGTCTGCAGGGGCAGCGGTTTGAGGTGATGTCGGACGGATGGTTGGCCATCGGCGGCGATTCGGCGCTGGCTCCCGGACGTCGTGGCGTTGCGTTTCGAGTGAAGGCGGGCGAGACGTTGAATTTTCCGCCGGTCGCGCACGGCGTGTGGCGGTATCTCGCCATTCCCGGCGGATGGGCCGGACCGGAACTGCTGGGAAGCCACAGCGGCGGTGCCCGTCTGGGCTGGGGAGCGGTGGTGCAGGCCGGCGATGTCCTCGGGGCGCAGGAGGGCGGGGCGTTTGCACCGCGCGAGGCGGTGGCCCGGAGATCCATCGCGGGCACGGTGGAGTTGGACGATTCAAGCCCGTTGCACATCGCGGTGTGGCCCGGGCCGCAGGCGGCGGAATTTGACGAGGAGGATCGTCAGCGGTTTTTCGCAGAATGGTGGCGGGTGTCGTCGCAGTGCGATCGCGTGGGGTACCGACTTCACGGAGGTGCCTTGTCGGGAAAGGCAAAGACGCTGATTTCGGAGCCGGTCCTGCCGGGTTCGATTCAGATCCCGCCCGACGGCCAGCCCATCGTGACCATGCCCGATGGTCCGACCTTGGGCGGTTATCCCAAGATCGGTTGGATTGCGGATTCGGAACGCATCCGGTTGTCCCAGTGCCGGGCTGGACAGGTGATTCGGTGGGTGCCCATCGGATCGGGTTGGTAGGGACTTCGTGGATGAACTTCGATCTCAATGCCGATCTCGGGGAAGGGGAACCGTTGCGACGGACGCGCGCCCTGATGCGGCGGGTCACGTCGTGCAACATCGCGTGCGGGGTTCATGCGGGTTCCGTTGAATCAATGCGGCGCTGCGTGGATCTGGGGTTGGATTTCCGGGTCCGGATTGGCGCGCATCCCGGAGTGCCGGGGGAGTTTGGCCGTGGGGCGGTAGAGTGGTCGGTCGCGGAGTTTGAGCAGCAGTTGATGCGTCAGGTGGGCTCGCTCGCGTCGATCGTCGCCGCGCGCCGAACCGATCTGCAGCACGTGAAACTGCACGGTGCGCTGTATCACCATGTGGAGCGTCACGCCGATTTCGCCGCGGCTTTTTTGCGAACGATGTCCCGTGAGTTTCCCGGCGTGCGGGTGTACGCGCTGGCGGGAGGGCACCTGGCCTCGGCCGCGCGTGAGTGCGAGGTGGAGGTGTGGGAAGAGGGATTTCTGGATCGAGGGTATCGCGACGACGGAGCTTTGATCCCGCGTGGGCAGCCCGGGGCGATGCTGGAGGATGCCGGGGAGTTGCGACGACGGATCAAGGGGCTGAGGGAACTCGGAGGCATCGCGTTGCCCGCCGGAGCGGTGGTGCGGGTTCGCACGTTGTGTCTGCATGGGGATGCACCGGATTCGGTACGGACTGCGGATCGTGCGGCGCGGTGGCTCGGAAGTGTGTTGGATCGAAAATGATCCGGCGTCATTCGTGACGGTTGCTGCAGCAGCTGGGGCGTGAATTTCAATTGCGCTCGGGGCCCGGATGGAGACCTTTGGGGCGCGGGTTCCCAAACCCCGCAACCTCGCAACCGTTGCGTCTGCTGCCGATTTTCCATCCACCATGGCCATTCACGTCGCCCTTCATCACAAGACGCGTTACACCTACGACCGCCCGGTCGGGCACTCGCCGCACGTGGTGCGGCTCCGTCCTGCCCCCCACTGCCGGACTCGCATCCTCAGCTACTCCCTGAAGGTCAAGCCGGCCGACCACTTCCTCAACTGGCAGCAGGACCCGTTCTCCAACTGGAACGCGCGCCTGGTTTTCCCCAACAAATGCACCGAGCTGTGCATCGAAATTGATTTGGTGGCCGAGATGTCGGTGCTGAATCCGTTCGATTTCTTCATCGAGGACGCCGCGACGGAGTTCCCTTTCGAATACGAGCCCACGCTGGCCCGCGATCTGGCTCCGTTCCGGGTGGTGTCGCCTTCGACGCCGAAATTCGCCGCCTACCTTGAAACGGTGAAGCGGGAGATTCTGGGGCATCCCGAGATCGCCACTGCGCACGTCCCGGCTTCCGAGCGTCCGACCGATCCGCATGCCGGCGGGCACCTTCCCGTGTCGGCTCCGCATCCGACGCCGGCCGCCGCACCGGCACCAAAAAAGATCCGCACCATCGACCTGCTGGTGGGATTGAATCAGCGGCTGCAGAAGGACATTGGATACACCATCCGTCTCGAGCCCGGCGTTCAAACGCCCGAGGAAACGCTCACCAAGCTCACCGGTTCATGCCGGGATTCCGGATGGCTGTTGGTTCAACTGCTGCGGTCGCTGGGTTTCGCGGCGCGGTTTGTTTCCGGATATTTGATTCAGCTCACTGCGGATCAGAAGTCCCTCGATGGCCCGAGCGGTACCGAGGTGGATTTCACCGACCTGCACGCGTGGTGCGAGGTGTTCCTGCCCGGCGCGGGTTGGATCGGATTTGATCCGACGTCGGGCCTGCTGGCGGGCGAAGGGCACATCCCGCTTTCGTGTACTCCGGAACCTTCCACGGCGGCTCCGGTCACCGGTGCGGTGGATGAGTGCAAGTCCGAGCTCGATCACGAAATGAGCGTCCGTCGCGTGTACGAGACGCCTCGTGTCACGCTTCCGTACACCGACGAGCAGTGGAAGAAGATCGATGCGGCGGGGCACCAGATCGATGCCGACCTGAACCGTCTCGACGTGCGCATGACCATGGGCGGCGAGCCGACCTTTGTGTCGATCGACGATCCGGACGGTCCGGAATGGAACTTCACCGCGGTGTCGTGGAAGAAGCGCGCATTGTCCGGCGCGTTGCTCAAACGCCTGAGAAAACATTTTGGCCCGGGCGCGCTGCTTCACTACGGGCAGGGCAAGTGGTACCCGGGCGAACCGTTGCCGCGTTACGCGCTGGCGGCGGTGTGGCGCAAGGACGGCATCCCGGTGTGGCACGACGACACACTGGTGGCGGATGAGTCCAAGAATTACGGGCACGGACCCAAGGAAGCCCGGCTGCTTGCGGACGGACTCGCCCGCATGCTCGGGGTGGAGTCGGAGCATTTGCTGCCGGCCTACGAAGACGTGTTTTACTACACGTGGAAGGAGCGGCGTTTGCCGTCGAACGTGACGCCGGAGAATTCGCGTCTGAAGGACAAACAGGAGCGCGATCGTTTGGCGCGTTTGTTCCAGCAGGGGCTTGGCGATGTGGTGGGATACACGCTTCCGCTGCGGCGCAGCGGAATTGGCGAACAGCGCACGTGGCATTCGGGCGCATGGTTCTTGCGCGATGAAGAGGTCATGTGGCTGATCCCCGGGGATTCGCCGATGGGCCTTCGTTTGCCCATGGACTCCATTCCCTGGGTCGCGGAGAGCGAGTATCCGTGGACGTTCCCGCCGGATCGTTTCCAATCGCTGCCGCCGTTGCCGAGCGAGTTTCCGTATCGCCCGTCGCCCGAGAGCACGGGACAACGCTTCGTCTCCGGACGTGGTGGCGATCGTTCGACCTCGTCGGCTTCGGATCCGCGTCAAGGCGGCACCTCGCCCGGTCCTCGCGCGCAAGCACTCGGCGGGGATCGCAAGAAGGGGATCTCTGCGGATGCTGCGTTCGACGAGAATCCGTCGCTCCGTCCCACGGTTCAGCAGAGTGCGCCGTGGATCATTCGCACCGCGCTGTGTGTGGAACCGCGCGAGGGACGCCTGCACGTGTTCCTGCCGCCGGTGGAGACCACGGAGGATTATCTCGACCTGATTGCCGCCATCGAAGCCACGGCAGCGGAATTGAAGCTCCCAGTGGTGGTGGAAGGCGAAGCGCCGCCTCGCGATCCGCGACTGGAGCGTCTGGCGGTGACGCCTGATCCCGGCGTGATCGAGGTGAACCTGCATCCGAGCAAGACGTGGGAGCAGTTGGTGGATCGCACCACGATTCTGTACGAAGAGGCGCGTCAGACCCGCCTCGGCACGGAGAAGTTCATGCTGGATGGACGCCACACCGGAACGGGCGGCGGCAATCACATCCTTATCGGCGCGGAAACTCCGGCGGACTCGCCGATCCTGCGTCGGCCCGACCTGCTGCGCTCGCTGATCTCGTACTGGCAGAATCATCCGTCGTTGAGCTGGTTGTTCAGCGGCATGTTCATCGGCCCCACGAGTCAGGCCCCGCGAGTGGACGAGGCGCGCAATGATTCCTTGTACGAGCTGGAGCTCGCCTTCCGTCAACTTCCGGCACCTGGCAAGTGGTCGCCGCCGTGGCTGGTGGACCGGCTGTTCCGCAACCTGCTGCTGGACTCCAGCGGCAACACGCATCGGGCGGAGTTCAGCATCGACAAGTTGTACTCCCCGGACAGCTCGACCGGTCGGTTGGGCTTGGTCGAAATGCGCGCCTTTGAAATGCCGCCGCACGCGCGCATGAGCCTGGCGCAGCACCTGTTGTTGCGCGGGTTGGTGTCGAAGTTCTGGCAGAAGCCGTACACCGGGGAACTGGTTCGCTGGGGCACGGACATCCATGATCGTTGGATGCTCCCGCACTTCTGCGAAAACGATTTCCGCGATGTGGTCGCGGATCTGCGCGAGACCGGCTATCCGTTCGAGTTCGACTGGTTCGCGCCGCACTTCGAATTCCGCTATCCCAAGATCGGCGATTTCGTTCAGCGCGATGTGAACGTGGAACTGCGTTTCGCGCTGGAGCCGTGGCACGTGCTCGGTGAAGAGCCGGCGGGCGGCGGAACCGTTCGCTACGTGGACAGTTCCTTGGAACGTCTTCAGGTGAAGGCCAAGGGCCTCGCCGGGGATCGGTACGCCATCACCTGCAACGGTCGTCATGTCCCGCTGCATCCGACCGGCACCAATGGAGAAGCCGTGGCCGGCGTGCGGTATCGCGCCTGGCAGCCGCCCAACTGCTTGCAGCCGACCATCGGTGTGCACGCGCCGTTGGTGTTCGATCTGTGGGATCGCTGGAACAAGCGGTCACTCGGTGGGTGCACCTACCATGTGTCGCATCCGGGCGGTCGCAGCTACGACACCTTCCCGGTGAACAGCTACGAAGCGGAGAGCCGTCGATTGGGACGTTTCTTCGCACACGGCCACACGCAGAAGCAGTACCAGCCGCCGGAGGAAACGCGGAATCGGGAATTCCCGTTCACGCTCGACCTGCGTCAGCCGGCTCGCTGAGCGGGGCAGGGTGTTTGCGACAAACCCCCTCCAGTCGCCGGGATCCGGTGGCGGGAGGGGGTTGGTTTTATGAGGGGGGGCCGAAGGTGGGGAAGATGCCGGATGCTGGATGCTGGATGTTGGCTAGTGGGAGCCGGTTTGCGTTGATCAGCGGTTCTTACTTCAACGCTTCGCTCACCAACGCCTGGGCTTCGGTGACGATCTGTTGCAGGTGTTGATCGCCGCGGAAGCTTTCCGCGTAGAGCTTGTAGATGTTTTCAGTGCCGCTGGGACGGGCGGCAAACCAGCCGTTCTCGGCCACCACTTTCAGTCCACCAATGCCCGCACCGTTGCCCGGGGCGGCGGTGAGTTTGGCGAGGATCGGTTCGCCGGCGAGGGTGGTGCCCTTCACCGCATCGGGGGAGAGCTTCTTGAGCTTGTTCTTCTGCTCCGGCGTCGCTGGCGCATCGAGTCGCGTGTAGCTCGGAGCCCCGTACTGCTGGGTGAGTTCGAGGTAATGCTGGCCGGGATCGCGTCCGGTCACGGCGGTGATTTCTGCGGCAAGGAGCCCGAGGATCACGCCGTCCTTGTCGGTGGTCCAGGCGGTGCCGTTGCGACGCAGGAAGCTTGCTCCCGCGCTCTCTTCGCCTCCGAAAACGCAGGTACCATCGAACAATCCCGGGGCAAACCACTTGAACCCAACCGGCACCTCCATCAATTGACGGCCCAGCCCGGCCACCACGCGATCAATCATGCTGCTGCTGACCAGGGTCTTTCCCACCACCGCCGTCTTGGGCCAATCCGGCCGGTGGGTGAGGAGGTAGCGAATGGCCACGGCGAGGAAGTGGTTCGGGTTCATCAGCCCGACGCTGCGGGTGACGATGCCGTGGCGGTCGGCGTCGGGATCGTTGCCAAAGGCGATGTCGAACCGGTCCTTGAGCACGACCAGTCCGGCCATGGCGTACGGACTCGAACAGTCCATGCGGATTTTGCCGTCGTGATCGAGGGTCATGAATCCGAAGGTTGGATCCACTCCGTCGTTCACCAGCGTGAGGTTCAGTCCGTAGCGCTCGGCGATCGGTTTCCACAGCGGAAGCGAGGCGCCGCCGAGGGGATCAACTCCGATGCGGAGCCCGGCCTTGCGGATGGCGTCCATGTCGATGACGGATCCGAGATCCGCCACGTAGGCCGCAGTGAAATCGTGTCGAACCGTCGTGGCGGCGGCGCGGGCCTGCGCTGCGGAAACGCGCTTCACCTCGCGATTCCCACCGGCCAGCAATTCGTTGGCCCGCTTTTCGATCCAGCCGGTGACATCGGTATCGGCGGGGCCTCCGTTGGTGGGGTTGTATTTGAATCCGCCGTCCTGCGGCGGGTTGTGGGACGGCGTGATGATCAGGCCATCGGCCAGGCCCGTGGTTCGGCCGTGGTTGTAAGTGAGGATGGCGTGGGAAACCACCGGAGTGGCGGTGGGACCGTTGTCTGCAGCGATGCGCGTTTCCACGCCGTGTGCGGCGAGGACTTCGAGCGCGGTTTGTTCGGCGACGGTGGAGGCAGCGTGGGTGTCGCGGCCCATGAACAGCGGTCCGCGATTTCCCTCGCGCAGGCGGAACTCGACGACGGCCTGGGTGATGGCGGCGATGTGGGCGTCGTTGAACGAACCCTCCAACGGGTTTCCGCGGTGCCCGCTGGTGCCGAAGGAAACGCGCTGGGTGGGATCGGCGAGATTGGGTTGGATCGTGGCGTAGGCCCGTTCGAGGGCGGCGACATCGATCAGCGATTCGCGGGGCGCGGGTTTTCCGGCAAGAGGATGCGTGGCCATTGGCGGGAGGCTAGCGCAGCAGGCGTCCGCGAGCCAAGCCGGGAGGAGGCGTCGGAAAATGATTAATTCGGAAGAGGAATTTCAAACCGCAGATGAACGCGGATGAACGCAGATGCAGAGGAACCGGAACTGGCTGATGCGCTTTTGATTCGTTCGCCCGCCGGGGGCAATTACTTTGGTTCCGCACCTTTGAATCAGAGTCCATCCGCGCTCACCTGCGGTGATTTCCTCTCTCTACTGCCGCGGGTGTGTCAACGGATCGGCGCCATCAGTGCGGCGCGATGGAGACCACCTTCATGCCAATCCGGAGCCAGAGCGGAATGGTGAAAAAACCGACAAGCGAGGTGCCAATGACGACGCGAATCGAGGTCAGCGCGTCGCCTCCGTAGTGACGCGCGAGCACGATTGGAAACACGGCGGCCGGCATGGCGGCCTGGACGATCAGCACCTGCTTCAACTCGCGTGATGCGGGAATGAAATGCGCGAGAGTCAGCATCAGAATTGGGAGAAGTCCGAGTCGGAACACGCAGCTCCAAAGGATGGGGCGAAGTCCGAGATCCGCCCTCAATTCCCGCGAGGAATCGGCGAGGGTGGCTCCGATGAGCACGATGCCCAGGGGGAAACAGCAGGCGCCGAGCATGTGGGCGGTGGAAAGTGCGAACTTCGGAAGCCAGACATCGGCGTGCAGCGTGTTTAGCGCGAGGGCGCCGATGATGGCGATGATCGGGGCCGTGATGAGTCGGCGCCAATTCCTCCAGCCGCCGTGGCCGAGCACGATGAGACACAACGTCCACATCGCGGTGTCCACGCCGAGGTTGTGAACGAACAGCACGCCGGTGGTGTTGCCGGGAAAGAGTTGTTCAATGAGGGGCAGGGGAACGTAGCCGTAGTTCTGAATGCCGGTGACCGAGACGAAGGTGCGTTCCACCCGGTCGTTTCCGAACCCGAGCCGCTTGCGGACCATCCAGCAAATCGCCAAGCCGATGGCCACGCCGCCGAATCCGAGGACCGGCGGCAAGAGCAGATTCTCGGGGCGACGGAGCGCAGTGTTGCCGAGGACCTTGTCGAGGATCAGCGCCGGGGTGAGGACGTTGACGACCACCCGCATGAGGCTGGCGTCGGCCTCCTCGGTGAGCCATTCGACCTTGCGGAGAACGACGCCGATGAGCGCCAGGCAGAACACCGGCAGCACGGCTTGAAGCACCGTCAGGAACTCGCTCACGACAGGAGGTGATTCACCAGTTCCTCAAATTCGGCGTGCTGCACGCGTCGCAGCCACTGGGTCATGGCGCCTCCATGGGGAGCCTTGGCCACGGATTCCACGGCATCGACGAAGGCAAACGGATCGAACGCACCCGGAAGGGTCAGGGCCTTGACGGATTCCACTTCCGCCGGCGTGCGTGCGAGTGAGGCCAGGCGACGCCCCATCGCGAGATGCGCGGGATGCGCCACGAAGCGGCGGAACCAGTACTTCGCGTTCCAGTAGTCGGGTTCGCGTCGATGCAGGATGCCGTGGATCAAAGCCCCGTCGGTGTCCGACAGATCCTGAACCAGGTCGTGGGCCTCGTCGTGATGATCGTTGTACAGCAGTGCGGTGGCTCGAAGGCGGACGGCGCGACCGGACTCGATGCGCTGGTTGGCGAAGAACAGGGACAGATCCTCCTGGATCAGGGCAAGCGCCTTGACCTGCGTTCGCGGACCCTGACCGAGTTCGGGCGGTTCGGGGGTGGCGACGCAGGACCAAAAGGCATCGGATGCGGTGCGGCTCATTCGGTCGTTCGGGAGAAGCATCCGGGTCGGAATCCGGGGAGTCAATGCAGCGTGACCGCAAAGGCGCACCTCACTTTCTCAGGAATCCGCTTTGCGCCCCGCCCGCTTCCGCCTAGAAGAACCGTGTCCAATGAATCGGGCTGTCAAACTCGTCCTGTATTTGCTGCTGGCCGTGGCTGCGGTGTTTTTCTTCAACCGCTTCCGCACGGCCTATTCCAAGGTCGAAGCCATGGGGCCCGCCGAGCTGCGGCAGGAGGTCGCCGGCACCAATGCTCCGACCGAAGTCGCATCGGCCGCGACCACCAATTCTGCTGCGATGTCGGCGTCCACCAATGCGGCGGCCGGAGTTGAAGCCGCAGCGTCTGCAGCCGCAGTCACGACTAACGCCACTCCCGCATCCGCCGCCTCCGGCAAACCCAAGGTGGAGAAGGCTTCCTCCGA
The DNA here is from genome assembly GCA_947454705.1 of Verrucomicrobiota bacterium. GTDB lineage: Bacteria > Verrucomicrobiota > Verrucomicrobiia > Limisphaerales > UBA9464 > CAIVQB01. The sequence continues at coordinate 125,291 of CANGKZ010000009.1, forward strand.
GACTCCGGAGAAGAAGGATCCTTCGAAGCCGTTCGTGTTCCTTGGATTGTTCGTGCTCTGCCTTGCCGGTATCGGCGCGCTGGGCGCCTGGGATGTGGCCCAGTACTTCGGCAGCCGGGTCGAGCGCGAGCTGACCGCAGAGGATTTCGTTCTCCCCACTGATGCCGCCTACGAGGCCGCCGAGGAAGAATGGGCCAAGGGCAATCACCTCGACGCCATCAACCTGATGCGCGAGTACCTGAAGAAGAATCCCGTCGAACAGCACGTCGCGATTCGCATCGCCGAGATTTACGAGAAGGACCTCAACAACTACCTCGCCGCCGTTCTTGAGCTCGAAGAAGTGCTGAAGCACAAGCTGCCCCGCGAGAAGTGGGGTTGGACCGCGATTCATCTGGCGAATCTCTACTCGGGCAAGTTGAACCAGACCTCCAAGGCCCTCGGGGTGCTGAAGCGGATTGTGGATCACTATCCCGACACCGCAGCGGCCAAGAAGGCGCGTCAGCGGCTCGGACTCCCCGAACCCGAGGAGGCGCAAGCGAGCGCAGCTGCGGAGGAATCGGAACCGGCCGCAGAGGAATCCAAACCGCTGCCTCCGCCCGAGCCTTCGAACCTCCCCAAGGGGTTCCGAACCAAGAAGTGAAGTGCTTCCCGAGGTTGTCTCGACGTTGAAGCTGGGAACGGCGGTTGAACCTAGAAACGGCGGTTGAAGGGTTGAAAAGTTGAAGCGTTGAAGGGGAGTCCGACGCTGCCGCGAGGGTTGCTCATTCGTTTGGAGTCCCGTCTTCGGACGGTTCGGGGAGGCGCGTCTCGAGGGATGCAGCGGGTTGATTTCCAACCGTTCGATGGCCCCGCGTCCAACAGCAGAGCCGCGTAAACGCGGTACTCCAAACGTGTGAGGAACCCCGTCGCCTAAATCCGCCATCGCCCGAGAAAACAACCGCGGGGCTGAGGCCGTGGAGACTCACCCAGCAGATGAACGAATAGGAAACGCATCCTTTGCTCTTTCTCCGTGGCCATCAGCGCTTATCTGCATCGAACTGAAGTTTGAACCGCAGTTTCTAAGTTGAAGCAGCCTCATCGAGCGTCCGGAGAAGCCGACGCGCTCCAGTTCCACGCCGTCAATCCGTCGAGAGATCGGATGAACACGGTCTGTCCCGCGACTGCCAAATGCGCCCAGCTGTCTGAGTTCGAGATTTTCCGTCGCGAAAGAATGTCGAGCTTGTCGGGCGTGGCGCGGAAGAGGATCAACTCGCCCTTTTCATCGAGCGCGAGGACCCGGTCCTGATTTGAGACCAGGCTCCAGTATTTTCCAAAGCTCTCGCCCGAGGTCCATTTCTCCGTGCCCGCAGTGAGATCGATGCACATCGCGCGCTGGCTTCGGAGGTGGAGATACGCGTGACCGTCGATCACCACCGGCGTGGTCATGTAGCCCTGCGCCTTGTATTCCCAGGCCACCGATGAAGTCAGCCGGTCGCCGTTGGAACGAATGTCGATCCCGAGGGTTTTCCCTCCGTACGCGCTCGAGAACAGGCGGTCCTTCCCGGCGAGCACCGGGGTGAGGATGTTCATGCCGCGAAAGGATTCGATGGGTTGCGACCACAGTTCGGTGCCGTCCTTGAGCGAAAGTCCGACCAGGCGGGACCGCGTGGGGACCACCAGTTGGCGAATCCCGGCGAGGGTGAAGATGGCCGGGGACCCGAACGATCCGCCGGACATCCCGCCGCCCTCTTTGCAGGCGTGCCAGAGGATCTTGCCGGTCGCAGCTTCGATTCGGGCGACGCCATTCCCGGCCTGGACGTACACGGAATCGCCGTCCACGAGAGGCGACGAAACGAATCCGAACGCAGGAAGCTCGGCCTTCAACGCCTGAACGAAATCGATTCGCCATCGCTCGGTGCCGTCCTCGCCGTCGAGGCAGACCAACACATCGCGCATGCCGGCCACGTACAACCGGGTGCCGTCCCAGGCCGGAGTGGAGCGGATCCAATCACCGTTCGATTTGGCAAAGAACGGCACCGACATCGCTCCCTCCCATTCGCGGGTCCAGCGGACCTTTCCAGTTTTGCGATCCAGCGCGGTGACGCGTTCCAGTTTCTTGGAGACGGTTTCAGTGACGTAAACCAATGAAGGCGTCACGACCGGACCCGAGTACCCCGGCCCGAGCGGGATGGACCACGATTGGTGCAGCGAATTGGTATCCAGGCTGGCCGGCCAGGCGGCGCCGTGAAATGAACCGTCCCGCGTGGGGCCGCGCCACTGGGGCCAAGTGTCCTCCGCGCGCGCGTGGCTCGTGGACACGGGAAGCAGGGTGGCCAGGGCGAGGCCAATCAGGGAGCGGCGCAACATGTCCGACGGTATCCCGGAGTTGGGATCGGTCAACCCGGGGCGTCCAATGGACTATTTGTTGGACAGCAGCATCACCAGTCCGACGAGTGCCAGGATGCCGAATACCAGCAGGGTGATCTTGATCCAGCTCTTCGGGTAGCGACCCGCGATGGCACCGGTGTAGCCGTTCACCACCACGTGATAGACAGTGCCGTGGTAGTCGTAGGTCAGCAGCCAGATCGGGGCGAGGATGTGTTTGAAGGTCTGGCCGGCCCAATCGGCCTGCACCACGAGATTGCGATGGGTATCGCCGGGAACCTGCGAGGCGCAAAGATTTCGCAGCTTGGCCTCCATGGTTTCGCGGCTTTTTTGAGCGCCGGCGAGGAGGTCGATTTGATACCGCTCCACGACCCATCCGGCGAGAAATCCAGCCTGATAGGGGACAAGTTCCTTGGTGGGAAAATCCTCCACCTCGGCGAGCAGTCCACGATCCACTCCCTTGGATGCGCAGATCAGTTCGTCATCGAAGAAGTGGTTCAAGTGCCCTGCACTCGGCTCCCAGCGAATTCGTTGAACCTGCCGCGACTGACGATTCCCATTCGAATCGGTGTAGTATTCGGTTTCGTAATAGTAGTATCCGCTCTCGGCAAACCAGTCGGCATCGGCCAGGGCATCGAACGTCCAGTAGGGAATGTAGATGCCCTTCAACTGATCGGTCATGGCCTTGGATCCGAGGGCGTTGGGGGCAAACCACCGACTCCCGTACCACGCCCGAACGGCGTCGCGGACCTGATTTTCACTGAGCTTGAAGGCCAGCAGGCTCTCGGGTCGGAAGGCGTCCTTTACCTCCTCGTAGGGAACCAGCGAGGAGGAACCGCAGAAATCGCATCGCTGTCCGACCCGCGTGGGATCAAACACCGAGATGGCCTGGCAGCTCTGGCATCGGACCTGGATGCGCTCCGCCTGCCAGCCCCGGTTGCCGTCCAATCCACGTAGGGCTTCCACGAGGTCATGCTCGACGATGGTCCCTTCGCCGCCGGGAGTTTGATCCAGCTTGGCCGGTGATTCGGTGCCGCAGAATCCGCAGACCAACGCCTGCTTGGCCGGATTCCACGTCGCCTCCGCCCCGCAGGATGGGCAGTGAAATTTGGTGTGCGCAGTCGCGGTCACCGGCGGGATCGGGGGCGGGGCGTCGTCGCTCATGGAGCTTGCTGGGGAAATTCAAATCGCCGGATTCGGTCAAACCACGCGGCGAGCCGGGGAAGACCGGCGGGAAAGGGGTTCCAATTCTGGTACGTCAGATTGGCCAGCACGCCGTACAGCGCGAAGTCCGCATACACCGGTGCGGGGCCGAGCAGGAACGGGTGGACCGCGAGCATCTGGTCGTAGGGAACCAGCAGACGCTGAAGCTGGCGGGTGAGTTCGGGAGCCTGCAATTGCCACTGTTCGACGCAGCCTTTTCCGAATCGCCGTTCCTTGTGACGGACGATGAGCGTGCGTTCGACCAGATCCGTGATCGATGGGATCGATTGCACATCGGCCAGCTTGAAGGTCAGGCCTTCGAGCTCGGATTCGATGTGCGGAATCAGGATTCCCTGGAGTCCTTCTACCGCCGCAGGAAAAAGGCGTCCGTGCCCCCAGGTCCGATCGAGAAACCGCGCCACGTCGAGTCCATCAGAGCAGGAATCGCTGCCTTCAAAAACGAGTCGGGCGGGGCATCCGGGCGTCTCCGATTCCACCTCCAGGATCGGCACCTGATAATAGGCACCCTGCGTTAGACGGATGAGCGGGCTCCGGTCGCCGTTGGATACGTTTACAATTGAAAACGGAACGTGGAGGGATTCCAGCACCCGAACCACCGGAAGGCAGTACGGGCTGTGGGGAATCTGATGGAGGAGGAGCGCCATTCGGAGGGAAGACACTCCGCGGCCCGGGGGGAAATCCGGGCCGCGGGGAGGTCGTGATCTTGGCTCAGGCTCAGGACTTGAGGAATTCCTCGAAGGCCGCCTTGGTGATGCGCCACTGCGTGCCGATCTTTTTGCCCTTCAGCGAACCGTCAGCAAGCGCGGCGAGGACATCGGCCTCGGCGACCGAAAGCTTCTGCGCCACGTCAGCGGGCGAGAGCAGCTCGGGCAGTGCGGACGCTGCGGGGGCTGCACCGGCGCCCACGACGGCGCCCGGAGCGGCAGGGGGAGTTCCCTGCGGTGCGCCGAGAATGCCGCCGGGCTGGTTCATCAGCTGGCCGGCGAGTCCGAAGCCCATGGCGAGTTCCGCAGCACTGCCGGCGGTTCCGGCGCCGCCGGTGTTCTTGCCCAGGCTCTCGGCGAACTGGAGCTTCACGTAATCGTTCAGATTGCCGATGGCCGCCATGCTCGACCGCTTGTCGATGGCCTGTTCGACCTCGGGCGGGACGCTGACGTTCTCAACGATGAAGCTGCCGAGCTCGAGACCGTACTTGGCGGTGAGAATCGGATTGAGGATGGGCAGCAGCGCGTCGCCGAGTTCGGTGTAGCGGGTGGCGACGTCGAGGACCGGCACCTTGCTGGAGGCGAGGGCATCGGTGAAGGCGCTCACCAGGCGCGACCGCATGGTGTCCTGGAATTCCTCGAGTCGGAAGTGAGCGTCGGTGCCGGCGACTTCCTTGAGGAAGGTTTTCACATCCACGACCTTGAAGTCGTAGGTGCCGAACGCCCGGGTGCGGACAATCCCGAAATCGGGATCGCGCAGCATGATCGGGTTGCTGGTGCCCCACTTGTTGCCCGTGAAGAGGCGGGTGTTGACGTAATAGACGTCGGCCTTGAACGGGCTTTCGAGTCCGTACTTCCAGCCCTTGAGCGTGGAGAGGACCGGGATGTTGTCGGTCGAAAGCGTGTGCTTGCCCGGGCCGTAGGTGTCGGCGAATTGGCCGAGGTAGATGAATTGGGCAACCTGCGATTCGCGGACAATCAACTGCGCGCCGCGTTTGATTTCCTTGTCCTGGTCCGGGAAACGCCAGGAGAGGGTATCGCGGGAGTCGTCCTCCCACTGGATGATTTCGAGAAACTGCGTCTTGAGGTAGTCGATCAGGCCCATGGGATGCGGGGATTAAGTTCCAGGTGTTGTGCTCGTGTTTCTCGCCCGGCTCAGTGTCGCCGGCGCGATGCGTGAAGTTGTCGTTCGTGAACGACGGTCGCGACAGAGGAAAGTTGTCCGGGCGTTTCCACGAAATTCAAAAATCAAACTCCAGTTTCCGAAAACGAATCTCCACGCGATCTCGTTCCAACACCGAAGCAGTGAAGGAACCCGAGATCGTGCGAACCCTGCGCCGGTGGAACCGGGCAGGCAAGGATTCGGTGGGGAACTGGAGGTCCAAAAACAGGACCACGCCGCAATGGCTCAGAGCGGTCCGGCGAGGCGAAGGTCCGCCACGCATTCCACGTGCTGGGTCTGCGGGAACATGTCGAACGGCTCCACCTGCGCGAGACGGTAGCGCCCGCCGGCACACAGGATCTTGAGGTCGCGCGCGAGCGTCGCGGGATGGCAGCTCACGTAGAGAATTTGCGCCGGGCCGGTCTGACGCAGCACTTCCAGGCTGGGAGGACGGCATCCGACGCGCGGTGGATCGAGCAGCACGGCCGACTGCGTGGGGTCGAGTCGCGGCAGGAGCTGGGGCAGGAGGCAGTCGGCATCTCCGGCGAGGAACTCGCCGTTGGTGATGCTGCGGTTTTCCTGATTCTTCCGAGCGGCGCGGATTGCCGGGGCATCGAGCTCCACTCCGGTGAACGACTTCACGGCATCGGCCAGCGAAATGGCGAAGAACCCGACACCGCAATAGACGTCAAACAGGTGCTGCACGCCGGAGTCCTTCAAGCGGCTGCGAACGCCGTCGAGCAGGGCCGGGAGGAGGAAGAAGTTGTTTTGAAAGAAGCTGTGCTCGGGCACGACCCAGCCTTCGGGAGGGATCCGGAGCACGGTTTTCAATCCGCCCTTGGGAGGGGGATTTCGACGCCACTGGGTGATGGCTTCGTTGAGGCTCGGTTCGGCGATGGCGCACGATTGGACATCGCAGACCAGTCCGCAGTCGGAGCGCACAAATCCCAGATTCAGCTTCTTCGCCGGTCCGTTCCACTGGCTGCGGACCAGGATGCGGTTGCGATATCCATAGGGCTGGGGGCAGGGGACGACCGGGGAGATGGCGGTCGCTTCGAAGCCGCCCACGCGCCGGAAGAGGTCGGTGATCTGCTTGTGTTTCCAGCGGAGTTGGGCGGCGTAGTCAATATGCTGGTACTGGCATCCGCCGCACTCGGTGAAGTACTCGCACCGCGGTTCGGTGCGCTCGGGGCCGGCGGTCAGCACGCGGATCAACTGGCCGCGTCCGAAGCTCGATTTGACCTCGGTGAGTTTCACGTCCACGCGGTCGCCGGGGCAGGTGAACGGGACGAACACCACAAAGTCGCCGGTTCGCGCCACGCCTTCGCCACCGAAGGCGAGGTCGATGATGTCGAGGGTCAGTCGGTCGCCCACCGCGGGACGCGTGGGGCGGTTCGCAGCGGGCTGCGGGGCAGGGTCGGAGGTTTGCACAATTGAGTCCGGCACAGGAGACGCTTGGTAACGGGTATTCCCAAGTGGAAGTGGGTGATAGCACCCAATGGCGAGAACAACAATCGAAGCGAATAAAGTTTATGAAGATCCCGTTTCAACCGCAGGGCCGTTTCCGTCTGAATCCGGCGGCCGCGACCCTGGCATTCTTGGCCCTCTCCCTTCCGGCGTTTGCACGTCCGGAGCCTCCTCCGGTTCCCCCGGGTGCGGGGGGCGGAACTGCCTCAACCCTCCCGGTCGTACGGATTGTGGCGTCCGATCCCACCGCGCTCGCGGGCAGTTCCACCGGGGCGTTTACACTCGTACGCGAGGACTCCACCAACGCCCCGCTTTCGGTGACCCTCACCGCCAGTGGCACCGCCCAGTCAGGTGTGGACTACACGGCGATTCCCTCCACGGTGACCATCCCCGCAGGTTTTCTTGCGGTGGATTTGATCGTCCAGCCGCTCCCGGCTCCGCTGTCTGCGAACGACAAAAAGGTGGTGCTGACCATTGCGACCAATTCGGCGTACGAGCTGGCCGCGCGGCATTCTGCGACCGTGCTCATTGCTGGCGATCGCTTTAATGACTTCCCGCCCACGGTGTCGCTGACTTCGCCGACCAACGGCACGGTGATCACCGCGGCGTCCACGGTGCTGACGGCCTCGGCCGCGGACTCGGATGACACCGTTTCGAAGGTGAGCTTCTTCGCCGGCGACCATTTGATCGGCGTGGCAACGAACGCGCCGTACACCGTGACCTGGACCGGCTACGGTTCCGGCAAGTACTCGCTGTTTGCCAGGGCGGTGGACACGGCTGGCCTGTCGGGATTGTCCACGGCGGTCTCGGTGGTGGTGTCGAACCTTCCTCCCGTGGTTTCGCTGACCAGCCCGACCAACAAGGCTTCCTTTGCGCCGGGTTCCAACATCCCGCTGGCGGCGAATGCGTCGGATGCCAATGACTCGGTGGTGAAAGTGTCCTTCCTGGTGAACGGACGCGTGATCGCGAGTGTTGCGACGCCTCCCTACGCCACGGTTTGGACCCATGCACAGCCGGGCAATTATTCGATCACGGCACGGGCCGAGGACGAGTTCGGTCGCACGGTTACTTCCGAGTCGGCCAAGATCTCGGTGAGCGACGAGCCTCCGGTGGTTTCGATCACTGCGCCCAAGAGTGGAGCCACCTTTGGCAAGCCTGCGAACGTGACCTTCACGGCGGATGCGACGGACGCCGACGACGGTGTGGCCAAGGTGAGTTTCTTCCTCGATGGACAATTGATCGGCGGCAGCACCGCGGCTCCGTACAGCCTGACCTGGACCAACGTTCCTCCGGGCAGCCACACGATCGTGGCGCGCGCAGTGGATACGTGGGGCGTTTCCACCTCGTCCAAGGCAGTCAAGTTCAGCGTGACCAACGCGACTCCGGTGATCTCGATTCAGTCTCCGACGAACAGCGCGACGTTCGTGGCCCCGGCTGCGATCTCGATTGAAGCCGCAGCATCGGACGCGGATGGAAGCATCCTGCGCGTGAGCTTTTGGGCCAACGAGCGGCTGCTGGGCATCGTGGACAAGGCTCCGTTCACGTTCCTCTGGAAAGATGCGCCGGCTGGGAAATACAAGCTGACGGCGCAGGCGACCGACGACAACGGAAGCCGCGCTCAGTCCGCTCCGGTGACCGTGGTGGTCTCGCCGGCTCCCCGCTGATTCGGTTCTGCGCCGGCACCGGGATGGCAGGCATACCATTCCGGTGCCGTGTTCAATTGTGAATAACTTCGAGCAAGCTTCCGTTGCCCGGGTTTCATCAATCCGGTGAGGTGCTCCCGCACCAAATCGCGCCGCCACCGTCAAAGACCTTTCCGAATTCCCACCATGGGCACCGTTTCGAGCATCGCATTGGGTTTCGCCGCGTATTCGTCGGAAGGCCTCGCCGAGGGGCAATGCCCCGGGGTGGTTGCGTCGGGATCGAAGATGACGGCGAGGGAGCTGGATCTACTGGGACGCCGGTTGAATCGATGGAAGGAGGCGACTCACCGCTATGCCCGGCATCTTCAGATGCTCGGGGCGGCGCCGGATCGCGAATACTGGATCAACCGCTTCCTCCGGGCAGCGAGCAAGGCGGGCCGGGCATCACACAATTATCAGACCCGCATGGAATCCGAAGCGGCTCCGCTCACCGGACCGTGCTTTGGTCCGTGGTGTTCGCCTCCGGTTCGTCGTCCGGCTTGATTTTGAAATGCCGGGTCTTCCATCCGTTCAGAGCGGATGGCTCGAACGGCGGCGACGCCAGAGCTGGGCACCGACGGTTGCGGCGACGGCGGCAATGGCAGACCAGGTGGACGCCTCGGGAACCTGAACGTTCCATCCAATCAGGGCCAGGGCCTTGAGATCCGCGGTGGTCACCGGCTCGATGACCGAAGCCGGAAGAGTCGGGTCCATCACCCCGATGTATGTGCCGGAAATCTGGTCGTCCTTCCAGTGGCTGGCCTGCCTGCCGTCGCCCTGGGTCAGACCGGTCGAAAGTCGGAACCCGGTGACCGTGTCGGTCAGGAGCACATCGCCTCCGGGACGCAAATCACGCGAAAAGGTGCTGAATTCCGCCGCAGAAGTGGGCGCGCTGCCGTTGGTGAAGCGGAACAGGTCCAGGGTGGACGGCGTCACCGAGAACGGCGCGGAGGCACCGTCGATGTTGTCCACCGTGGAGGTGAAACCCAACGCGTGACCAATCTCGTGTGTGGCAACGGTTTCAAAGTCCACCATTCCAGGGGTGACTCCGTCGCTGTTGTCGTAGTCGAAACTGAAGCTGTTGTTGAACTGGATGGTGGCGTCGTTCGCCCCAAAGAGTCCGTCCAGCCCGGTGAATCCAAGTGCCTTGGCGTTGGCCTTGGTCAGTTGAAGATTTCCACTGAGGGTGTAGCCGGAGGGAAGCAGCGCGGAGAACTGTCCGCTCGTCGGTAGCGAGGCATCGATGGACCGAAAGCTGTCCCCCGCGGCATCAGCGACGATCGCATTGCGGATGGTGGAATAGGAGGCCTGGAGAATCTGCGAACTGGCCTGTCCGATAATGCTCGGATTTGTAAACCCCCCGGTGAGATCCGCGTTGATGTTGATGCTCACCGGGTCGCTGAAATAGGACATCCAATGCCCGGCCGCCCGGTTGAATGCCGCGAGTGCCGCGCTGTTTCCCGACAGGCCGGAGCCGGGATTGATGTTGATCGAAAAAGATCCGAGCTGGGTTGCGCCGGGAGTGGCACCGGGCGGAAGGGTGAAGAGGGAAAGCTGTGAAGAATCCTGTCCCAGCACCGCAAATCCTCCGGTGGCGGCGCTCAGGACGGCCAGAAGGGTGGCTTTGGATCGAAACGAAGGTCGGGCTGGAACGTTGAGGGCGGGTTGCATGGGATTCCGATGCCGTCGAGGCTGTCCACTGCCGTTTATTCTGTCAAATCGGCAGAACTCGTCCGCGGTTTAACCCGGAGATCCCGCTGGGACCTGAACGCAAAAAACCGCCGAACCCTTGCGGGCTTCGGCGGCTTGATCGGATTGCGGTTGAACTCCGAGTCTTCGATCAGACGCGGATTATTTGACCGGCTGCAACCGGATGTTGCGGAAGGCAACCGGGTCGTTGTGGCCGGCGAAGCCAAAGTGGCCGCTGGTGCGGTCCTTGCCCGGGTGGGCGGAGTTGGCCATGAATTCGGTGACCTTGGAGAGGTCGGCATCGAGGATCAGGGAACCATTCAGCTCCACCTTGATCTTGGATCCGACCACGGTGACTTCCTCGAAGTTCCACTCGCCGATGGGGCGCTGATATCCGCGGGCTGCGGCAACCATGCCGTAGGCGGAACCGTGGGCCTGGCGAGCATCGATCTTGGAACCAGTGGCCTTCTCGTAGTTGTCATCGAGCACCTGGAGTTCGCACATGCCGTCGTAGGCGGTGTCGCCCTTGCCGGGATAGCGGATGGCGAGACCGTTGTTGCCGCCGGCGGGGAGCTTGAACTCGACGCGTGCCTTGAAGTCGGTGTATTCGGCCTGGGTGAAGATCGTGCCGCCCTTGTGGGGTTTGCAGACGATGGCGCGATCCACGACTTCGTAGTTGTCCACCGGGCCGGCCCAGCCGGTGAAGTCCTTGCCGTTGAACACGGACTGGTAGCCCTTCTCCCCGTGGGAGGCGAGAATCTGGTTGGCTTCCTTGGCCCCGATTTCACGGATGAAGACGTTGCGCCAGCGGATCTCGCCGCCGTGGGTCTGAAGCTCGATCGGTCCGCGGACGGGCACGGGCTGCTTGCGGTCGTAGTAGTTCTCGAGCAGGGCGTGGTCGACGGTCAACTTGCCGTTGAGCCACACGCTGACGCGGGATCCCACCATCAGGATGCGGAAACGGTTCCACTGACCGAACGGCTTGTCGGCGAGCACCAGGGGATCCTTGCCCGGAGCGCCCGGGGAGTTGTTCCAAAGGCCTCCGGAGCCTTTGTTGGCGCCGTTCTTGAATTCATTCGGATTGGTGTGATCCCAGATCTGCACCTGCGGGCATCCGCGGAGGTAGATGCCGGAATCGGCGAGGGGGACGGTCTTGTACTCCACCAGAAGTTCGAAGTCGCCGTAGTCCTTTTCCGTGGTGGCGTAGGCTCCGAAGCCGTCGTTCACCAGTTCGTTGTTCTCGGCGTACCAGTGGGGCTTGCCGGTCTTGGGATTGACCTGCGTCATCGTCGCCGTCCATTTGGCGATCTGCACCGCGCGCTGGTCTTCGGGCAGCGCGAGCAGCTTGCGGTGATCGTAGGTGTCGCCACCGCGGAATCCGGTCAGATCCTTGCCGTTGAACAAGGCGGTGAAACCGGCCGGAGGAGCAGCCTGCAGCGAGGCAACCAGACCGGAGGAAAAAGTGGTGGCCGCCAGAATCGCCGCAGGAAGCAGCGAGAGCCAGCGTCGTCGGGAGGGGGAACAGGTCATGTTGCCCTCAGCCTCTACGAACTCCCCGCCCCCGGGTCAAGCCGCCTCCTTGGGGAAGCTCGGGATTTCGCAACGACGATACGCCATTTGGAGGACCGGGGTTCCTTCAGGGATTTTGCTTCCCGAGCTTCCGGAATCGCGGCACCCCACAGAGCCGACCTGGTCGGGGGACTTTGTCAGGGCAACCCCGTCGCCCGGGCTTGCCCGGGCACGGCGAGGTTGGATCGTGCGGGCGGAGTATCAAAAAAGAGGCTTTTCTGCCCGGTTTCGGACGCCAAATGCGCCGGAATCCTAACAGTTGTGGGGGATGTCCTGAGGTAAACACTCCGGGAATAGGACACCGCTTTGGGGATTCTCCCGCTATTCAGGAAGTGACGTGATGCCGATGGTAAAGGGACGTTGGGAGCCGGCTTGCTGCAGGGATTGAGTGCCGGTCTTTCGCGTGGAATACCTGCTATGCAGAATCAAATCGAATCAGATCGTGGTAACCATCGGCGTTTTGGCAACCGGCCGGGAGTTTCCCGGTCATGGGTTGCGGTCGGTGCGCTCGCCGCAGCTCTGGCGGGTTCCACCTCGGTGGGCCGCGCCGCGCTGTCGGTCTATGAGCCCTTCAACTACACGGTGTCGGGAACCGTCAGCGGGAAATCCGGCTCCGGAAGTTTCGGATTCTCAACTGCCTGGTCCGGCGGCTCGGCTACGGCAACGATTTCGACCGGCAGCCTTCCGGGCACCAGCTCAATCGGCAATAAGGCGACCATGGCGGCGAATTCGCTGACCACGCCGCTGAGCCGCACGCTGACCTCTTCCCTCGGCGCCTCCTCGGGCACCACCTACATCAGTTTTCTCCTCCGTCCGGAAGCCACGGTGGGAACGAGTTCCGCAGAGCTCCGGCTGTTCAACGGCACGAGCTACGCGGGCTTCGGACTCAATTCCAATTCGGGAGCGTATTTGATCGATCAAAACGGAACGGCCCAGACGGCCTCCTCGTCCACGGCGACCGTCAACAGCCCGGTGCTGCTGGTGTTGAAGGCCGTATTTGTCGCGGGTGCGAGTGCCGATACGTTCAGCCTGTTCTACAATCCGGCCGCCAGTTCGACCGAAGGCGTTGCGAGCGCCACGCGTTCCTTCGACATCGGAACGGTCACCTCGCTGCAGATCGGCGGTAACTTGGGCTTTAGCATCGATGAAATCAAAATCGGTTCCGCCTACGCCGATGTGGTCCCGGAACCGTCCACCTACCTCGCAGCAGGCACCGTGGCACTGATGGTCGGCGGGCAATGGTTCATTCGCCGTCGCCGGAACAGCGCGCAGAAGTAATCCACGAGACCCGGTCTCCGAGAGTTGGTCGGGCTCGTTGAATGCGTTTCAATGAAAAGTCCCGGGGGGTTAAACCTCCCGGGACTTTTTCGTGGGTTTGAGTTCGAGTCTGGCTGGCGCCGATGACTCTGACTCCGACTGGGCCCGCAGGATCAGGAATCGGTTTCCAGCTCGGAACGCCACCGGACGGCATGCTGGACGAGTTCCATTCCGTTCTTAAGGCCGAGCTTTTCCTTGATGCGTTCGCGGTAGGTTTCGACCGTTTTGACCGACAGGCTGAGCTCGATGGCGATCTGGCGGGTGCTTTGTCCGCGGCCGATGCGTTGAACCACTTCCAGTTCGCGATCGGTCAGGACGGTGAGCGGGGAGGCTCCGAATTCGCGTCCCTCGCTGCACCGTTGGAGCATTTCGTCGGTCATGCGCGGACTGAGGTACACCCCGCCGGCAAGCACCTTCCGGATCGCCGTCAACACGAGGGTGGAGGCTTCCTGTTTGGTGATGTAGCCGCGCGCACCGGCACGGAGCACGCGTTCGGCGTAGAGCGATTCGTCGTGCATCGAAAGCACGAGCATCTTCAGGTCGGGTAGTTCGATCCGGAGATCCTTGAGCAGTTCGATCCCGCTGGAACCCTTGAGGGACAGGTCCACCAGGGCCAGGTCGGCGGCGTTGGTTTTCAGCGCGTCCCGGGCTGCTGCTGCGGTTTCCGCCTCGCCCGACACATGCAGGTCGGCCTCTCGATTGATCAGCTCGGTGAGGCGCTCGCGGATCATCGGATGGTCATCGACCAGAAAAATCCGGCGCTTTGCAATCATGGGGGTGGACATGGGGAGTGGATGGGGGTGAAAAGAGCTTAGGATGCCAAGGGATTGTGACTCACGGTGCATTCCACCACGGTGTCGCCCTGCGACTCGGTGTAGTGTTGAAGATCTCCCTGAATGAGACGTGCTCGGTGTTGCATGATGGCGAGCCCCAGGCCGGATCGGCCGGAAGGTGCGGAAGGTGCGGCTTCCACCGGCTTGCCGACACTGATGACCGACAGCCGGAGCTGGGAACCGTGTTCCTCGAGACGCACGATGATGCGCGTCGGCGTGTTGTGGCGGATGGCGTTTGCCACGGCTTCCTGGGCGATTCGGTACAGGTGGAACGAGACATCGATCTTCGGCTCAACCAGAATGGCGGGAGCTTCGATTTCGCACTGGATTTGCGTGCTTCGGGTCACCTGGTCGACCAGTACTTTCAAGGTTGCCGCGAGACCTTGATGTTCCAGCGACGCCGGGAAGAGACCTCGTGCGATGTCTCGGACGTGGGTAATGGCTTCGTCGACCATGGTCGCGATTCCATTGAGCAGATCGGGGCGGGCTTCCGGATTCTCGGTGAAGCGGTCCTTCAGGACGGAAACCGCCATCGCGGTGCAAACCAAATGCTGCCCGAGGCCATCGTGCAGATCCTGGCCGATTCGCTGTTGTTCCTCCTCGATCGCCTCTGAAACCGCCCGTTCCGTTTCCTTGCTTGCGGACACATCGGTAAAGACGAACGCAATGCCGTCGTCGGTTCCGGATCCGAGCTGAACCCGATGCGTGCTGACCATGAGCCACGGCCCGGTGTCGGAAGCCTGTTTTTTTCGTCCAAGCTCGACTGCTTGAATGGCACCCCCGGCGAGTGCCTGTTTGATGACTGATCCGGCACCCCGGTAGCCGTCGATCAAAGGAAGCAGGCGCAGATCGACTCCGGAAGGCAGCAGCATTTGGACGTCTTTCGGCAGATCGATCCCCAGGAGGGAAACTGCGGCCGGGTTAACCAACCGAAGTCTGCCCGATCGGTCGGTCACCACCACGCCTTCGCTCATGGTGGCGAGGATAGCGGTGAGTACCGCAGTGGAACGCGACAGCGCCTCCTCGGATCGTTGCAGTTCCTGCGCTCGGGATTCCGCTGCCGCGGTGCGCTCCTGCACGCGGTTTTCCAAGGTTTCGTTGATGGCAAGCAGCTCGGCCTCCGCCCGTTTTCGCGCGGCAACCTCTTCGGCGAGCTGCCGTTTCCGGCGCGCTTCCGCCGAAACCAGCAGAGTGAAAACAATGGAGGCCGTGAGCAGGACGGTCGCGTTGATGAAGGGAATGACCGGGTGCTCGTAGGGCCGGTTGTACTGCAGTTCGATAAACAGCCAAACGGCCGATCCGATACCGGCAATCGGAAGTGCCGCCCAAGCCCCCACGTACCAAGCGACGATCAGCGTCGGAATCAGATAGCAGAGACGAAGCTGGATCTCAGGCCAGGTCGCCCAGTCGACGAACGCCACCACTCCCAGAATCGCGACGCCCAGGAGGAAAAAGAGCGTGGATCGGGAGGAGAATTCCTTCGGATCCTCGAGGGCCGTGCGTGGGTTCGAAGTCATTCTCAAACCTCTCGCGTGCCGGGCGACTCCGTCAATGGGTTCACTCGGGTGCGAAGAATCTGCCTTCCACGGAAGGGGAATCGACCCGATTCGAAGGGGCGTTGGCGGATTACCGGCACAGGGATCAGTTTATTTCGGACCTTCGTTTCTCAACCGGGCTCGCAAGGTTCGGATTGAAGTCGGGTCCAGAGGAATTGAATGGATTCCTTCGGCGACATCGACTCGGTGGACACACTCCAGACCCTCTCGTCCGCCTCGGGCGCTTCAAACGGGAAATCGAGAAAGTCTGGGATCCGACCGTCCCTCGCGCGGCGATAAAGCAGTTTGGGATCGCGCGCTTCACACACAGCGGGAGAGGAATCCACATGGATCCAACAGACGGAGTTGGGAAGGATCGACTCAACCGTGTCCCGGTGAACGCGGAGCGGAGCCATCGTGGAAACAACCACCTGAACCCCCTGCTGGCGTGCGATCCCCGCGAGTTCGGCGATGCGCCGGTGGTTTTCCGCCCGGTCGCGGCTCGAGAAGCCCAGATCGAGCGAGAGTCCCGATCGAACGCTCTCGCCATCCAAATGAAGGGTCGAGATCGAGCGGGCGCGAAATCGATCCGCCAAGCCCGCAGCGATGGTCGTCTTGCCCGCGCCCGATCGCCCGAAGCACCAAATGACTTTGGGCTGGGTGTGGTGCCGCAATGCAGTGGCTCCGACCTCGAAAGCGTCCGCCATCGCCTGATCGCCGCCGGAAAACAGTAGAAGAGGATTTGGTAACGTCACTTTCCCGACAGTACGGATCCGATCGCCGCCTGAAAGCAGGTGCACCCGGTAAAATTGTAAGTGCCACCCCTACGGTTGGCTTTGTATTTGGTTGGATTGGAAATCCTCCGTTCCGGATGAATGCGCTGATTTCTCCCATGGCGCTTTCTGGTCGGATTCCGGCAGGATCCTCCCATGTTCGACCTCCTCGCAGATTCCCCTGAGGACCGACTGCGCCTGTGTGGACCGCACGTCAAGCGACGCGAGTTCCTCCAGATTGGCGCGCTCGCGGCCGTTGGACTTTCGCTTCCGCAATACCTCCGCGCGCGGGCCGAGGGACGGGTGGATCCCGCTGCGGACCGCAAGTCCTGCATCATGATCTTCAATCTGGGCGGGCCGAGTCACATCGACCTCTGGGACATGAAGCCCGACGCCCCGAGGGAGATTCGCGGACCGTTCCGGCCCATTCGGACCAAATCCGATGCCTTCGAGATTTCCGAACTGCTGCCGCTGCATGCGAAGATTGCCGATCGATTTTCGCTGGTGCGGTCGTGTCATCACGATGGCGCGGCCGTGCACGATGCCGGATGGCAGATGATGCAAACCGGTCGACGCTTCACCGGTGGAATCTCCACTCCGCACGCCGGAGCCGTGGTGTCCCATCTCAAGGGACGCCGATCGGATCTTCCTCCGTTTGTGGTGCTGCCACAGTTGATGGGGCGCGGCGGCGGGAATCTTCCCAACGGCCAGGCCGGCGGGTTTCTGGGCAAGGCCCATGACCCCTTCGCCCTGATGGCCGATCCTTCGCAGAAGAATTTCAAGGTTCCCGATCTGTTGCCGCCGGACCAGATCGGCGCGCAGCGACTGGATCGACGCCGCAAGATGCGCGATGTGGTGGAGCAGGCGGTCAGTGAATTCGAGGCCAGCGAGGATGCCCGGCTGATGGACGACAACTTCCACGCCGCGTTCCGCATCATGACCAGCGAGTCGGCCCGCGCGGCGTTTGATCTTTCGCGCGAACCGTTGAAGGTCCGCGAGCGCTACGGAATGAACCGCTTCGGCCAGTGCTGCCTGCTGGCGCGTCGCCTCGTCGAAGGCGGGGTTCGCTTCGTCACCATCAACACCTTCCTCACCGTGTTCGATGAAATCACCTGGGACATCCACGGCTCGAAGCCCTTCACTTCGGTGCAGGGAATGAAGGACCTGGTGTGTCCGATGTATGACCAGGCGTACTCCGCACTGATCGAGGACCTCACCGATCGCGGGATGCTCAACGACACGATGGTCGCGAATCTGTCCGAATTTGGTCGCACCCCGAAGGTGAATCCCGCCGGGGGACGCGACCACTGGCCGCAATGTTTCACCGCGTATTTCGCGGGCGGCGGCGTCAAGGGCGGACGCGTGGTCGGGGCCAGTGATCCCATCGGCGGATTCCCCGCTGAACGGCCGGTCAAACCCGGGGACATCGTGGCCACGATGTTCCATGGGCTCGGACTCAATCACGCGTCGCATCTCCCGGGGCCGGGCGGGCGACCGTTCCCGTTGACCGACCTTGGCACCGAACCCATCCGGGAATTGTTCGCATGAAGCGCTTCCTCCGATTTCGATTTTCCCGCCCGCGCGCTGCGGTGCTTTCGGCCTGGGCGTGCGCGATGGTGCTCAATGCGTTCGCTGCGGGATCAAATCCGCCGCCCGCTCCGGTGTCGTTTCGCAACGATGTGCTGCCGATCTTCTCCAAGGCCGGATGCAACAGCGGCGGATGCCACGGGGCGCTGGCGGGGAAGGGCGGGTTTCGACTGTCTCTTTTTGGGTACAACCCCGAGGCCGACCACTTCGCCATCACACGCGAATCGCAGGGACGCCGCATCGAGCCCGCCGACCCCGGCCTGAGCCTTCTGCTCACCAAGTCCACCACCACGGTCGCACACAAGGGCGGCAAGCGTATCGAAGTGGGTTCGCCGGATTATCAAACCCTCGCGCGCTGGATTGCCGAAGGAGCTCCGGGTTCGAAGGCCGACGAGCCGACGCTCGTGGATCTCGAAGTTGAGCCCGCCGTGCGGATTGTGTCGATGGGTGAGTCGCTCCCCATGACCGTGCGGGCCAGGTATTCCGACGGACGCATCCGCGACGTGACCCCGTGGTGCCGGTTTACCTCCACCGATGAAACCGTCGCCTCCGTGACGCCCCAGGGCCGGGCCACCATTCTCGGGCCGGGGCAGGGTGCGGTCACCGCCTGGTTCTCGTCGCGCATCGTGATCGCGCGCCTGACCTCGCCGTATTCCAACACGATTTCGAGCGACGTGTTCCGCGCGCTGCCCTCGACCAACTTCATCGATGCCCGCGTCAACGAACAACTCGTGCGGCTGAATCTGCAGCCTTCCCCGGCGGCTTCCGATGCCGTGTTCATTCGTCGCGCGTTCCTCGACACGCTCGGACTCCTGCCCACTCCCGCTGAAGTCCGGGCGTTCGAATCCGATTCGCGCGCGGACAAACACGCGCGTCTTGCCGATGCCCTTTTGGCGCGTCCGGAGTTTGTGGATTACTGGGCCTACAAATGGTCCGACCTGCTGCTGGTCAACGGCGCGCAGCTGCGTCCGAACTCGGTGAAAGCGTACTATTCCTGGATCCGTTCGCGCGTCGCCGACAACACGCCGTGGGACCAGTTGGTGCGGGAGTTGGTGACCGCGCGCGGTTCGTCCGTGGATGAAGGAGCGTCGAATTTCTACTCCGTTCACCAGGATCCGGAGTCGATGGCCGAGAATGTCAGTCAGGCGTTTCTCTCCCTCTCCATCAACTGCGCCCGCTGCCACAATCATCCGCTCGAGAAGTGGACCAACGATCAGTACTACCAGTTTGCGAACCTGTTTTCGCGCGTCCGCGCCAAAGGCTGGGGTGGCGATGCGCGATCGGGGGATGGCAAGCGCACCCTGTTCGTCCAAAATGCGGGCGACCTCATTCAACCCCGCACCGGCAAGCCGCAGCCGCCCGCACCGCTCGATGCCCCGGCCATTGATCCCTCGGATTCGCGTGACCGACGCGAGATCCTCGCCAAGTGGCTGACCTCGCCAAAGAATCCCTATTTCGCGCGCTCCATCGCCAATCGCGTGTGGGCCAATTTCATGGGCTCCGGCGTGGTGGAACCGGTCGATGATCTCCGCACCTCGAACCCCGCGGTGAATGAACCCCTCATGGCCGCACTCGCTTCCCATGTGGTCGAGAATCACTTCGATCTTCGCGCGCTCATGCGGGTGATCCTCACCTCGCATACCTACCGACGCTCGGCCGAGGTGCTCCCCGGCAACCGGGAGGATCGGCGGCATTACTCACGATTCTTCCCGCGACGCCTCAGCGCCGAGGTGTTGAGCGACGCCATCGCGGAAGTCACCGGCGTGCCGGATCGCTTTACCGAACTGGCCCTCAGCGATGGATCCACCGAAGCCACCTCTGCGTTTACCAACGTGGTGCGGTCGTTGCAGTTGTCCGACGCCTCGGTGAAATCGTATTTCCTGAAAACCTTCGGACGGAACCAGCGCGAGATCACCTGCGAATGCGAACGTTCGAATCAACCGAGCCTCGTCCAGGCCCTGCATCTGGCCAATGGCAGCACGCTGAATGATAAGCTCGCCTCGGACTCGGGCCGACTGGCGAAGCTGCTGCGTGAACGGACGGACCCGGCGTCGTGGATTGAAGAGGTCTGGATGCTGTGCCTGAGCCGTCGCCCGAATGAGAAGGAGCGCGCCGCCGCACTCGCCGCGTTTGCGGGAGCCCCCGCATCGGAACGAAGCCACGTGGCCGAGGACGTCGCGTGGTCGCTGCTCACCAGCCGTGAATTCCTGTTCCAACACTGAGCCCAACCCCATGCATCGAATCCTCCCCGCTTGGACCGTGGTGTGGGCCGTGTCCGCAATCCTGCTCGGTCTGTCCCCCGTTCCATCGACCCGTGCCGCTGCCGCAGGAGCTGCCGCGCCGGTGAACTACGAGCGCGAAGTCGCTCCCATCCTTCGCGCGTATTGCGCCGGGTGTCACAACGACGCCGACCAAGAGGGAACCTTCTCGGTCGAGACCTTTGCGCGCCTGCGCACCGGCGGCGACAAGGGCGACCCAATCCGCCCGCGCGATCCGGACCAGTCGTTCCTCATCCGCTCCATCGAGGGCAAGGCCAAGCCCCACATGCCGCCGCGCGATGAACCGCAGGTGCCCGAGGCGGAGCTCGCGGTGTTGCGACGCTGGATCGCCGAGGGGGCCGCGGGGCCGTCGACCGATGTATCAATTCTGGCACATCTGGTGGCGCCGAAGATCCCGGTAGGCGCTGCGGTGGCGCGTCGCACTCCGGTCACCGCGCTTGAATTCTCCCCGTCGGGCGACCGACTCGCCGTCGGAACTCCGGGCCGCATCGAAGTGCGATCCTCCCCCGCACGCGCCGGCAAAAAGGCCTTCGAGGGAATCTCGGGCAAGGTGAATGCCGTGCATTTCTCCCGCGATGGGCAATCGATCATTGCCGCCACGGGAATCCCGGGTCTGCTGGGTGTGGTTCAAACCTGGAACCTCGACGGATCCAAGGCGCAGCGTTCATTCGCCGGCCATCGCGATACGGTTCACGATGCGGTGATCTCTCCGGACGGAACCACGATGGTGTCCGCCGGCTACGATCGGACCCTACGGTTCTGGGATCTCGCCAGCGGCCGATGCGTGCGCACCAACGCGGTTCACAACGGTGCGGTGTTCCGGCTCGCCTTCAGTCCGTCGGGACGCGTCATCGCTTCGGCGAGTGCGGATCAAACGGTGAAGCTCTGGCGCGTGTCCGATGGGGTCCGTCTCGACACCCTCAATCAACCGCAGGGCGAATTGAACGCCGTGGTCTTCACTCCCGACTCGAAGCACATCCTCGCCGCCGGCGTGGATCGTCGCATTCACCAGTGGCGTTTTAGTTCCACCAACGAACCCGCGCTGAATCCCGTGGTGCAATCGCGGTTCGCGCATGAGGCCGCGGTCACGGCGCTCGCGGTGTCTGCCGATGGACGCTGGCTCGCCTCGGCAGCTTCGGACCGCACCCTGAAACTCTGGCGTCTGCCCGAGCTCGTGGAAGCGAAGGCGTGGTCGCAGCAGTCCGATGTGATCGGCGCGCTGGCGTTCGACCCGAAGCGTCCGCGTCTGGTCGTGGGCCGCATGGATGGAACCGTGGAGGTGGTTTCAGGATTCGATTCGCCGGAACCCATCGCGAAATCGGCGGTTCCGAGTCCCACCCAAAGTTCCGCGGCGAAAGAACCCAAAGGCACACTCACTGGTCGCGTTCATGTGAAGGAATCCGAGCCCAATGACCTTCCGGAACAAGCGATGCGGGTGGAGTGGCCGGTCGAAATCCGCGGTGCGATTGAAAGCCTGGGCGACATGGACCTGTACCGATTCCGGGCACGAGCCGGCCAGGCGGTGACGTTCGCCATCGATGCCGCGCAGTCGGGCTCGCTCCTGGATTCCCGCGTGGAGATTCTTACTCCCGATGGCCGGCCGGTTCCCCAAATCCGGCTGCAGGCCGTGCGCGATTCGTGGTTCAACTTCCGCGGAAAAGATTCGGAAACGGCCGATGACTTCCGTCTTCAAAATTGGGCCGAGATGGAACTCGACGAATACCTCTACGCCAACGGCGAGGTGGTCCGGTTGTGGCTCTATCCCCGCGGACCCGATTCCGGATTCAAGGTGTATCCCGGAGAGGGACGCCGTCAGCCCGCGTTCGGGACCTCGGCGCTGACCCACGCGTTGAACGAGCCGTGCTACATTGTAAGGCCGATTCCCAATGGCGCCGCGCTCGTTCCCAACGGCCTCCCGGTGTTTCAACTCCACTTCGAGAACGATGATGATCCCTCGCGACTGTCCGGGACGGATTCGCTGGTGCGGTTCGTCGCGCCGGCCACCGGGGAATACCTCGCGCGGGTGACCGACGTGCGCGGATTCGGCGCGCCGACGAATCATCACTACACGCTGTCCATCCGCGAACCCCGACCCGAGTTCTCCGTCCGATTGGAAACCACCGATCCCTCCGTGAGTCCGGGGAGCGCGCGCGAACTGCGGTTCGTCGCCACGCGCCGCGAAGGGTTCGAAGGACCGATCCGGATCGAACTTGCGAACCTCCCGCCGGGCTTCAGCAGCAGCGCGCCGGTGGAAATCGAGGCGAACCAAATTCGGGCCACCGCCACGCTGTCGGCCGCGACCAACGCAGTGACCCCGGACGCCGCCGCGTTGTCTCGGATCACGTTGAAGGCCGTGGCGCGGATCGGTGATCGCGACGTCGAGCATCCGCTCGGATCTATCGGAAAACTGAAGGTGGGACCGGCTCCCAAGCTCACGGTGCAAATCCTTCCCGGGTCCGACCCCGCCACCGTTCGTTCGGTTCCGGGTCAGCCCCTGGAGTTCCTGATCCGTGCCGGACAAACCATCTCCGCCCGCGTTCGAGCGGACCGGCGTGACTTCAAGGACCGGATCGAGTTCGGCAACGAAGATTCCGGACGAAACCTCCCGCACGGATTGTACATCGACAACATCGGGCTCAACGGCCTGCTGATTGTGGAAGGACAGGCGGAACGCGACTTCTTCATCACCGCCTCGCCCATCGCCAAGCCGGGCACCCGGCTGTTCCACCTGCGAACCGGCGGCGACGGAGGCCAGTGCTCTCCGGTCGCCCGCATCACGGTGCTGCCGCCCGTTCAGACGGCCGGTCGATAACTCCCGTTTCGGCCCGGTTTTCCAACATTCCCACCGATCGCGATCCTGCAGTCCAACCCGCGGCCGCACATTTTTCAGCTAAACGCTTGCCCCAATCGCCCAACCGGATAAAGAGCGCGCCCCACGAATGAACGAACGCTTCATCTCCCGCATCGCCACGGAACTGAAGGCCCCGGCCTCCGTCGTTGCAGCCACCGCCCGGCTGCTTGCCGAAGGCGCGACCGTGCCGTTCATCGCCCGGTATCGAAAAGAAGCCACCGGGGGATTGGATGAAGTGGCCGTGACGACCGTCCGGGATCGCATGGCCCAGATGGTCGAGGTGGAGCAGCGCCGCGAAGCGATCGTCAAATCACTCGCCGAACGGAACCTCCTCACCGATGCCCTCAAGGTGTCGATCGGCGCGGCAGACACGCTGTCGGCGCTTGAGGATTTGTTCGCCCCGTATCGCCCCAAGCGGCGCACCCGGGCGATGATCGCCAAGGAGGCCGGATTGGAGCCGCTCGCTGATAAGATCTTCGCCGAACAGGCCACGCTCGATCCCCAGGCCGCGGCCGCCGCGTTTGTGGATGCCGCAAAGCAGGTGGCCGATGTGAACGCCGCCCTCGCCGGGGCGCGCGACATCCTCGCGGAACGCTTCAGCGACGACGCCCAGGCCCGCTCCAAGCTGCGCGATCTTTACTGGTCCTCCGGCGTGCTGCGCTCCCGCGTCATCACCGAAAAAGAAGCCGAAGGCGCGAAGTTCAAGGACTACTTCGACTGGTCCGAACCGGTTTCCAAAGTGCCCAGCCACCGTCTTCTCGCGATGCGACGCGGCGAGGAGGAAGGGTTCCTGTTCCTCCGCATGACCCCGCCGGAGGAGGAAGCCTTGAACCTGCTCGAAGGCATGTTCCTCCGCGCCCGCAACGCGCCCGCGGGCGAGCAGGTGAGGCTCGCTCTCACCGATGGGTACAAGCGTTTGCTCGGATTCTCCATCGAGGCGGAAATCCGCATGGAAACCAAGAAGCGCGCCGATGCTGAAGCCATCCGCGTGTTCGCCGAGAACCTGCGCGAACTCCTGCTCGCCGCGCCGTTGGGACAGAAGAACGTCCTCGCCCTCGACCCTGGATTCCGCACCGGATGCAAAACGGTGGTGCTCGATCGTCAGGGCCGCCTGCTTCACAGCGAGGTGATCTTTGCCGCCGCCGCCAGTCCGTCGCAGATTCGCGATTCCGCCGACGTGGTGCGGACGTTGGTGACCAAGTTCCAGATTGAAGCCATCGCCATCGGCAACGGCACCGCAAGCCGCGAAACCGAACAGTTCATCCGCGCGCTCAAGCTGCCGTCCTCGATTCCCGTCGTGCTGGTGAATGAGAGCGGGGCTTCCATTTATTCCGCCAGCGAAGTGGCCCGCGAAGAGTTCCCGGACCAGGACCTCACCGTCCGCGGATCGGTCAGCATTGGCCGCCGCCTCATGGATCCGCTGGCCGAGTTGGTCAAGCTCGATCCCAAGTCCATCGGCGTGGGCCAGTACCAGCACGATGTCGATGAATTCGCGCTCAAGCGTGGACTCGATGACGTGGTGGTCTCTTGCGTGAACCGCGTGGGCGTGGAGCTCAACACCGCCAGCAAGCAGCTGCTAAGCTACGTGTCCGGACTCGGTCCGGCCATCGCCGCCAACATCGTGGCGCATCGCAACGAGAACGGCCCGTTCCGCTCCCGCAAGGATCTGCTGAAGGTGCCGCGTCTCGGACCCAAGGCGTTTGAACAATGCGCCGGATTCCTCCGGCTGCGCGACGGCGAGAATCCGCTTGATGCGAGCGCCGTGCATCCGGAGCGCTACGAATTGGTCGATGCGATGGCGCGGGATCTCGGCTGTGGAGTCGGTGACCTGCTGCGCGACGCCGGGTTGCGGGCCAAGATCAAGCCCGAGCGTTACGTGAGTGCCGAGGTCGGCTTGCCCACGCTGAAGGACATTCTCGACGAGCTCGCCAAGCCCGGACGCGACCCGCGTCAGCGCTTCGAGGTCTTCTCCTTCCAGGAAGGCGTGGAGAAGATGGAAGATCTCAAACCCGGGATGAAACTTCCGGGCATTGTGACCAACGTCACCGCGTTCGGCGCGTTTGTGGACATTGGCGTGCACCAGGACGGACTCGTCCACGTGAGCCAGCTGGCGGATCGCTTTGTGAAGGATCCGGCCGAAGTGGTGAAGGTGGCGCAGAAGGTGTTTGTCACCGTCACCGAAGTGGACATTCCGCGAAAGCGCATCGCGCTCTCGATGAAGGCCAAGCCGGAGATCGGAGCTGCGCGGGAGAATCGCACCGCGCCCGTGGCGCCGCGTCAGGCCGGGCCGGGCGACCGCTCCGGCGGCAAGCCGCGTCCGAGCTTCAATCCTTCCGCCGGAAGCTGGAACGCCCTGGCCGACGCCTTCGACAAGGCGAGCAAGAAGCCGTGAGGTCGCGCGGTACGCGGCAGTTGAAGGGTTGAAAAGTTGAAGCGTTGAAGGGGTGAGAAAGCGCGCTGCCGCACCATTTTGGAGTGCGGTGGCAAAGCGCAGCGTCGACACCGCTTTTGAGTCCGGGCGGAATGCAACACCGACCGGCAACCGCGCCGCAGCACCACCAAAGAGACGCCTCTTCATCTCCGCGCCTCTGAGGTTCCTTCGCTTCGTTCTCTGGTCGGCGTTGACCAAAGCGGCGTGGCGCTGCGCTTCCCGCCGCACTCCACAGGCCTAACGGCCGACTCTCGCTCCTCCTTTGCGCCTCCGCGTCTCTGCGGTTTGGATGATGCACATCCTCCGCCTCCCCAAACTCGTCATCGCCCCTCAAATCCGCTATCGTCCGATTCCATGAGCGAACTTCAGGAATCCGTCAGCCGCCTCCGGAGCGAGATTGAATCTGCCTTGAGTCGCGACTTTGCGTTGAGCGCGGCTGGTGGCTTCACCACGGAGTCGGCCACGGTGTGCCTCGGATTGGTTCAGGAGTCCGCGGCCTCCGAAGGCGTGTGGCGACTCGCCCGCAGCGGAGAGAACGTCCCGCCCGTTCACTCGCTCACGATCCATTTCCGCCGGAACGCTCCGGCAGGGACAGCGCCATCCGCAGCGCCTACCGACCCATCACCACTCCCCGCCCAATCCACTCCGATTGCCGCCGAGTCCGAGCTTTTTGAATCGCTCCAGAAAATCCTCGGGAAGCCCGGATTTGATAACGCCGCCCGTGCCGAGGTGCTGGGCGAATGGCTTACCTCAGTGACTCCACTGGAGGCCTCGCAGCTGCTGGAGTGGTGTTCCAATCCTGGCACGCAGCCGCCGTCCCAACCGCTTCAGGGCGCATGGAACCGCATCCGCCGCGTGCTTGGTTTTTCGTCCCTCGGTGCCCCGTCCGCCGCGCACGAGCTGAACCGCCTGCTGCAGCGTCATTCGATTGCCGAAGTGGTCACCGAGATGGATTCCCGATGGAAGTTCGGCACTCACTGGCAGGCGCCGGCCTAGCGGCGGCGGTTGAGGGGTTGAAAAGTTGAAGCGTTGAAGGGGAATGCGACGCACAAAACCTTTGCCGGTTTGAACTAAGAATAGCCCCGGCCTTTAGGCCAGGGTCGTTGCAACCTGGGTGTTGTCGAGTCCCCCGGGGATGGCAGAAGCCCCCTTTTCTGTCGTCCCTCCGGGACTTGACCCGCGTTTGGGCCTGAACCCCGGCCTCAAGGCCGGGGCTATTTTCACCAATCTCCCTTTCGATCTGTGTGCTCGGTGTCCATCTGTGGTTTCAGCTGCTGTTTTTAGGTTTAGGCCGGAATTTTTGGTGCGTGGCATGATCGCTGGGATAACACTTGCAAGATGCAAGTAACTCTCTTGCCTCCCATCGGGAATGTCGCGAGGTTGAGCGCGTGACGCGACCCAATGAACCTGTCCTCGCTCCGCCCGGAGCGGGATTGCCCGCCGTGGAGTTGTTCATCGGACGGCTGCTGTTTCGCGGCAAATGTGCGTTCGGTTCGAGCGAGGCGTTCCGGTCGACGTTTGTGCTCGAGCGGAAGCGGATTCGCGTGATGGTGCTCTCCAACTCCAAGGAGATCGCGTCGCAGCGGGTGCTGATTCCGCGGATTCGTGGACTCGAGGACAGCAGCCGACACTGGTCGGTGTGGATGACTCTGGACCACCTCCGCATCGTCAATAATGCCATGGCGGCGGTGATTACCGCTTTGGGACGGGGTACCGTTCCCGCTGGAAAAGCCAGCACCGCAGCGGTGAAGCCTTCGTTGGACGTGGACGATTCCGTGGTCGCAGCCTACGAGGCTTCCTGCGATGCCCTGATGGCCGCCGTGGATCGGGTTGCCGACTTGAAGAACACGCCGCGATTTCCCCATCCCTGGTTCGGCCCCTTGAACGCGTTCGAATGGGTCGCTCTGTCCGCCGGGCACCTGCGAATCCACCGAGTCCAAATCGAACAAATCCTCGCCCGGGTCCCGCGGTCCTAGCGGGTCAGGGAACTTCGGTTCCAAGATTGGGACGCGGGTCGGTGAGCGTCCTCAGGAATGCCACCAGGGCGCGTTGATCGGCTTCCGACAACGGCACTCCGCCGTCGGGGTGCTTCGCGAGGTTCGGATCGAGGGTTGCGCTGCGGGTGATGCCGCTCGCGTAGTGGCGCACGACTTCCTCCAGCGTGGCGAATCGGCCGTCGTGCATGTACGGCGCGGTGAGGGCGACGTTGCGCAGCGAAGGGACGGCGAATTTTCCGACGTCGTAGTCCTTTCCCGTCACCTCGGCGCGACCCCGGTCGCCATTCAGGAGTTTGAGCCCGTTATTGCCGAACGATTGACTCAGGAACAGTGGACCGCCGTGACAGTGGAAGCAGTCCGCGCCGTACTGACCACGTCGCGGATCGTACTCGGTCGAAAACAACTCGAACCCACGCTGCTCCTCCGCCGTGAAGTGTTCCGTTCCGCGGAAGACTTGGTCGGCCTTCGAATCGCACGAGGTCAGGCTGAGCAGATAGGCTTCGAGTGCGAGGGCGAGTTTCTCCGCGGTGATCTCCCTCGATCCAAAGGCGGCTTCGAAGCGGGGCGGGTAATTCCGGGCGTCCTTCGAAAGTTTTTCGACAAGCTCGGGAAGGCCTTGATGCATCTCCAACGGGTCCTGAATGGGTTGGAGCACCTGATCGCGCAGGCGTTTGGCGCGCCCATCCCAGAAGAACTCACGCTTCCACGCGAGGTTGAACAGGGGCATCGAATTGCGGCGGCCCAGTTTGCCCTCGGTTCCCATCGAGAGCGGACGGCCATCGCTGAACGCGAGGGCAGGGGAATGGCATTGGGAACACGGTTGACGGTCGTTTACCGAGAGTGTCCGGTCGAAGAACAGACGTCGTCCCAGTTCCACGCGCTCGGCGATGAGCGGATTGTCCGCGGGAAGTTCCGGCATCGGAAATGTATCGCTCAGCTGAAATGGAAACGGCGTGAACGTGCCGGGCATCGAGTACGGTTTGGGCCGGCTCCTGATTGCGGGATCGTTGGTTCCAGGATTAGAACGCACGCCGCGCAGACGGAACGCCCCGGGAAGATTGTGAACCAGCGCGGCGCTGATGGGGTCGCCATCGCGCGAATGGGTGGAGGTGCCATCGCGAACAAAGGAAAGCGGGCGCGGGGCGTTGAGCACGATTCCGAGATCGAAATCGAGATCCAGGATCGCAGCACCGCGAAGCTCCGTGTTGACCGGAATCGTGATCCAGACCGAGTTCGTGTCGCGGGCCAGATGGTACGACCATCCACCGAGCGGCGACCCCGGCGATCGTGTCAGTCCTTCGAGCGCGAGGAAGATATAGCCGCCCTGCCAGCTCCAGTGCAGGCCATTGAGGTTTGGGTTGAGGGGATGCTTCGCGGGATGCGTTGCCGGATCGGCCCGATTCACCTCGGGCGAGAGCCCAAGTCGAAACCGCAGCGATCGGATGGCCCCGTCGGCCACCGGATCCAGTCGGACGGAATTCCGCCCGAGTTCCGCATCCATCCAGGCAGCGGTCTTCGGGAGTTCCTGCCACGTGCCGTCCTGACGTTGAATTCCGAAATCACTCAGGAGGTAGCTGACCCGGGTGATCGAGAACGCTTCCCCGGCACCGGTGCGGTACCGCAGCGAGCCCCGCTGCACCGTCTCGCCAGACACCCCGGGTGTGATGCGCACCTCGAGGGATTCTCCCCGGGCACGGCCATGCATCAGCCACGCCGTCAGAAGCGCGGCGACAATCCAACGGCCGTGAAGGAGCGAACGGAGCATCAACACCGACGGCAAGAGTTGCAGAGCGGACTGCTGGAATCGAGCCCGGCGTCATCCGTGCATCTTCCGATGCCGCGGAGGGATTGCCAAAAGTGAGCGACCGCCGGCCCTGAGCCATGCGCTGCGGAAGCACCGTTTCACCGCCATTCGCCTTTGCCGCAGGGAAGTGTTCCGCCGGTTGAGGACTTGGGCGTGACAGCACGAATCTGCATAAATCTTTGGGTCAAATCCGACGGGGTGTGGTCTTTGGATCATCGTGTCTAATCTGGTACACGCAGTGGGCCTCGACGGCGAAGCATGGCCGTGGGGTTGCTTTCTGTGGAAGAGTGAGAAAAGGCCATAAAAATGGCTTTTCGTGAGGTGCTTCGTGGGAAGATTAGATTCTTAACTTAATCAAATCTGATACAGATAGACTCCTTATATGATCGCGTCAGGGGGTGCGGCACCTTGACTTGACGGGTGGGCGTTTGAAGCTCGTCACCGACAGTTTGCGGAGATGACACAAACCTTTTGGGTGGCTGTTGTCGCAAGGGTTCCGACAGGTAAGTGCAGGACCTTTCGCAAAGCAGTTGCCCAGTGGTTTGTTGGGATGGGACCCGGTCAGGGCCGCCTCGTTTCCGCCTGAATCCAAAACCCCATGAAACGCCAAATCCTGAAATTCGCGAGTCTCCTCGCGGTCGTACTGTGCGCGAAGAGCACAGCCCTGGCGGACTACCCTTCGACGGTGTCCGGCCTCAATCCAGTCGCCTACTGGCGGCTCGGTGAAACCATCCAACCGCCCGCTGCGGATTCCTCGGCCAATCTCGGTTCCCTCGGGGATGCTGCGGTGGCCTACTACCTTGGAGCTTCGAGCCATCCTGCCACCGGTGCGTTGACGGGTCGGCCCGATTCCGCGGTCGCATTCGACGCCACCGCCAACACCTTTGCGTTCGTTCCCTACAACCCGGACATGCATGTGGCCGCGCCGTTCACGGCCGAGGTCTGGCTGAACCCGGGTGTGGAGCACGCCGCGGGCTCCGGCACGCTGACCTGCGCGATCTCCTCCGGTCAGTTCGCATCGCCCCGCACCGGCTGGCTGATCTATCAGTCCGAAACCGGTTGGAACCTCCGCATGTACAACAACAACGGCACCGCCACCTCGCTCAACATCACGGGCGGTGGAGCGCCGACCGCGGGTCTCTGGTACCACCTCGTGGTGGTCTATGACGGCACCACGGCCAAGTTGTACGTCAATGGTACCAAGGCGGCGGAAGGCAACCCGTCGAGCTACGTTCCCGGAGCCTCCGGCGGATTCGCCATCGGCGGACGCGCCGACAGCTCCTTCTGGTGGAATGGATCGGCCGACGAATACGCCTTGTACAAGACCGCGCTGAGCGAGGCCGACATCAAGGCGCACTACGCCAATGCGACCTCCGCCAGCCCGACGGCGACCTACCAGAGCCTCGTGCTCGCCGGTTCGCCGCTGGTCTATTACCGCTTCAACGAAGGCGCCTACACCGCCCCGACCACGCTGCCGGTTGCGGTGGCGACCGGAAGCGGTGGCACTTCGCTCAACGGATCGTACAACGCAGGCATGAAGGTCGGCGTTGCCGGCCCCCAGCCTCCCACGTACTCCGGCTTTGAAGCCTCCAACCTCGGACCTGCCTTCAATGGTTCCGCCGGGTTCGTTGGCACTCCCTATACGCTGAACGACCTCACCGAGTTCTCGGTCGCAGGCTGGATCAAGCGTGGGAAGATCCACACCGGTCGCGGCGGTTACTTCGGTCAGAACAACCTGCTCGAATTCGGCGACGCGGATGCCGGTGCGAACATCGAACTCTGGGTCGATGCCCGCGGCGCGAACATCAAGGCCCCGTATCCGTTCAAGGATGACGAATGGGGTCTGTTCGTGATCACGGCCGATGCGAACTCCACCGTGCTCTACGCCAACGGCAAGGAAATCGGCCGCCTCAATGGCGCGCTCGATTCCTACAAGTCCAGCGCATTCAACTTCAACATCGGCGGCGGTGGCATCTTCAACGACACCGGCGACTACTTCAAAGGCAACATCGATGAAGTGGCTGTGTTCGGAAAGGCGCTCACTCCGGCCCAGGTTCAGAGCCTCTACTTCTCGGCGAACATCGCCCCGGTGATCGCCACGCAGCCGGTTCTCCCGAGCCGCCCGGTTTACGCCGGCAACACGATCACCCTGTCGGTCGCCGCCAGCGGCACCCCGACCCTCGCCTATCAGTGGCGCAAGGACGGCAAGGATCTGACCGGTAAGACCTCGGCCACCCTCGTCCTGACCGCTGTCACTGCGGCCGACGCCGGTGCCTACGACGTCGTGGTGTCCAACAGCTACGGCTCCACCCCGAGCTCCAAGGTCACCGTTGCTGTGCTTCCTGCCGATGGCGTTGCCCCCGTGGTTCAATACGCCGCCGGTCTCGGATCCCTCGACAAGGCTCGCCTCTGGTTCTCCAAGTCGCTCGACGCCGCCACCGCGCAAAACGCCGCGAACTACAAGATCGCCGGTCTCACCGTCACCGCTGCCACCCTCGCGGGTGCCCCGGGAACGGTCGGTGACAACATCGTCGACCTGACCACCACCAAGCAGGCCCCGGGTCAGACCTACACCGTCACCATCACTGGAGTGAAGGATCAGATGCTCCCCGCATCCACCATCACGGCCAACAGCACCGTGACCTTCGGATCCTGGGTTCTCGTGCCGGGCCAGATCCGGTTCGAGCACTACGACAACCTCGGCCAGGCCAGCGACGACGCCATCACGGCTTCGCTCGCGGATCCCCGCGTCATTGCCGGCACCCCGACCACCCTGGGCGTGCTCAATGGCAAGTTCGACACCCGGACCGTGTTCCCGGATGACAGCCACGAGAACTACCTCGCGCGCATGACCGGTTTCATCACCCCGACCGAATCCGGTGACTACTACTTCTTCGTTGCTTCGGATGACGCCTCCCGCGTTTACCTGAGCAAGGACGAGACTGCGCCGAATCCCGCGACCGACACCCCGATCGTCAACGAACCCGGCTGCTGCGGTTCGTTCTTCGAACCGGAGTCCGGCGACCCCGCCACCACCGCCACCCCGATCTCCCTCGTGGCTGGCAAGAAGTACGCGGTTCTCGCGCTGCTCAAGGAAGCCGGCGGCGGCGACTGGTTGAAGCTCGCCTGGCGCAAGACCACCGACGGCACCGCCTCGGCTGACCTGCTCCCGATCGACGGCAAGTTCCTCTCGACCTACCTCGATCCGAACGCCGAGATCGCCTTCAAGACGCAGCCCGTGAATCAGGAAGCGCTGCCTCCCTCCACCTCCATCAACTTCGCGAACCTCAGCTTCGCGGCGAACGATGCAGGATTCGTGGTCACCAACACCGTGCCTGAAGTTCCCGGACCTTGGATCTACGACGGTGCCAACGGCGCCTGGAGCGCGGACGGTTCCGAAAGTGGCTGCGGCGGCCCCTTCAACTCCCGCCTCACCAGCAAGGAGTTCGTGGTTCCTGTCGATCAGGCCGTGACCCTGAACTTCAGCCACAAGTACTCGTTTGAAGGCGGCGCCTTCGACGGCGGCCAGGTGCTCATCAGCACCAACGGCAGCGCGTTCGTCGCAGTTCCTGCGGCGAACTTCACCGCCAACGGCTACGGCACCGTCAAGGTCGTCGGCAATGGCGTGCTGAAGGATCAGCTCGCGTTCATCAACGACTCCCCGGGCTACGCCTCGGGCACGTTCATCACCAGCACGGCCCTCCTCGGTTCCTTCAAGACCGGCGACAAGATCGTGATTCAGTTCCTCGGCGCTTGGGATGACTGCTCGGGCGCGAGCAAGCCAAGCTGGGCCATCAAGAGCTTCGCGCTCTCGTACAGCTCTGCTCCGACCGCGGTGACCTTCGCCTCCGAAGCCACCGTCACCCGCCAGGGAACTCCGGTTGGATTCACCTACCAATGGCAGCGGAATGACGGAACCGGCTTCGTGGACATCGCCGGTGCCACTTCCGCATCGTACCGTTTCTTCCCCACCGTGGCCGCTGACTTCAGCGCGACCTACCGCGTGTTGGTGGGAGTTCCGGGCAACTACGTCTCAAGCACGATCGTCAAGGTCGTGACTCCGGATGCAAACCCGACGCTGTCGATCTCCTCGGCCGGCGGCAAGGTGACCATCACCTACACGGGCACGCTTCAATCCTCGCCCACCGTGAACGGCACCTACACGGCCGTTGCTGGAGCGACCAGTCCGTACGTGCCTACCGTGACCGGCACGGTCTTCTACCGCAGCTCGAAGTAATCGAGCCCAGCGGACTGAAATCATTCACGAAGGCCGGGGAGCTGCGTCTCCCCGGCCTTTTTGTTTTCAAACTTCGAACTTTGGACTTCTCCCGTATGGAGTCCCGCGTTCACGCGGCTCTGGGGATACGTTGAGCCGAGGTGGACCTGAAACCACAAGTTTAGGACCGAAAAAACGAAGCCACCCGTCCATTTTGGAGTGCGGTGGCAGAGCGCAGCGTCGACACCGCTTTCGAGTCCGCATGAGGTGATGAACCGACCGGCATCCTTCGCGCCATCGAGCGTCGTCCCATTCCTGCTTTCATGCCTTCCAAATTCATCCCTTCAGGTGCTTTGGACTTTGGACTTTGAATTGGCCCCGCCCATCCGCCTCCCTACGATCATCCCATGACGCTCCTTCGCCTCCTCCTTCTGACGTCACTCGTCCTGGGCCACCTCGCTGCGGGCGAAATTCAACACGAGCGCCTCTTCGGCCCCGAGGTTCCTACCGGCGATTACAAGCACCCGGCCAGCGTCACCGAACTGGCCAACGGCGATCTGTTCGTCGCGTTCTTCAGTGGCAAAGGCGAGTACAAGGACAACGCGGCGGCTGTCTTCGGTTCGCGGCTCAAGCTCGGATCCAAGCGATGGTCGAAGCCCGAGAAGATCGCCTCGAATCCGTTCTACGCCCTCGGCAATGCCATCCCGTGGCAGGCACCCGATGGCGTGGTGTGGTTGTTCTTCGTCACGCGTTACGGCGAGATCTGGGACAGCTCCCGCATCACTGCCAAGATTTCGCGCGATGGTGCGCGCACCTGGTCCGAGACGTTTGCCCTCACCTTTGAAGCCGGCACCATGGTTCGCAATCGACCCATTGTGTTGCCCGATGGCGATTACCTGCTGCCGGTTTATCACGAGGTGGGCGACGATCCGGAATCGGTGAGCAAGGACTGCACCTCGTTTTTCCTGCGGTACCATCCCGCCACCGGGAAGTGGACCGAGTCCAACCGGGTTCGCTCGCGTCTGGGCAACATCCAGCCCGCGCCCGCGGTGATCGATGGCAATCACCTGATCGCCTTTTGCCGTCGCGGCGGAAACTACGAAGGTCAACCCGACGGATGGTTGGTGCGCACTGAATCCAAAGATGGCGGCAACACGTGGAGTCCCGGCATTGATTCCGAATTCCCGAACCCCAATGCCGCCGTGGATTTTCTCCGCCTTCAATCCGGGCATCATCTGCTGGTGTACAACCGTTCTTTCTCGGATCGCACGCCGCTCGCAGTGGCGCTCTCGCTGGATGGTGGAAAGACCTTCCCGCATCGACGCGACCTCCTCTCCGAACCCAAGGGCGACTACGGATATCCGACCGCGATCCAGACACGCGACGGAAGAATCCGGATCATCTTTACCTCCGACGGTCGAACCGTGGTCCGCCAAGCCAGCTTCACCGAGTCCGACCTGTTGCAGGCGAGGTGAGGTTCGTCCCTGGCCGGAACGTTGGGACGAGGTTGAAGGGTTGAACCTAGAAACGGCAGTTGAAGGGTTAAAAAGTTGAAGCGTTGAAGGGGCGATGCGGCATGCTCCCACGTTCGGAGTACCGCGTTTACGCGGCTCTGCTGTTGGACGCGGGGCTATCGAAAGGTTAAAAATCAACCCGGCTGCATCCCTCGAGACACACCTCCCCGAACCATCTGAAGACGGGACTCCAAACCCCTGAGAAGACCCTCGCGCCAGCGTCGGAATCCCTTCAACCCTTCAACTGCAACTTCACCCATTCGCAGTCCCGCATTTACGCGGCTCTGCTGTTGGATGTGGAGGGCGACGAAGCGATGGAGTTTGGCTTCAAAGCAGTCCCAAAATCCATCCTTCGCGCGACGCGATGAGCCGATCGTTCTTGTCCGATTGCGGTTGAAAGAACCCGGCCAGAGTTCCCTCCGAATCGCGTTCCTGCATCCATCGCGCCACCGAGTAGGCGTCGTGTTGGTCGGGGCTCCGGTTCTCCATGGGGAACGACTTGTTCCAAAGCGATGGATACACCTCGGCGATCACCGATCGATGGGGCGGGGGAGCCCATCCGTCGAACGGCCAGAAGTGCACGCGGTCGCCGAGTTCGCGTCGGAGGAAACGCAACCAGGGAAGCCCGCTGTGGGTGGACTTCGCCACGCTACCCTGAACATCAAAATGGAACACCGACTTCGCGCGGCACCGTTCCTCGCACATCCGACGCCACCGGGAATTTCCCGCGCGTTCGGCCCCGGCGCCCTGTGATCCGTCGCGAATTGAATCCACCGACAAGTGATCCTGATCGGTGGGCCAGTGCCGTTGGAAATCGTCGAGGAACGCCGGCCAATCCGATGGAAGCTGGTGGCGCTCGAAGTAACGCTGGGGAAACGAGAACGCGTGATCGATGCCCACCAGCGTGGGAGGACCATTTCTGATCTCGGCGACCAACCATTCCGCAATGCCCCGACGTGACCAATACTTTCGACGGCCGGCCGGTGGCGTGATTTCCACGGGTGCGTGCGCCTGCGTGGGAGACGCCGAATAAATGCGGAGCCCCTTCAAACTGGAGGTGGGCGTCCGAGCCCCGGAGTAATCGATCCCGACGTATCGTTCAAAACAGCGCATGCGCGGGCTGAACATTCCGCGTCTCCTTCCGCGTGCAACCTGGAAGCTGTCTTCTCACACGTTCGGAGTACCGCGTTTACGCGGCTCTGCTGTTGGACGCGGGGCTATCGAAAGGTTAAAAATCAACCCGGCTGCATCCCTCGAGACACACCTCCCCGAACCGTCTGAAGACGGGACTCCGAACCCATGAGAAACCCCTCGCGGCAGCGTCGAATTCCCCTTCAACGCTTCAACCTAGAAACGGCAGTTCAAGAAGAGTTCAACCACAGAGGGACACGGATAAAGACAGATGGAAACGCGCGAAACGGACGGATTCATGGATCACCCAGAAGGTGAAACCGTTTGAGACCTCTTGATTCACGCATCTCCCTATCTATCTGTGTGAATCTGTGTCCATCTGTGGTTTCAACTGCCGTTTCTAGGTTCAACTTTTCAACCCTTCCACTCCTCCGGTCTCCTCGCGTGACTGCGCTTCCGTGGGGGCAGTCGGGAGCGACGCTGACGGCGAAGGCGAAGGCGACGGCCTCGGGCGCGCGCGACGGGCATCGGCCACGTACCACGCCTCGACCTTTTGCCGGGCCCACGGGGTCTTGCGCAGGAAGGTGAGGCTGGACTTCACCGACGGATTCATCTGGAAACACCGGATCGGAATCCGATCTCCCATCTCAGCCCAGCCGTAGCGCTCCACCAACTGGTTGAGAATGGTTTCCAAGGTGATTCCGTGAAGCGGATCGCGTGGATGGGAAGCGGGCGTGGTCATGTGAGTGTCTTCGACCGATGAGTGAACCTGGTTCGTTCGAGTGTCGGCATCGGAACCCAATCGCGGACCGCTGCCTCGGTCGAATCAATTTTGAGCGGAAAGCCGCAATCGATCGTGCGCCGCCTTTGCGGCAGATGCCAGATCGGCATCCGCGTCCGGATTCGGATTCGATTCCAACCGGGTGAGGTACTGCAAAAGCCGGTCACCGCCTGGGCCGCAGTAGTAGGGCAAATGATGGTAAGTTCGGACGTCGCGGGGCTGTTGCTCCATCAGGGCTTGAGGCGTCGGCATACCCGCCGATGCCGTGGGTGCAATTTGACGCAATCTGTCGGTCGCCGCCTTGAGGGTTTCGGTTTCCCAAGATGACAAACTAAGCAGCAGCAGTTCCAAAGCATCACGTCGTTCGCCGGAAATGCGCCAAACCGCGTGGGCCGCGTGCTGAGCCACCGTGCGTCCGGGGTCACGCAACCGACCGCGAAGCGCCGGCAATGCGTCCTTGGCTGCGGGACCGAGGCCGGCCAAAGCACGGACGCAATCCACCCGGATCCAGGGAGAGCCGTTGGTCAGACCGGCGGCGAAGGCGGCAATGGTGTTCGAATTCGAATGGGAAGGCCGCTCCGGATCCCGACCCACGCGTGTCGCAGCCGTGCTGATGATTGGACACCAAATCTCCCTGGCCCCGGCGGCCCTGATGTCGCAGGCCGTGCGAACCACTTCTGGGAACGAATCGCCCCAATCTCCAACCGCGACAATGGCTGCCGAGGCCTTTCTTGCGGCGGCCATTTTAAGCACAGGATCGGGAACCTGCCGTTGCAGCCACGGCGGCATGCGTTGGCGCCAATCCATCACCTGCCGATCGAATGGAGTGAGTGTTGAGTTGGTCAGGAAGCGGAACAACTCGGGAAGGGCCGTAGCATCCAGTTGCTTTAGCTTGGATGCGGCCTTGGCGTCTCCACTCGCGGCAGCCCAAACCCACTGGCCAATCGATGGTTTGCGCGCCCGCGCGAGGGCGTCCGCAAGGGCAAGCGCAAGCGCGAGTGAGAGCGCAACGACAACACCGAGTCCCCAAAGTGATCCGACCCCCGCGAGCCACGCATTCCCGGGATGTTGAAGCCTCCGGGAGGATTCCGATGCAACTTGCTGTTTCGGGAGCTGCGCGATGAATGCCCGACGAACCCCGTCCCTTCGCTATTCGTTTCGGGATTCAGCATTCGAACCTCATCACCTCTTCTGCGCAGTCCGCGTTCCGTTGCATCCATCCACAGCGTCAACTGCCGCTTTAAGATGGAAGCGCCTGTGGATGTGGAGGGTGAGCGCTGAGTTCCTTGTCGACGATGCCGTCCGCAATTCGGGACCCGTTGATTGCTCAGGGTTCCTTGCGGTTGGCGGACTCGAATTCGGAGCGGCCCAGCCAGTAGCAGGCGAGGGGAGCCGGGATTTTGAGGAAGCGTGCCGTGGAACCATCGCGTTCGACGTCAATGCTCTGAAAGTCGGTGATTTCCCGGGTGATGACGTAGCCGCGTTCCACTTGGTTCTCAGCGCAGAAGTAGACCATGCCTTTCAGGTCGCTGAGTCCGGTGTGCTCGGGTGATCGGTGCTTCACCTCAAACGGAACCAGTCTCCCACCCACCTCGGCGATGATGTCCACTTCGCGGTCCTGTTTTCCGTGCCAGTAGGAGAATCGGACGCTTGTGTTGTAGTAGCGCGTGAAGACGTGCATTGAAGAATGCGGTCTCCACCGCCTTGGCGAGGGCATTGGGATCTTCGAGGAGCGCCTTGCCCTTCAAGAGTACCCCGGGCGCAATTGCTGGGTCTGCGAGATAGACCTTCGGCCGCGCCCGGAGGACTTGCTTGCCATATCCAAAGGGCATGAGCCGATAGATCAGGTGCGTGCTCTCCAGGAGGTCGATGAAGTTGGAAACGGTGGGACGCTTTAGCTCCAGCTTTGAGCAGAGCTCCTGGAGGTTCAGCATGCCTCCATCGTGGAGGCAGAGGTAGAGAAAGACCTGTTCCAATTCGAGGACCCGACGCACTCCGAAGAGGGCCGTCATGTCCCGCTTGAGCACCTTATCGACGATGTCTTCGCGAAGAAGTTTTTGAGCCAGCGGGATGCTTTCCACCAGGGCGCTCTGGGGAAAGCCGCCCCGGAGGAGGTATTCGTGGAACAGTCCGACCAAGGGACGAGCCTCTTCGCTGCATCGCGCGAACTGCTGTGGCTTCCACTCGAACAGTTCCAGAAGGGTTCCCACTGCGGGAAGGGGCGGCGCCGCGATCTTTCGGATTTGCAGGTACTCGTAGAAGGAAAGGGTCTCCAACCGGATCGTTTGCCAGCGCCCTACTCCCTACTCCTGCACGTCAGTCACCAGAGGCGTCGCAGAGCCGGTCACGGCGATGCGACGGCGTTTGTCGAAGTCCACCTGATGTTTGATCCATGTCTGCCAGTCCTTGGCGACCTGGATTTCATCGAGGAACAGGTATTCCGGCCCCTCCCTGGCCGGCTCAAATTCCCGCCAAAGTTTCAGCAACGCATCGAGACCGATGAGCTTCAGGAGGGGGTGGTCAAATGTGGCGTAGAGGATGTTGGTCGGCGCGACACCTCGGTTGAGCAGCTCCTCGATCGCCTGAAGATACAGCGTGGTTTTCCCACTTGGCGTGCGCCGCTGAGCAGCAAGGCTCGGCCCGCAGGCGGGTTCTCCGCCCACGAGGAGATCTCTCGGAAAACCGCCCTTCGCCAGGAGGGAAGGTCCGGAAACCGGCCACCGGACCACCAAGGATTGTACTGTCGGAGGACGCCGAAAAGTTCGGTCGTGAACCAATCACGGCCAAAATCAAACAATGGATGTCATTTAGTGCAGGTATACTTTAACTCAATGGAGCTTGGTGTGAGTTTGGAGGTCGATTGGGCTCAATTCGAGTCACTTGCCGTCCGGCGCCGACAAGCAGGTCTTTGAGGCTCTTCCTGGAGGTGGGGCGAGTCGAGGCGGCCGTTGGCGGTGAGGACTTGGGCGACGCCGACGGCGGTTGAGGATGGGGCGGGGAAGGCGTAGTTCTGGGTGCCTCGATTGACCTTGCCCGCTTCCTTCGACACGCCGTTCTTCACCAGGGCCCGGCGGAGTTCGATGAGGTGAGGTTCAGGTGGCAGGATGGCGCCCTTTCCAGCAGCTGAGCCGCGTAACTGCATTACTCCGAACGAGTGAGGAACTCCGCAGCCTAAAACCCGCAGCACAATCCTCGTACGCCATCGGTTGTACGAAGTGCCTTCGATTTTATCCTCACCAGCCAATTTCTCGGGAGGTTTGCGCCAAATAGTTTCCTCGGTGGCGTTACATCCTCAGCGAAGGTTCTCCCACTTTTTCTGCCTTGGTATCTGGCTCGGTTGTTGATAAAGTAAGCCGACTTCCCGAGAACAGACTATGACTCCTCTACTCCGCCCAAAATGTCTATTGCGTTGGCTTTTCATGCTGTTGGCAGCATTTGGAGCAATGCTTTCTTCTTCTGCCTAGCAGCCCGTCAAAAAAGCGGGTGTTTTCGGAAGTGGAGTAAAAATGAACGCTCTGTGGAAGTTGAACGCAGAGCGGAATGTTTTGCGGGCTGAAGTCGTGCTTGAAGTCGAATCGGGGCGACCAAGAGGGGCCATAGGCGGATAAAG
>CANGKZ010000010.1 GCA_947454705.1 Verrucomicrobiota bacterium
CCGCCCTCCGGCCCTCCCAGACCGCGCCACCCGTGGTCACAGGCTCGGAGCCATCTCCGTCCGCAAAAAACTCCCGACCTAGGACCCCTGTCACTCCGCCATCTCGCAACACTCCCACTGACCAACTCTCGCTGTCATACGCCCCTTCAGCCACCACTCCGCCCCCCTACTCCTTGCCCTTGCCGTCGTCTCCGGTCCAGGTGCCGATTTCAAGATGGGGGTCGTTGTCGTTGTTCCAACGGGCCCGCCATTCATTGCTCTTCGGGTTCACGACTTCGCGTCGAAGTCCGGATTCGGCGTGGCCGTCGGCAAACATCAGATTGCACCGGTTGTTGTGGCGCTTGGAGGGCCATTGATCGCTTTCCTTGGGATCAATATTCCCGTCCCAGCTCGCGTCGGTCTTGCTATCGGCAAGCATGATGAGGGAGCTGGGCGCGACCACCGCGGATTCGCGAACTTCGGGAACGGCTCCGATGTCACCACCGAGCCCCAGCTGGGGCAGTGCGCCCGGAGCTCGCAGACCCCAGTCGTTGTATCCGTAGGTGAAGGCGGCCGCTCCTTTGGAAAACACCGGCGTTCCGATGTATTCGAGCTGTCCCTTGAGGGTCTTGTTGACGTTGGTATCCCACTTCGCATCGGGCCGGCCGGCCGGGCACCAGAAGGCCGAGCGGTTGGTGCCCATCTGCGAAAACAGCCGGTTCACCCAAATGTAGGAAAAATAGCCGGGGTTTGCTTTGCCATCCACCGTGGTGCGGGCATCGATGCAGCCCGGGTACGCGCGGAATTCCTGCACGTACATGATGGTCGCCAGCCCCATTTGCTTCTGGTTGTTGAGGCACGCGGTGCCGAGGGCCTTGCCCTTGGCCTTGGCCAGCGCAGGCAAAAGCATGCCGGCGAGGATCGCGATGATGGCGATCACCACGAGGAGCTCGATCAGCGTGAACGCGGAACGGCCACCGGGCATAGAAAGGGAGCGAAGGGGCTTCATGGGGGGAGGAATTGGACCCTTCGTTTAAGCCCGATTTACGCTCCGGGATCAATGCCAATGTTACCCGCGGAACCGCAATTCAAAAGAGTACCGCGAAAAACCTCCGCGCCTTCCCGATCAGCTCACACTCACCACCACGTAATTCCGCTTTCCCTTGCGCAGCAGAACATGCTGCCCGAACAGCAACTCCGCGGTGGTGATTTTCTGCGCCAGATCAGAGAGCCGGGTGTTGTTGAGCGACAGACCTCCGCCTTCGAGATCCTTTCGCGCCTGGCCTTTGCTGGGGCTCAGGCCGGATTCTACCGCGAGTTCGATCACCGGGATTCCCTCCCCTTCAAACCGGGCCTTGGACAACGACTTGGTTGGAACCTCGCCCACGATTTCGTTGAAGGTGGATTCGCTGATGCCTTCGAGTCCGCCTCCGAAGAGAATTTCGGAGGCACGAATGGCCTCCAGAGTGGCGGCTTCGCCGTGCAGCAGCGTGGTGACGGCGCGGGCCAGGGCACGGTGCGCAACGCGTCCGCCGGGATTGGCGGTGTGCTGGGCTTCGAGTTCCTCGATCTCGGTGCGGGTGAGGAAGGTGAAGTATTTCAGGTACCGGATGACGTCGCGGTCGTCGGAGTTCACCCAGAATTGGTAGAACCGGTACACGCTGGTCCGGCGGCGATCGAGCCACACGGTGCCGCTTTCGGTCTTACCAAATTTGGTCCCATCCGCCTTGGTGATGAGCGGCAGAGTGAGGCCGAAGGACGGTTTGCTGAGCTTCTTGCGGATGAGTTCGATGCCGGCGGTGATGTTGCCCCATTGATCGGATCCGCCGATCTGGAGGTCGCACCCCTGGTCGCGATTGAGCACGT
Source organism: Verrucomicrobiota bacterium (assembly GCA_947454705.1). Classification (GTDB taxonomy): domain Bacteria; phylum Verrucomicrobiota; class Verrucomicrobiia; order Limisphaerales; family UBA9464; genus CAIVQB01. The sequence goes on from CANGKZ010000010.1 coordinate 1,846, forward strand.
AGAAGTCGAACGCCTGGAGCAGCATGTAGCTGAACTCGGTGTAGCTGATGCCCACCTCGCGGTCCTCCATGCGGGCGCGGACCGATTCCTTGGCCACCATCTGATTGACGGTGAAGTGCTTGCCGATGTCGCGAAGGAAGTCGATGAAGCGGACGCCTTCGGTCCAGTCGGCGTTGTCCACCAGACGGGCGGGGTTGGACGGACGATCGAAGTCGAGCAACCGCGCGAGCTGGGGTCGCACGCCGGCGACGTTGGCGGCGATTTGGTCACGGGTGAGGAGCTGGCGTTCCTGAGACTTGCCGCTGGGGTCACCGATGCTGCCGGTGGCTCCGCCGGCGACGGCGATGGGGACGTGTCCCGCCTCCTGGAAACGACGGAGGGTGATGAGGGGAACGAGGCTGCCGACGTGGAGGGAGTCGGCTGTGGGATCGAATCCGCAGTACAGCGTGACCGACCCGGTGGCGAGCCGGCGGCTCAATTCCTCGGTATCGGTGCAATCGGCGATCAGCCCGCGCCATCCCAGCTCTTCAAAAATGTTCATCGGAGGGCGAAGTCTATCGCGATCGCCACTCCGGGGAACAAGGGGGAAGTTGCTTTGATTCCGGACGTCGGAGGGTCACCCGAAAACTTTTTTCAGATGGTTTGAAACTTTCCCCCCGGAATCCGGAGAGAATGTATGTACCTATCGCCCGCCTCACAATTCGAAGGTCTTGGAGGGCTTAGAAGGCGCGGAGCTGGGTTCCCCGGGGTTGGGCCGGGAGTAAACTTGCACTGGATTTACAACCTGCGAAATCCACGCGCACCCCGAATCAGACGCCAAGGTGTGCCCGGCTGTACGACAGCCGGGCACTTTTGCGTTTTGAGGGCCAGAATCCCGAAATTGAGCCCACTGATTAGCCTAAATGCGGCAGTTAAAGGGTTGAAAAGGTTGAAGCGTTGAAGTGGAATCCGACGCTTCGGCGGGGGGTTTCTCATTCGTTTGGAGTCCCGTCTTCAGACAGTTCTGGGAGGCGCGCATCGAGGGATGCAGCGGGTTGATTTCCAGCCGTTCGTTGGCCCCTGCGTCCAACAGCAGAGCCGCGTAAACGCGGTACTCCAAACGTGTCGGGAACCCCGTCGCCAAAATCCGGCGCTGCGAGAGAAAACCACCGCGGGGCCGAATTCCCCTTCAACCCTTCAACTTTTTACCCCTTCAACTGCCGTTTTCAGGATTACCGTTTGGCAGTCGGTTCCACCGTAATCCCGACCAAAAAAGGCGCGACCCGAGTTCGCGCCAGGGATGCCGAACCCACAAAATCGATGTGATCCACGGCGACCTGCGGACGCGGATTGGTCCAAGTGTACCGATACAAACACTGAACCCGCAGGGCGCGTTCGGAGATGGGACTGAGCGACTTGTGCGCCACCGTGGAACCGGTTGGGACGGTATCCTCGGAGGGATCCACCCAGTGGTCACCGATCTCTGATTTGAGCGACACCGGGACGCGGAGGGACTTGCCGTCGGCGTAGTGAAAATCAAGGAATCCGACCGTGATCGCCAACCGGTCCCCGGGGACGTCGCACGCCCCCAGAAAATGGATTCGATCCACGAACATTCCCACCCGGATGTCCCGGAGGGCGGTGGCATTGGTCCCGCTCCAATCCGGCAGCTCGGCCGCAACCTGGTTGGTGATCGAGTCCTTGGGAACGAGGTGTTCGGGCAATCCTTCTGCTGAAATCCGACACGCGGCACGGTAATCAAAGAGGATTCCGTCGATCTCCCGCACGTGGGATCGACCGTCGGCCGGTAGTTTCCAATTCGTGGAGTCCAGGTCGAGGGATCGATTGAAGTACCGGGAAAGATCCAGCTGAGCGGCGGTGCAGGCGCTGGATCTTGGAGGAATGGCGTCGGCGACAAACGGGGGGGCCGGAATCGGTTGCAGTCCTGAGTGCAGGCTCACGCGGAGCTCATCCATCGAACGGGAAACACGGCGCAGCGGCTCCCAAGAGGGAAGGGCCTGGATGGGCCGATCGGAATGGGAAAGCGGCAGGCTCTGACCAAACTCGGCAACCCGTTGGCTGAGCTCCGTCAGACTCCAGAATTCGAGCAGGTCGTTTGCATACCCAACTCCGAGCGTGGTTCCGTCGGGGGAGAATCCCAGCCAGGTGACTGCCACGAACGTGGGTGAAGGCAACCCGGCAACCCGCTTCCAGTCGGAGGTTCGATAAACATCGAGGGTGTCACCACGGGCCGATACTGCGATCAGTTGGCCGTCGGAAGACCACGCGGAGGCGAGATTCGGCACGTCGGAACTTTCCACCGGGATTTCCTTCAGGACCTTTCGGGACGCCAATTCGGTGACGCGATGACTTCTTTTGCCGGATTCAAGCAAGCGATCTCCAGAGGGTGAAAATCGCGCCCGAACTCCGCCCTGAATCGGGATTACCCCCGAGGTTTTCCCGGGAGGCTCGATCAGCTCCAACTGCGATGACGCGGCGTTCGCGACCCAGAATCGACGGTTTCCAGGATCGTACTCCAGAAACCCTCCACGATTCCGCTCCGGTGATGGAACCCAATGAAACTGAGGTTCCGGGCTCACATCGAACAGGCCGACGCGGTCCGGATATCCTAACACCGCAACCGTCCGATGATCCGCAGAAAGGGCTGCCTGCGTGAGCCAGACCATTTCATCCAGCTCCCGCCGGTGCCTGACCTCCCAGGATTGGGATGCTCCCTTTCCCGTGGGGGCAAAGAGCCGGAAGTCACTCCGTCCGACCGCCACGATCCCTTGATTTGTTCCCAGCCAGAACGCGCTGTGAGCACCGAACATGGGGAGGAAAGCCTCCACCTTCCCGGAATCCAGTCGCAGGACATGCACTCCATCCTGCCGACTCACCGCCACCCGCTCGCCATCCGGACTGAAGTCGCCGCTTCGAATTCCCGATTCCTCATGCGCCAGGATTTCCACCATCCGACGGCCCGCGGGCCGGATGCGTCGCAAGATCTGAATTTCGCTGGCGGTAAACACCGCGAGTTCGTCGCCCGACCGGTTGAACTGAACCGGACGCCACCCGGGGGCAACGCCAATCCGTTCGAGCGTCGAAACATTCCACAGCACCGCGGGACCGGAGGATGCGCAGGTGATTAGCAGCTCTCCGTCTGGCGAGATGGTGACCCGGTCCACATCCCCCTGATGCGCGTGAAGCTCACGCCGCGTTCCGTTGCGAAGATTCCAAAGGTATACCTGCCCCCGTTCTCCGCCGGCCGCCACCACATCGGACCGCCAGTCGTAGAAATTGCATCGCTCGGGAAGTTTAAGCACCAGCGAGGGCTCGGACTTTCGAAGCGCCCGCAACTCGATCAATTCCGTGCGGGCCAGCATGAAACGGGAATCGGTCGCGTTGACGTCGAAAATCAACGCCGCGGGGGACCGGACCGGCAGGGGCCAGTGGTCGATCTCCGTTCGGGTGGCGAGGTTCCAAAGGTGGACCTCGTCGCGTGGATCGAGCGAAATATAGGCGGTTCCATCGGGAGTGAATCCCCCCCAATCCCCCGCGCTCGATCCGACCTCGGTTTCCGTTTTCAGATCCAGCAGGACATCACTGGCCTTCCGGTAGGAAACCATTGCGTAACGGCCCGAGGGGTCAACTTCCGCAGCAATCACCCGATTGTCGATGTTCCTCCGCCAACTCCACACACGCTTCGATCCATCGAGATATCGGAAGTGAACCCGCTGGGACGAATCCACCTCGACGCAGATTCGCATCCCGGGATCCACGGTGAGCAACTCAGTGGATTCGAGCCGCTGAAGTCGCCGCTCGGTGGGGGCGAAATCGTGAACAGTCAGGTTCGCCACCACCTCGTCGCGAATCGATTCAAGAGCTTCGCCTCGCGCCCCCTCCGCTGCGGTCACGAGCACCTGGAGGTTGGTGAGGGACAGCTCCAGGCGGTCGGACAGACGCGAAGCCCGGGCCTGCGCGACGAGGGATTTCACCAACTGGTCCCGGGTAAGATCCCGCTCCTGACGGATGGTATTTCGCGACGACGCCAGCGAGAGCGTGGCAATGCCGCCGCCGACCATCAGGGCAAGGAGCAGGACGAGAATGACCAGCCCCATGGCGGATTCCACCTTGTGCCGGAGCACCCATAAACGGAGGCGTTCCAATTCCCCGATCGGTCGCGACTCGATGGGTTCTCCTGCGCGCCATCGACGTAGATCCGCCGCCAGCTCGGACGCGGAGGGAAAACGATGCGAGGCCCGCTTGGACAATCCCCGCAGACAGATCGTTTCCAAATCCGACGGAACATCCTTCACCACCGTCGAAGGTCGGACCGGTTCGTCGTCCACAATTTGCCGCATCAGTTCCCGCGGATTGTTCCCTTCGAAAATCGGACGTTGCGCGAGCAGTTCGTACAGGATCGTGCAAAGCCCATACACATCCCCGGACACGGTAGCGCTGGCGACGCCTCCCGCGATGATCTCGGGCGGCAGGTATCGCGGAGTGCCGATCAGGTCGAAGGTCGCGGTGACGTGGACATCTTCCTCCAACAATTTCGCCAAACCAAAATCGCTGACATAGGCCTGCCCGGCTTCATCGAACAGCACGTTGCCGGGCTTCATGTCGCGATGGAGGATTCCGCGCTGATGGGCGAAGTGAACCGCGTCGGCCAGGGCGATGACGAGATCGGCAATGCGGTCCCACTGTCCGCGGAATCCTTGCAGCCGTTCGGACAACGTCCCCCCGGCCGCGAGCTTCATCGTGAAGTAGGGAATGCCATCGCACTCCCCCACTTGGTACACGGGCAGAATGGCTGGATGATCGAGGGTCGCGATGGTCCGGGCCTCCAGCTGGAACCGCTGCCGCATCTCCTGCGATCCGAGCTGATGCGGCAGGAGCATCTTCAGGGCGACCTCGCGTCCGGGCTCATGCTGATACGCCCGGTACACGATTCCCATTCCGCCACGCGCCAGCTCGGCGGTGGCGGTGTAGCCCGAGATGGCCACCAACGACCGAACCTCGAGTCCATCGGCCAGGATCGCGGGTTCGTTGGATTCCTCCCCTGCCCCCACCGGATCGAACAGCACCTGCGAAAGACATCGCGCGCAAAGGCCGTCCAACGGTTCATCATTGAGCGCCCCGTGGCAGACGGGACATCGGGCGGAGGACGGGGGCATGGTTCAGTCGTTTGCCGGATCCTTCACCGCTGAATCCCCGATTCCCTCGGCACCTGGGCCGGCTTTTTCGAGTCGGGGATCCAACTGGCTTCCCCGGTCCATGAGAATGCGCCGAAGCCAAGACAGTTCGGCATCCACTTCATGCGGAGCCGAAACGGTCTGGGCAACCTCCGCGCGCAGGGCCGTTCGAACCGCCTGCCGCAGACGAAACACTTCAGTCTTAAGCGCCGGCAAGGTGAGCGAAAGCGCAGCCGCTGCCTGTTCGTACGAAGGCGCATCCTCGCCCGACGGCAGGAAGGGTTTGAGGCGCGAGAACACATGCGCCCGACCGGACTCAGCGTACTGGACGCGCACCCGCTCGACTGACGCCGCGAGCAATGACACGGCCCACACGCGGTCAAAGTTCCGGATGATTTCCTCCGTGAGATTCGGCCCAGTCAGCTCGGTTGGTGCCCCTTCGGCATTGAGACTGATTTCGCTGGTGCCGCCGCCACGTTTCAACGAGGCACGCCGGGCGGCTTCGTCGTGGAGAAACCGAACCAGGGCCCCGAGCAAAAAACTGCGGAACCGTCCCCGTGCCGGATCCACGCGCCGCCAGACCGCGCTCTCCAGCATCTGGAACATGAAGTCCTGGGTGAGATCCTCCGCTTCGGCCTCAGAGTGTCCCCTTTGACACAGGAAACGGTTCACCGGCTGCCAGTAGCGACGACACAATTCGTTCATGGCCGCCTCGGCGCGCGAGTCGTTCGCGCGGCCTGCATCGGTCACAAGCGACCATTGTGTCGTGGGAAAAAGCATCCTTACCGCATCGGTTCTTGAAGCGAGAGGAGTCCGGAGTCAAGCCACGACCCTAGGGAACCTTTGGCTCCGGAATTGGCGTTGTCCTTTTCCCGGAGAGGAGGAGGGTCAACCCACGCCCGAAATCCGACAAGCCCCGGTGAGCCAATCCGGCCCCGAAGGACCATCGTATTCCCACACAAGAAACCCAACACACACCAACCCCACGAATCTATGGCCGAACAAGTTGATCTGCATCACCCCCTGATCGTTGAGTTCCCCAACCACCGGGATGCGATTCACGCCCTGAAATCCTCGAACGCGCACTTTCGTCGCCTCTTCGACGAATACCACACGGTGGACCGCGAAGTGGTCCGGATCGAGGGCGAGATCGAACCCGCCAGCGATGACCGCACCCGTCAGCTCAAGCACCGCCGGGCGCAATTGAAGGACGAGCTGGCCGCGCAGTTGTACGCCTGGAAGGCCTGATCCGAATCGCGGGATTCGAATCCGTCGCTGACGAGGTAAACAAACAGCAAGGCCGGGATTCCATCGCGGAATCCCGGCCTTGATTGCTTTTAACTCCGGCATCCCAGGAGGAAGGCCGGATCGATTCGCCCGAGATTACTCGGAGACGAACTTGATCTGACGCGACTTCTCGGAGCGCTTGCGGGCGTTCTCGTCGAGGATCTTCTTGCGCAGACGGAGGCTCTTCGGAGTGGCTTCGACGTACTCATCGACGTCGATGTACTCCAGCGCGCGCTCGAGGCTGAGCTTCATCGGGGCGTTGAGCTGAATGCCCTTGCCGTCGCCCTGGGAGCGCATGTTGGTGAGCTTCTTTTCCTTCACCGGATTGACCATGATGTCGTTCTCACGGGCGTTTTCGCCCACGATCATGCCGACATAGATCGGATCGCCCGCTTCCACCATCAGACGGCCGCGTTCCTGCACCATGTTGAGGGCGTAGGAGGTGGCTTCGCCGGTGTCCATGGAGACAAGCGAGCCGTTCTTGCGGGCTGCGATGTCACCGCGGTCGGTGCCGTATTCGTGGAAGAGATGGCTCATCACGCCCATACCCTTGGTGCTGTTCACGAGATCGGTTTCGAAACCGATCAATCCGCGCATCGGGATCAGCGCCTCGACCGAGACCTGGGTTCCGACGTGGTTCATGTTCGTGATCTGCGCCTTGCGGTTCGACAGATTTTCCATGATGGCGCCGAGGTTTTCGCTCGGGACTTCGACGAAGAGCTTCTCGATGGGTTCGAGCGCATTGCCCTCGGCGTCCTTCTTCCAGAGCACTTCCGGACGGGACACGAGGACTTCGAAGCCTTCGCGGCGCATCTGCTCGACGAGGATCGCGATCTGCATTTCGCCACGGCCGGCGACGGAGAAGATCTTCGGATCGGAGGTCTGCGCGACGCGGAGGGCGACGTTGGTGCGGATTTCCTTCACCAGGCGGTCCCAGATGTTGCGGGCGGTGACGAGCTTGCCTTCCTGACCGGCGAGCGGGCCGTCGTTGACCGCGAACTCCATCTGAATCGTCGGAGGATCGATGGGGATGTAAGGCAGCGCCTGGCGGGCTTCGCTGTCGCAAATGGATTCACCGATGAAGACTTCTTCGAATCCGGTGATGCCGACGATGTCACCCGCGTGGGCTTCCTGGACTTCGATACGCTTCATGCCCTCGAAGTGGTAGATCGCGGTGATCTTGTTCTTGGTGATCTTGCCATGGCCGTGGCGGCAGATGGCGGGATCGCCGACCTTGACCTTGCCTTCGTAAATCTTGCCGAAGGCGATACGGCCGAGGTAGTCGCTGTAATCGAGGTTCGCGACGAGCAACTGGAATCCCTCGCCAGCGTGCGCGCGGGGCGGCGGGATGTGCTTCACGATGGCGTCGAAGAGCGGCTCCATGGTGCCGGTGACGTGATCGAGTTCCACCTTCGCGTAGCCCTGCTTGGCGGAGCAATAGATGAAGGGGAAGTCGAGCTGCTCATCGGTGGCGTTGAGGCTCATGAAGAGCTCGAACACCTGGTCCAGCACCTTCTTGGGATTGGCGTTTTCGCGGTCGATCTTGTTGATGACCACGATCGGCTTGGCACCGGCTTCGAGCGCCTTGCGGAGCACGAAGCGGGTCTGCGCCTGGGGACCTTCGGCGGAATCCACCACGAGGAGGACGCCGTCGATCATGTTCATGATACGCTCGACCTCACCGCCGAAGTCCGCGTGTCCCGGAGTGTCGACGATGTTGATGTGGTAGTTCTTGTACTTGAACGCGGCGTTCTTGGCGCGAATCGTGATGCCCTTTTCCTTCTCCAGGTCCATGGAGTCCATGAGGCGTTCCACCTGGGTTTCAGCCTGGTTGGCGCGGAAGGTGCCCGACTGCTTCAGGAGGCAGTCCACCAGGGTGGTCTTACCGTGGTCAACGTGGGCGATGATGGCGATGTTACGGATATGCTGCATAAACGATTCCCCAAACTAGGGCGCGGGAGAATGCCGTCCAACCCACATAGGTCAAGCACCACGGCAGGCCCGAACGGCCTATTTCGAGGTTTCGGAGGAGGAGTTCCAAGCAAAAAACCTCGAATCACGGGGGATATTACGCGATTCCACCCCAAAACGCCTTCAAATCGACGCAAAGACGTCACAAAAAATCTCGGCGATAAATTCGGGCGACCCACCCAAAGAACCGGACTACCGTTGCCTCCACGCGGTTCCCACGGTATCCGTCGTGCATGTTCTTGCGCCGCTTCGCCCGGATCGAAACCGCCGCCTGGTGCTGGGGATTAAGCCTCCTGACGTGGCACGCCGCCCAGGCCGCGCCGCGGGATCTCTCCGCCGGGTTCGCCGCGATTTCCACCAATTCGCTGCTCACCACCACGGCGACACTCGGGTCCGACTACTTCGAGGGCCGCGGCCCCGGCACGCGCGGCGAGGAACGCACCACCGCGTGGCTGGTGGAACGGTTCAAAAACCTCGGCCTCAAGCCGGGCGGAACCGGCGGATCCTGGTTCCAGGAAGTCCCCATGGTGGGAATGAAATCCACCACCGCCCTTTCCTTCCATCAGGGCGCGCAGACCGAAGCCCTCACCTACCCGCAGGACTTCGTGTCGTGGTCCCCGGTGCAAAAGGATTCCATTTCCGTTCACGGCGCAGAACTGGTGTTCGTCGGCTACGGCGTGGCGGCCCCGGAGTACGGATGGGACGACTACAAGGGCGTCGATGTCCGAGGCAAAATCCTGGTGATGCTGATCAACGACCCGCCGGTGCCCGATCCGAAGGACGCCACGCGGCTCGACGATTCCATGTTCCGCGGCAAGGCCATGACCTACTACGGTCGCTGGACCTACAAATACGAGATCGCCGCCGCCAAGGGCGCAGCCGGTGCGTTGATCATTCATGAAACGAAACCCGCAGCCTATCCGTGGTTTGTGGTGGTGAATTCGTGGGGACGCGAACGCTTTGATCTCGAGGGTTCCAAGGAACAGCAGGTGAAGGTGGCGGGATGGTTGAGTCTGGAGCGTTCGCAGAAGCTCTTTGCCAGCACGGGCACCACCTACGAGGCGGCGAAGGCCCTTGCGCTACGGAAGGATTTCAAGCCGGTGTCGCTCGGCGTGACGGCGGATTTCGATGTCACCAACACGGTCCGACACGTCCGCTCGAAGAACGTGATGGCGCGACTCGACGGCAGCGACCGCAAGGCCAGCAGCGAATGGGTGGTGGTCACCGCGCACTGGGATCACCTGGGGATGGATGCCTCGCTTCCGGGCGACAAAATCTACAACGGCGCCGCCGACAACGCGATTGGCACGGCGGGTCTGGTGGAGCTGGCGACCGCCTTCACCAAGCTTCCGAAAGCGCCGCGCCGGACGCTGCTCTTTGCCGCGGTCACCGGGGAGGAACAAGGGTTGCTCGGCGCGAAATACTACGCGGAACACCCGCTGCATCCGCTGGAACGCACGGTGGCGGCGATCAACATGGACGGCCTCAACACCTGGGGGGCCACGTCGGATGTGGCCATTGTGGGATACGGAAACTCAACCCTCGACGACCGCGTTCGCGAGGCCGCGGTGAAACAATCGCGCACGGTGAAGCCGGAAAACACACCGGAAAAGGGCATCTTCTACCGCAGCGACCACTTTGAATTCGCCAAGGTGGGCGTGCCGGCTCTGTACCTGAAGGCGGGGCGAGACTACGTGGGACGCCCCGAGGATTACGGCACCCGCAAGGCCGACGAATACACCGATCGCGACTACCACAAGGTGAGCGACGAGGTGAAACCCGACTGGGATCTCACCGGGGCAGTGCAGGATCTTCGCCTGCTGCTGGAAGTCACCGACACCGTGGCCAACACGCCATCCTGGCCCGAATGGAGCCCGGGAACGGAGTTCAAGGCCCGTCGCGACGCGATGCTGAAGCCGCTGCGTTGACCCGCGAGCCTGGATTCCTTCATCGCGATTTTCGGCGATTCCCGGTGCATCGGATGGACCGTTGCGCTGAAGGGGTCTCCTCGCGATAGTCCCGCCACGTGAATTTCTCCGTCACCGAGCTGACCCAGTCCCTGCTGGCCAGCTACCGCCAGCACGGCGGCATCAATCATTTGGACGGCGTGAACCTGCCCTCGAAAGGGGCGGTGGTGGACATCACGCGGGATCTGCTGCGCGTGGTGTTTCCCGGATTCTTCGACGACCACGTCATCCACTCCTCCGAGCTGAAGGCAGAGACCGCGCTGTTGCTCGATTCCATCGCCGGACGGCTGGAGGACGAGTTGTACAAGAGTCTCAACTGCTTCGGCTGCCCGGAATCCGGCGACAAGGATCCGCGTCACGCCGCGCACTCCATGACCGCCGAATTCCTGCAGCAACTGCCGCGGGTTCGCGAGTTGCTGCAGACCGACGTCGAAGCCGCATTCCAGGGAGACCCTGCGGCCCGGACGCGCGAGGAGGTCATCGTGGCCTACCCGTTCATCGAGGCCGTCGCCGTCCACCGCCTCGCCCACGTGCTGCACGAACGCGGAGTGCCCTTGATTCCACGCATCATGAGCGAGTGGGCCCACGGGCGCACCGGCATGGACATTCATCCGGGCGCACGCATTGGCACCCATTTCTTTGTCGATCATTGCACCGGCACAGTGATTGGTGAAACCGCCGAGATCGGCGCCCACGTGAAACTCTACCAGGGCGTCGGACTGGTGGCCCGATCGCTCGCCGCCGGACAGGCCCTGCGCGGACAGAAGCGGCATCCCACCCTGCAGGATCATGTGACGATCTACGCCAACGCGACCATTGTGGGCGGCGACACCGTCATCGGCAACGGCAGCACCGTCGGCGCGAACGTCTTTTTGATGCACAGCGTCCCCCCCCACAGCCTGGTGTTGATGGAGGACATCCGGGTCCGCGTGCTCAGCAAGCAGGAGAAAACGACCGCGGTGGATTTCCAAATTTGATCCTCGAAGCCGGGCAAGTTCCTCTTGCCCGGACTTCCCCGGCCGTATTTCTTGCGGTGCACCTTTTTTGATCCATGCCGGTCCCCTCATGAGCGCCCCCACGTCCCAGCCCGCCCGGTTTCCGTACCGGGTTGAGATTGGCGTCGCCCTCGGCGCCTGGCTCGCGTTGTTCCACTGGCTCGGGAATTCCACCTTTGGCTACGTGGCCACGCCGTCGTTGTTTGGGTGGCTTTATCCCCTTTACGATGCCAACCCGGATGACGGCATCGGGCTGCTCGCCCCCTTTGTCACGATCTGGATGATCTCGCAGCGACGCAAGGAGCTCGAGTCCCTCACCTGGAACCCGTGGCTTCCCTCGCTGGGATGGGTCGTGCTCGGACTTCTTTTGCATCTGGCGGGATATCAGGTTCAGCAGGGACGCGTCTCCGTTTTGGGCATGATCGTGGGATTGTACGGCATCACCGGGCTGTACTGGGGACGCGATTGGCTGAAGCTGGCCCGCTTCCCGTTTGCGATGCTGCTGTTCTGCATTCCCACCAGCGTTTACCTGGCGGCAGTCACCTTTAAACTGCGCCTGTTCGTGGCCACGGTGGCCACCGGATTCTGCACCGAAATTCTGGGCATGCACATCCTGCGCAAGGGCACGGAAGTGTACAACGTGGGGCCGGATGGATTGCCGGGATTCCGTTTTGAAGTGGCGGCGGCCTGCAGCGGGATTCGCAGTCTCACCGCGGTTCTGCTTTTGGTACTGGTGTACGGGTTCCTGTTTTTCAGATCCCCGATTCGCCGTCTGATTTTGTTGCTGAGCGCCCCCGTGCTCGCGGTGCTGGGAAACATTTTTCGACTGATCACCGTGTTCATTGTCGGCGAATCCCTGGGCCAGGAGGCCGGTGCGAAAATTGAAACCGGATTCGGATTCGTGACCTTCATCGGCGTGGCCATTGGCGGGACGCTCCTGCTTGGACGCTGGCTCAAGGAGAAGCCCGAGAATCCGCCGTCAGCCCCCGAGCCCGCCGCCTCCACCGCATCCTCCCCGGCATGAACCTCGCGAGCCTCAAACCCACTCTCGCGGTCCTGATTCTCATCGGGATCACCGCCGGCTTGATCAGCAGCCTCCGCTCCCGCCAGACGCTCGGGCAACCTGGTCTGCCCATCGCCAAGGTGGCGCTACACGACGAAGAGGGCGGAGTCGCCCGGCCGGAATCCATCCAGTTTCCAAAAACCATTCCCGGATTCACCTTCACCAATGCGCCGGTTTCGAAGGCGGAATTGGACTACCTGCCGCACGACACCACGTTCGGCCGCGGGCAGTACACCTCCGAGGACGGGGCCTGGTCTGCCGCGGTCAGCGCCGTGCTGATGGGAACCGACCGCACGAGCATCCATCGGCCGGAATACTGCCTCCAGGGCGTGGGCTGGGAAGTGGGGCAACCGCGGCTTCAACAGATCCGGTTGGCCGATGGATCCGTGCTGGAAGTCCAACGCATCGACACCCTGGGCAAGCAGACCGTCGGGGGACGCCAGATGGAACTCGCCGGCGTGTACGTGTTCTGGTTTGTCGCAGATGGGCAGCGCACCGCCAGCCACTGGAAGCGCCAGTCGGCGATCATCCGGGATTTGCTGACCAAAAACTCGCTTCCCCGCTGGGCCTACGTTTCCTTCCTCACCACCTGCCTTCCCGGGCAGGAGGATGACATGTTCGAAAAAGTCAGCGGTCTGATCGCCAAATGCGAACCGTTGTTAACCCGAAAGCCGGGAACTCTGGCCCAGGGAACTGAAGCCACCTCGAAGGGACTGCGGTGAGCGACCCTCGTTCCCTCGTGGAAACGCCCCACATTCGTCCCGCAACCCCTGCTGATGCCGAGGTCATCCGGGATTTCAATCTGGGTCTGGCGCGCGAAACCGAGTCGCTCGAATTGGATCCCGAAATCGTTCTGCGCGGGGTCACTGCCCTGTTGAAGGATTCCTCCAAGGGACGCTATTTCGTTGCGGAGATCGACGGACAGGTGGTCGGCCAGTTGATGCACACGTTTGAATGGAGCGACTGGCGGGATGGCATGTTCTGGTGGCTTCAGAGCGTGTTTGTTCACCCCGACTTCCGATCCCGGGGAGTGTTTACCGCGCTTTATCGGCATCTGGAATCGCTGGCACGTGAGGACGGTGGAGTCTGCGGGCTTCGGTTGTACATGGAGCACGCAAACCACAAGGCCCGCAGCGCCTACCTCCGACTGGGACTGTCCCCGGCGGGTTACGAGGTGGTTGGGTCACCGGACTGGCGCCCGCGCCAGACCCCGGCCAACACGCCTGGTGTACCAAAAAAGTAAGGCTTGCGGACCCGTTTCCGCACGTCTCTGCTCTCGCCTCCGAATTCCAAGTTCGGAGGCGGTTTGAAGCAATGGACTTAACTCCCGACAGGACCCGTTCGCCAGCATTCCCGAATCTGGGAGTGTTCGCAGTTCTGTTTGGCGTCTGGTGTCTGTTTTTTCACGTCGTCGGCAATTCCAGCTTCGGATACGTCCACTCTCCTTCCTTTTTCGGCTGGCTGACCGGCTGGTACCAGCTCGCCACGGTGGGGGAATCCGGCGATGAACTCTGCCCGCTGATCCCGTTTCTGGTCGCGCTCCTGCTCTGGCTCAAACGCGATCAACTCGCCGCCGCCCCGAAGCAGGTCTGGCTTCCCGGACTGGCGCTCGTGGCGCTCGGAGTGTTAATCCACGTGGCCGCCTATCTGGTCCAACAGGTCCGCATTTCCGGCCTTGCCTTTCTCATCGGCGGGGCGGGATTCATGGCCGCACTTTGGGGGCCCCGGTTCCTGAGGGTGATCGCGTTCCCCTGGTTCCTGTTGATTTTCGCCGTCCCGCTCGACGCCTACACCAACTCGGCCACCTTTCCGCTTCGTCTGCTTTCGACCACGATTTCGGCGGGATTCTGCAAGGCGGTCCTCGGGCTCAAACTGGTTCAGCAAGGCACCACCGTTCTCCAACCCGCCACCACCACCTCGCCCGGATTCCACTTCGATGTCGTGGCCGCATGCAGTGGCATCCGAAGCGCGTCGGTCATTTTGCTGATTTCGCTCGTTCACGGGTATCTTCACCTGCGGACCGTTGCCTCGCGCGCGGTGCTCGTCTTTGCGGCCGTGCCTCTCGCGGTCTTTGGCAATATCGTCCGACTGATCGTGGTCTTTGTGGTGGGAGATGCCTTTGGCGAGGCGGCCGCCAAAACGATTGAAACCCGTTTTGGATTCATCACCTATGCCTCCGCCCTGCTCGGAGTGATCCTGATCGGGCATTTCCTACGGATCCGTGAAAAGCGGCGGGAAAACACCATCGAGCCCAGGCCCGCATCATGAACGCTTCCTCCCCGATGGTTGTGATGGTGCTGTCGCTCGCGCTCATCAGCGGCGGATGGGGTGCGCTTATGCGTGTCAAATCGCGTCAACACGCCGGGATTCCCGGGGTTCGCCTTTCTCCTATTCCCACGCGCGACAAAACCGGGGCACTCGTGCGAAGCAACTCCGTGGCCCTGCCCCTGTTCGCGCCCGGTTACCGAGCCAATCCGGGCGACATTGACGACACGGAACTCCGAACCCTTCCGCCAGACACCACCTTTGGTCGCGTGATCTACGAAAAGCCAGGCTCCCAGCTGAAGGTCCAAACCAGCGTCATCCTGATGGGGGCAGACCGCACCAGCATCCATCAGCCCGAGTTCTGCCTGACCGGCAATGGCTGGGCCATTCGCGACCGCTCCACCCGACGCATCCCGTTCGATCGTATCGAAGGAGGAGGACTGGACGTCCGCCGGTTTGATTCCCGGATCCAATTCCGGAATCCGGACGGCACCGCTCAGGAAGCCGGTTCCGTGTATGTTTTCTGGTTTGTTGCCGATGGCCAGTGGACTGCCAGCCATTGGACACGTACCTTGTGGATGACGCGCGACCTTTTGACCGACAACGTGCTGCAGCGCTGGGCCTACATCAGCTACTTCGCGGTTTGCGAGCCCGGCAAGGAGGATGCCACGTTTAATCAAGTGTGCGATTTGATCCGCACCACGGTTCCGAAGTTTCAGATCTCCGGCATCCGCACCCAGTAACCCTGTAATCTGCCATTCCGGCGTTTTGGTTTCCCGCTTAACAACGGGCTCCGGAGATGGCAACCATAGCCGCATCGCATGTTAAGCCGGCAACGGCAACTTCAGACCAAGCTGCACAAGCTGCTCGACGCCTTCCTTTTCGGGATCGCGTTTTGGCTGGCTCATTGGGTGCGTTCCCTGCCCTTGTTTGAGGTGCGGATCCTCGATTTTTCCGCCTACCGCTGGCTGCTCCTGGTCATCGTTCCCCTGGCTCCACCCGTTCTGGAGCTCGGCGGATTTTACCGTCGCCCGCTCCTCTTTTCCCGCGCCGACACCCTTTGGCAGCTGGTGAAGGGCGCCACCTGGATCAGCTTCGCCTTCATCACCATGCTGTTCTTCAGCAAGCAGGAAGGTGCACGCGGGTTGCCGTTCCTGTTCATCCCCATCGCAGCCGGACTCGTGATGGCCAAGGAAGAACTGGCGCGTCGATGGAGCCGCGCCCGGTTCGGTCGCAACGCCTCACGCCGTCGCGTCATCGTTCTCGGCAGCCCCACCCGGGGGGCCCGCTTCTCCGGGGAAACCGACCAACTCGAGGACGCCCTGCGCATCGGAAGCCTGGGTGACATCGAAGTCGTGGCCCACGCCGACCTCGGCAAGACCAAGCCGAACGAACTGGCCAACCTCCTGCACGACACCTCGGCCAACGCCGTCATTATTTCTCCGCGGCAGGCGCTGTTCGGCGATATCGAGCAAGCCATCCAGATTTGCGAACTCGAAGGCGTGGAAGTCTGGCTGCTGGCCGACTTCTTCCAAACCCGACTCTCCCAAGCATCGGCCGATGACCTAAACGGCAACCCGGTGCTCGTCTTCCGCACCGGTCCCGATGCCTCGTGGCAGGCCTTGGCAAAAACGGCGATCGATTTCGTCGGTGCCGTCGTGCTCCTGGTGGCGACGTCGCCCGTCCTTCTGTGTGCCGCGCTGGCGGTCAAGTTCACCTCCCCCGGCCCCATCCTCTTCCGCCAGCAACGCGCCGGCTTGAATGGACAACCCTTCACCATGCTGAAGTTCCGCACCATGGTGACCAATGCCGAACAGCTCAAACAGGAGCTCGCCCAGCTCAACGAAATGAGCGGCCCCGTGTTCAAGGTCACCAACGATCCGCGGATTACCAAAATCGGAAGGTATCTTCGTCGCTACTCCATCGATGAACTGCCTCAACTTTGGAACGTGCTCAACGGAGACATGAGCCTCGTCGGGCCGCGTCCGCTGCCGGTGGACGAGGTGAAACACTTCGATGACCCCGCGCACCGCCGCCGCCTCAGCGTCAAACCCGGTCTGACCTGCCTCTGGCAAATCAGCGGACGCAACAACGTGAAGGACTTTGGCGAATGGGTCCGGCTCGATCTGGAGTACATCGACAACTGGTCCCTCTGGCTCGACATCAAGATCCTCATCCGGACCGTGCCCGCCGTGTTCGTGGGTGCGGGAGCGAAGTGAGCGCTTGAGTCCAAAGTCTAAGGTCCGGATTTGAAGTTTGGAGAGTGATGTCTAGGTTCGGTGCTCCGTGATGTTGGTTCGGTTTTCTTCCTGTTTCTACGACTCCTGTTTTCCATGGCCACTTCTCCAAAACGCAAAGCCTCCCCCGCAACGTCCTCGAAATCCAAAGGCGCCTCCAAGGCCGCCCCGGTTTCCGTCGTCACCGGCGGCGCAGGATTTCTTGGATCGCACCTGACCGACCTGCTGCTCTCACGTGGACACAAGGTCATCAGTATCGACAACCTGGTCACCGGCTCGGTGCAGAACATCGACCATCTCTCGGGCAATCCGAACTTCCGCTTCATCTGCCAGGACGTCACCGAATTCCTCTTTCTTCCCGGACGCGTTGATTACGTCTGGCACTTTGCCTCCCCGGCCAGTCCGATCGATTATCTGGAACTCCCGATCCAAACGCTCAAGGTCGGCTCGCTCGGCACGCACAAGGCGCTCGGCCTCGCCCGCGACAAGGGCGCGCGATTCCTCATCACCTCCACCTCCGAAATCTACGGAGACCCGCTCGTTCACCCGCAGCCCGAGTCCTACTGGGGCAACGTGAACACCATCGGACCGCGCGGCTGCTACGACGAATCGAAGCGCTTCGCCGAGGCGCTCACGATGGCCTACCACCGTCAGCACAACATCCCCACGCGGATCGTTCGCATCTTCAACACGTACGGCCCGCGCATGCGTCGCAATGATGGCCGCGTGGTGCCTGCGTTCATCAGCCAGGCGCTCGCCAACAAGCCCATCACCATTTTTGGTGACGGCAAACAAACCCGAAGCTTCTGCTACTACTCCGATCTGATCGAAGGCATCTACCGACTGATGATGAGCGAGACGAGCGACCCGGTGAACATCGGCAATCCGCATGAGCTCACCATGCTGCAATTTGCCGAGGAAATCATCGCGGCGACCGGATCGAAGTCGAAGATCGTGCACAAACCACTGCCCCAGGATGACCCGAAGCAGCGCCGCCCCGACATCACCCGGGCCAAGGCACTGCTCCAGTGGGAGCCGAAAGTGACGCTGGCCGAAGGCTTGAAGAGCACGATCGAATACTTCCGCCGCACGCCCTGATCAACGCGGGTTGAGGCTCCGTTTTCGACGGCTAAACACGTCTGCCTCTTTCCCCTTCAACCCTTCATTGTTTCAAACCTTTAACCACCGTTTCCAGGTTCAACTCTTCACAGCTCGCCTCTTCAACTCCATTCTCCCCACGTGAACGTACTCGTCCGCGGGCAGTCCAGCCCCTATCGCACGGTGGAATTCGACGCCACCAAGAACGCCGTCCTCCTGATCGAGCAGCGGCTCCTGCCCCATCGCTTTGAACAGGTCGCCACGCGGACGCATCGCGACACCGCCAAGGCCATCACCGAAATGGTGGTCCGCGGCGCCGGTGCCATCGGAGCCACCGCCGCCTACGGCCTCGCCCAGGGTGCGCAGGAATTCAAGGGCTCGAACCTCGACCGCTTCTGCACCCACCTGATGTCGGTGTACGAAACGCTGAAGGAGGCGCGTCCCACCGCGGTGGATCCGGTGAACGCGATGAACGACGTGCTCCACGCCATGAGCGCCGGAAAATCGGTCGCCGAACAGAAGTCGCTCGCGGTCGCCGCAGCCCGTGCGTTTGCCGATGAAGACGTCGCGCACTGCCGCGAAATCGGCGTGCTCGGAGCCCCGCTGATCCTCGAGGGCATGCGCGTGCTGACCCACTGCAACGCGGGCTGGCTCGCGTTTGTCGATGTGGGCACGGCCACTGCGCCGCTCTACGAAGCCCAGGCCCAGGGACGCAAGTTCCACGTCTTCTGCGACGAAACCCGCCCCCGCTGCCAGGGCGCCTCCCTCACCGCGTGGGAGCTTTCCCAGCAGGGCATCTCGCACGACGTCATCGCCGACAACGCGGCCGGATTCCTCATGCAACGCGGCGAGATCGACCTCGTCATCGTGGGCAGCGACCGGGTGCTCGGCCAGACCGGCGAGGTGGCCAACAAGATCGGCACCTACACCAAGGCGGTGCTCGCGCATCGACACAAGATTCCATTCTACGTGGCGATCCCGGATTCCACGATCGACTGGAACCTGAGCTCCGGATTGGACATTCCGATCGAGGAACGTTCGGGCGACGAAGTGCTCGGAGCCTGGGGCATCGCGCAAAGCCAGAAAGGCGTGGGCAAATCGAAGAAGTCCGGCCAGCGGACCTACGTACGCATCGCGAACCCGACCAGCACGGCCCGCAATCCGGGCTTCGACGTCACCCCGCCCGAACTCATCACCGGCATCATCACGCCCAAGGGAATCTTCAAGCCGAAGGACCTGCGGAAACTCAAACCGCGGGAGTAGCGGAGCGGTGTGCGGGTTGAAGGGTTTAAAAAGTTGAAGAGTTGAAGGGGAGAAACGCGGTTGCATCCCGTATGGAGTCCCGCGTTTACGCGGCTCCGCTGTTGGACGCGGGGCCATCGAAAGGTTGGAAATCAACCGGCTGCATGCCTCGAGACGCACCTCCCCGAACCGTCTGAAGACGGGACTCCAAACGAATGAGCAAACCCTCGCGCCAGCGTCGGACCCCCCTTCAACACTTCAACTGCCGTTTCCTGGCTCAACCCTTCAACCGCCGCCACAGGCCCCGCTCACCTCGAACTCCAGCGAAGCCGGTACAACCCGCCGGATCCCGTCAACGGGAAGCGGCCGATGAATTCCACCGGACCCGAAGTAACGGCGGTTTTCACGTCCGTCCATTCTTCGCTGGCTCCACCCGGTGCACGTCGTTGCACCGATGCCGACCCGAGCGAGGCGTCCCACGCCACCACGCCCTCCGTGGCGCCGACCGACACCCAGCGCCACTTGGCTTCGAGCTGGGGCTCGGCGATCCAATCAGTGTTGAGCGAGTGAATCATCGTCCCGTCCGTCTGCTGCATCTGCATCCGAAAATCAGGGACCGTTTTTGCAATCGTCGTCGCGCTCTTCAGATGCGAAATCCGAACGCCAATTCCGTCGTCGGACTGAACCTCCAGCTCCATCGATTGCGTCAGCGCGAAATCGCCGCCGAGCACCAGCGTTCCGGAGCCGGTTCCTGATCGGCGCGGGATTCCTCCCAGAAAGGTTTGAAACACCAACCCCTCGATCGCGTACACCTCGTTGGGAAAGGTACGATCGATCAACCTCAACGTGAAACTGCCAGTGGTTGATTCCAAGAGCGGCGCGTGGTCGCAAACAGCGCATTGATCCACCATCACGCTCCCTGGCAGCAGGGCGTAGCGAACCGGCTCGGCAGCCTGGGCTTTCACCGCCTGCGGGAAACCCATCCACGCAGCCACCAGACCGGCGGACAGCGCAGTTCCAAACTTGGTACGGTTCGATTTCATCGGGTTCCCTTGCAGTTCGGGCAGTTCGCGGCGTGGCCGAACCGCGCCTTCAAATAGTCCAGCCCGGCCTGCGCCCCCTTCGGTGCGTTGGCCTCCACGGCCGACTGCATTTCCGCGAGGGTTTCCACAAAGGTCCGCGGATGCCAGCCGTGGCGCTTCTGGGATCCGTATTCGATCCGGTCGCCGATTGCCGGCTTCGACGCCTTGAGAAAGTCCTCAAACAACCGAACGCCGCCATCGAGGAAATAGTCATCCGCGTCGCCCACCCACACGTGGATCTTGCCGCGAAGCCTCGGGGCAAAGTCGGTCCAGTGATCCGCGAGGAGCTGGCGGAGGTCGTACTTTTTCCAGTGCTCGGCCACGACGGGATCAATGGCGCCGGTGCGCGAATCCCAGATCGGCACCGGCAATCCGTCTTTGCCGCGCGGACTGAAGGTCGCGTTCCAGGCGCCCCACTGGCCGCCCGATCGGATGTACGAATCGCCCCACCCGAGCACGTTCTCCACCTGCATCTCGTGACGCATGGTGAACTTCGTGTCGCCATTCAGCTCCCGCGCGCTCGGACGCTCGAAGCCCTCGCGGTTCACGAAGGCGTTCCGATCCTGGTACAGGTTCATGAGCTGCATCGCGCGGAAATCCAGCGGATCAGGATACCCGCTCCAGCATCCGCCAAAGTAATCGGGATAGAACACCTGCAGCGCGAGCGAGACCCATCCGCCGGTGGACCCACCCGCGGTGAAGCGGGCATGCGGCTGACCGATGCAGCGAAAGGTCGATTCGATGTACGGGATCAGTTCCTCCACGAGCGCCGTTCCGTACGGACCGTGGTTGGCGGAATCCACCTGATACGGATCCCCCAGCGGCCCCGCCCCGTCGAGTTGCACCACCACGAAGCGCTTGGTGTCCGGTGCCATCCAGCCCTTCCGGAATTCGGAGGCTTCGGCCATCTGGCGCTCCACGAGATCGTAGCGGGAACCGTAGCCTCCGATTCGAACCAGCAGCGGGTAGCGTCGCGTGGGTTCCGAATCAAACCCGGCCGGGAGGATCACCCCCACGCGCAGAAACATCGGGCGTCCCCAGAATTTCGTGAGCACCTCGGAGCGGAACTTCACGAAGCGCGTGTGCTCGGTGTCCTTGGGCAGGGAATCGACGGGAATCTGTTGATCGATCACCACGCGCACCGGCGCGCGTTGGGCGGGATCGAGATGCACCACCACGGGTTTGGAATACCAATTGCCCGGGGCGTTCGGGAGCAGCAGATCCCGGTTGGTGGCCAACACGGCCTGCACGCGGTATTCGCCCGATGGCAGATCCGCCAGGTCGCGCAACGGACTCAGCGCACTCCGTGAATCCACCCCGACTTCCGATCCCGGACTCCACCGCGCAACATCGCGGGCGAGCACGGGTGGTTGCTTCAATCCGGTCTGACCGATTTCGGTACGCGGCTCCGCTCCGGATGGTGCCCCCAGCACGACAAACAGGCGTCCATCCACCGGCGCGGCTCCACCGGGCGTGGACAGTTTCACTTCGATCTTCAACCGGGCCGCAGCGCGGGGCGTACCGGTCGCTTCGACGGCGGGATTTCCCAGCGCGAGGCAGAACCCGCTCACGCATCCGGCAATCAGACCCAACGCAATTCGGACCATGCAGTCAGGCTGGAGACAGACCTCCTCGCCGTCAAATCACGGCTGGGCGATGCCGCTCCGCCGACCGAGTCCCGACAAAAACCGAACCAGGTCGCGGAATTCTTCGTGGGTGAGGATCGCGGTGAGTCCCGATGGCATGAGGCTGCCGATGGCGCGTCGGGACTCGATGGTCTCCGGCTTGAGTCGCACCAACCGCGACCCGAGGTGATCCCACATCAACAATTCCTGGGGTGTCTCGCTTCGCAGATAGCCCTGATACGTTTCGCCGTCCTTGGTCACCACCTCATGCGCCATGAAGCCTTCCTTCACCTCGCGCTGAGGCTCGAAAATCGCGCCGACGATGTACTCCAGCGTCTGAGCAGTGCCGAGCGCTCCGAGGTCGGGACCGATCTTTCCCGCAGCTCCCGTGACACTGTGACACGTGGTGCACCCCAGTTCCGCCCGTTGGAACACGGATTCACCGGCGCGGGAATTTCCCGCACTCCGAACCTCGGCCAGAAACGATTTCAGCGCGGCTGCATCCATGGGAGCCGCCTCGCGATCGAGTCCGGCGGCGCGCGTGAGAAGGGCGGCGAGCGCGGGATCACGTCGTCCACCCGATGCCATCACACGCAGCGCCAGCTTGGCGGAATCGGCCGTGGGCGGGCGTTTGGAAATCTCCGCAATCAACGCGGTCGCGGCATCCCGCTGCTTGAGGAAGGCGAGCACGAGGGCTTCCACCGACCGCGAATCCAACCGCTCTGAAAGCAGCGTCGCAGCGTGTCGGGCCGCCGCCTGGGAATCCAATCGCACCAGCGCCGTGGTGGCGTCGGATCGAATCGCCGGCGACGCACCGTTCGATGCCAGGTCTTCGAGCAGTTTTCGCGCGGAGTCATCGGCGTATCCGGCAAGACCCGACGCGGCGAGTCGCAGCACCGATTCCTGCGTGGCCGGATTCTTCGCCAGCGATTCCACGCGAGTCCGTGCCGCGGGAAGTCGCCAAGTCCCCGCGAGCGCGGCCGCCCATCCCTGCACTGCGGGCACCTGGCTGTCCAGCAGGGGGACCAATCCTGATACCGCCGCAGGATCCGGCCGAATTCCCCGCGCGCGGCTTCCCTGCTCCGCCAGTGCGAGCGCCGAGGCATGAAGCGCGGAGAGGTAGTTGGTGCCGATGGTGAAACTCCGCACCGGGAGCAGCGCAGCCAGGTCGGCAGCGTCGCCGCGTTCCCCGACGGTGGACACGAGGCTCCAAAGCGTGGGTTCATCGAGGGCCACTTCCGCGATGCGACGCAATCGCCCCGCAGCGAACCGGGCCGCCTCGGCCCCGCCCTGGGCGCGGGAGAAGAGATTCAATCGTTCCGCCCGCCCTTCAAATGTCAGGGTTCCCGCCTGCTGCTGCGGGGCCCAGAGCGGACGCAGCTGCTGAACGCATTGAACAAAGGCGTACTCGATGGCCGGATCCAACGGGTACTCGGCGACCATCGCGGCAACCTCCACGGCGCGCGCCTCTTGAACGTAGGCGCAGGCCACCACCGCCTCCAAACGCACCAGAGGATGTGGATCGAACGCCAACCGGGACAGCACCTCCAGCGGACGCGCGAGCCGATCCGCCCAGTGCCCGGCCACGCGAGCGGCGAAGGCGCGGACCTCCGGCTTCAGCGACAGCGAGGCCTCCCGCAAGAGGTCGGGCTCCACCGCTTCGAGTCCCGCAGCCACGCCCAAAGCGGCGAACCGCGCTTCGTCCAGCCGCGGTGCGTTTGACGGCATCCGCTTCAACCAAGCGCGAAGTTCTGGCAGCACCGCAGCGGGCGGCCGATCGGAAAGCTCGCGCTGCGCCATCTGACGATTCCATCGCTCGGTGGAAATCAGCTCATCGAGGAGCGCGGCGGTGGAGCGTCCACGCAGAGGCTTCCACGACACGAGCGGACGTCCCTGAGCCGTCACGCGCCAGATGCGGCCGTGCCCCTTGTCTCGATCGGGATGACGGAAACTCGTCTGGTAATGCCCGATCACCGGATTGTACCAGTCGCACAAATACAGCGCTCCATCGGGTCCGAACCGCGCATCCACGATTCGAAACGCGGTGTTCGTCGATTCAATCAATGGCGCGAGTCGCTCCGCGCGAAAGGTCGATCCCACCGGGGTCATGCGGAACCGTTCCACGGTGTTTTGCAAATAGCCTCCGGTGATGAACTCGCCCTGATTCGCCGCGGGCCAGTGGCTGTTATCCACCACATCACCGCCGCCGAATTTGCGTCCCTGGTTCCAGATCGACCGCTGTTCGAGGAAATGATCCGTGGGAATCATCGCCTGCGTGAGGTGGTACACACCGTGTCCATTGCCCGCGAACACGAAGGGCTGGCCCCAGCGGTCGAACACATTTCCAAACGGATTGTGTGCCCCCATCGCGCCGGACCAGAAGGGTTCCAGCCGTCGCTGCAGCGGCCACATGCGCCACACGCCGGCATGGTTCAATTCCTCCACCCCCCAGGGCGTTTCCACCCGCGATTCGGCATGCAGCCCCTGCGAGAACAGAAGCTCCCCCGCCGGGCCCCAGGCGAAGGAGTTGATCGTCTGGTGCATGTCGCCCGTGCCAAACCCACGGAACACCACGGTGCGCTCGTCCGCACGGCCATCGCCGTCGGTGTCGCGGAGATGAACCAACTCGGTGCTGCTTCCCACGTACACGCCGCCGTGTCCCCACTCGAGTCCGCTCGGGATCATCAATCCATCCGCAAACACCGTGGTGCGATCCGCGCGGCCGTCGCCATCGCGATCCTCCACCACGATCACCTTGTCCTCGGCCGCCTGCCCTGGCCGGATCTGCGGATACACGGTGCTGCCAACCACGAAGAGGCGGCCATCGGGATCGAACCGAATTTGGATCGGCTTGATCACGCCCTCGCGCTCCGAGGCGAACAGGGTGACATCAAACCCGGGCGCCACGCGGAACGAGGCGCGCTCCGTCGCCGGATCGAGGGGATCCACCCCCTGCCCCAGAATCGGTACAGCCAGTCCGCCGCCCGCCGCCAGCACCCGGAGAGTCGCGAAGAAACGGCGCGAGAAATTCAGGATCATCGGAGCGTGGAAGAAGGTTGGAGTTGCGGTGTCCTGCCGGCGATCCGCCGGTCCGCCTCGGCGATGAGCGGCACGAACTGTTCAATTTCCTGAGGAAACCAGCGAATTTTCGGATCCCGATGATCCCGGCTGCTTTGCTGTTCGGTGCGATCTCCTCCGAGGAAGGCCCAGTTGGTCGGACGCACGTAGAGGAACCAGAGCCGGTTTTTCTCCACAACAGCCGACTGCAGATCCTTCACGCGGGGATCCGACCAGACGCCGCCTTCGGAGCGCATGAGGGCATCTGCCAGCGGGGCATTTCCCAATTGTCGCACCACCGACGACGCGACCGCGCGCTCCCCGGCGGACGAAAGCTGAAGTCCATCCACGGTGCGTCGAGCCTTTGCGTTCGCCTCAGGCTTCAATGCAGCCGCCACATCCCAGAGCATGAGCCCGCGCTCGCGGGCGATGCTGCGAATGATTTCAGAGTAGGCATCGAGCACCGAATTCCGCGGTTCCAAATCGGGCAACGGCGGAGCGCCGCGTTCGAACGGCGTTGGGGTGACCAGCACCAACCGCGGCGTCACCTGCCGCAACTCCTCCAGAAGTCCGAGATAGGCGGCGCGAAATTCGGTCGGACGCGCGGGCCCCGACAACGCCTCGGCCCGGCCAAACTGCACCACGATCACCGAGGCCTGCGTGCGACGCACCTGCTGGGCGAGGTCGGGATAGTTCACTTCGCGCGGACGCGAGAACACCGTGTCGCCTTCCTTGGCGAGATTGCGGATTCGCAGCTGATGTCGCGGATGCGCCAGCAAGAGCGCGGTTTCGAGAATTCCCGACGCGTTCTCCGCCACCGCGGAAGATCCACCAACCAACACGACCACGTCGTTGGTCTGAAACCCGAGTCCACCGGCAGGCGCGGCGTGGACGAGAGCATGACTCACCACCGCCACGAGAACCGAAACCAGCCCGCACCATCGGGCAACGAATGAAACCGGGTGCCTTCGCAGAGAATGAGAAGTCATGTTCGGGGCGGATTTAGCTGAGCAGGGATTCCACCACTTCGGCCTGCGTGACGGTGGAGTCGGTGAGGCTGTCGTCGCGTCCCTCGTGCGGATAGGTGAGCCGCGTGTGATCGAGCCCGAGTGCGCGGAGCAGCGTGGCGTGGAGGTCGTACACCCGCACCACCTGGTCCACGGAGCGGTATCCAAATTCATCGGTGGCCCCGTGGACATGCCCCTTCTTGAATCCACCGCCCGCCATCCACAACGAGAAGGCATGACGGTTGTGATCCCGGCCGTCCTTGCCCTGGGAAATCGGGAGACGTCCGAATTCCCCGGTCCAGAGCACGATGGTGTCGTCGAGCAGGCCGCGTTGCTTCAAGTCCTGCACCAGGGCGGCGCTGGGTTGATCGGTCATCCGACACAAATCGCGAAGGCGGTCGGCGTTTTTGTCGTGGGTGTCCCACGGTTGTCCGCTGAGGTACACCTGCACAAACCGCACGCCGCGTTCCACCAACCGGCGCGCCATCAGGCAACGACGCGCGTAGTTGGCCGTGGCCTTGTCGGCATGGTCGAGTCCGTACAGGCGTCGGACCGACTCCGGTTCCCGTTCCAGATCGAGGACTTCTCCGACCGAGGTCTGCATCCGGGCGGCGATTTCAAAATTGGTAATGCGCGCCTCGAGCTCCGGGTGCCCCGGGTGACGCGTGAGGTGCTGCCGGTTCAAACTCTCCAGCAGGGCGAGCTGGTCGCGTCGAATCGCCGGCGTCACTTCTCTGGGCGTGGCGAGGTTGAACACCGGCGTTCCCTCGCTGCGGAGTTGCGTGCCCTGGTATTCCGCCGGGAGCCAACCGGAGGTCCAGTTGCGGATGCCATCGACGGGAAGTCCGCCCGGATCCGAAAGCACCACGTAGGCGGGAAGGTCCTGTCGCTCGGTGCCGAGTCCGTACAACACCCACGCGCCGAGCGTGGGCCGGCCGGCCTGGAATTTGCCGCTGTGAATGAGGCGAAGGGCGGATTCGTGATCGACCGAATCCGTCTTCATCGACCGCACCAGCGTGATGTCGTCGCAGATCGATCCCGTGTGAGGCAGCAGCTCCGAAAGTTCCATGCCGCACTGGCCGTAGCGACGGAACTGGAACGGCGAGCGCAGCATCTTGCCGGCCTGTTTGTCGAAGTGGATTTCGAGATCGCCCGGATAATTTTGTCCATCGAGCCGGTTGAGCTCTGGCTTCGGATCGAAGAGATCCATCTGGCTCGGTCCGCCGTGTTGGAAAAGGCAGATGACCGATTTCGCCCGCGGACGCGAACCGGGAGGATGCGGCGCGAGCGGTCGATGCGACGGGGCGCCCGCCGTGCCTTCGGCCGCGAGCAGGTGCGACAGCGCGAGCGACCCGAGCCCGCCCGCGGAGGTGCGGAGGAAGGCGCGGCGATTGAAGGAAAACGGGGAGTTACTCGACATACACGGCGGCGTTTCCGGCGAGGAGCATCTGACAGAAATTCGCCCAGGCGCGGTGAACGGTCTCCGGCGCAGAGTCCGGGCACCGGGAATTCAGAAACGAGATCGAGGCGTTGCGCTCGGGCTCCGAGGGGGGACGTCCGACCGCGAGTTCAAACGCGGCATCCAGACGCGACGCCGTGTCCGTGGACGTTCCCGTGAGAACCCGTTGCGCCATGGCGGCGGCGCGCTTGCGGGCGAATTCGGAATTCAGCAGCGAAAGCGATTGAAGCACCACCGTGGAGGGATTGCGTTGGATGCAAACCGGGTTGGGCTGCGGACCGTCAAAGACTTCGAGAAGATTCACCGGCTGGGTCCGGCGTTGTTGAAGATAAAGCGTTCGCCGATGCGCCCCGGCGGCGGATTCGGCGATTTGAATCTGGCCGGTGGAATCCACCTGGATCGGCGTGTAGGCGCCGCCGATGCGGGTGTCGAGTTCGCCGCTCGCCGCGAGCATGGAATCGCGCAGGCCCTCGGCATCCAATCGGCGAATGGGATAATGCCAGAGCAGCCGGTTGGATCCGTCCACCTGCCGCGCCTTTTCCGCGAGAGCGGCCGAGGCACCGGTGCGGTCGTCGAATCGCGACGACTGACGCCATGTGGCGGAATTGAGAATGAGCCGGTGCAGATGCTTGAGGCTCCAGCCGGAGCTTACGAACTCCGACGCGAGCCAATCCAGCAGCTCAGGATGCGACGGCACCGCACCGCTGCGCCCGAGGTTGTCGGCCGTGGCGACCAGCCCCTCACCGAAGTGAAGTTTCCAAACGCGGTTCACCCACACGCGGGCCACCAGCGGGTGTCGCGGATCGGTCAGCCAATTCGCCAGCGCCAGTCGACGCCCCGTCGTGCCCGCGCTCGTACTCGATGGATTGCGATCCCCGGCGAGCGTGAACTTCACCGAATCGCCTGCGAGGAGTTCGGGAACTCCCGGCCCCACTTCCGCGCCTTCGTTGGCATGGTTGCCCCGGAGCAGAAGATGATGCGCAGGCGCCGCGGTCGCGGGTTCGCTCAAAAGAGATACGATGTCGAACGGCTTCGGCGCAGAGGCCTGTTGCCTGGCGAGCGATTCCCGCAGCGGCGCGAGGGCGGCCTTGAGTTCAGGGAACTTCTCCAACAGCCGGGATTCCTCCACCTCCACGAGGGACGCGTGATCCTTCAACCGCTTTTTCGCCGCGTCGCTGCGTTTGGATTCCGGGGTGTCGAAGGCTTCCAGGATCGCCTTGGACTCCGGGGTTTTCGCCGCAGCGAGTGCTTCTTCAACCCAGCGCCGACGAAACGGGGTCTGCACGGCGGTGATCGCGTCTTCGAGCGTCTTCACCGACTTCTGATGCGCCTCCACGGCCCGCGCGCGCGCCTCGCGTTCAGCGCGGGAGGCGAGTCCGACCGTGCGGGCCTGCGGCTTCACCCAAGCCTCGGGATCGAAGGCCGGACGCAGCACCGCTTCGAGCGCGTAGTAATCGGTCTGCCGCACCGGCTCGAACTTGTGATCGTGGCAGCGCGCGCATTGAAGCGTCACCCCGAGGAAGGCATTGCCCACGAGTTGAACCGCGCCTTCGAGCACGGTGTAGCGGTCCACCTTGACCTCGAGCGGATTGCCATCGCTTTCTCCCGTGCCATCGGGCGGATTCCGCAGAAAATGCGTGGCGATGAGCAGGTCCTCGGTGCCCGGACGCACGTCGCCGTCGCGGACAAATCCGGCCAGCTCGTCCCCGGCGATCTGCTCGCGAATAAATTGATCAAACGGTTTGTCGGCGCGCAGCGAGCGGACGACATAGTCCCGGTACTTCCACGCGAGCGGACGATCCGAGTCGGCGTTGAAGTAGCCGTTGGAATCGGCATATCCCGCCACATCCAGCCAGTGACGTCCCCAGCGTTCCCCGTACGCGGCGGAGGCGAGAAACCGTTCCAACCAGAATTCCCACGCACCGGGACGCTCATCGGCCAGGAATTCGTTCAGCTCCTCGGGAGATGGAGGCAGACCGCGCAGATCAAAACTGAGGCGTCGCAGCAGCGTTCGACGATCGGCCTCGGGGGATGGGGCGAGCGAGGCGCGGTCGAGTCGGGCCAGAATGAATTGATCAGGAATGGTACGGACCCATTCCGGCCGGGAGACCGCTGGCGGCGATGGACGTTGAACCGGTTTGAACGACCAATGATCGGCGGAGGGAAGCGGCGTGGTCGCCGCGGTGGCGGCCTGCGGGTCAAGGACCGACCCTATCCAAGCAACCGCCAGCAGCCCAAGCACGGGGCTCAGGAAGGGACGGAACAGGTTGGATCGGACGGCGGACCGGAACATGCGGCGTGGGCGGCTGGGAACACCGACGAACCTACCCACCCCGCCTGTTCAAATCCATGCAGGATTCCGCCGCTCAAACTCCAACCCCGCCCTGATTCCGAGATCAGGCGGTCTTGGCGATCTCGCGTTCCTCCAGGTAGCAGGCCGGATCGGAGGCCCAGAGATCGTTGTACACCTGAACCGCACGCACGCGGAATCCTCCGCCGCAGACGCCGAGGAACCGGCAGTTGGCGCAGCGGCCGCGCAGGTGTTCGTTGCGATTGCGAAGATTCGAAAGCAGGGCGTTGGCGGGATCCCTCCAGATTTCACTGAACGGACGCTCCTTCACATTGCCCAGCGTGAGCGATTGCCAGAATTGGTCCGGATGCACGTTGCCCTGGGTGTCGATGTTCCCGATGCCCGTGCCGGAGCTGTTGGCGCCGCCGCCGTTCCACTTGAGCAGGTCGAGCACCTGATGGGCGCGCTCGGGATTTTCCCGGAGCAGGCGCATGTAGAGGTAGGGACCATCGGCCGGTTGATCGACGGTGAGCACTTCGCGCGGCGTGCCGTCGGCCGCCCAGCGCTGGGTGCGTTCGAGGATCTTGTCGAGCGCCTTGCGGCTGTCCTGGTGGGTTACGTCCACCATGCCGCGTCCGCGTCCGCTGTAGACGAGGTGGTAGAAGCACACGCGGTCGATGTTTTCCTTTTCGATGAAGTCGAGGATGCCGTCGAGGTCGTCGAGGTTGTGTCGCGACAAGGTGAGACGGAGTCCGACCTTTTGCTGGACCGCCTTGCAGTTGCGGAATGCGCGAACGGCCTTTTCAAAGGCCCCGACGCGTCCGCGGAAGTGATCGTGGGTGGCACCGATGCCATCGAGGGAAATGCCGACGTAGGAGAACCCGAGGGCCTTGATCCGTTCGGCCGCGGCGGGATCGATGAGCGTGCCGTTGGTGGACAGCGTGAGCCGGAGGCCGGCCTCGCGGGCCATGGTGGCGATGTCGAAGAAGCGCGGATGAACGAGCGGTTCGCCGCCGGAAAGCAGCACGGCGGGGACGCCGAAACCGGCCAGATCCTTCACCACGTTGGTGCACTGGTCCCAGTTCAGTTCACCCGGGTATTCGCGGGCGTCCGAATCGGAATAGCAGTGGATGCACTTGAGATTGCACCGCCGGGTGATGTTCCAGACGACGATGGGTTTTCGTTCGCTGGCAGTCCGGGGAGCGCCGTGTCCCTGGCCGTAGCGCAGGGCGTCCGCGGACTGGGAGACACCACAATAGAGACGGGTGAGGTTAATCATGACCGGTGTAGGAAAGCGGAGGAGGAATTCCGGCGCGCCGCGCTTCTTGGCAAGGGCTGCCCGGGAATTGCCCGGAGTGAACGCAAGATCCGTTCACACTCAAACCGGCCAAAACAGCTCTCCCCCACCTCAACGCTCCGATTGCACCGTCCCCGGTTCGACGGCAGAATCGCCCGATGCGTATTCTCACCGGCATCCAGCCGAGTGGTGCCCTTCACCTGGGCAACTACTTCGGCGCCATGCTGCCCGCCATCCAGCTCCAGAATCAGGGCGAGGCGTTCTATTTCATCGCCAACTACCACTCGATGACGTCGCTCACCGATGCCGATCTGCGGCGCCGGTTCACCCTCGACGTGGCCCTCGACTGGCTCGCCTGCGGACTCGATCCCGCGAAGGCCGTGATCTGGCGTCAATCCGACGTCCCGGAACACACCGAGCTCGCCTGGTTGCTCACCACCATCACGCCCATGGGCCTGCTGGAACGCTGCCACAGCTTCAAGGACAAGGTCGCGAAACTCGGCGACGGCGAAATCGGATCGGTGAACCATGGATTGTTCGCCTACCCGGTGCTGATGGCTGCGGACATTCTGCTGTACGACTCCAACGTGGTGCCGGTGGGCAAGGACCAGAAGCAGCACCTCGAGGTCACCCGCGACATCGCGCTCAAGTTCAATCACATCTATGGCGAGACCTTCGTCATCCCCGAGCCGCGCATCCAGGAATCGGTGGCGGTGGTGCCCGGGCTCGACGGGCAGAAGATGAGCAAGAGCTACAACAACACGATCGAACTCTTCGGCGACGAAAAGGCGACCAAGAAGAAGATCATGGGGATCGTGATGGACAGCCGCACCCCCGAGGAGCCCAAGCCCGATGCTGAAAAGAACGTGGTGGTGCAGCTCTTCAAGCTGCTGAACGCCGAGGAAGGAGCCCGGCAGGAGGAACTGCTGCGCGCCGGCGGTTATGGCTACGGCAGCCTGAAGAAGGCGTTTTTCGAATACTTCTGGAACTACTTCGCGCCTTACCGGGCGCGTCGCGCGGAACTCGCGGCGGATCCTGCAGCGGTGCAAAAGATCCTCGCCGACGGAGCCCAGCGGGCCACCGTCATTGCGCGCCAAACCCTGGCCCGGGCGAAGAAGGCCAGCGGACTCGACTGAGTCTGAGTTTATAGCGCCTGCTGCGCGCTCATTGAACCTGAGCCGGCGCCGGTTGAACCCCGGCGGCCGGTGCGGCATCGGTCGGCGGCTGCGCAGGCGGGGGAATGACCTCGTTGCCGATATCCACCGCGAGGCCCCAGGTGCCGTCCGGCCTCATGTGCCAGATGCTGAGATATTTTCCCGTCACCGTGGCCTTGCGGCCGTGGAGAATGTAGTTGCCCCAGGTCCAGGCGAGGTCGCCGCTGCGCGCGGTTTCGCCGCCCTGCGGTTCCCATTTCAACGCACCGGCCGGGACTCCCTCGAGACCGGCGCGAATGGCCTCCGTGCCCACCACGGGAGGCCCCGCAGGAGGAAGCTCGACCGAGCGCGGATCGGTGTAGCGCGCAAAGGCGTCGGCCGGCGGAATCTGCATGGCCAGCCGGGCAAACTGACGGTCGGTTTCCAGCGCGGTCATCTTGGGCACCGCCGGCAGCATCCCGGGTGTTCCTTTTTTGGAAGCACATCCCGAGACCCACAGGGCTCCCATGCACGTCGCCGCGGCGATCCATCGACCGAATTTCATGCCGGCCGATCTACGCGAGCCACGCCGCCGGGTAAAGCCCGGATCGAACCGCGGGATCTTCTCACTTCAGTTGACGCGCAAAAAACCGAAGCGAATCCGCGAGATGTTCAGTCCAGTACGGCCACGTGTGGGCTCCGGGGAATTCCTCGTATTCGTGGGGAATCGCGAGGGCTTCCAAGGTTCGATGCAGCTCGCGGTTGTGCTCCACGAGAAAATCGTCCTCGCCGCAATCGAAGCGGATCGGCGGCAGACGCGACATGTTTGCGAGCATGGCATCGAGCACTGATTGATCCATCGCTGCCGGGCTGTATTGACTGATGGGGCCGCTGGAAAATTTCTCCAACTGCTGCGCACGCGTTGCCGAGGAATGACCGGACGCCGCGGTGGCCCATTCCGGATACTTCGCCGCAAGGCGCAACGCGCCGAAGCCGCCCATGCTCAGACCCGCGACAAAGATCGGGGATTCGGAACTCACCGCCGGCACCGCCTGTCGGACTGCGGCGGGAACATCCTCCACGATCCAGCGTTCAAAATCGGGAATTCCTCCAGCGGCAGTCACGCCCTTTGCGGGCACGTGCGGGACGTAGCCCGACCCTTCGCCCCACAGGCCATCGCTCGGCATGGCGAGAACCATCGGTGGAATGGCTCCCTCGCGAATCAGCCGCGCTGCAGTCCGGTGCGCACCGCCCTTCATCGCCCAGGCCCAGTGGGATCCGTAAATCCCGTGGAGCAGAATCACCAGCGGGACATGGCTTCGACCCGCGACCTCCGGCGGTACGTGCAGCGTGATGTCGGCGCGATGGCCGAGCGACGGACTGTTCAAGGTAACCCAGCGGAGCCCCTCGAATTCGAGTGCGGGGTCGGAAAGTTCCAGCGTTTCAAACATGGGCAAACAGGATTTCAAAACACGATCACACCCTTGGCATTGCGGCCTTCCATCATGTCGTCGATGGCCTCGGACAACTTCGCAAGCGGGTACTCGCGGGTCACCAGTTCGTCGAGCTGCAGCTCGCCGCGCCGGTAGTGATTGAAGATGCGCGGAAAGTCGCGACCGGGAACACAGCCGCCGTAGAGCGGGGTCACGTAGGTCTTGTTCCACATGAACCACGGCATGGACACCGTGACCGGGTCATTGATTCCACTGACCTGCAGCGCCATGCCGCCGTCGCGGATCATGCGCAACGGGGTGAAGGCCAGATGAGGCACGCTGGTGGCCTCGAAGGCGAAGTCGGCCCCGCGTCCGGCGGTCAGTTTGCGAACCTGTTCCGAAACCGCGGCGAGTTCGCGATCCTCGGCGGCGGCGACCACCGTGTCGGTCGCGCCGAAACGCCGTGCCGTGGCGAGGCTCGATTCACGGCGATCCACCGCGATGATTTTTCCTGCCCCGGCGAGTCGCGCGCCCTGGATCACATTCAACCCCACGCCGCCGCAACCGATCACCACCACGGAATCGCCGGGCTGGATCTTGGCCACATTCACCGCTGAACCAAATCCGGTCATGACCCCGCATCCCACAATCGCTGCACTGGCAAACGGAATGCCCGCCCCCAGCGGCGTCACCGCGGCCGCGCGCACCAGCGCGAGACCGGACAGCGTTCCCAGATTAAACGACCGGTCCACCGGCTGGCCGCGCCACCGGGTGCCGTCGCGATGCGCGTGTCCGAGCGAGGGCTCCATCACGTGGGCCGGCTTGCTGTGTTCGCACAACACTTCGGCCTGACGCCGGCATTGAAAACAGTCGCCGCACGGAATCGCCCAATTCAGCAACACGGCATCACCGGGGGCGACGTGCGACACGCCCTCGCCGACTTCGCGCACCACGCCCGCGCCCTCGTGTCCCATCACCA
Source organism: Verrucomicrobiota bacterium (assembly GCA_947454705.1). Classification (GTDB taxonomy): domain Bacteria; phylum Verrucomicrobiota; class Verrucomicrobiia; order Limisphaerales; family UBA9464; genus CAIVQB01. Next base: position 36,507 of record CANGKZ010000010.1, read on the forward strand.
GCGGACGCTTCCACGAGAGCGACGCGTGATCCGTGTGACAGATCCCCGCGGCGCGCATCTCCACCAACACTTCGCCGGCCTGGGGCGAGTCGACTTCAATTTCATCGAGGACAAACGCCCCGCGTCCGTCGGCGATGGCGGCAGGCGTCAGCATGCGCGCCTCCCCGCGGGCGCGGAGCCCGGGACGTGATTAAACTCGGTGAAGTCGGAAAAATTCATGAGCTTGAGCATGGACCCGCGGATCGGAGCAGCGGGTGGCGCTGGTTGTGCCGTCTTGCCGGGCCTCCGACAAGCCCGCGCCATCGCGGCATTTTGATTTCCAGTTCCCCACCTCCGCGTTATGGCTCGCGCATGACGTTGTTCCCCGCGTGGGTTCGAACCTGCGTTCCAGCACTCTTGCTCACCGGCATGCTGGCCGGCTGCGCCTCCGTGGACCGGTCGGCCGGAACAGCGCCGCCCCAATCCTGGGACGCCTTCAAGCAGCGCCGGGCCGTTTCGATCGCCGGCACCAACGGATGGGCCACGCTGGTGGGATTGCTGTGGATGGAGGAAGGACGCCACGTGCTCGGATCGGGCCCCACGGCAACGCTGCATCTTCCGGCCGGACGCGCGCCGGAGGTCGTGGGCGAACTCGTTCGAACCGGGCGCACGGTGAAATTCACCGCCGCTCCCGGAGTCTCGACGCACCTGCATGACGCCGGTGCGGATTCCTCGCTGCTCTCCCCGGTCACCGAAACGAACGATCCCCCGATTCTCCAAGTGGGGGATCTGCGCATGTTTGTGATTTACCGGGGACCCCGCGTGGCATTGCGCGTGAAGGATCCGCTGGCACCCACGCGCGTGCACTTCAAGGGCCTGGAGTATTTCCCCTATTCCGAAACGATGAAGGTGGTGGGAAAACTGGAAGCACCGGCCAAGGGGCGAATGATCCAGATCGCCGACGTCACCGGAGCCGTCACCCCCACACCATCGGCCGGGGTGGTGCGGTTCAAACTTCACGGCGTGGAGCAAACGCTGGAAGCCACGGAAGACGACGAGACGCACGATCTGTGGTTTGTGTTCCGCGACGGAACTTCAGGAAAGAGCACCTACGGCGGCGGACGTTTTCTGCACGCTCCGATGCCGTCGGCAGATGGCAGTGTGGTGTTGGACTTCAACTTCGCCTACACCCCGCCCTGCGCGTTCACGCCCTTCGCCACGTGTCCGGTTCCGCCGCGTCAGAACTGGCTGACCGTTGCAATCCCAGCCGGAGAACGAAAGTACGCCGGGGGGCATGAGTAGTCGGAGATCGAAGATCGGGCTGAGAGATTGGTGGTTCGGCGATTCCGAAGCGCGGGTCTAAGTCCGGTAACGACGGCGCTGCACTGCCGTCGCAACTGCCGCTCAGCGGCCAACTCCCGGGGCCGGGTAACGTCGCGACGCATCGTCGAGCACCAACACCCAGTCGAGAAGTTCGCCCGGAGTGGGGGATTGAAAGGTGCGGGTTCCCTGCGATTCAAAGGTACCAATCGACACCGCCTTGCCGGTGCGGGGATCAAACCACCAGGCCTTCACTTTCTTCCCGTGGATTGAATCCATCCGCACGGTTACCGGACGGCCCACCGGCATGTACACCATGGCATAGCTCCGATCCGTATCGCGCGTGGCCACGAAACGTCGCGTGCCAGCACCAGGAACGAGGGTGGGATATTCGGTGGGTACCAGAATTGAGTCGTCTGGAACTCGGGTGAGGAAGGGTCGCGATTCGATCAGCTTCCGGCCATATCCCATCTGGATTGATCCCGGCTCCCGAATCGCCTCGCGCCACGACATGATCGGAGAGTTCACCGGAACCCGCCCCATCTGGTGCATCGACCACACCGAGTGATGCCCGTAGGTGTGCCCAAACGCGCCCGAGAACACATCCCAGTAAAACGGACGCCGCACGTCGGCCGCGACCGAGTGTCCAAAATTCTTCGCATTGAAACTGACCGGATGGCCTTCGTAGATCGGCTCTCCGTCGAGCACCGGCTTCACCGGGGTCCGCTTGTAGTCGTTGGAGGTCTTGTCGTAGTGCCCGGTGTACTCCGGATTGTGGCCGTTCTGCCGCATGTTGAAATCCAACCACGGTTCACTGTGGAACACCTCGGCCGAGCCGCTTCCACCGGTGGGATGAAAGGTGATCAAATGCGCTCCGCCGTCTCCCGCCCGGAGCCCCTCGGCCATGGCGATGACAATCGCGCGCTGCGCCGGAGTTTCCACCGGACGGTCACCGCCAAGAATCCACACCAGCCCTGCATTGCGGTACCGACGGCCGATCCATTCGCCCCAAACCCGCGCGTTCTCCGGGGTGAAGATCTCCGGTCCGGCCCCCCACTTTTTGTTCCACTTGTCGCCCCAGGTGGGAAGGAATCCCACGTAGATGCCGCGCCGGTTCGCCTCGGCGACAATCCAATCGACGTGCTGAAAATACGCCTCCACCGGGCGTCGCGGATCGTTGTCCTGCAACGGAAGCACGCCGTACGCATTCGGGACGGTGAGCCCGTCAAATTCGGCCAGGGCCACCGCCTGAACCACGTTGTATCCCTGCGACGCCCGCGTGCCGAGGTACTCCGCGGCCTCCTCGCGATTCAACCGGTGGAACAATTCCCAGGCGGTGTCGCCCATCCAGAAAAACGGCTTCCCATCCTGCGTGACCAGGAAGCGTCGGTTCTCGGAGACTTGGAGCGACGGCAACGGTGCGGCGGACAGAAGACAAACCGCCCCGGTCGCGAGTACCGCGAGCATCCCGCAAATCGTCCGAAGCGCCGACCTCGATTTCCCAGCAGCAAATAAGTTCATAAGTGTAAACGTGTAGCGTCCGTTGCGCGGAGATCACGATGGAATCCCGAGAACGGCATCGGCATCAGTGAACTCCCGAATCCCAACATCCCGCTAGCACCGGATCACCCCAACCTTGGACAAATGCGTCGTGAGGTGCTGAAAGCTCCACTCGCGTTCAGCGACGATGGCTGAGAAGCCAGTCGTAGAACTTCGGCTCGTTGTAGGCGTGGGTCCAGGAGTCGTGGCCGTCGTCGGGATAGACGGTCAGCTGGATGTCCGACACGCCGGCGCGCTTGAAGGCATCCACCATGCGTTCGCTCTCCGAGAGGGGCACCACGTTGTCCTTGGCTCCGTGAAAGGCCCAGACGCCGAGGGTCTTCAACGCCTGTTGCTGCGAGGGCAGCAGGGCGCGGATGCGATCTCCACCGCCGCAGACCGGGGCCACGGCTGCGAATTTCTCAGGATAACGAAGTGCCAGGCTCCACGTGCCGTAGCCGCCCATGCTCAGGCCGGTGACATAGATGCGCGTGGGATCCACGGGCACCTGCGACTGAATGGTGTCGATGAGGGCAATCAGCGCCTCGTTGTCCCAGGTTTGATTCGAGGGGCACTGCGGTGACACGAGGATGAAGGGGAACTCGCGCCCGGCCGCGGCCTGCTTGGGAGGGCCGTGAACGGCCACCAGATTTACATTCGTTCCCCGCTCTCCTGCGCCGTGCAGAAACAGGACCAGCGGCCAGCGTTTGGCCGGCTCGGTCGCGGCGGCCTTCGGGACGTAGAGGAGGTAGTCGAGCTGATTGGTCTTTTGGACAACCCCGACAAAGCGCCGGCTGACCTGCGTCCCTGGAACCGGAGAAACCCGGGACTTGGCAACGTGAGTGGTCGAACATCCGGCCAGGAAAAGGATGGCAGCCAGTGCGAGGAGGGATTTCACGGTGAAACCCTGTCCAACCGCGCGGTTCCCGCCAAGCCTGGAATCCGGTTCAACGGCCGCTGACATCCGCCGCGCCAACGTCCCTTTTTCATTTTCCCGGTTCGTGGGTCGCACTGAGGGATTTTTCGCGCATTTTCGCCAAAAACCGCCCCCAACACCGCATCTTGGGATCGAATCAACCCGCTTCCGCCTCGAAAAACCATTGGCATCGTTTCGATGCTCTGGTAACAACCCCGCTCCGCTGGACGGCCGGAAGGCTGTCCTCACGGATCTGTAGCAACGCGATTACGACCAGTTTTATGTCCCAGCACCGCAGCCTCCGCGCCGCCGCCTCCACCGGCGGAAAGCGCAACGTCCTGAAGCGCTTCGAGCGCGTCGCCATTCTCAAGTCCCGCGCCCAATGGAAAGACGGCGAGCGCGTGACCGGTCTCCGCAAGACCAAGCCCCCAGAGTAAGGCGCCGCGAGCCGGTCAGCAGGCCATTCGGGTTTCGGAATCTCCGCTCCCCGTCCCCTGCTCCAGCACCAAGTTTCGGCAACCCATTGCCCGTTCCGGTTCTCCTCCCGTGGGAGCCCGGCAGCCGGCAATGGGTGCTTTTTTGCATTTTGGATTGTCCTTCGACGACGTTCGACGTTGGGTGGGCTGGTCCTGGTTTGTTTGAGTTGGGGCGGTTCCAAGCTTCATCGATCCGTTGATCCAGAGGATTCGAAAGACACGGAACGGTCCGCGACTCGGCTTCAGATTTGGCATCGCTCATGATCCGACTTCAAAAATTTCTCGCCGACGCCGGCGTGGCCTCCCGCCGCGCCGCCGAGCGTCTCATCGTGGAGGGTCGGGTCGGCGTGAACGGCAAGACGGTCACCGAACTCGGCACCAAGGTGGACCCGGTGGCGGCACGCATCACGGTCGACGGACAACAGGTCCGGACCCGTCGAAAGGTGTACGCCGCCCTCAACAAGCCCGTCGGATTCCTGTGCACGCGCTCCGACGATCTGGGCCGCCGTACCGTTTTTGATCTCCTTCCCGAGGACTGGACCAACCTGTTCCCGGTGGGACGGCTCGACCGCGACAGCGAAGGCCTGCTTTTCCTCACCAACGACGGGGATTTCAGCCTCAAGCTGACCCACCCCCGTTTTGGCGTTCACAAAAAGTATCAGGCCGTGGTCCGTGGCAAGGTGGGCCAGGCCGAGGTGAACCGTTTCACCGACGGCGTGGAGCACGACGGCGAGATTCTGAAGGCCGAGCGGGCCAAGGTTCTTTCCGCCAACAACACCCACAGCATCGTGGAATTGGAGCTCGCGCAGGGGAAGAACCGCGAGGTCCGCCGACTCTTTGAAGTGCTCGGACACGAGGTGGAGCACCTCCGCCGGGTGCAAATCGGGTCCATCAAACTCGGGGAACTTCCCCCGGGAAAATGGCGTATTCTGACCGAATCCGAGATTAAATCCCTCTTGCGGCCTTCCGCCTGAGGTCGGAGGGTTCCCCCCGGCTCCGATTCAACCGATTGAGCCCAAGTTTGAGCCGAATTCCGAGCCTGAGATTGAGACCGAGTTTTATGAGATCGACCACTCTGAGAACCGCCCTGTTTTCCGCCGGTGCCGCCTGGCTGACGTTCCTTTCCGCGAACGCGCAAATCCCCGCCACTGTGACGGGCGATCGCACGAACCTCCGCGCCAAGCCCGGCTTCGACGGGGAGATCCTCGGCAGCCTCAAGAAGGGGGACACCGTGTCGGTGCTCGGTGAAGTGGACGGTCTGGCTGCGGACGGCAAGAGCACCCGCTCCTGGTCCAAGATCGCGCTACCGGCCAAAGTGCCCGTCTGGGTTTACGGCCCGCTGATCGACACCAAGGCCAAGACGGTCAAGGCCGCGACGGTCAACCTGCGCGCCGGCCCTGGAAAGAACTACAGCGAACTCGGCAAAGCCACCCAGGGCACCCCGGTCAACATCGTGCGATCGATGGAAGACTGGATCCAAATCGAGCCTCCGGCCGGAGTTTTCGCCTACGTGGCAAGCAGCCTGATCGACACGACGGCTCCCGCTGCAGCCAAGGCCCCGGTGGAGACCAAGCCGGCTCCGGTCGCTGAGACGAAGCCCGCCGCCCCGGCGCCGGTGGAATCGGCCCCTGCTCCGACGGAAACCAAAGTCGCTGACGCACCGCAGCTGAAGCCCGCCACCAACGACTCAGCACCTGCCGCGGCCTCCACGCAACCCGTGGTTACAACGGCCGCACCGGCCCCGGCTCCTGCTCCTGCTCCCGCGCCGGTGATCACCACCCCTGCCGTTCCGATTAGCACGCCGGCGACGCCCATCACGACCGCAGCCACCCCGGTTCCCCCCGCTGAAGTGAAGCCCCGCCACGTGATTCGCGACGGCGTCGTGGGCAACGCCATCAGCGTTCAGGCCCCCGGATACTACGAACTCAAGAGCATCCACGGCGAAGGCGTGGTGGACTACCTGATCAGTGATTCGCGCGACATCGACCTCAGCAAGTTCCACGGAAAGGCCGTGACGATCTCTGGTGAAGAGTGGCGCGATGTCCGCTGGAAGACCCCCGTGTTGAAGGTGAAGTCGATCGAAGCCGCTTTCTGAGACCCGCCTCCCAGGTCGGATTCACACCCTCACGCTTCACGGGATGAGCCAGCTAATCGACGGCCGCGCCATTGCGCAGCAGATCCACACGGAAACCGCTGCGCGGGTCGCTGCATTGAAGGCCCGGGGTATCCAGCCCGGACTCGTCTTCATTCGCGTTGGGGAAGATCCCGCGTCGCAGGTGTACGTGGGAATGAAGGAGAAGAAATCTGCCGAACTCGGATTTCGTTCCACCACGCTGGTCCTTCCGGTCAGCACCACCGAGGCTGAACTGCTGGCCCGGATCGATGCCCTCAACGCCGATCCCTCATGGCACGGCATCCTGGTGCAGGCTCCCCTGCCCTCGCACATCCGATCGGCCACCGTGTACACACGCGTGGCCCCGGAAAAGGACGTGGATGGATTCCACCCGCTCAACGTCGGCAAGCTGCTCCTCGGGGACAGCGACGGATTCGTTCCCTGCACCCCCGGTGGCGTCCATGAACTGCTGATCCGATCCGGCGTCCGCACCGAAGGAGCCGAAGTGGTCATCCTCGGCCGGGGCAACATCGTCGGAAAACCGATGGCCTCGATTTTGATGCAGAAGGGTCGCACGGCGAATTCCACTGTGACGATCGTTCACAGCGGGAGCCGCGACGCGGCCGCCCACTGCCGTCGGGCCGATATTCTCATCGCGGCCATGGGCGTTCCGGAATTCGTCAAGGCATCCATGGTAAAGCCCGGCGCGACCGTGATCGACGTCGGAGTCAATCGCATCCCCGCCCCCGGTACCCCCACGGGCACCCGCCTGGTTGGAGATGTCGCGTTTGAGGAAGTAAAGGCCGTCGCCGGATTCATCACCCCGAATCCCGGCGGAGTCGGTCCGATGACCATCGCCATGCTTCTGGCGAATACCACCCGGGCGGCCGAGCTGGCCTCGCGCTAGGGTTTTGTATCATTCTTGATAAGGTAGGTGGGGATTTGGATTGAGTCCGCCCCCCCGAAGCATGCACCTTCGTGACATGGAATGGAGGACGTTCCCGGCCTCCCCACGTCATGACAACCCCCGCTGCGAAACCTTCCCGGCTTCAGCTGCGGATGACCCTGCGCATCACCGCGTTCTGCGTGGCACTCGTGCTGGTGTCGGTAGGGATCTCCGCATGGACAGTTCTGGAACTCCGTCGGGCGAACGTCACAGCGGAATACGGACGCGAGCTCGTCACGATCGTCCGGAATGCCGCGCCTCAGATCCCGGGCTCGTTGATCGATTCGATTCCCGTCCTTTCCTCCTCGACGAACCCGCCGGTCGATGCCGCCCGAGTGCTTCACGATCTCCTGGTTCGCATTGAATCGCGAAACCCGATGTCCGCCGGGAACGCTCTTCCGTTGCGGGTCCTGCGGCCGGGAGATGAAGCCCGGTACCAGCAGGAGCTCGATGTACTCGCGTCCACGGATTCCAAGCCGGGCAACGTCCGAATCGAACTCACCGAATCCCTGCGAACCACCCTGCTGGGCTTGCCCACGTCGGCAGTTCAGACCAATGACGCCGCCGGCCGCATGGTCCTGACCGCTGCCGCGCCCGTCCGCAGTGACAGCGGCAAGGTGATCGCCGTTCTGCAGGCCGAGTGGCTGGTGAGCGGGGTGGACAAAAATGCGTGGAGTGCGGCATGGATCGTCGCGGGCACCGGATTGGCCTTTGCCGTGGTGGCGGGAGCGTTGGCTCTCCTCTTCGCACGAAACCTGGTGTTTCCGATTCGAAGCCTGATCGAAGCGATTCAACACCTCGCCACGGGACGGCTCGAACATCGCGTCCAGGTCACCCGTTCCGACGAACTTGGCGAGCTTGGGCGCAGCCTCAACCACATGGCCGCGCAGATCGCGCAATCCCGCGCCCTGCTGGAGGAACAAAAGGCAGCCCTGCTCGTCGCCACCACCGAGGCCAAGGCCGCCAGCCGCGCCAAGAGCGAGTTTCTCGCGACCATGAGTCACGAGATTCGCACGCCGATGAACGGCATCCTGGGCTTCACTGCCCTGCTGCTCGAATCCCCGCTCAACGCCGAGCAACGAAGCCACACGCGTCTGGTTCAACAAAGCGCGAGCAACCTGCTGGCGATCATCAACGACATCCTCGACCTCTCCCGGATTGAAGCGGGCAAACTGGAGCTGGACCTCACCACCTTTGATCTTCGAGAGCTGACCGAAGGCGCGGTGGACGTGATCGCCTTCACCGCGCATCGCAAAGAAATCGAGGTGGCACTGAGTCTCGACAACAACATCCCGACCGGGCTGCGGGGCGACTCCAACCGCATTCGTCAGATCCTGCTGAACCTGCTCGGAAACGCGGCCAAGTTCACCGAACAGGGGGAAATCGTCCTCTCCATCCGGCGTCTGCAGGACACCTCGGACGGCCTGATCACGCTGCGTTTCGAGGTCCGGGACACCGGCCCGGGAATTCCCACCGAAGTGCAGGAACGGCTCTTCCAACCCTTCAGCCAGGCAGACAGTTCGACCACGCGCGTGTACGGCGGGACCGGCCTGGGACTTGCCATTTGCAAGCGACTCGTCGAGTTGATGAAGGGCACCATCGGCCTGGACAGCCGGCCCGGGCACGGATCGACCTTCTGGTTCCAGATCTCGCTCGAACCGGCGGCGCTCTCCACCCCGCCGGTCGCCGATACCGAGGCCCTGGCTGGAAAACGCATTCTGGTGGTGGACGACAACGAGACGAATCGACTCCTTCTCATCCATCAACTCGTCCACTGGGGCGCGCTGGCGGAGGCAGTCTCGGGAGCCGATCGTGCCGAGGAGGCCCTTCGTGCCGCCGTCAGTGCCCGACGGCCCTTTCACCTCGCGGTGCTGGATTTTCAAATGCCGAGAACCGACGGCATGCAGCTCGCATCGCGCCTTTCGCGCAACGCACTGTTCCGCGAGCTCCACCTGGTGTTGCTCTCGTCCACGCACGAGCGGCCGGCCGCGGGTTCGCTCGAATCGGCGGGCATTTCCGCGAGCCTCCAAAAACCGGTCAAGCGAACCGAACTGCTTCGAGCCCTGCTTCGTGCCCTTTCGGAGCCGCCGCGATCAGCACCTGCGACAAGCCCGGTTTCGGAATCCTTCAACGCCGCCGCCCCCGCACGCCCTTCGGCAGCGGAAGCGCCGGTTCAAATCCCCGGCCCCAGTTCCCCGACGCCCATTCTTGCGGCAGCGACTCCGGGGTCGCAGAATCAGCCGTTGACACCAGCTCAGGCCACCCCGCCTGCCCAGCCAAAGCCTGCGACGAGCAGCACACCAGACGCTTCGACTGCGGCTCCGCGACCTCCCGCCCCGGTGGCCGCCGAGGATGCCGCGTCAAAGCCGCTCCGAATCCTGATCGCCGAGGACAACCTCCTGAACCGCATTCTCGCCACCAAGCTCCTGAGCCGCCTCGGATACAATGCCGAAACGGTGAACAACGGCATGGAAGTGCTGGAGACCACGCAACAACAGGCCTTCGACGTGGTTCTCATGGACTGCAACATGCCGGTGCTCGACGGATACGAGGCCTGCCGTCGTCTGCGGGAACGCGAGGCCGGTCAACCGCACCGCACCTACATCATCGCCCTCACCGCCAACGCGATGGTGGAGCATCGGAACCAGTGCTTTGCCGCAGGCATGGACGACTACCTGGCGAAGCCGTTTCAATCCTCCGATCTCGCCAGCGCCCTCGGACGTGCCGCACGGGCCATCGCCGGGGAACGCATGGTCATTCAGGACAAGTAGGATCGGCCCAGGATCCCGCTCTGGGGTCCAGTTCTTCGCTCCTCGGTCGAATCCCCCTCACGAGTCAGAATCGCCCGCACTACTTCCCAGATGCGGACGAATTCCCCAGCGAATCGTCGCGTTGGAACACCGGATCCTTGCCGCCCTTTTTCCAGAATCGAAGCGTCCGATCCTGGCCTCCGGCGACGATCCATTCCGAATCGCCGCTGATCCCCAGGCCGTAAACGAAATCCGAGGATCCCTCGTAGGCACTCACGCGCCCGCCGGAGTCGTCCACCACGCGGAGCTCTCCGTCGCCCGAGGCGATCACCACCCGGCCCGGAACTCCGAGGAATCCCACCGCCGTGGCTTCATGCCCAAGACCCGTGGCCTGCTTGCGCTTTTCGCCCGTGGCGGAGTCCCAGAACTTCACCACCATGTCCGCCCCCGCGGTCGCGAGCGTCGAACCTTCCGGCGACCACGCCACGCCGAGCACATGGCCCGTGTGGCCTTCGAGCGCGCGGACCTGACGGGCCGATGCGGCATCGAGCACGCGTCCGAAACGATCCGCCCCGCCGCTCAACAGCGCCGTGCCGTCGGGTGAATACGTCAGCGAAAGAATGCTGTCGCTGTGCAGCGCCGGGACCGCAAACACCAGCCGCCCGGTGGACGGTTCCCAGACCGACAGGTCACCTCCACGCGTCGGCTCACCACCGCCCGCGGCCAGACGCTGCCCGTCGGGACGGAACGCCAGCGCATTCACGCGGTCGGCAAACACCGGGGCGTTGGTGCGTCCATCGGTGCCCAGGCTCCGCACCGGCACCCACTCCGGATCGAGCCGCAGATGGATTGATTCGGACTTGCCCGCAACCCCGCGCAGTTCTGTACCACTTTTGAAACTCAAGGACTGGAGCGTCTGGGACAGCGCGATGCGGTCCACCGGGGCGCCGTCGGCGGCGTTCCAAATTCGGAGCACCTGGTCGGCGTGCGAAGTGACCACGCGACGGGAATCCGGGGAAATCCCTGCGGCCAAAACGGTCGGCAGGCTGCCCAGGGCGCGGGCATCGGCCTCGTCCGCGCTGCGAATCGATTGGGTCCGGTCTGCGGTGAGTCGCGCCACGCGAATCTGATCGGCACTGACCACGAGCTCGGCCCGGCCGACGGCGTCGATCGCGAGCTCCCGTTCATTGCGCGCCGACTCCAGTTTCTGAACCAGCGGCTTGAGCTCCTGCTCCGCCTTGTCCACGTCCTTGCCCGTGGCGGTGATTTTCTCGTTGGCCGCCTTCAACTCCGCTTCCGGAACCGCAGGCTTTGCTGGGCGCCGCTGAAGCCGGATCAATGCCGTCTCGGCATCGTAGCATGCCTTGCGGGCGGCATCGACCGACGGTTGTTTGGCAGTCACCGCAGCCTGCGCCGCGGCCAGTGCTTCACCCGACTTCTTCACGCGCTCGCGCTGGTTGCCTAGTTCCTTTTCGGCGATCTCCAGGTGCGTTTTCACGCGTCCCAACTCCTCGCCCAGTCGGGTGATGCGACGCCGTGCCGCCGCCCGTTCCTCGGCATCGGCGAGATCTCCGCGCAGCTCCATCACCCAGCGCTTGCCGTCCGCATCGGACAACAGCGCGTGTGCGCCCTGGATCGACAACGCCACGCGACCATCGGGACTCACCGCGCGTCCGCCTTCCTGGATTCCAGGGGATTCCTTTTCGGATCCGGTGGACGCCTTCGCGCCCTGTTGCACGTATTCGCGATGCCACAACTTCACCTCGCGGAATCCACCCGAGGCCAGCCATTCCCCGTCGGGACTGAGCGCGAGGGCATTCACCAAGTCGCGATGCGCCGCACCGGGACCCGCTGCAGCGCTGTTGGTTCCGGCGAGCGTGGGATCGGCGGGACGCGACAACACCGCGCCGTCGGAAATGCGATACACCTCAATCTGATTGCCCCGTCCGCACGCGGCGTAGCGTCCATTCGCGGACACTGCGACCGCCATGATTGCATCCACGCGATCCGGCATCGGCTGCCACTGGATGACCTCGGCAAGCTGTTGACCCGCCTTCGCTCCCTGATCGATCCAAAGTTGGAGCAACCCCAACTGCTCCGGCGTGAGATTCGGCGCGTTAACCTTGTTGTCCTTGGGCGGCATCCGCGGCTTTTCCAAGTGCGCGGAGACCTTGAACAACAGCGATTCCGCAGATTTTCCAGGAATCAGCGCCGTGCCGGATTCGCCACCCTTGAGAATGTCCGCCGGCGTTTCCAGCAATAGATCTGCCTTGGTGGTGGTGCGGTTGTGGCAGGGCAGACAGCTCTCGCGAAAGATGGGGACGATGTCCCGATAAAACTCCACGGGCTCGGTCCGGGTGAGCTTGGCCACCGGCAGCGCCTTGCGCGTGGTTTCGTCGGCTGCCTGCGTCGAAAGTCCGACCGTGCCGGCGACCGCAAGCACTGCACCCATCCACGACATGCGGGGCATCGGTGCCCGAGTTGAAAACCGGTTCTTCATTTGGCGGGCGCCGCGGCTGCGGGCGGATCGATTTGAATCGTGAGCGGCTTGGAAAACAGCTGCACGGCGGCATCCCGCGGCGCGGCACGCTCTTCTGCGGACTTCTTGGCGGCCTCGGCGTTCTTCTTACGCTGCTCCGCGGCCGCCTTGTCCGCGGGCTTCGCCGCCGCGACCGCAGCATTCGCCGCCTTGAGCTCTTCATCCGCCGCTGCAATGGCGCCAGGCTGGTTGCGATACTTGCCCACCACCACGCCCTGAACCCAGAGCGGATGCGCGCCCGCCGGAGCCTTCAATTCCGCGATCTTCAACTCGACGGTGGCGTTGGTGGCCTTCTCGGCGATGGAGATCTCCTTCACCTTGTCCCACTCGGGCCGGCCGGTGGGCTTGATGGTGAAGGCGCCCTGAAAATCCCCGCGACGAATCACGCGTACCGGAATTGATACGGTTCCCGTGGGGGTGGTCTTGAGCGGTCCGGCGGCGTCGAGCACCAGTTCCACAGGAGCCTCCTCGGCATCGCACACGGCCACTGCGAATCCGCGGGTGGCGCGGGTGACGGGCGGGTCGATGTTGGTATCTGCGAGATCCCAAACCACGGAGGCCGGAGCCGCCACTTGTGGGGCGGATCCCGCCACTGCGGCGGCGGAGCCCAGGATGTTCACCCACGCGGCCCCGGAGGCATTGGTGGAGGCGTGCAGCAGGAGAAGACCGGAATTCTGTCCCGCGGCGATGCGTGACGGGAGCGCCACAACCCCGACCGGGAGTCCGGTCGCGTTCAAGGCGATCTCGCCCGAAAATCCATCGCGCCGATACGCGAGCACCTTCACCGCCACCACTTCGCCACGTCGCAACACGGTGGAGGCAGCCGCCACGCTGCGGTCATCGGCCTTCACCTTCGGCGGCGGCAGCGTGAGGGCAACGAGCTGGAAGGAGGGCGTCTCGCGTCGGACCACCAGCCGGTACGGAAGCCGGGGCGAACTGGCAGCGCCATGGAACAAATCCCGAACCAGTATCCGATACTCGCCATCGCCGGGAATCTCAAATCGTCCCGCGGGATCGCGCGAGGCGGTGTTGAACTCCGCGCCGCCGAACTGGGCATCCGAATCGGAATAGTCCTGAACATCTTCGAACGATTCAGTTCCGTCCTTAGCGACCTTCACCCGCTGAATCACGGCAAGGGGATCCACCGGGAACCCGTTGCGTTCGCCGGAGAGATCGAGCCAAAGCACGTCGCCTTTTCTCGCCGCAAAGCGAACGCCGGTGGTTTCGCCACGGCGGGGAAAGAGTCCGTGAACTTCACAGGGAACGCCGGAACGAACCACGATCGGCTTCCATCCGTTGGTGCGGGAGACCGCGAGCACGGGATCGAGCGCGGGGCGGGAAAGGAGGATCGGATTGGCCACGCCGTTTGTCGTGCTCATCCGCCATTCCACCAGTTCTCCGGAGAGCGAAAGTGCGGAGGGGCGGACTTCCGGGAGGACGGCGGGCACCGCGTTGGTGGACGACGGAAGCTCGACCGAAAGTTCGAGCTGCTGAAGCGGTTGATCGTCGCGTCCGGTCAATGGGCTGGGCACGCCGCCGGGAAGATTGCGACCGAACACGGTCACCGTTCCTGCCGCGCCGGCACGGACGGCGGCGGGAAGAACGAAGTCCACCTGCGGCGCTCCAGACAGCTCCAAGCGGCAGGCGAACTCGTCGCCTCCTCGGAACGTCACGTCGTGGATCTTGATGAAAAAAGCGCCGCCCGGAGGTGCCTTGAAGGTGACGAATCCACGGGCCGAGCGTGCGAGCTCGTGCTGTTTTCCGTCGAGGATGCTGAGAATGGGCTCGAGCCGGGAATCGAGTCCGGTGGCCAGCACCCGTGCGACCAGCGCGGTTCCCTCCGGAGCAGAAGATTTGAACCACGACGCCGTGTTCGCCGCCACGCGGTCACTCACGCCGGTGCCGACCGGAAGTTCCATCGCGGTGGTGGAATTAGGATGCGAGGCCGGGGCAATCAACTCAGGACCGGTTCCAATCCAAATGCTGCGGGGATTGGAAACTCCGAAGCGTCCCACGAAACGAAGATCGTACACGCCCGCGGGCAGATCTGCGGGTGCGGAGAGTCGGAACTCCGATCCAGAGCCGGGCTTGAGTTCGGCCCGGATTCGGGAGTCGGACGCGAGAACCCCGGTGGGTGTATCCAAATTGGAACCCACGAAGCTCACTTCCTGGGTCGAGCCGGCGCGGAGACCGAGCGGATACAACCGGGTCAGCCGCGGTTGCGGCAGCGGAGTCTGGGCGAGCGCGGCGAGGGATCCTGCCAGGACGCTCCACGCAACGAGACGGGGGAAAGGCTGAAGCCAGCGCATGATTCAATTCACCGGCAACAGCCGAGCGGTTGGGGACCTGGACGAACTTCGAAACTCGCAACGGCGCACAGCCGGCGCTCAGTGGTTGAAGAGGAACTCCTTCGTGTTGAGAAGGGCCCAGAGGGTGTCCTCGTAGGCTTCACGACGAGCCTTTGCCCGGGCGGCATCGTCCTTGGCGAGCGAGAGCTTCTTGCCCACGTAGTCGGCGGCGAGCTTCAACTCGGCGGGCTCCGGATCGCGCGAGTAGGCCACGCGATACAGATCGCGGAGTTTCACGTCATCCGGCTTCGCGCCGTCCTTCGCCAGCTTGCCGGCCCGGCTGGTGTCCGCCGCGAGGCGGTCCTGGATGTCCTTGGCATTGAGCAAATGCAGACTCTGACTGAGCGAGGCATCCATGCTGCGTTCGCATTCGCACGCGCTGCTGCTCTCGGGACGTCCGAACACGGTGAGGAAGTAATTCCCCGCGTTGAACGAATTGTCCGGAAGGGCCACGGCACGCGTGCCCACCGGGAGCCCATCGAACTTGCTCTCGGATTCCAGCAGCGTGTTGACCGCGTCGTACAACACCTCGGCCGAAAGCCGACGCGGATAATACCGGGCGAAGTGATGACGATCCCGTGCGTTGTACTCGTTTGGAATCGCGCTGAGCTGATACGTGCTCGAGCGGGCCAGGGTTCGCACCAGGTCCTTGAGGTCGAATCCGCTCTTCACAAATCGATCCGCCAGCGCATCGAGCAATTCGGGATTGGTGGCCGGATTGGTGTCGCGCATGTCGTCTTCGGGATCCACGAGTCCGCGATTGAAGAAGTGCTTCCAATAGCGGTTCACGAGGGCGCGGGAAAAGAAGCGATTCTCGGGACGCGTGAGCCAGTCGGCCAGCGCCTGACGCGGGTCTTCATCGGCCCCGAGCGAAAGCGGACGCTCACCGAGGCCCGCCGGGGGAACGGGCTTGCCGGTCTTTTTGTTCGTGGCCTGCGCCTTCCCGCGCTTGTGGACGATGGAGTCCTCGCCCGGACGGTTGCCGGACTTGTAGCTCACCTGGGAGAAGAACGCGCCGAAGCTCCAATAGTCGGCCTGGCTCCACTTCTCATACGGATGATGATGGCACTGGGCGCACTGGAGACGCAGCCCGAGGAACAACTGCGCCGTGTCCTCCAGCTGATTCTGCAGCGTGCGGACCTGACGATACCACGCCACCGGGGGATTCTCGCTGATGTCTCCCGAAGCGGCGACCACCTCGCGGACGAATTGATCGTAGGGCTTGTTGTTGCGGAGGCTGTCGCGAATCCAGCCGTGGAACGCGTAGGTGCCACGCGCCTGCTTGGCTTCGTTGCGCTTGTTGCGAAGCAGCGCACTCCACTTGTTGGCGAAGTATTCCGCGTAGTCATCCGAGGCCAGCAACCGCTCGATCACGGCATCGCGCTTGCCCGGGAGCACATCGGCCCGGAAGGCGTCGAGCTCGGCCGGAGTCGGGATGCGGCCCGCGATATCAATCGTGACCCGGCGGAGGAAGGTGGTGTCGTCGCAAACTTCGCTCGGCGGCATGCCCACTTTCTTGAGCTGCTTGAAGACGAGTTCATCAACCAGCGTTTTCACCGGCGGCAGCTTGGCCACCGGGGCACCCAGCGGAACGGTGCCTCGGAAGGTGGCCACCTTGCCCTGATAGCGAACCATCACGGCCACTTCGCCGGGCTGGTTGAAGACCTTGACCCGGCCGATGGTGTCGGTCGCGGCCATGTCCTTGTCGTTCGGTTCGTACAGCGCGCCGCGGGTGACGTCTTCGGTCGATCCATCGGTGTAGTGCGCCGTCACCACGAGCTGCTGCTCGCTGTTGAGTCCGAGCGTGCGCTCGATGGGGAACACGGAAATGCGCTCCACCGACGGGGCCTTGGGATCGCCCACCGGCATGCCCTGACGGATCCAGCGCACCAGCATCCGGTAATCGTCGGAATCCGGATCAATGCGCTTGCCGCCGCCGTGCGGAAGTTGGGCGGTGCCCTTGGTCAGCAGCAGGCTTCGTTCGGGAGCGGCCGGGAAGAGTCGGCGTCCACGCGCCTCCTTCACCAAGTGCTCGTAGTCCTCGCCCGGTTCGAATCCGAGCAACGAAAGACGAAATCCATTCTGGCCGGCCGCCTTGCCGTGGCAGCCGCCGCCGTTGCATCCGGTCTTGGTGAAAATGGGAACGATCTGATTCGCAAAATGGATCGGAGCCGAAACCGCAGCGTTCTCGACGCGGAGGGGAATCGAAGTTGAGGTCCCATCGGGCGAGACCGCCGACAGGGTGCCGGTGCCGTCGGCCAGCGGGGTCACGCGACCCGACTTGTCCACCGCGGCGAGCGAGGCCGGGGCGACGATCCACTTCACCTCGCGGGTGAGGTCGCGCTCCACGCCATCGTCCTGCGCGCGGGTGGCCAGAATTTGCTGCGCGGCATCGTGTCCCTTGAGAACCAACTGCGATTCACCGGGACGAAACTCGATTTGAACCGCCGCGGCGCGGGCGCTGAAACCCAGCACCGTCGCCAACGCGGTCCAACCCAGGACTGACTTGAAAACGTTCATGCCACGAAATGCGTTCGTTGTGGAACCCGTCCGGCTCGAAAAGGGGTTCGTGATCATCCGACCAGTTCCTTCATCGGCTGGCATCCATCGGGCACCAGATACTGCGGACGCCCGGTAAGGTCGGGCAGCGTGACCTTGTTCACGTCGATGCCCAGATTTTGATACAGCGTGGCGAACACTTCGCCGAACTGCACAGGACGTTCATTCGGTTCGCCGCCGAGACGGTCGGTGGCACCGATCACCTGCCCCACCTTCATTCCGCCGCCCGCCAACACGGCGCAATTCGCGCGCGGCCAGTGGTCGCGTCCGCCGTCCTTGTTGACGGTCGGGGAACGACCGAACTCGCCCCACATCACCACGCTGACATCCTTGTCCAGCCCGCGCTGCTTCAAGTCCTCGAGCAGCGCGCTCACGCCCTGATCGAGCAGCGGCAGGTCGTTGCGGGCGTTGCCGAAATTGTTGCCGTGGTAGTCCCAGAATCCGTAGGCGACGGTCACGAAGCGGGCTCCGGCCTCGACCAATCGACGGGCCACGAGGAACTGCTCGTTGAGCATCGGGGCGGCATCGCCGTGAACCTTTGCATCGCCCTTGCCGTAGCGCTCGAGCAGACGCGGATCCTCGGATTTCAAATCGAGCGCGGCGAGCAACCGGCTGGAGGTCAGCATGCCGAACGCCTGCTGGTTGAAGCCATCGAGCCCGGCCATCAATCCGCTGGAATCCACATCGCGACGGAACCGATCGAACGCGGCGAGCAGGCTCCGGCGGTCCGAGAGGCGGTCGGCCGAGATGCCGTTGAGCACCATGTCGGACTTGGCATCGGCCGCGGGACGGAAGGCATCGTGCGACACCCCGGCGTATCCGGCGTTGGCCGCATTGTAGGGCCTGTGCTGCATCCGGGGTTCCAGGCCGATGAAGGCCGGCACCGCGGGATCCGCAGGCCCGAGCACGCGCGAAACACACGCACCAAACGTGGGCCATCCGCCCGGGGGCTGATTCCCCTTCCGGCGGCCGGTCTGGCACATGAAATCGGAGTGATCATCCACTGCATCAGAAATGGAACGGATGATGGTGTACTGATCGGCCAGCTTCGCCATCCGGGGCAGGTGCTCGCAAATGCGCGTGCCGGGGACGCTGGTGGGGATCGACTTGAATTCGCCGCGGATCTCCGCCGGGGCCTCGTGCTTGAGATCGAAGGTGTCCTGGTGCGGCGGTCCACCGGGAAGGTAGATCATGATCACGGCCTTGTGACCGGATCGCAGACCCGAGTCCGCCTCGGCCTTGAGCAACTGGGGGAGCGTCAGCCCTCCCATTCCCAGCGCGCCGATGCGGAGGAAATTGCGTCGCGACACTCCGTCGCAAAACGTGCTGGCCTGTCCGGGAAGGGTGAGCATGGGAAAAAATCAGTAAAAAGTGGGACTCGGGGCGCTCAACGACGCGCCACACCCGGCCGGGGCGTCGGCAGAAACGGAATCGGAATCGGAATCGGAAATTGGGTGCGGCTTTCGGTCACGTCGTTCAGACAGAAATGGATGGGAAACAGTCGGTTGGAATTCAGCAGGAATTCCCCGGTTTCCAGCGGTGAGGCGGGCGGCGAAGGCGTTCATCCGACGAGCTCCTTCATGGGTTGCAGCCCGGCATCCACCAGGAACTGCGGACGTCCGTTGAAATCGGGCAGCGTGACCTTGTTCACATCGATCCCGAGGCCGTGATAGAGCGTCGCAAACACTTCGCCGAACTGCACCGGACGCTCCGTGGCCTCGCCGCCGAGTCGATCGGTGGCCCCGATGACCTGGCCGTGCTTCATCCCGCCGCCGGCCAGCAGCGCGCAGCTGACCCGGGGCCAGTGGTCGCGACCGCCTTCCTTGTTGATCGTCGGCGTGCGGCCAAATTCACCCCACACCACCACGCTCACGTCCTTGTCGAGGCCGCGTTCGTGCAGGTCGGTGATCAGCGCGCTCAACCCCTGGTCAAGCAGCGGCAGGTCCTGTCGCAACGCACCGAAATTGTCGCCGTGATGATCCCAGCGGCTGAACGCGAGGGTCACGCAGCGGGAACCGGCTTCCACCAATCGACGCGCGATCAGGAACTGCTCCATCAGCTTTGGGCCGCCGTCATCGCGATTGCGCGGATCGCCCTTGCCGTAGCGGGCCACCACGCGCGGATCCTCGTTCTTCAGGTCCAGCGCCGAGGCCAGTTTGCTCGAGGTCAGGATGCCAAACGCCTGCTGATGGAACGCGTCCATTCCCTCCATCATGCCGCTGCCGTCCACCTCGCGGCGGAACCGGTCCATCGAGGACAACAACGCCCGCCGGTCGGAAAGCCGGTCGAGGGTGAGCCCGTGCAGCACCATGTCCTCGGCTCCCCCGCCCTTGTTGGGTTGGAACGGCGCGTGGCCCACGCCGAGAAAACCGGGACGCCCGTTGTCGGACCACGGCTCGTGTCCCATTTTTGGGGCAAGGCCGACGTACGGGGGAATCGAGGGATCCACCGCGCCATCGAGCTTCGACAACACCGAGCCCAGCGCGGGCCAGCCGCCGGGCGGCATGTTCTTGGTGTCCCGGCCGGTCATGCACTGCGCGGCGTAGTGGTCGCCGTTGCAGCCCACCATCGAGCGGATGATCGTGTACCGGTGCGCGAGCTGCGCGAGTTTGGGAAGGTGTTCCGAGATCCGGATGCCGGGGACCGAAGTGGGGATGGGCTTGAACTCCCCGCGCACTTCCGCCGGGGCATCCATCTTCAGGTCGAACATGTCCTGATGCGACGGGCCGCCCGGCAGGAAGATCATGATGACCGCCTTGTGCGATCCAGTAGATCCGCCCGGCGCCGCGACGCCCGCGCGCAGGAGGTCCGGCAGGGCGAGCCCCCCCATTCCCAGCGCGCCGATGCGCAGGAAATTGCGACGCGACACCCCATCGCAGAACCCGCAATCCGCCGGCTTGGGTGAGAGAATTTTCAGCATGACGGCAAAAACTTGGCGGGGGTGAATTTCGAAGGCGCTAAGTCGCGGAGGAAATGCGGTTGAGGATCAGGAGGGAGTGCCGCTGAGGGTGTGATTGCGACGCTTCATCCCACGAGCTCCCGGATGGGTTGCCAGCCGTTGTCGACGAGGAACTGGGGGCGACCCGAGAAGTCGGTGACCGTCACCTTGTTCACGTCGATGCCCAAATTTTGATACAGCGTGGCGAACACCTCGCCGAACTGAACGGGACGTTCCACCGCTTCGCCGCCGAGACGATCGGTGGCACCGATCACCTGGCCGTGCTTCATGCCGCCGCCGGCGAGCAATGCGCAGCTGACCCGGGGCCAGTGGTCGCGTCCCGCATCCTTGTTGATGGTCGGGCTCCGGCCGAACTCGCCCCACACCACCACCGACACATCCTGGTCGAGTCCGCGCTCGTGCAGGTCGGTGATCAACGCGCTGAGGCCCTGATCGAGCAACGGCAGGTCCTGACGCAGCGCGCCGAAATTGTCGCCGTGGTGATCCCATCGACTGAAGGCCAGCGTCACGCACCGCGCGCCCGCTTCGACCAACCGGCGTGCCACCAGGAAGTGCTCCATCAGCTTCGGCCCGCCGTCGTCGCGATTGCGCGGATCCCCCTTGCCGTAGCGTTCCACCACGCGGGGATCCTCGTTCTTCACGTCGAGGGCCGAGGCCAACTTGCTCGAGGTCAGGATTCCGAAGGCCTGCTGGTTGTAGGCATCGAGCCCCTCCATCATGCCGGAGGAATCCACCTCGCGACGGAATCGGTCGAGTGCGCCGAGCAAGGCCCGACGATCCGTGAGACGATCGAGGGTGACGCCGTTGAGCGCCATGTCCTCCTTGCCGCCGCCCTTGTTGGGTTGGAACGGGGCGTGGGCGGCGCCGAGGAATCCGCCATCGCCCGAACGAGCCCAGCGCATTTCGCCCATTTTTGGGGAAAGCCCGACGAACGGAGGCACCTGCGGATTGGCCGGGCCCTGAAGCTTGGAAAGCATCGCGCCCATCGCAGGCCAACCTCCGGGGGGCTGATTGCGATTCGGCCGACCGGTCAGGCACTGGAAGGCATCGTGGTCGTCAAAGGCCCCGACCATCGACCGGATCACGGTCACCTTGTCCATCACCTGCGCGAGGCGGGGAAGGTGCTCACAAATTTGGATGCCGGGCACCCGGGTGGAAATCGGACGGAATTCGCCCCGCACTTCCCGCGGGGCATCCTGCTTCAGGTCGAACATGTCCTGATGCGAGGGCCCTCCCGGCAGGAAGACCATGATGACCGCCTTGTGCCCCAACCCGGCGCTGCGAGCCCCGGAAAGATCCTGAGCCTGAAGCAGTTGAGGCAACGCCAACCCGCCCATCCCAAGCGCTCCAATGCGCAGGAAATTGCGCCGCGAAACTCCATCGCAGTACGTGCTGCCTGGGGGCTTGGGTCCGAGCAGGGTGAGCATGGTCGTTTAGATCATCAATTTCGTGGGGCTTTAACGGCCCATTCTTACACCTCGAATAGCCGTGGAGGCAAGCGTTTGGAACCGATCCGGGAGAAAAAATTCGGGCAAAGTTAGACACCCATTTTTCCCGTTCAACTGTACCACTTTTGATTCACCTCTTCCGACTCAGGCGAGGAGCGGACGCACCACGTTGCCGGCCACGTCGGTGAGGCGGTAATCGCGCCCCTGAAAACGGAAGGTGAGACGCTCGTGATCCAGGCCGAAGAGGTGCAGCACGGTGGCGTGAAAGTCGTTCACGTGAACCGGATCTCGCTCGATGTTCCAGCCGAGCTCGTCGGTGCTGCCGAGCACCTGTCCGCCGCGGACCCCGCCCCCGGCCATCCACATGGAAAAGGCGAACGGGTGATGATCGCGCCCGGTCACCTTGGCGAATCCCGGTCGATTCTCCCCGAGCGGCGTGCGACCAAATTCGCTGGCCCAGACCACCAGGGTTTCATCCAGCAGACCGCGCTGCTTGAGATCGCGCAGGAGGGCGCCGACTGGCTGATCCACCACGCGGCAGTTGAACTCGAGGTCCGAGTTCAGGTCGTTGTGATGATCCCACGAGGCATGATGGATGGCCAAGAAGCGGACGCCGCGTTCCACCATTCGACGCGCCATCAGGCAGTTTCGGGAGAAGCTCTTGAACGCATCGGGACCGCCCCCGCGATAGGTGGTCAACCCGCCGGCGTCGCGATCCACCCCGTAGGCTTCGCGGATCGACGCCGGCTCCAGGTCCAGATTGGTCAGCTCCGGCGCCGCGAGCTGCATGCGGGCGGCGAGTTCGTAACTGGCGATGCGGGAGGAAATCTCGGGATCCCCCACCGCCTTTTTCCGCAGGCCGTTGAGGTCCCGGAGCGCATCGAGGCCCAGATGACGCGCCTCGGCGCTCCATCCCGGAGGATTCGACAAATCGCGCACCGGCTCGCCGCGGTCACGGAACATCACCCCCGCGTAATTTGACGGCAGGAATCCGCTGCCGAACATGGTCGTGCCGCCGCTGGCCGCGCGCCCCGCGGTGAGAACCACGTACCCGGGCAGATTCTGCGATTCGCTCCCCAGCGCGTAGGTGATCCATGAACCAATGCTGGGACGCCCCAGCATCATCGATCCGCAATACATCAGCAGCTCGCCGGGATGATGATTGAACGCCTCGGTGTGCATCGACCGCACCAGCGCGATGTCATCCGCGCAGGCGCCAATCGAGGGCAGACGCGTGCTCAGCTCCATGCCGCACTGACCGTAGCGACGGAACGGATGCGGCGACCCGAGCAGCACCGCGGAATCCTTCTGAATGAAGGCGAATCGCGCGGTTTTGGTGAAGGATTCGGGCGGCTTCTGCCCGTTGAATTCCATCAGGCGCGGCTTCGGATCGAACAGATCGAGCTGACTCACCCCGCCCTCCATGTAGAGGAAGATGCAGTTCTTCGCCTTCGGGGCGTAATGAGCGCGGAGACGTTCCGCGATCGCGGCGTGCGAGGCTGCAGGACGGGCCGGAGCCGCCTCGGTCTTGAGGTCGCGATTCAGCAGCGCCGCGAGTGCAAGCCCTCCGATACCGCGCGAACCGTTCACGAGAAAATCGCGACGGGTCAGCGTGACCATCGATTCCAGATCCGGATTGGGCTTCGAGTCAGAGTTCATGCGGCATCCCAACGGTCACTCGCGATTCTGAAACTCATCGAGATTCAGCACGGTCTGGGCCACGACACGCCCCCCTGCCCCGGGTTGAACGCGCTCGACGTCGAGCCCCAGCTTCACCAATCGACGCCGCTCGGCGGGACTGGGATTCCGGCCCAGACATTTTTGGAACAGCGCCACGATCTCGCGCGAAAACGCCTCCCCGGGGGCCGGATGAATCCCCGCCCCCAACGTCTCGGCCGCGGCGACAAAGGTGGGATGATTCAGCAACGTCAGGGCCTGCAGCGGCGTGTTGGATCGTTCGCGACGCGTGCAGACTTCGCTCGAACCCGCCTGGTCAAACGTGGCCAGGAGCGGATGCGCCACGGTGCGCTGGGTGAAGCTGTACAGGCTGCGCCGCCACAGCACGGGACCGGAGTCATCGGTCCAGGTCCACGCGCCGGCCGTGCCCAGAAACTTCACGTCGGGCGGCATCACCGGACGAAAACTCCGTCCTCCAATTTCTCGATTCAACAGCCCCGAAACATCGAGCACTGAATCGCGCAGGATCTCTGCTTCCAGCCGGATGCGATTCTGCCGCGCCAGCCGTCGATTGAGCGGATCCTGCACCTCGCAGTCCGCACGCGCGACGGACGACTGCCGATAGGTCGAGGAATTCACAATCAGGCGGATGATTTCCTTCCGGCTCCAACCGGACCGCACGAATTCTGATGCGAGCCACTCCAGCAATTCGGGGTGCGACGGACGCTCCCCGCGCAGGCCAAAATCCTCCGTGGTGGCCACCAGCCCGCGCCCGAACAGATGCATCCAAAATTGGTTCACCGCCACACGGGCCGTCAGCGGGGCGGCGTCGGTGACGAGCCACTCGGCGAGGTCCGTCCGGTCCGGTCGGCGGCTCGAGGGCAGATCATTTTTCCGCGACGCCATTCGGTTCAAGGCCGCGGGAAAGGCCGGTTGGACCGCATCGCCCGGACGCCGGAAATCACCGCGCACGTGCATGCGGGTGGCGGGCCAAGGGGACCGTTCCTGAAACGTGTAGGCCACCACGCCGCCGCCGAGGTCCGCATCGCGCGGATCCGTGCCGTCGAAAAACGAGTAGAGCTGGAAGAACTCCCGCTGGCTCATCGGGTCGTACTTGTGCGAGTGGCATTGCGCGCATCCCCAGGTGAGCCCGAGCCAGGCAAGCCCGGTGGAGGAGACCCGTTCCACCCGGACCCGCGCGGCATCTTCCGCAGCGTCCGATCCGTCCTCGTGGTTGGTCATCGTCATCCGGTGAAATCCGGAGGCGGCCACCGCGTTGGTGGCATCGGAGGCGGAAGGCAAGGCGCCGCGGGCGGCCAACAAATCGCCGGCGATCTGCCACCGGCTGAACGTGTCGAAGGGGAGATCCGCATTCACCGCGCGGATGACCCAATCCCGATACACCCAGGCCCACGGACGTTCGCGATCGACCTGATACCCGCTGGTGTCGGCGTACCGGGCGAGATCGAGCCAGTGGCGTCCCCAGCGTTCGCCGTAGTGGGGCGAGGCCAGCAATCGCTCCACCTGTCGCTCCCAGGCTCCGGATTGGGTGTCGGCCAGCCAGGTGGTCATTTCGACTTCCGACGGCGGAAGCCCAGTGAGGTCGAGGCTGAGCCGGCGCAGCGCGGTGGCCCGATCCGCCGGGGGCGAGGGCCGCACGCCTTCGTGCTCCAATCGGGCGAGAATGAATCGATCCACGGGTGTGGCGCCCCAGTTCGATCGACGCACCGCGGGAAGCTCGGGTCGAACGAGCGGCGCGAAGGCCCAGTGATTCGATCCCGCGAGGGCGAGGGCCTCCGCATTCGGAGTCCGTGAACTTTCGCCCAAGGCAACGAACCAGCCCGGAACCAACACCGAGATCAGGCACAGCGCCATCCTCGCCGCAGCGCCAAAACCACTCCAAAGGCCCTGAAAATGGGCCGTTCGCCGGGGTTCGGCGGAGGGAATGTTGGCGGAGTTCATGACGAGGAACTCAGGGAGACGATTCAGGCAGGCGACTTGTTCGGACGAATTTTGAAGCATTTTGAGCGGGCGTGCGTCTTTCTACGATCATGACTCCCGACGCACGCCGCGAAGCGGTCCGAGTTTCCCCCCGGGCAGGTGCCTTCACCTTGATCGAACTGCTGGTGGTGATCGCCATTATCGCCATCCTGGCAGGTATGCTTCTGCCCTCGCTGTCGGGCGCCAAGGAGGCCGCGAAACGGATTTCGTGCGTCAATAATCTGCATCAACTCGGATTGTCCCACACGCTGTACGCGGGCGATCATCAGGGAAAGTTTGTGCCCCGCACGTACAACCCGGCCTGGCCCTCCCTGCTCTACGCGAGCTACCAGAGCGTCACGATCCTGCGCTGCGCGAGCGACGTGCCCAAGCCCTTCACCTTCGGCGCCACGAGCACGAACTACATCGCCGACAACGCCCCGCGCAGCTACATCATGAATGGTTGGAACGATTTCTTCCAAACCACCCTCCCGGCCGACGAATTCGCGAAGTACATGGCCCACACGGTGACGCTGTCGGTGCCGGACTCCGCGCTGCAGGAGCCGTCGGACACCATCGTGTTCGGCGAGAAGCGGTCGGACGCCAAGCACGGGCATTTCCACATGGACTTCCTCGACGGCAAACTCGGCGACGACGTGGAGGAGTTGGAACACGGCCGCCACGGCAAGAACGCCTCGGCCAAGGGACAGGGATCAAACTACGCCTTTGCCGACGGCAGCTCGCGCTTCCTCCGCTACGGACGCTCCCTGAGCCCGATCAATCTCTGGGCCACCACGCAGCTCTGGCGGACCAACACGGCGACGTTTAATCCTCAATAAGTCCAACGTCGAAAGTCCAAGGTCCAAAGTCGGACACGGCAGGGGCTACATCAGTTTTAGTTTGGGGAGGTCCTGGGAGTCGACGAGGCCGACGGGTTCGCGTTTGGCGTTGACGACGATCAGGTCGTCGATGTTGCGTTCGTTGAAGATTCGCAGGGCTTCCACCGCCAGCGCCGTGTCGCGAATGCAGATGGGCTTGCGGGTCATCACCAACTTCAACGGCAGGTCGAGCACCGCTTCATCCGACGCCATCAAGCGACGGAAATCACCATCGGTAAACACTCCGGCCAGTTTTCCGGTTCGCGTGATCACGCTCACCGATCCGGACTTGGCCCGGGTCATCACCAGCAGCGCATCCTTCACCTTCACGGTCTCGGAGGCCACGGCGCTGCGTTCGCCGCGGCGCATGATGTCGCCGACGGTGACCAGCATGGCGCGTCCGATCGCACCGCTGGGATGTCGCTTGGCGTAGTCCTTCACCCGGAATCCCCGGGCCTCCATCACGGCAAGGGCCAGGGCATCGCCCATGACCAACATCGCGGTGGTGCTGGAGGTGGGGGCGAGATTGAACGAGCAGGCTTCGCGCGGGACCTTGCACTCGATGACGACATCGGCATGACGCGCGAGGGTCGATTTCGCCGTTCCGGTCAGTGCTACGATGCGCACGCCGAATCGCTTCAACGCGGGCAAAAGGTGAACCAACTCCTCCGATTCGCCGGAGTAGCTCAGGGCGATGACCAGGTCGGCATCCTGAACGAGGCCCAGATCGCCGTGCAGGGCATCGACGGGATCAAGCACGACCGCGGTGGATCCGGTGCTGGCGAGGGTGGCGGCGATTTTGCGTCCGATATTTCCAGATTTTCCGATGCCGGCGACCACCACCTTGTTGCGTCGGGCGAGGGTTTCGACGATGGCCTCCACTGCGGCGTCGAACGAGGCATCGAGCGAATCCCGGACGGCACGGAGCGCCGAGAGCTCGATGGCAAACACTTCGCGGGCACGTCGGAGATGAGACACGGATGGATTGTAAGGGAACCGGACCGTTCATTGAACCTCAAAGTCCGACGTTGCAGGACGGCGGCAATTTTGGAGTGCGGTGGCAGAGCGGAGCGTCGACACCGCTTTCGAAACCGGGCGAGGCGAAATGCCGACCGGCAACCTTGGCGCTCAAGAAGGATACAAATCGTTCAACGCCCCTTGGCCGACCTGGCGCTGAGATTCCAATCAGGCAACGACGGCGCTGGCGCTGGTCGTTTTGTAGTATCGGCTGCGCGGCAGCGCAGCCCTACCCCACGTTGGCAGGGCGGCGTTGCCGCGCCGCCGTCACTGGATTCCCCTTCAACGGTTCAACTTTTTTAACCCTTCAACTGCCGTTTTAGGTTCAACCCTTCAACCTCGGGCTTGATCCGTCCCGCGAGGACTCCCGCAGCAATGGCCCATCCCGCGTAGCCCGCGCCTTCCGCAGCGGCCCACCAGGCGGGCAGGCCGGCGTTGATATCAATCCCCACCAGCACGGCGGCGTGGATCAGCGCGATGCGGACCAGAAACCGGATCACTGGGAGGTACCGCACGACATCGAAGGAAAGAAACAGCAGCAACGCACCAAACACGGCGTACAGGGCGGACGCGGAACGGGCGAGGTAGAGCACCACGGGAAGGTGCGGCAGAGCACCGAGTCCGGCGCCGGCGTGGAAGTGGTCGTGCCACGACGCCGGCATGAAGACCGCCACGAGGGCGGCGAGATCCAGCACCCCGATCGCTCGGAGCAGCCAGGCCAATGTTCGTTCCGGACGATTCACAATCGGCATCCGGACCCCGCGCGTTCCCCTTCCCTTCACCGATGGGGAGACGCCGCGGGAAACCGGCAGTTATTCCAGGAAGGCCGTGTGCAGGGCGCGCATGGCCTGCTCCCCCTTGGCGAGTTCAATGACCACGGAGATCTTGATCTCGCTGGTGGAAATCATGCCGATGTTCACGCCCTCGTGCGCGAGGACGTCGAACATCTTGGCCGCGACGCCGCTGTGGCTGCGCATGCCGACGCCGACGATGGACAGCTTGCCGATCGCCTCGTCGGCGACGGTTTCCTTGAAGCCCACGGAGGCCTTCAGTCCTTCGATGACGTGGCTGGCCTTGGCGAGGTCGGGCTTGTCCACGGTGAAGCTCAGGTCGGTGGCCGGGACGCCGCCGCCGTGGCTGGCGTTCTGGACGATCATGTCCACGTTGATCGCCGCATCGCTCAGCGCGCGGAAGATGCGGGCGGCGCGGCCGGGTTGATCGGGCACTCCGAACAACGTGATCTTGGCCTGGTTCTTGTCGAAGGAGACGCCGCGGACCACGACGTTCTCCATGCTGTTCGTTTCCTCTTTCACGATCGTACCGGGATTTTCGTTCAGGCTGGAGCGGACTTCGAACACCACGTTGAACTTCTTGGCAAACTCCACGGAGCGGAGCTGCATCACCTTCGCGCCACTGCCGGCGAGCTCGAGCATCTCGTCGTAGGCGATTTCAGGGATCTTGCGCGCTTGCGGCACGATCCGGGGATCGGCGGTGTAAACGCCGTCAACGTCGGTGTAAATCTGGCAAAGGTCGGCCTTCAACGCCGCCGCAAGGGCAATGGCGGTGAGATCGCTGCCGCCGCGGCCGAGGGTCGTGATCGCGCCCTCGGGGGTCTGGCCCTGGAAGCCGGCGACGATCACCACATTCCCGGCGTCGAGCAGCTTGTGCACTTCGCTGGGAGTGATGTTCTGGATCTTGGCCTTGGTGTGGACGCCATCGGTGACGATGCCGGCCTGCGCTCCGGTGAGCGACACGGCGGGAACGCCCATGGAATGCAGCGCGATCGCGGCGAGGGCAATGGTCTGCTGTTCGCCCGTGGCGAGGAGCATGTCCATCTCGCGCTCGCTTGGGAGCGTGGTGATTTCCTTGGCGAGTTTGATCAAGCCGTCGGTCACGCCGCTCATCGCTGAGACGACGACAACCACCTGATCGCCCTGCTCGCGATACTTCGCGACGCGACGAGCGACGTTCTTGATGCGGTCCGTGTTGCCCACGGAGGTGCCGCCGTATTTCTGGACGATGAGCGCCATGACCTTCTGAAAGGCCGCCTTTGTGCCGGACTGCGGGCCGTGAGACAAAGGAAAAGTTTTTGTCCCCGATGCTGTTTCAATAGGTGGAGCCCCTTTTTCCCCGTTCCCGGATTCGAATTTCAGGGCTGCCTTTTGGCGAACTTCGCGCGCCGGGCCTGTCGCAACGTCGCGGCCACGATCAACGCCCCGCCCACAACATACCCGTACTCCTCCGGCTCGGGTACGCCCACGAATTCCAATCCCCAACTCTTCAACTGCGCTTCCCCGCCGGTTTCCATGTCCATCAGGAACAGGGTCCATTCGCCGTTCGGGTCCATGCCGTTGAAGACGCTCAGCATGGAGGACGCAGAGCGCGTGGTCCCGGTGACTTCGGTGCCCGGGGTCACGCTGGGGCTGGACCGCCCGCTCGGCTGCCAGGATCCGGTCAATGGCGCGTTGAGAAGACCCGTGACAATCCGGTAGGTGTGAACGTCGTTCGCCGCCTGATCGTCCAGGACGAACCCGGCCCCGAAGCCGCTGTCGCCGTATCCGGTGCTGTTCACATCGGCGCGTCCCACCCGGCTGAGCAGGACCGAGAACTGGGTCCCGTAGGACAGGCCGACGTAAAGATCCCCATTGTACATCGGGCCGGTGCCGCCGGGCAGGGTTTCAATGTCGAGCCAGACGTTCAGATCCGTCAGCGACACCATGTTGATCCCGGTCACCAGCTGGGAATGCAGGATGCCGCCTGGGTTGCCGTCGGGGATGGTGACGTTGACGTTGTTGAAGTTGACGATGACCGCTTGGGCCGACGCACAGAGCGTCAGGGAGGCGAGCCAGGTCGCGAGGGAATGGGTTCTCACAGGAGGAGGCGGAATCTAAGGTTAAGGATTCGGTGGGACGGACCGGAGGCGCCGCGATCAGGGCACGATTTCCGTGCGATAGAACCGGGTCGCGCTGTTGAAGATGTTCGGATCGTTGACCGAGAGCCGCCCATTGGATTGCGAGGTCACGGGCCGGCCGCTGTTGAGAAGCGTCCACGGAGTGCCGAGGGCGCTCTGCGCGTACACCAGGTACTGGCGATTTGGCGCGCCCTGGAACTGCACCGTGACATTTCGATTGCCCGGTCCTGCGGTGACCGCGTTGACCAGATTGAAGGTCGGCGTCTCCGTCGGAGCCGCGACAACATTCAACGTGACCGTGCCCGTGGAGGTTCCACCGAACCCATCATCGATGGTGTAGGTGAAGGTGTCGGTGGTGTTCGCCGTGGATCCATTGGCGCGATACGAAATCCAACCATCCGCCGCCACCACCGTCACGCCATTGGCCGAGGTGGTGGTTTGAGACACGAGGCTCAGCGAATCGCCTTCCGGATCGGTGTCGTTGGCGGTGAGCTTGGAGACGTGGAACTTCACCGTCTTTCCCTCGATGCGGGTCAAGGTGTCATCCGCTGCGACTGGGGATTGGTTGGGAATTCCTTTTCCGGAAATGAGAGCCGCCGCACCGCGCGTGTGCTCGGAGTTGGAATCGATTTCAACAATCGCATCCCGAGCTCCCAGGGCCTTCGGAGTGAAGGTCACGGTGAAGGTGGTGAAATCCGACGAAGGCAGGACGCGCTGCTTCATGGCGGTCGTGTCGATCGCGTAATCCTCCGGGTGGTCCCCGTTGAGCCTGACTCCCCGGATGATCAAGGGATCGATCCCCACATTGACGACGGTGAACGTCCGGGTGACCGGTGCACTCCCCACCCGCAGGTCGCCAAAGACGACCGGATCGGTTCCGTCGGATCGCGCGACGCCGACAGGTTGCTGGAGCACGACCCTGGATTCGGGGGGATAAAGTTCGAGCTCATCGATGGCAATCGGCAGTCCCGACGCTTGGGTCAGGATCCGGAAGCCGGTTGCCCGTATGTCCTGGAACGAGAAGAGATGCCGCACGCTGCCATCGGTGATCGCGGCGACTCCAGTGCCCGGATAGGTCACCGTGCCGATGGTCTTCCATTCCGAATCCGGAGTGCTGGCATTGACGGTATTGGCGGTGGTGTACTGAAGGGTGTAAGTGCCCTGCCAGCGATCCGCCGTGAGCGTTCCGGTATTGTCGCGCCCAAACGCCACCCGGTTGATCGGCTGCGGAAAGGAGGCCACTTGGACTCCCACAAAGCTGTTGGTGCTTCCGGCAATCCAACTGCCGCTCTCCCCGGTTCGAAGATCCACGACATTGTTAGCCGGATAGCCCCCTGAGCTGATTTCGTCCTTGGCAAAGGGAGATCCCCCAAGGGTGTATTTTTCGGGGACATCACCGCCGACCGGCACATCAAAAAGTTTCCGTGAAGCGAACACGGCCACGGTGAAGTTCGTGGTGGCGGTGTTGCCGGTTCGATCCGACGCGGTGGCCGTCACCGTGGTCACGCCCAGCGGGAACAGCGTTCCCGAAGGATGACTGTAACTCCACACCGGGACCTCGCCGGAATCGTCGGTGCCTGGCGGATCCGGAAAGATCACCCGCACGCCGGAGTCCGCGCTGGCCAAGGCGGTGATCTCCGACAGCGTGCCGATTACCGGCGCATGGGTGTCTGTTCCCGTGCCGGTCAGCCGGATCAGGAACTCAGGGAAATCCGGATCCATCGAAGCGATCCGCAAGTGCGCCGCGTAGTTGGTGTCCGCGCGCGGCACGAACACCGCCTCGAGGGTGGTGCTGCCACCCACCGGGACAAATCCCACGGTCGCTCCGGTATCGAGGACGAATCCCGGGTCCTCAGCCGATGCATCCGCCAAGTCAACGGTGAGCGTCAGAGGAATCGCCCCGGTGTTGCGGAGGGTCACCGTGTTGGTCACACGGGTGCCGGCGGCATTGGTTCCGAAGGCGATCCCGGGCCAATTCGTCACGCCAGGCGTGGAATGGGTGTCGGCCAGAAACGGCGTGCCCGAGGGGAACTCCACCAACAATCGGGGCGGCAATCCCACGGTCACAGTAAAGGTGCGCGTGGAGAAATTTCCCGCGCCATCCGTGGCGGTGATCGTCACCACCGTGTCTCCGACCGGGAACAGGGTTCCGCTGGCCTTGGAATAGCTGAGGATCGGAGCCTCCCCGGAATTGTCGGTGGCCGATGCCGGCGCGTAGTGAACCACCGCTCCGCCACTGCTCGTTTGAATCGCGGCCACGTTGACGTGCGATGCAATCACCGGCGGCGTGTGGTCCACGCCGATTCCGGACACGGGCAGCTGCAACACCGTCACGCCATTTCGAATAAAGAACAGTTTGGACTGACGCACCCCGAGACCGGTCGGGTGAAAGGTCATCGTAAACGTGGTGGTGTCGGCATCCGTCTCCAATGCGAGGCGGGTCCCGGTCGTATCCACCAAGAAGTCGTCGCCGCCGACTTCCGACATCCCGATGTAATCGAAGTTCAACCGTCCCTGACCCACCCGGCGGATCGTGAACGTTTTCGGCGTGCCGCTGGTGTTTTCGTTCTGACTTCCGAACAGCACCGGTCCCGCAGTGGGATCGATTTCGGTTCCGGCAGGTTGCTCCAGGACGATCCGGATCGGCGGTCCGTACAGTTCGAGTTCGTCGATGCAGATCTCCGGTCCGCCGCCCCCCGAGTTCACATTGATCCGGAAGCCGGTGGCGGCGACCGTTTTGAACGCATACAAGTGACGCAGGGCGGGTTGGCTCACCGCCGTGGCTCCGGATCCCGGATAATTGATCGTACCGATCGTCTGCCAGCTGGCATCCGGAGTCGTCTCATCGGGATTCGCGACTGTCGTAAACTGGAGCGTGTAGGATCCGTCGGTCCGATCCCCAAAAACTCCACGATTGTCGCGGCCAAAGGCCACGCGATCGATGTACACCGGTGTCGCCCCAAGATTGATCCCCAGGAAACTGGCGGAGGCCCCGGCAATCCAACTCTCGCTGTTGCCGTAGGCGCGGTTGTTAATGTTGGCGATTGAGTGCGGGAACGAACCAATCACATCCTGCGCAAAGGGGGTTCCAGCATTCGCAAGGTTCGGCGGCACGGCATCTCCGGATCTGACCACCGGGGGATTGGCCGTGGTTTGAACGGTGACGGTGAACGTCGCGGTCGAGCTGTTGGACGAGGCATCCGTCGCCGTCACCGTGACCGTGGTCACGCCCCGCGGGAACACCGTCCCGGCCGGATGCGAATAGGTCACCGTGGGGGTGCTATCGAAATCGTCGACCGCCTGCGCCGCCGGATAAAACACGGCGATACCGGCGGGTTCTGCAGCGGACACCACCAGGTTTGCCGGAGGCGTGAGCGTCGGCGGTGTCGTATCACTTCCGGTACCGCTGAGTGCCACGAAGAAGTCGGGAAATTCAGGATCCTCGGAACGGATTCGCAGGCGGGTGGTTTGTCTCCCGAAAGTCACCGGGGCAAAAACCACCTCCATTGTTGTGCTCTCCCCGGCAGGGATCGTGGTCAGGGTCGAGTTGGTGCGAAGGCTGAATTCCGAGGCATTGCCACCCACCAACTCCAGACTCGCAATTCGCAGCGCCCCCAATCCGGAATTCCTCAACGTGAAAGTCCTGGTTCCGGTGGAATGAATTGCATGCGAACCA
Organism: Verrucomicrobiota bacterium; assembly: GCA_947454705.1. Taxonomy (GTDB): domain Bacteria; phylum Verrucomicrobiota; class Verrucomicrobiia; order Limisphaerales; family UBA9464; genus CAIVQB01. The sequence goes on from CANGKZ010000010.1 coordinate 70,538, forward strand.
AAGGCCACGCTTGGCGGCGTGACCACGCGTGCGGTGATTCGATCCAGGGCCGCCGAGACATTGAGGACGTTGCTCAATCCACGAGCAAAGGTCAGCTGTCCGCCTGCGTCGTTGTCACCCGAGCCCCGCAGTGTCCCGTCGTCCAGCAATCCGAGAACAAAGCACTGGCCGGAGGCGACGGCGCGAAGGGATCGTGGCGTCGGTGCGCTGGCCAGCACCCCCGCGCAGCCGCGACCCCATTGGACCACTCCCCCATCGCGCTTCACAGCAGTGGACGTCAACTCGCCCGCGGAGATCGCGACCACCTGGGTCAAACCACTCGGCACGTTCAGCGCTCCGTCCAGATCCTGGCCCCACGCAACCACCGTTCCATCGGACTTCAACGCCAGGCTGTGAAAGCGACCCGCACTGACCGCCACCACTCCGGTCAATCCGTTGGGCACGTCGAGCTCGCCAACACCGTTTGCGCCCCAGGCCACCACCGTCCCGTCATCCTTGAGGGCCAGCGCATGCGTGCCCGCCGCGCTGATTGCCGTCACGCCGAGCAGACCCGACGGCGGAGAATACGGGAAGGAGCCTGATCCACCCCACTGCACCACCGTCCCGTCCGACTTCAGTGCCACGGCAAACGCGCTCCCTGCGGCGATCGAAACAGCATCCGTAATGGAAGCTGCCCCTGAGACCATCCCCTCGGTGTCCACGCCCCAACCCACCACCGAGCCATCGCGCTTGAGCGCCAGCGATTGCTGCGGGCCACTCACGACCGACACCACCCCATTCAAGTCCGTCGGCAATTCCTCCTCGGAAGTGGTTCCAAGGCTTCCCCAAGCCCGAAGCAACACGGTCCCCGCCAGGGCGGTGCCGGCCGGTTGCTCCACACCAAGCTGCACCGGGCGCCGGACCACGATCGTGAAGGACGAAGTCGAAGCATTGTCGGCCGCATCCCGGGCCGTGATGTTCACCGTGTTCGTTCCGACCGGGAACCGGCTGCCACTCTCCGGTGAATAGGTCACCGTGGGGACTTCCCCGGAATCATCCGAAACCAGGACGGGATTGAAGTTCACGACCACGCCGGTGGGATCGCTGGTGACCACCGTGCGATCGAGATGCTGCACGATGACCGGAGCCGTCACATCCACCCCTGTGCCGGTCAACGTAACGGAATAGGTCGGCTGGTACGGATCATCCGACACGAGTTGCAGCTCCGTCGAGCGCGCCCCGGTTCCGCGCGGACGAAAGGCAACGCTCAACGCGGTGCTGCTTCCCGGAGGAACCGTGAGGAGCAGGCCCTTGGTGTTCACCTCGAACTCCGCGGCATTTCCACCGGTCGTTGAGACGCTGGAAAAATGAAGCGTCCCGCCGCCGGTGTTTTTCACCACGAAGGATTTCACGACCGGAGCACTGCCAATCGAGGCGCTTCCGAAGCCCACCGTGGGAGGCGTCCCCGCAAGCACGGTTCCGGCCGGCTGCTCCAACTCCAGCACCGGAGGCGGCGTCACCGTGACCGTAAAGGTGGAGGTGGATTCGTTGTTGTCCTCGTCCTTCGCCGTGATGGTGACCGTCGTCGTCCCCAAGGCGAAGAAGGCGCCACTCTCGATGCTGTACGCGAGCGTCACTGCGTTGCCCGAGTTATCGGTGACCACGGCAGGCTCGTAGGACACGTTGATCCCGGTGGCGTTGGTGGTCGCCACCACCACATTTGGATGCGACGCGATGACCGGGGGAATGGTGTCCACCCCGCTGCCTTGAAGCGGCACGTCAAACACCGGAGTCGTCGGGTCATCCGTTGCAATTCTGAGCGTCGCGGATCGATCCCCGCTCTTGCGCGGATGGAACAGAACCGAAAACGACGTGACCCCATTCGTGGCCGGCACCACGGAGGACATGCTCGAAATGTTGAGAACAAAGTCTCCGACCATCGGTCCCACCAGCGCAACCGAGCGCACCGCCATCGACTTGGTCCCGGAATTGGTGAGGGAGAACGTGCGCAACGCGCTGTCCGTTTGGAGCTCCTGCGCATCGAAGGCGGGGAAAGCCGCTCCAGCGGTCAGCGGAGTTCCAGCAGGTTGCTCCACCGCGAGCTGCGCCGACTGCTCGTAGTTATAGAGCTCGAGTTCATCAATCGCCACCTCCTGGTCCGGGCGCTCGATCAGCAGCCGGAAACCGGTGGCCTCGACCGGTGTGAAAGTGAAGACGTGCCGCAGACTCGGCGCCGAAAACCACACCGCATCCCGCAACGTGGAGTAGTCCACCGTACCCAGGGTCACCCAATCGCTGGCCGCGGTGGTTTCATCCGGATTGGGCACCGAGGTGAACTGGAAGGTGTAGCTGGCGATTGACCGATCCGGCGAGAAGCCGAGGTTGTCGCGCCCGAAGGCCACGCGTCGGATGCGAACCGGCGTCGCACCCAGATTGATCCCGACAAAGGAGTCGACGGAGTTCGCCAGCCAGCTGAAGGAGTTTCCGAAGTTTCCATCGTTCGCATGCGCGATGGAGTGGGGCGGACTGGGATAGACGTTTTTCGCAAACGCCGTGCCTGTCAGGGCGAGATTGGTCGCGTTAATTCCACCGCCCTGTTCCACCAGCACCGGGGCGGGATACACCGTGTTGACGGTGACCTTGAAGGTGGACGTGGCCACATTCCCCGTCGCATCGGTCGCGGTAATGGTCACGAGAGTCGTCCCCAAAGGAAAATGGCTGCCGTTCGCGGGGCTGTATTCGACGGTCGGGGCGTTGCCGGAGTTGTCCGTCACGTCCGCCGCCGCAAAGGTAACCTGGGATCCCGTCGGATCGGCGGTCCCCACCATCACGTCCGGGTGCACCTGAATCACCGGCGGCATCGTATCTTTTCCGGTACCGGTCAGAGCCACGTCGAAGGTCGGTGTGACAGGATCGTCCGTGAGAAGACGCAGGGTGGCCGCCTGAATCCCGGTGGCTGCCGGACGGAACACCACTCCGACCTGCGTCGATCCACCACTGAATGCGACGTTGGTGTTCAGAGAAGTCGTGTCCAGGAAGTAACTTCCCGCGCCCGCCCCCAGGAAGGAGATGGACCGGATCTTGAGCGCCTTCGTGCCGGAGTTTTTCACCGTGAGGACCTGCGAAGCGCTCTCGCTCTGCACCTCCCGCTCGGCGTAGGTGAAGGTCGTGGTCCCGCTGTGAATCACGGTGCCGACCGGTGCCTCCACCGCGAGCTCGGCCACCGGATCGTACCCGTAGAGTTCCAACTCATCGATGGCCGGGGGCAGACCATCCGTTTGAATGCGCAACCGGAAACCGGTGGCTTCCACCGGAGAAATCGAGAACACGTGGCGCGTGTGGGGAGCGGTGAACAGTTCCGCATCCACCAGGGTTCGAAAATCAACCGTTCCCAGCGTGATCCAACTGGAATCCGGCGTGGACCCATCCGGATTGGGCACCTGGGTGAACTCGAAGGTGCAGGTTCCAAAATCCCGCTCACGAAGCGCCCGCTGATTGTCACGGCCGAAGGCCACTCGTTTGATGAGAACCGGCGCGGCACCCAGGTTTATGCCTGCAAATGTGTCCGTCGATTCCGAGAGCCAGCTGAAGTCGTTGCCATAGTTGCCGTCGTTCAGGTTCGGAATGCTGTGCGGCGGCGCCGGATAAACATCCTTGGCAAACGCAGTGCCGGTTCGGGCGAGATTGTTCGCGGCAAAGAATCCATCCTCCTCCACCAGAAACGGCGCCAAAGCCACGATGATCTGGAAGGTCGAGGTGCCGGCGTTGCCCTCGGCATCGGTGGCCGTGATCGTCACCACGTTCGTCCCCAGCGGGAAGAGGCTTCCGCTGGTCGGATTGTACGCAACCACCGGGGCGGCCGCGGCGTTGTCCGCGACCACCGCGGCATCGAAGTTGACGTTTACTCCAGCGCGATTCGTGGTCACGACGCGCACGTCCGGATGCGGCTCGATCACCGGCTTGGTGGTGTCCACGCCCACACCACTCAGAAGGAGGTCGAACTGCGGAGCCTTCGGATCGTCGGTCCGAATGCGCAACGACGCCTCCCGCACGCCGGCGGCGGTGGGGCGGAACCACAATTGGAACGAGGTGGATCCGTCGCCGAAGGGAACCACAGCAGCCATCGCGGTCGTATCGATCGCAAAATCCCCGGCATTCGCCCCGGACAAGGCCACCGACTGAATCGCCAAGGTTCGGGTTCCAGAGTTGGTCAACGTGATCGTGCGCAGAGCGCTGTCGACCTTCAGTTCCTGGGCGGCGAAGGAAATGGTCGACGTTCCGGAACTCAGCGGCGTCCCAGCCGGAGACTCCACCGCAAGGGCGGACACCGGCTCGTAGCCGTACAACTCGAGTTCATCGATCGCGATCTCCAACTCTTCGGAATGGATCAGCAGACGGAAGCCGGTGGCTTCAACGGGGAAAATCGAGAAGAGGTGGCGCAACTGGGCCGAGGTGAAAAGAGTCTCATCCACCAGGGTCCGGTAATCCACTGGACCGATCGTGGTCCAATCCTCGTCCGGGGTGGATTCGTTCGGATTGGGGACCGTGGTGAACTGGAAGGTGTACTGCGCTGTGGACCGGTCCAACGACAGACCGGTGTTGTCGCGACCGAAAGCCACGCGCCGGATGGGAAGCGGAGTCGCTCCCAAATTGATTCCCACAAAGGAATCGGGCGAGCCCGCCAGCCAGCTGAAGGAGTTGCCAAAGATTCCGTCGTTCGCATGCGGGATGGAGTGGGGCGGACTGGGGTAAACATTCTTGGCAAAGGCCGTCCCGGTCAGGGCGAGATTGGTGGCGGAGATCCTTCCCCCCTGCTCCACCAGCACCGGCGCTGGATAGATAAACCGGACAATCACCCGGAAGTTCGACGTGGAGACATTCCCGTTGGCGTCGGTCGCGGTGATGGTGACGGAATTCGTACCCAGCGGAAACAGGCTCCCATTCAAGGGCGTGTATCCAATTACAGGTGTCATCCCCGAGTTGTCAGAAGCCGTCGCCGCATCGAAGGTGACGTTCATTCCGGCAACGTTGGTGGTGGCCACCGTCACGTCCGGGTGGGATGTGATCACCGGGCTCGTGGTGTCCTGGCCGGTGCCGGACACCAACAAATCAAAGACAGGGGTGTTCGGATCATCGGTCCGAATCCGCAGCGTCGCCGTACGAACTCCCAGAGTCGTGGGACGGAACTCCAATTGAACCGAGGTCGATCCACCGCGAATCGGAACCGGTGAATTGAGGCCCGTCGTATCGAGTGAAAACTCTGCAGCGTTGGCCCCCAACAACGTCACCGATTCCACGTTCAGGATCCGATTGCCGATGTTCTTCAAAGTCACCGTGCGGGGCGCACTTGCCGACTGCACTTCCTGCGCTGCAAAGGTGAGCGTGGAGATCCCCGAGCTAAGCGGGGTGCCTGCCGGCTGCTCCACCGACAACTCGGGCAATGGGTCATACCCGTAGAGCTCCAGCTCATCGACGGCCAGCAGCTCCCCGGTGGACTGAACCAGCATTCGGAATCCGGTGACCTCCACCGGGGTGAAGGTGAAGGAATGACGCAGGTGCGGCTGGCTGAACAGGATCGGATCGCTGAGCGTTCGATAGTCTGCGGTGCCCAGCGTGAGCCACGCGGAATCCGGCGTGGATGCTCCAGGATTGGGAACCGTGGTGACCTGGAAAGTGTACAATCCCAGAGTCCTGTCGGGGAACCCGCCGCTGTTGTCGCGGCCGAATGCGACGCGCTGGATGCGAACCGGTGTCGCACCAAGATTGATCCCCACGAATGAATTCGTGGAGCCGGCGAGCCAGCTGAATTCATTCCGGTATTTCCCATCCTTCAAATTGGCAATGCTGTGGGGTGGGGCCGGATAAACGTCCTTCGCAAACGCGGTTCCCGTTTCGGCAAGATTGGTCCTGAGCAGAGTCCCGCCCTGCTCGACCAACACCGGCGCAGGAAACTGGAAATTCACGGTGACCTGGAACGTGGATGTGGAAGTATTTCCCACCTCGTCCCGGGCGGTGATGGTCACCGTCGTAACCCCCACCGGAAACACACTCCCGCTGGCCTTCGAATATCCCAGCACCGGCGCAAAGCCCGAATCATCCGTCGCCGAGGCCGCCGCATAGGACACCGCGGTCCCAGTCACGGAGGCGGTTTCCACGGCGACATTTCCGTGCAACGAGATCACCGGGGCCGTGGTGTCGTGTTCAAGCGAAAGTTCGAGTTCGTCGATGGCGAGGGCCGTGTCCGCGGCGAGAGTCTTCACCCGGAACCCGGTCGCCATCACCTTGGGGAACGCAAACACGTGACGCGCCGCGGGACTGGCAAATGCCCCTCCGCCGGTTGAGACAAAGTTGACGGTTCCAAGAGTGGTCCAGTTTTCATCCGATGTGGACGCATCGGGATTGGCCACCGTGGTGAACTGAAGCGTGTAGGTGCCGAGGGCGAGATCGGTTTTGGTTCCGGTTTGATCCCGACCGAAGGCCACTTGATCGAAAGCCTGCGCGGTCGTCCCGAACGACACACCGGCAAAACTGTCCGCAGTGCCGGAGATCCAGCTGCTCGCATCGCCGTAGATCCCGTCGTTCAACTTCGCGATGGCATGCGGTGCGACGGCCGATGCGTCCTTGGCGAAGGCCGTCCCGTTGGCGGCGCGATTGCGGGAAGTCTTGGTTCCGCCTTCACCGACGAAGGTGAGCCCCACGCCGGAGATCGTGTAGCCCGGCAGGCGCGTCACCACCACCGTGTTGGTCCGGGTGACACTCTCATCCGGCGCGGTCACACGAACCGTGATCGTATTTGCTCCCTCCGCGAGTGCGATCGATCCGCTCGTGCCGCCATTGGAAACCGCGGTCCCGTTCACCGTCACGGTGGCGAGCGGTTCCACCGCCAGCGGCGTCACCGTGACTGAAGCCACCGACCCCGCGACCGATGCGGTATAAGCCGTGGTGTTCGCCTCAAACGAGGGCGACAAGGTGCCGTTGCTGAGGGCGAGGCCCGCCAGGTTGGCGTTCGATGACACCGCCGCACCCGTCACCGTGAAGTCGAAACTCGCGTTCACCGCATCGTTGCTCGCGAGGTGAACCGATGCAGTGCTTCCTCCAGCGTGCACGGGCGCAAACACGACCGTAAACGTCGTGGACTCCCCAATCGCCAGACTCGTCGATGCTGGAGCCGAGACCGTGAAATTCGTCGCCCCGGGGCCCGTCACCGTGAAGGCCCCGAGGGTCAGCGCGGCGGTGCCCGCATTGCGGATCGTGAAGGTGTTGGTGGCGGTCGAACCGGCATTGATGGAACCAAAGGAATTCGTGGAAGCGCCGTCGGTGAGCGTGGTTCCCACCGGTTGCTGCAGCGTGAGTTCAGCCTCGCCGCTGTAGAATTCCAGTTCATCGATGCCTGCGCCCGACGGGGTGAGCAGTCGAAACGCCGTCGCACTGACCGGGTCAAATCCGAAGAGATGGCGTCGGGCCGGGGCGGAGAAATTTGAACCACCCGCACCAAGGTAATCGATTTTTCCGAGCGTGGTCCAAATGGCGTCGGGCGCCGACGAATCCGGATTCACCGAAGTGGTGTACTGAAGAATGTAGATCCCGTTGAAGTGATCGCTGAAGACCCCGGTGTTGTCCCGGCCGAAGGCGACCCGATCCACCGTCACCGGAGTGGGCGACAGGACGATTCCGACAAAACTGTTCGTCGTGCCGCCAATCCAGCCGGAGGCGTTGCCGAAGACTCCGTTGTTGATCAACACCCCGGAATAAACTCCCCCGGGCAGGTCGTCCTTCGCAAAAACGGTTTTGCCTGCGGAAAGATTGTGACGCGCGATCGTCCCGCCTTCCTGCAGCAGCGTGAGCCCACCCCCGTTCAGCACCACCCCCTGCGCCGGGCCGTACAACTCGAACTCATCCACCGCGATGTAGTCACCGTCCGTGTGCACCTTCACCCGGAACCCGGTGGCCGCGACCTGCGGAAAGGAGATCAGGTGGCGAAGCTCCGGATGCGAGAAGTACGGCCCTCCGGCGACCTGGTAATCCAGTGTACCAATCGTGGTCCAACTGCCATCGGGCGTGGACGCATTGGGATACGGAACCGTGGTGAACTGCAGCGTGTAGGTACCGATGGCGCGGTCCTTCTGCGTGCCGGTATTGTCGCGGCTGAAGGCGATTCGATCGATCAGGATCGGCGTCGGTCCAAAGCTCACCCCAAAGCTCGAATCCGGCGATCCCGCCAGCCAGCTCTTCTCATCCCCGTATTCGCGATCCACCAGTCCTTCGATCGAGTGCGCTCCGAGGGGAAACAGATTCAACGCCACCGGAGTTCCCGCGGGGCCGAGGTTGTTCGCGGCGAACGATCCCCCTTCCTCCACGATCGACACCCCGGTCCCGGTGATGACCACGCCGGTGAACGGGCTGTAGATTTCCAGCTCATCGATGCACAACACGGAGCCCGCCGACAGCGTGCGGATCCGGAGTCCGGTGGCCGTCACCGGGTCGAAGGCGAACCGATGCCGCAACGAGGGCGAGGCAAAGAACGGGCCACCGGCGGCCTGGTAGTCGAGGGTACCAATCGTGGTCCAACTGCTGTCCGGCGTGGAGGCATTGGGATTGGGCACCGTGGTGAACTGCACCGTGTACGTCCCGAGCGAGCGGTCGGAAAATGTTCCGGTATTGTCCCGGCCAAACGAGATGCGATCCACCGACACCGGGGTGCTGCCAAAGCTGATGCCCACAAAAGAATTCGCGGTTGCCCCGAGCCAGCTCTCGGCATTTCCGTAGGCTCGATTATTGATGTTCGCAATCGAGTGCGGAGGCAGGCTGAAGACATCCTGCGCAAACGGCGTTCCGCCCGGGGCGATGTTTCCGGTTCCTGCCGATCCCCCTTCCTCCACCAAACGCAGCCCTCCGCCGGAGAGAACGATCCCGGTCGCCGGGCTGTAGATCTCCAGCTCGTCAATGCACAGCACCGCGCCCGACGAGACCGTCTTCAAGCGCAGGCCGGTCGCCGTGACCTGATTGAAGGTGTAGGCGTGTCGCAACGCGGGCGAAGAGAACAGATCCCCACCGGCGGACTGGTAATCGATCGTGCCCACCGTGGTCCAACTGCTGTCGGGCGTGGAGGCGTCCGGATTGGCCACCGTGGTGAACTGCAGCGTGTACACGCCCAACGCGCGATCGCCGAAAGCCCCCAGGTTGTCGCGACCGAAGGCGATCCGGTTCACCGCCACCGCAGTCGCGCCAAAACTCACCCCCACGAACGAATTGTCCGATCCCCCGAGCCAGCTCTGGCCGTTTCCGTACGAGCCATTGATAACATTCGGAATCGAGTGCGGTGGCAGACCGTACTCATCCTTCGCGAAAGCCGTTCCGCCGGTCGCAATGTTCCCGGAGCCAAACGTGCCGCCCTCCTCCACCAGCGCCAGGCCGCCGCCGGAAATCACCACGCCGGCGGACGCCGCCCCGAGGGCAAGCGACCAAACGGACAAAACCAGGGACAGGCAGCGGAGGAAGGGAATCCGGGAACGCATGGCGGGGGAAGGAAGCCGGCGTCCCACGGAATCAGAGGTGCTGGAGGAACCCTCATCGCATCGGATGGAAGCGTGGGGAACAGGGAATGCCGGATACATCGGCATCTTGGTACTACGCCGAACGGTGAGTCCGGTATCGGATGAAGATCCTACAACGCGCTCAACCCGGTTCACCGACGAACCAGTTCTGGAACACCAAGTCGCCGGGAACGACGGCCCGTCGCCCTCACTTGCCCAAAAACTTCACCACCGCCTCCGTGCGATTGTTCACGCGGAGCTTTTCATAGATGCGCTGCAGATGGGTCCGCACCGTGGAGATGCCGATCCCGAGTCGGTCGGCGATTTCCTTGTACTGGCTGCCCTCGGCGAGGGCCTCGACGATTTCGCGCTCCCGCGGGGAAAGCGATGCCGTCTCGTCATTCCGCGGCTTCACCGGTTTGGCGAAGGATTCCACGACCTTTCGCGCAATCAGGCTCGTCATCGGCGCCCCGCCCGCATTCAGATCGCGAATCGCCCCCAGCAATTCCTCGGGCACCGATCGCTTCAGCAGATACCCGGTGGCCCCGGCCTGCAGCGAACGGAAGATCAACTCCACATCCTCATACACCGTGAGCATGAGGAACTGCGTTCCCGGCATCACGCCCTTCAGCTCGCGAACGCAATCGATGCCGGATTTTCCCGGCAGATTGATGTCCATCAACACCACGGCCGGCGCGGCTTCCGGAAGTTGGGCCAGCGCCTGCTCCGCGTTGGCGTAGGCGCCCACGCAATGAAATCCGCGCGACCGTTCGAGTCGGGAGATGAAGCTGGCACGGAGCCGGTCGTCGTCTTCCACAACGGCCACCCGGATTCCCGGATCGTCTTGATTGGGAGTAATCAAAGGAAGCGAAGGTGACGCATCGAAACCGAAAGCGCCATCGGATGAAAGGAGGACACGGCAGGCTCGGGAATTCGAAAAATCATGGATTGGAAAGCGGCAATCGGAAGCGAACGCGGGTGCCCCCCGTGGCGGGACGCTCAATCACGCACCCACCGCCGATGGCTTCGAGACGTTGACGCATGTTGCCCAGGCCGTCGCTGGTCGGGGCAACCCCGGCGGGATCGAATCCCCGACCGTTGTCCTCGACTTCAATCTCCAAAACCCCATCCGGAACGCGGATCCGGAGGTGCACCTCGGTGGCCCCGGAATGTTTGATCACATTGGCGATCGCCTCCTTGTACGCGAGGAACAACTGGTGGCGTCGTTCCGCGATGATCGGCACCACGGAAATCCCGGGCTCCACCCGGTAGTGCAGGCGCAATCCACGCGACCCGAGCGTGGACTCCGCATGGTGGGTCAGGTAATCCACCAGGCCCACGGTCGTGTCGTGACGCGGGTTCACCGTCCACACCAACTCATCCAGTTTCCCCACGATCTCGCGGGAAAGATCCGCGATCTGTCCAAGCCTCGGATGCGCCGCTGCGGGGTCCGCATCCGGACCAAGATCCTCATCAATCGGCGATCCGAGCAGCGTCAACTGCGTCAGAGCCGAGCCCACATCGTCGTGAATGTCCCTCGCGATGCGCGCACGCTCCAGGTCCACGGCGCGCTGGCGTTCCAACTCGGCGAGGCGCTGACGCACCTTGCGCTGGGAAACGAACGTCGCACCCCATACGGCGATTCCCAGCGTCGCAGCCGCCGAACTGGATCGAAACCAGAGCGTCTCCCAGAAGAACGGCAGCACGGTGAAAGAAAGCGTCGCGCCGGAGTTGTTCCACACACCGTCGTTGTTGCAGGCCACCACGCGGAAGCGATGTTCGCCGGGTTCGAGACCATTGAAGGCCGCGAAGCGGTCGCGCCCGGACTCAAGCCACTCTCCCTGCTGCTCCTCCAGCCGGTAGCGGAATCGCACCTTCCCCGGCGCGGTAAAGCTCAGTGCGGCGTAATGAATCTCCACCCGACGCGCCCCGGCCGGGATCTTCTGCCCTTGCGACGCAGGCAGGATTCGCCCATCGACGCGCATCTGCTCGATCACAACCGGGGGAGGATTCGTGTTCACCGGAATCGCAGCGGGATTCACCGACACCAGCCCGCGCATCGTGGCAAACCACATCCGCCCGTCCGGCGTCTGGGCAATTTTTGGCTGCGAATTGGCCGTGCCGTGGATGGTGATGATCCCGTCATCACGATTGAAACTGTCGCACACAATCGATGCCACGCGCCCGTCCAGCTGCGACTCCAGTTCCGCACGCCGGACCCGGAAAAGTCCACGCCGCGAGGTGAACCAAAAATATCCCAGACCATCCTCGGCGATGCCGCAGATGGACTTCTGCGCCAGCCCTTGTTCGATCGACACACCCGAGATGCGATCCTGCTTCAATCGAAACAACCCGCCCCCCTCCGATCCAATCCAAAGCACCCGCTCCCGGTCCAGGTACAGGGACTGAATTTCGGCGAAGGGAAGCCCCCGTTCTTTCCCGTACGCGAAGAACCTGCCCTCCCGCCGACACCAGAGACCATGTCCGATGGTTCCGATCCACAGGGTTCCATCCGGTTCGCACACCATTGAACTAATCGACCTTCCTCCCGGCCAATTGGTTTCCACCATCGCGGTCAGATTCGTCGCGTGCATCAGGTTGTCGCCGCCCGCCCAGACTCCCCCCTTGGGATCATCACAAATCGCGGTCACACGCACCCCTCGCACAAGACTGTCCACCTGCGCTCCCTCGCGACGGAACAACCCCGCAACCAAATCCCCCACCCAAAGCCGCTCCTGGGGATCGATGTGAAGGCCCCACGGAAAGGAATCGAATCCACCGACTGGCTTGAGCGCATCGCCCTTCATGCGCAGCAATCCGCTGCTGTGGGTCGCGACCCAAAGTCCGCCGCCATCAGAGGCGGGAGCCGGGAGGACTCCATAGACAATCTCACTCCCCAATCCCGCCTCCGCGCCATAAGTGCGGAAGCGCCGCGGCGTGACCACGCTCACCCCGCCCCCGTCGGTCGCCACCCAGAGGTTCCCCTCGCGATCGAACTCGAAGTATCGAATTCGATCCGCCCCGAGGCCATCGCGCTTGGTAAAAATCCGAACATCCCCGGAAGGAGAAATCTTCGCCAATCCCAGCTCACGGAACCCCACCCAGATGTTCCCGTACGAATCCTCCGATATGGCCATGAACTCGTCGGCCGGCAATTCCGGCAGCGCGCGAGGTGCCGTCAAGGTCCCGTCAGGCATCAGCGCGCGACGCTCAAAAATGCGGCCCGACTGGGTCAGCATGGAATATTCGCCCGACGAGCGAATATAAAGCCGGGGCCGGGTGAACTCCTTCACCCCGGTGGGATCCGATGCCGCAACAAACTTCCCGTCCCGAATGATCCCGCATTGTTGATTTTTCGTTGTCGGGTCCAGGTACGATCCCCACTCCGGACCAAATCCCGGCCACCGGAAGCGGCTGACTCCCGGCGGCAAATCCACCATCGATTGCGACTTCGCCACGCCTTCCGGCCACCGATAATACAATCCCAAAGCCGTCCCGAGGATTACCCTGCCCTTTCCATCCAAGTTCCACGAGGCGTAGGCCGCAGGGAGCGTTACCGGACGGAAACCCAATTCGTCCCGGAGAATCAAATCGCCCAGCTCATTCCCCACCCAGAGGCGGCCTTCGAGATCTGCCGTCACCGAATAAATCATCCGGCTTTTTAGCACCGGCGTGTCATCCCGATCAAAAGTGGTAAACCGAACCCCGTCAAACCGCGCCAATCCCGCACCGGTCGCGCACCAGATATAGCCCTGCCGATCCTGGGTGAGGCTGAAGACGGCATTATTTCCCAAGCCTTCATCCGCCGTGTAAGTGCGAATCAGGTAGTCCGTCGGCGCCACCGGCGCGGCGTCCAACCGAAGGATCGCGGTAAGACACAGCCACACGATCCTCCAGAGGACGCGAGATCGGAAATTGCAGGGCACGAGCAAGACCCTCCACAGCCACCCGCTCCACCGCAAGCCTCGCATCCGGGGAGCGGGAGCCAGGACCGAGTTCGAAGGCAAAAGGGAAAAGGCAAAACTCCAAATCCTGATCTTCGATCTTCGATTTGCGATCTGCGAACTCCGATTCCCCGGCCTTTCAACCTCCGCCGGCTTCGAGTTTCATCTCCCGAATACGGATGAAGACCAACGAACTCAAGCAGGCCCTGAAGGCGGCCGTCACCGCAGCCGAAGCCAGTGGAAAACTCATGCGGCTCCACCGGCGCCGGACCAAGAAGGTCAATGAGGCCCTGCACCACGACATCAAGCTCGAGCTCGATGTTCGCAGCCAGAAGCTCATCACCCGCACGCTCGCCAAGGCGTTCCCAAAAATTCCGGTCCTGGGCGAGGAAGGCATCGACGCCAAGGTCGAGGCCGCACCCGCCCGCTGGGTCGTGGATCCGATCGATGGCACGGTCAACTACGCCTACGGCATTCCCCACGCCTGCGTCAGCATCGCACTCCAGATCCGCCAACCCAATGGCACCTTTCGCACCGATGTCGGCGTGGTGTACGACCCCTTTGTCGGTGACCTCTGGACCGCCATCCGAGGCACACGGACCAAGCTCAACGGCACACCCATCGCCGTGAGCAAACGCAAGAAGCTTGAGGAAGCCATCGTGTCGCTCGGATTTGCCAAGAACGACGAAAGTCTCGACGCCACCATCGCCCATTTCGCCGCGCTGACCCGTCGCGTGCGCAAGCTCCGCATCATGGGCTCGGCCGCCCTCGCCTTTGCCTACGTGGCCGATGGCCGGTTCGATGCCTATCTGGAGCGCGGCGTCCGACTCTGGGACGTCGCCGCGGGAGCCCTGCTGGTGGAATGTGCCGGCGGGATCCACGGCTGCGAAGACCTGCCCGGCGAGCATCGCGTCCGCGTCACCTGCCACAACGGCCGGCTCGCGTCGTCGCTTGCCCAACTTCGATAATTTCGACAGGTTTCGCCCGCGATGCGCGCCCTTCTCGCCCTGTCCCTCACCCTGGCAGTCTTCATTTCCGTCACCGCCCAGGCCGGAACCTTCGTTCGATTCCGTACCATTCTTGGGGATGTCGAAGTGGAGCTGCTCGACAAGGAGCGCCCCATCACCGTGCAGAACTTTCTGCAGTACGTCCGGGACGGCGCGTACAACGGCATGTTCTTTCACCGGATGGTGCCCGACTTCGTCATGCAGGGCGGCGGATTCATCAACACCGGTCTCGGTACCACCAACGAACACCTCGGTCAGGTCCCCGCCCGTGCGCCCATCACCAATGAATTCGGCATCGGCCCCCTGATCAGCAACGCGGCCGGAACGATCGCGATGGCCAAGACCTCTGATCCCAACTCCGCCACCTCCCAGTTCTTCTTCAACCTGGTCAACAACGCCTCCTCGCTCGACCTGACCAACAACAGCGGCGGCTTCACGGTCTTCGGCCGGGTCGTCGGAGGAACCAACGCCCTTGCCCTATTCAACTCCTTCGTCGGTCAACGCACCCCGTCCACCAACGTGCTGGTCAACGCCGGTTCGCCGTTCAACGAACTCCCGGTGACCCACTTCCCCGGGGCCACCGAGAACATCTTCTCCATCCTCATCTACTGCGACGTCACGCTGATGAACGTCACGGTGGACAAGCAGACGGACGGCTTTCGGAAGATCAGTTGGAGCAGCGCCCTCAACGCCACGAATGTCGTTGAGTACACCACCAACTTCCCTCCGGTCTGGACCACCCTGACCAACCTCGTCCGCCCGACCGCGACCAACTCCGTGGCCATCGATCCCTCCGGCGATCCGAATCGATTCTACCGGGTCCGAACCGCGTACTGAGGCGCGGTCACGGCGCATCATGAGCCTCCCGCACCCGGCGCTGCGAACGCTGCTCCAAAAAGCCTACTCCGGGGAACGGGCGGCCGCACTGGCCTACATCGGACACGCCGCTTCCCTGCGCGACCCCGCGGCCCGCGCGGCAGTCCAACAAATCGAGGCCGACGAATGGAATCACCGCAGCAACCTCAAGGTGATCCTCGATCGATACGAAATCCCGGTTTCCCGGAGCTTCGAGATCCGCTTCTACTGCATCGGCCGCATCATTTCCCTCAGCTGCCACGTCATCGGCTGGTTCATGCCCTACTTCTTCGCGGGCAAATTGGAGAGCGGCAACGTGTGCGAATACTTCGTGATGCTGCGTCAGTTCCACTCGCTCGGAATCCACGACCACGACGAGGTGCTCTACGAAATGGGCATCAAGGAAAAGGAGCACGAGGTGTACTTCCTCCAGCAAATCCGGCACAGCCGACTCCTGCCCTGGTTCGAACGAATCTTCCGCTGGGGTCCGGGCTCCACGGTCAACGACGTGGACCTCGACCAAAAATACCCGATCACCGAAGCCCACACCTACTGCCGGAATTTCAAACGTCATCGCGAAGCCGACTCTGCCGACGCCCCCTGACCTTCGATAAGCCCCATCCGACATGAACGCCCTCCTGTCCCGCACACTCGCACTCGCCGCGCTGCTGATTGCATCGACGCCCCTGTCCGCCGACGGACCGCCCTACGTGCAGAAGCAGGACGTGGTCTATGGCGAGGTGCACGGAACCGGGCTGCTGATGGACATCTTCACCCCCACCGGCAAACCGAACGGACTCGCCATCGTCGATGTGGTAAGCGGCGCCTGGTACTCGGATCGCAACAAGATCCGCGACCACACCCTCGCCCAGATCTTCAAAATCTATTGCTCCCGCGGGTACGTGGTCTTTGCCGCGCGCCCTGGATCCAAGACCCGCTACACGGCGGCCGAAATGGATCAGAACGTGAAGACTGCGATCCGCTTCGCCAAGGAGCACGCGGCCGAGTACAAGGTGGATCCCGCCCGGCTGGGTCTGACCGGAGCCTCGGCCGGCGGTCATCTCGCCACTCTCGCCGCGCTCACGCCGGTGGCGGCGAATTCCCAGTCCAAGAATCCGCTGGAGAAGCACGACACCAGCGTCCGCGCCGTCGGCGTATTCTTTCCGCCCACGGACTTTCTGGAATGGGATTCAGGCAAGCCGGCAGATCCCAAAGTCGTCGGTCCCCTGCTCTACCTCAACGGCGCGGCGGGACACAGCGAGGAGGAGGTTCGCGCCGCTGCGAAAGCGGTTTCCCCGGTTTACCAGGTGGGACACCCCACGATTCCGTTCCTCCTGATCCACGGAGATGCCGACCCACTCGTCCCGCTGTCGCATTCCAAGAAACTCGTCTCCGCCATCCAGGCCGCCGGTGGCTCTGCGGAATTGATCGTGAAAGCGGGCGGCGGACATCCGTGGCTCACCCTGCCGGAAGAAGTGGCCGTGATGGCCGACTGGTTCGACAAACAACTGGGAGCCTCCAAGCCATCGGGAGAAAAATAGCCCCTCCGAAGCAGCGCCGAGTTTGGAAGCAGCGCCGAGTTTGGAAGCGCGGCGATTTTGGAGTGCGGTGGCAAAGCGCAGCGTCGACACCGCTTTCGACCCCGCCGGGTGAATCAAACCGACCGGCCCCATCCAGCATCCAGCATCCAGCATCCGCCCTCGCCTCAACGCCCACCCCGATCTCCGATCTCCGATCGTCACTCCGCCAGCGTCGCCAGCACCGCATTGATATCCGAGTCCGGCACGCGCTGTCCCCAGTTGGACACGCCGATCGACTGCGCGAGGACGAACTTCAACTCACCACCGCTGACCTTCTTATCCAGCCGCATCGCGTCGAACAACGCGTCGCGCTTCTTCGGCGCCAGCTTCAGGGTCACCGGCAGGCCCGCCTTCACCATCAGATCCCGGATCCGGTCGGCGTCCTTTTCCGTCAGCGTGGACAGCTTCGTGGACAACCGCGCCGCGGCCACCTGGCCAATGCTGATTGCCTCACCGTGCAGGTACTCGCCATAGCCTGAAATCGCCTCGAGGCCGTGGCCCACGGTGTGACCAAAATTGAGCAAGGCGCGCTCGCCGGATTCGGTTTCGTCGGCCACCACAACCTCCGCCTTGATCGTGCAGCAGCGGGAAATGACATTGGCCAGCGTGGTCGGGTCGCGCTTCAGGATCCGATCCATCTCGCGCTCCAACCGGCGGAACAATTCCGCATCGCGAATGATGCCGTACTTGATCACCTCGGCGAGGCCCGAGCGGAATTCGCGGTCCGGCAGCGCCGTCAGCGTGTCCAGATCGCAGAGGACCACCTTCGGCTGATGGAACGCGCCGACCAGATTCTTCCCGGCCTTGAGATTGATGCCCACCTTGCCGCCCACGGAGGAATCGACCTGCGAAAGCAGTGTGGTCGGCACCTGGACAAACGGGAGTCCGCGCAGATAGCTCGCGGCCACAAACCCGGCCAGATCCCCCACCACCCCGCCGCCCAGGGCGACGAGGAACGAGCGCCGTTCCAGACGCTTCATGGCGAGTTGATCGTAGCATTCGCCGACGATCTTCAGGGACTTGGAGGTTTCACCGGCGGGCACCGTGATGACGCTCGGCACGAAGCCGGCCATCTTCAGGGCACGCACGGCAGCGTCGGCGAACTTCGGACCGACGTTGGTATCCGTGACGATGACGCACCGCTCGCCGAGCTTGAGGCGACGGCAGTGGTCCCCCAGTTTGGCCAGCAGGCCGTTTCCCACGTGGATGGTGTAGGAACGATCCCCGAGCGGCACCTGAACCGAACGCATGACGGCAGAGTAACGGAAGACTTTTGACTCGGAAAGAGAGAAGCCGGGGGAGATGAGCCCCCCTTTCAGATCCCCGATCCGGCCGGGTCGGCCGCCGCCCTCAGACCCGGTCCGTCGCCGCCAAATGCCGCTCTTCCACCCGGGAACCCAGCGGAATCAGGCACAGCAGTCCCCCGATCAACGCCAGCGCGAGGGTGATCGACCGGTCGGAAATCCAGCCCACCACCGGGTTCACCAGCACGATCGCCAGGGTCCGGACCATCGAGGCGCAGGACAGCACGGTGGCCCGCTTGTCCGAGGGAATCAGGGTGTTGAAATGCGCCGTATAGACCGTCACCCGCGGCAAACTGAAGGCGAACGCGATGAACACCAGCGGGATCACCAGGGGCAACCACCGCACCCACGCCAGCGCCAGCATGGCCATGCCGGCAATCACCGTGCTGACCACCAGCAACCGCCGACGCGACCCCGCCCACCCGATCAACCGCTCCAGCTGGGAAAGAAACGCAATCTGCGCCAGACACGACCCCGCGTGCACCAGCCCAAAATACTGCAGCGGCATCTGACACGCCTGCAGCACCGGCTGAAACAGCCAGATGATCGCCCACGCCAGCGCATTCGTGATGGCCAGATCCAGGCTCAGCAGCCGAAGCACCGGATGGTTCAGGAAATAGCGTCCGCCCTCGATCAGCACCTGACTGTACCGCGTCCGCTCCTTGCGTCCGCCCCCGGAATCCACCTCGATCAACGCCAGCGACAACACCCCCACCAGCAGGGTCGGGATCGTGTACATGCGCATCGGCGCCGTGACACTCCAGGTCGCCCCGATCCACGCACCGGCCAGTGTCCCCAAATTGATCCCCAACAATTTGCACGCCTCCAGCCGGCCAAGGATGCGGGTTGCAGCGGATTCCTCCCCGGCCGCCTTGAGGGTGTCGTAGAGCAGCGCCTCATCCGCCCCTGAGTGGAGGGTGAAGGCAATGGCCAGCAGGAACTCCGCAATCGCAAAGCGAACCCACGAAGGCTCGCTCACATACACCAGCGCACCCGCCGCAGCCACGAAGCCGCCGAGGGCGAGTGAAACCTTTCGACCGAGGAAATCAGCCACCGTGCCGGTCGGCACCTCCAGCAGGAAGCTGCACAGCATGAACCAGGCGTTGAGGTAGAACACCTGCGACAACTTGAGCCCGCCCCACTGGGTGAAGAACGGCACCATCACCGCGCCAAAGAGATGTCCCCAGAACAAGGTGCGAACCAGGTACAGCAGCGGCACGTTGCGCTTCAGGGCACGCGCCGCTTCGGCCGAGACCGGCACGTATCCCGTCGCAGGCTTGGCGTCCGGCCGTGGAGTTGAATCAGAATTGGGGAGCATGGTCGGGAGCGACCGCCCGGGGAACGTCCCGCGTCCCAGGGGCGGGCCGCGGGGGAAATGACGTCGTTTCGAATCAATGCGTCAGGATCCCACTGCAGGCGGCCCGGGCCGGTTTGGCCCCGGCCATCGCAGGCTGCGGGTGGATTCGATTCATCACGTCGCGCGCATCCTCCCGGAGACGCCGCGAGGGGTCAACCCTTGCGGAGCTCCTGCCGTCGAATCCTCCACGCCAGCGCGATCCCGCCGGCGAGAAATGCCGTCACCGTCCACGCGGGCGCCATGGCCTGTCCGGTGAGCCACTGGCCCGCCGCGCTCACGGCCGGGCCGCCGCAAATGCCGATGCCGATCAGCGCCTCGTGGATTCCACCATCCGCCCCGTGCGAATCGCTGCCGTCCATCGCGTAGTACAACGCCGAGTAATACAACAGCGCCGAGGCCCAACCAAAAATGATCTGAGCCACGATCAACATCCACACCCAGGGCGCAACCAGCACCCCCACGAACCCGACGAGCAGCAGCACGAATGCCGACAGAAACCATCCGAAATGGTAGTGCCACCCGGGCCACCACCAGAGCTTCAGGAACGCGGCCGCGCGAACGTAATACCAGACCGACATCACCAACCCCGCCTGCGGAATGGTCAACCCCACATGCCCCGCGATGCCGGGAACCACCGCCAGGATGGTATTCGCCGCCATGTAATTGAACGGATTCGCCGTCCAAGCCAGGCGTTGAAAATACCGCGGCCGCGACTCGGATCCATGGGACTCCTTTGTCGAAGCCAACGGCGGCGCGGCGGCGAGCCACGCATCATGACGCGCCCGCAGCGGCCACGTGGCCAGGAACTGGGCGGCATGAATCCCGATCGGAACCACGTACAAACTCGCGCGTCCGAAATGCTCAAAGATCCATCCCCCCATCGAATACCCCATGGCGGCCGTCGTGGCCCAGACCACGTTGTAGAGCCCCACCCGGTTCGGCAGGCGCTCCACCGACTCATGCTCGCTGACCAGCGCCTCCAGGATTGGCCACGTGAAACACATCGTGAACGTCCACAACCACAGCGCGAGCAACTGGCCCCACAACGCCGGGATCAATCCGCCCAGAGCAATGCTCGCCGCCATGCCACCGAACCCGATCCGGAGCGACGTGAAGTAGCCGTGGCGCTGGCCAAATCGACCTCCATACCACGAACCGCCGATGTAGATGAACCCGTGCACCGCCCCCACCAACAGGTTCTGAAAATTCCCGAACCCGTGGTCATCGCGCAGCAGGAAGAGGAGGTAGTTGAAATAGAACGCGGTCGCGAAGGAGTTGAGACCTTCGAGAATGTAATAACCGGACTTGGACGGATTCGCTCGCACGACAGGGGGGAATTCCCGCGGGACAACCTGGATTCGGGTCCGCACCGGGAGCGCGGAGTCAACGGACCCTGCCCCGGCCCTGCAAGGTCAATTCCGAAGACTCAATGGGCCGGTGGAATTTTCGTACCGGGCTCCATTTGATTTTTTACCTCGCGTGAAGCCCCATCGCGCGGATGAGTACATTTGACACCCCCACCCCGCCCCGGATCGACAGCAACGACCGTCTGTGGATCACCATCTCCCACCTCTCGCTCTTCTTCGGAGCCGGCATCCTGCTGCCGTTGATCATCTACCTGGTGAAGAAAGCCGACTCCCCGGTGGTCGCCTCGCAATCACGCGAAGCCCTGAACTTCCACATCTCGGTGTATCTCTACGCGGTGTTGGCGGCCGCACTGAGCTTCCTGTTTATCGGCATTCCCCTGCTGTTCGCGATCGGCATTGGGAGCCTCATTCTCTCCGTCCTCGCGGCGGTGAAAGCGGTCGACGGCAACGAATACCGCTACCCGCTCACGATTCGCTTCGTGAGCTGAACTGGAGGAGTGCGCTTTGTAGAGCGCGGGAGCAGAGCGCAGCGCCGATACCGGCTTCGAACCCGCGCGGCGAATCAATCAAACCGACCGCCGGGATGCCTCGAGACACGCCTCCCCGAACCGGCTGAAGTGAAGACGGGGCTCCAAACGAGTGAGAAAACCCTCGCGGAAGCGTCGGATTCCCCGTCAACGCTTCAACCTAGAAACGGCAGTTGAAACCACAGATGGACACAGATTCACACAGATAGAGAGGGAGATGCGTGAATCAAGAGGCCTCAAACGGTCTCACCTTCTGGGTGATCCATGAGTCCCTCCGTTTCGCGCGTTTCCATCTGTGTTTATCCGTGTCCATCTGTGGTTGAACTCTTCTTGAACTGCCGTTTTCAGGTTCAACTTTTCAACTTTTCAACCCTTCAACTTCGAAACTCCCCTCACCCTTTCGGCGCCGTGGAATCCCCGCGCAGATGCTTGTGGCAGCTCACGCAACTGAAGGTGAGCTGCGTGTAGGCGAGCGTCGCGGCATCGATGTTCTTCGACTTGGCGGCCTTCGACAGATTCTCCGCGTGACGCCGGAATTCCAAACTGAATAGGGCGTATTCCGGGGTCTGACGCGCCTGCCAGCCGGCCATCTGACTCAGCTTCACCAGTTGGTTCGCGTTCGATTGGATCGCAGTCCAGTCCTGCAGGGCAATTCCCCGGAGGATGAACTGCGCGTGCTGCAGCTTGTGCTGCATGATTTCGCGCGTCTCCAAGTCCTGACGCGCCTGGCCGGGCAACAGGAACGCCAGTCCAACGGCAAGGCCAAGAATTCGAACCTGAACGGGGGAAGGTTTCATAAGCGGGATCTTTCGAGTGCACTTTCACCGTGCCCCGCCCGCGTCACCACCGCATTGCCCCGTTTGCCGAAGAGTGCCCGCTTCTTGGCTTCCGTGCCGCCGACTCAGTGCCGGCGCAACACCAGCCGGTGATCCACCCGCTTGGTCTGGTGGAACTCCAGCGTGGGAAGATCGGTGTCCGTCGGTGACTCGGTCTGCTGGAGCATCGACTTGGCCTGCTTCTGCAATCCCGTCCACCGGTCCCATTCCAGCGCCGGCGCGTGGGCGATCTGACGCAGGAGCGAACGCCACTCGATGATGATGCGGTCGATGTCACCATCGCCGAGAAATTCCGTCACGAAGCGGTGTTTGCTGAACGGGTCCTTGTGCACGGATCGAACCACGGTTTCCGCCCCGCTGCCGTACTTGGGGGGAACGCCGTTTTCGAGATAGCCGGTGATGTTCTGGCTCCCAAATTTGGAACGACACGCCATCGCGAGCCGTCCTTCCCAGCGGTCGCCCGAGGAGCAGAAACGGAATCCGGCATCGAGATTCGCGAGATCGAACAGCAGGTCGTCGAGCGGGTAGTTCGATTCCTCCAGGGCCGCAGCCACGGCGAGTCCATCGCCCGCCGAGAAACAGCTGACCACGCGTCCGCGTCGGGTCGGGACGCCGGCCGCATCCACCAATCCAAGACGCCGCCACAACAACGCCGTGCCGGTGCCGGTGGGAAGGGTGCGACAACGCGAGACATACTCACATTTGCCGCAGTCGTCGGGAACGATCTCGCGCTCGGGCGGACGCCAGAGCGGAACCCCGTGCGCGTCCACAAAGGCCCGAACCGTCTGCTCGCCCAGGCGGGTCTGCAGGACGATGCGGTCGGACAGCTCCACCACGCCGGCGACCGGGAATCCTTCCGCGGCCATCTCGCGTTGAAGCAGCGGAACCACCAGTTCACGCCAGCTGGCCAGTGAGGTTTGACGCCCATTCCAGTTGGTGAGGCGGCGCACCCATTTCGAGAGGATGACGCCGTCCTCGCCGTGTCGGTCGGCAGCCACGCTTTCGCGTCCCAAAATGGGTCCCTCGGGCGTTTCCTCGAGCACCACCAACTCGCCGTGGCCGATCTTGTCCAGCACCGCCGGCTCCGACAGTGCGGGGCGGATGCGCCAAAGTTTCGGATCTGCAACGACGCCGGCGTCGGAGGCTCCCACCACCGGCGGAAGCGCCCCGCCTGCGGGATCGGGTTTCATCGCCGCAATCTGGGCGGGCGTGGCCACGGGGCTGGATTCCACGGCAGCCTCGCCACGGACGCGTCCCATGGGCATCGACTTGGCACGAATCCGCGGCTTGGGGGCCAGCGGGGTGACCGCCGGTTCCCCGGGACGGCCCACCGGCCCCTCCCAAATCACCTGCCGCACGGTGTCGAGCGGAAGCGTTTCGGGGGTGGGAACAGCCTGCCATTCTCCGCGTGAATTCAGCATCTCCCGCACGCGACGGCGGACATGACGCGCGCGCTCCGAATCGGTCATGAGCCCGCACGGGGCGTTGGGGTGTTTGAGGGAAAACTCGACCCCCAGGAAAATCGGCTTGGTGGTGAAGAGGCGGTCCTGCACGCGGACCGCTTCGGCAAAGGGTTCCTTCCCCTGCTCTGCTGCGGCGGCCATGAGGGTGAGCAACGCGCTCCAATCCACCATGCCACTGCGCGAGAGCTGCGCCGCGTGTCCATCGCGCAACCGCACCTCGTTGGCGCTCACCAGCACGTAGCCGGATTCATCCAGACCGCGTCGACCGGCCCGGCCGAACATCTGCAGAATTTCATCGGGTCGCAGCGGAATCTCCTGTCCGTCGCGCCGATACGTCCCCGCGGTGAGGGCCACGCTGCGGAGCGAGAAATTGATCCCAGCCGCAAGCCCCATGGTGGCGACCACCACGCGCAACTGTCCGGCCTTGGCGAGGGGTTCGATCACGCCGGCGCGGGCTGCATAGCTGAGTCCGCTGTGATGGTAGGCCACGCGCGATTTGAGCAGGCGCGCGAGATGATCCCCCACGATGCGCCGTTGCGCTTCGCTGAGAGGGAGCGGATTGGGGTTCGGCAGTTCGCGGGCGAGTTCCGCAGCAATGGCCTCGGCGTTGGCTCGACGGGGCGCAAACAGCAGAATCGGACCGAGGCTTTCCGCGAGGGCCTTGGCGCAGAACCGGGGCCAGTAACCGCGAATTCCCGGAGGCAAATGATAGCTCAGCTGATTGCCGTGCACTTCCTCCAGCGGAACGGGACGAATTTCGTGTCGCACCAGCACCGCGGGGCGCCCGAGGCGGTTCAACCATTGAACGATGTGGTGCGGATTCGCCACGGAACCCGAAAGCATCAGCAGCCGGGTGGTCTGTGGCGCAAGGGCCATGGCCAGCTCGTAGTTTAGGCCACGGTCCGGATCGGCGAGCATCTGGTACTCGTCGATGACCAGCAGTGTGGGGCCATCGCCCCGGATGAGCCGGTTCTTCTGGGTTTCCAGCGTGGCCACGATGACCGGGGCATCGAGGTTTTCCGAAAGGTCACCGGTGGCAATGCCCACGTTCCATCCGCGGCTGCGCCATTCGGCCAGCTTGTCGTTGGCGAGGGCGCGGGTGGGAACGGTGTAGATGGCCTGGCCGCGGTTTTTTCCACCGTTGGACCAAAGCTCGAAGATCAGGGTCTTGCCACTGCCCGTGGGGGCTTGGACGACGACATCCTTGCCAGCCCGGAGGGCGGAGACGGCCTGCTGCTGCCAGAGATCGGGAACGGTCACCGACCCCAGGGCGGCGGAAATGGGAGATTCTCCCGGGCCGGCGGCCTGGGGTTCGCGGTCCCGTTCGCTGTCTTTGTCCCGCCTCGGTTCGCGCGCGCGATTCCGGTCACGATCCCGATCAACAAGGTCTGACACGCCCGAAGGGTAGTCGGGTTCCCCAAAATCGAAACCAGCAAACGTGCGCGAGCCGGAGATTTAATTCATGTCCGGACTCCCTTACTTGCCCGCGCCCGTGCCCTTGCCCTGTTCCAAACGAAGACGCCGCTGCACGTCGCGAATGGCGCGGTACCCCACCAGCTTCACGTGGTCACGCTTCAGAATCTCCCGAATTTCAGGGTCGTTGGTGAAGGTTTCAAACTCCGCCGACCGCACCGCCCAGCTGCCGGTGATGGCCTTGAGCTCATCGGTGGGTTTGCCTGCGTGGATGAAGAGTTCGGTGATGCCGGGCTTGAGATTCGACAGCCGCTTGCGCCAGGCCGGGGCCACGCTCTCCGGTCCGGTGTAGCGAAACTCGTCATACACAAAATCGTCGGTGAACAGGATCCCCTTGGCGGCAAAGCGGGCGCGCCACTCGGGCTGGCCCATTTTTTCGAAGGTGGCCTGCGAGGCCATGCGAACCGGGAGATCGAACTCCACGGCGAGCTGCAGGTACTTGGCGAGAAAGGCCGGATGCAACTGCAACACCCCCATGTGGGAGTCGAGATGCGTGACATCCACGCCGGCATCGAGCGCTTTCTGAATCTGCGCCTTTGCCTCGCGATACGCCTCCTCGGGCGTCGCCTTGGCGTACACCTGCGGCGTGTCGGACCACAGGTACCCGGCGGGGTCGATCAATCCTGGGACCTCGGTCCGCGGAGCCACCGGGCCCCAGCGATACACGCGCCATTCGCTGGTCTGGCAGAGGTGCACGCCGAAATCCATTTTCGGATGCTCCTTGGCGTACTCGGCGATTTCGAGGAACCACGGGCACGGAACGAGGATGGTGGCCGACGACATGATGCCTCGTTCCAGGCACTCGATGGTGGCAAGGTTGGCGGTGTGGCACATGCCCACGTCGTCGCCGTTCACAAGGAGGAGCTTGTCAGTGGCGGAGTAGCCGAGCTGTTCCGCGAGGGTGGGGACGGCCGACGCGTTGGAGCTGCCGACGGCGGCGAGAACGAGTCCGGTCACGAGGGGGATCAATCGGCGGAACATGCCGCTGAAATACCGCCAATCCCTTCGCCCGAAAACCCAAAACCAAATTTGAGACGCTCTGAATCCGTGAAAATCCGTGAAATCCGTGTCTCAACTTTGGGCAACCCCAAGGCCCCACCTACTCGTATCGCAGCGCCTGGATGGGATCGAGCCGCGCGGCCTTGAAGGCGGGAATGAGCCCGGCCGTCACGCCGACCGCAGCGCTGAACGCCACTCCCACCACCATGGCCATGGGAGTAATCACGGGGGTGTTTGCCGACGGTGTCAGCAACTGAAGCACCTCCACAAACCCATAACTCGCGGCCACCCCGAGCAACGCGCCGATCATCGAAACCACGAGGCTTTCCACGAGGATTTGGATGAAGATGTCCACGCCGGTCGCACCGATCGCCTTGCAAATGCCGATCTCGCGGATGCGTTCATTGATGCTCGCGAGCATGATGTTCATGATGCCAATGCCGCCGACGAGCAGGCTGATGGCGGCAATGATGCCACCGCTGAGCCGGGCGTTTTGGATCTGCTTGTTGATGCTTTCGAGCTGATTCTCCTGCGTCTGGAAGGTGAAGTCCTCGATGCCGTGATGGGTCATCATGAGAACATTCCGCGCCTGTTGCAGCGCGGGTTCCAATTGATCGAGGCTGGCCACCTTCAGATTGATGTCGGTCAACCGCGGATCGGGCACGCCGTTCAAATCCCCCACCGCTCGAAACTTCACCCACGCGGTGTAGAGCGGGATGTAAACGGTGTTGTTCTTGGACCAGAAGGCCCATCCGCCCTTGCGTCCCCAACCCTTCTGTCGCTTCGGACCCGCCACCGCCTTCTGGGGGCCCTCCTTGGCCTTGAGCGCGGCCTCCTTGGCGTCCTGCTCGCTCATGTACTTGGTGAACATGCCAATGATGGTGAAGGGCTGTCCGTTGATCAGGATTTGTTCGCCGATGGGGATGATCTCCTTGCCCACATCCTCCGGCTTGCCGAAGAGCTCGTCGCGGATGCCGGTGCCGATGACACACACGCTGCGGGCTTCCTCCTCGTCGATGTCGTTGAAGAAGCGTCCGTGCGCGAGGGTGTGAAGGTTCATGTCGAGAACCTCCTTCCACACGCCGCTGCAGAACTCGGGGCGAAAATTCTTTCCGAGGCGCGACACCGTGGCGTCCTCGATGCCCATTTCCGGTGAAACAAGTCGGATGAGCGGGGCGCTTTTTCGCAGGGCCTGGACATCGACCATGGTCTTGCCCGGAGCCTGGTCCTGGAGGTGGTCCTGCCACGAGGGAACGGGCTGCACGCGGAGCAGCACCTTGTCCACGCCGCCCATGGCGACCATGGCTTCCTTCATGCCGTTCTCCATGCCCTTGATGATGGCCGCCATGCCCACCAGCGAGGCCACGCCAAGGATGATGCCCAGCATGGTGAGGAGGCTCCGGAACTTGTGGGACCAGATCTCCTTGAGACCAATCAGGACGGTGTTGAAAAGGTTCATCCGGTGCGGGGATCAGTCGTAACGGAGCGACTGGATGACGTTCATTCGCGCCGCCTTCAAGGCCGGGAAGAGTCCGGCGAGGACTCCGATGACCGCGCTGGCCGCGAAGGCCATGGCCATGGCGCCGACGGTCAGGATCGGCGCGTTGTCGGTGGGGGTAAAGGCCACGATGAGCTGGATCAATCCGTAACTGGCCACCAACCCGGCGAGGCCGCCAATCACGGCGATGACCGTGCTCTCGACCACAATCTGGGTGAAGATGTCGAGCGCCCCCGCGCCCACGGCCTTGCGAATGCCGATCTCACGAATGCGTTCGCTGATGCTCGCGAGCATGATGTTCATGATGCCGATGCCGCCCACGAGCAGGCTGATGCCGGCGATCAATCCGCCGCTGAGGCGCGCGTTCTTGATAAACACATTGATCTGCTCCGCCCAATCCTCCTGCGTGCGGAAGTTGAAATCCTCGATGCCGCGGTGCCGGACCATCATCACGTTGCGGATCTCACTCAGAGCGAGTTCCAGTTTTGATACATCGCGCACCTTGATTTCCATTTCGCTCAGGCGCTTGTCGGAAGGCCTATTGGTCTGACCGGAGAGGAGTTTGATCCACATCGTGTTCAGCGGCATGTACACGGTGTTGTTCTTGATCCAGAAGGCGAATCCGCCTCGACGGTTGCCGTTCCATCCGCGCATGCGCTTGGGACCGGTGACGTTGTTGGTGAGCCCTTTCGCGCGACGCTCCTCTTCCTCGGCCTTGCGCAGCAGACGCGCCTTGCGGTCGGAGTCGCTTTCGTACCGTTCGAACATGCCGATCACGGTGAACGGGTAGCCATTGACCGTGAGGGTGCGGCCGATGGGGATGACTTCCTCGCCCGTTTCATCGGGATTGCCCCAGAGTTCGTCACGAATGCCGGTGCCGATCACACACACGGAGCGGGCGAGTTCATCGTCCACCTCGTTGAAGCAGCGCCCGTGCTCGAGTTTGTGCTCCATCATTTCCAACTGCACCGGCCAGACGCCGGCGGTGGACCAGGTGCGCACGGACTTGCCGTTGGCGCCGATGGTCGGGGGCGGATCGAGCCGCATCTCGGGAGAAATCTTCAACACCTCGGGGGCGTTGTTTTGGATCGCGTACACGTCGCCCAGAGTGACTCCGGTGGCGAAGTCGCGGAGGTGGCGTTGTTCTACCGGAACGGGCTGGGATTCGATGCGGAATTTTTGCAGTCCGCCCACGGCCACCAAGGCTTCGCGGGATCCTTTTTCCATTCCCTCCACCAGGGCGCTCATGGCCACCAGAGAGGACACGCCCAGGATGATCCCGAGCATGGTAAGCAGGCTCCGGAACTTGTGTGCCCAGATTTCCTTGAAGCCGACTGCGATGGCGTTCCAAAGGCCCATGTCAGATCAAAACGATTCGAATCAATTCGAGTTCAGCTCAACTCAACTTCAACGCAACCAGATCAATGAGCAGCTGCGGCACCGGCGCCGGCCACTTTGCGGTCCAGACCGGCGAGTCGTGCGTCCACCTTGTCGGCGATCTTTCCGTTGCGGATTTCGATACGACGCGGCGTGACGGCGGCGATTTCGGGGTTGTGCGTCACCAGCATCACGGTGCGCCCCTGACGGCTGAGGTTGCGGAAGAGTTCGAGAATGATTTCGCCAGTGTGGGTGTCGAGGTTGCCCGTGGGTTCATCGGCGAAGATGATCTTGGGATCGTTCACCAGCGCCCGCGCGATGGCGACGCGCTGCTGCTGTCCACCGGAGAGCTGCGACGGACGATTCTTGAGGCGGTTTCCCAATTCCACGAGCTCCAGCGCCTTCAAGGCACGCTCGCGCCGTTCGCGTCCGCTGACGCCGGAGTAAATCATCGGGAGCTCCACGTTTTGAACCACGTTGAGCTTCGGGAGCAGATTGAAGAACTGGAAGACGAAGCCGATTTTGCGGTTTCGAATTTGAGCCAGCTGACTGGTGGAGGCTTTTTGGATCTCCACGCCATCGAGCTTGATGGTGCCGCGGCTCGGGGAATCGAGGCAGCCGAGGATGTGCATCAGCGTGGACTTGCCGCTGCCGGAAGGTCCGATGATGGAGCAGAACTCGCCGGCTTCGATGTCGAGGGTGACGTCGTCCAGCGCGCGGATCTCCTCGCCACCGAGGTGGTAGATCTTGCTGACGTTGCGGAGTTCGAGGAGGGCCACGGGATCAGTGGGAAAAAAGACTTCAGAACCGAAGGAAACGAAATGAAACCAGGGCTCCGATCGGCGTTAGCTCAGCGCAATTTAACGGGTCACCGTGGGCGACTTGGAGGTGGCCGGACCGGAAGCCGCCGGTTTGGGCGAGAATCCAGCGACCACCGGGGCGGCGGTGGCCTTGGCGTTCTTGGCCTTGTCTTCGAAGGCCACCACATCGCCCGCCTTCAACCCGCCGGTGACTTCGGCAAAGAAGTAATCGCTCACGCCGATGGTGATCACGCGTCGCTCCCATTCCTCGCCCGACTTCACCCAGGCGTAGCGTTCCTGCTGCTTGAGCTCGGGGTTGTACTCGGTGAACACGGCGGCGAGCGGAGCGGCCACCACGTTTTCAGCACTGGCCACGGGAATCGAAATGTTGGCGGTCATGCCCGGGCGGACCCGCTTGTCCACGTCCTTGAGCAGGATCCGGGCGGCGAAGCCCTTGATGTTGTTCTTGATCGTCGCCTGCGGGGCCACGCGCTCCACCTTGCCGATGATCTTCAACCCGGGAACCGCCTCGACGGTCACTTCCACGTCCTGGTTCATGTGGAGCCGGGTGACGTCCGCCTGATTGATGTGGGCGTTGATGATGAGGTCGTTCAGGTTCGCGATCGTGAGAATCTCCGTACCAGAATTGAAACCACCGGAACCGCTGACCGCCTGTCCCACCGAGACCGGACGGGTGAGGACCGTGCAGTCGAAGGGTGCAGTCACGCGGGTTTTCAGGAGCTGGTATTCGATCAGGTCGAGCGCCTTCTGCGTGTTGCTGAGGCTGTTCTTGGCCAGGTCGAAGGTGGTGCGGGAGTCGTCATAGACTTCCTGGGCAACCAGGTGGCCTTTGAAAAGTTCCTCGGCGCGACGGAAATTTCGCTCGGCCTGCTCCAATTCGAGGCGGGAGCGTTCAATCGAATTCTTCTGGGAGCTCTGCTGGATGCGAAGATCGCGATCGTCGAGCTGGAACATGAGGTCGCCCTGCTTGACCGAATCACCTACGTCCACGGGCAGCTTCTCAATCTTGCCGTTCACCTCGGGACGCACGCTGACCTGATCGGCAGGCACGATTTCACCCGCCGCGCTGACCGCGAAGCGGATGTTGCGCGTCTCGACGGTCGCCTCGACCGGACGCGCATTGGCAGCGGCCGCAGCCTTGGTGGCCACCTGCTCCTGCTGCCAGCGCGTCCAGCCCACCCAGCCGCCTCCGCCCAAGATCAGGACGGCCAAAAGAATCCCCAGTGACTTCATGCGTTGTTCCGAAGAAATACCATTAATACGTAGGCGTGCAATTCAGGATTGCGACCGGGCATTGTGTTTTAACGTTCCGGTCGCGATCGTCCTTAGACCGCAATGCGTTCAAACGAATTCATCCCGATTTTAGCCGCAAGTCTGGTGATTGCCCGCTGGGCTGCTGAAACCTTTCTGTCCGGGCTGAACCGGCGGCACGTAAACGCGCACGCCGGCGCGGTGCCGGAGGCGTTTCGTGACACCGTGGATGCGCCGACCTACGCGCAATCCGTCGAGTACACGCTGACGAAGTCGCGATTCGGCATCCTGGAAGACACCTGGGGCACCTTGATTCTGCTGCTGGCCCTGTTCACCCCGGTGGTGCCGGGGGTGTTCTCCGCGTTTCGCGATCGTTTTGGGGACGGGGTGGTGACCGATGCCTGCTGGCTGTTTTCCGTGGGAATGCTGCTCTCGATCCCGGAACTGCCTTTCTCGTGGTGGCAGCAATTCCGCATTGAATCTCGGTTTGGCTTTAATCAGTCGACCCAGGGCACGTGGTGGATGGACCGGGTCAAGGGGCTGCTGCTGGGCGCGATTCTGGGCATTCCCCTGCTCATGCTGCTGCTGAAGCTGGTGAGCTGGCTCGGGGATTCGTGGTGGATCGCGGGATGGGCCGTGATGCTCGGGTTCCAACTCCTGATGACCGTGCTGGCTCCGCTGGTGATCCTGCCGTTGTTCAACAAGCTCACTCCCCTTCCCGATGGCTCCCTGCGGGATCGGTTGCTGAAACTCGGCGAACGAACCGGATTTTCCGCGCGATCCATTTTGGTCATGGATGGAAGCCGTCGATCGAGCCACTCCAACGCGTTTTTTACCGGATTTGGTTCATTCCGGAAAATCGTCCTGTTCGACACGTTGATCAACCAGCTGACCGAGCCCGAGCTGGAAGCGGTGCTGGCGCACGAGGTGGGACACTACAAGCGCGGTCACATTCCCAAGATGCTGCTGGGGTCGGCGGCCATGACTTTCCTCGGGTTTGCCTGCGTGGCCTGGCTGGCGCGACAGCCGGAATTCACCGGGGCGTTTGGTTTTCCTGCCGGATCCGGACTCGCTCCGGCGCTGCTTTGCTTCGGGCTGCTTGGCGGAACGGTCACCTTTTGGACCGGACCGTTGATGAATCGGTGGTCACGCAAACACGAATTCGAGGCCGATCGCTATGCGGCCGACGCCATGGGGGAAAATCAGTCTCTGATCGGCGCCCTGCGGAAACTGTCCGAGAAGAATCTCTCCAATCTGACCCCGCATCCCCTGTTCAGCGCGTGGCACTACTCGCATCCGACGCTGGTGGAGCGGGAACAGGCGTTGGTCCCAGCGAAGGGGTGATCGCATCGTTGCGCACCTGCAGTTCCGTTCCATGTGCAGGCTTGCAACCGGGCAACGACGACGCTTGCGCTGGTCGTTTTGAAGTATCGGCAGAGCGGCAGCTCTGCCCTACCCCACGACGGTAGGGCGGTGTTGCTGCGCCGCCGTAACTGTACTCCCCTTCAACGCTTCAACTTTTCGACCCTTCAACTTCCGCGCGTAGGCCGAAAAAAAGTCCGAAGCGCGTTACGCTTCGGACTCTTTTCGCCTTTTGCCTTTTTACTTTTGCCTTCGGCGCCCGGGGCCGCCGCTCGCGTCACTTGTCGGGGATCGTGATCACGGCGCCGGCCTCGATGGTCATCTTCGACATCTTCAGGCGCGACGGGGTGGTGGCGGTGGGCTGCTGGCCGACGGGATTGATGTTGTAAGTCTCACCCACCACCGCAGGCGGGAACTTTCCGTTCTGGAAATAAGGCGAGAGGTCGGTCTCGGTCGGGGTCTCGTTGTCGCCCTTTTTGTGCTCGGCGGCCCAGAGCTGCTTCTGGTTATCGATGACCCGCAGGTTCTGGATGATGCTGTTGTAGCGCGCCGTGGCCAGGGAACCGTTGATGTTGGGGATCGCCACCATCGCCAGGAGGCCAATGATCATGATGACGATCATGATCTCGATCAGGGTGAACCCGGAGCGGAGACCCGTAAGCCGGCGGTTGCGGGAATCGGGGCGGTTCGTGCGGAGATTCAAGTGCATGGTGTCGTGAATTAAAGCTGGTCCCGAGGGGCCTGGAGAACAAACACCACCGCGACCAAAAGGTTGCGGACGAAGGGGTGTCCCCGGACTCGGATACATCGGGCGAACCAGGAAACGGTAACGCGGGCGGCTTCGGATTCAATGGCCATTTCCGCACGAACCCCTCCGCGGAAACCAGATGGTGGTTGTGGACACCCCGGGGCATCGCTATTTCCTCCACGCCGCAATGTCCTCGTCCCCGTCGTCATCCGCCAAATCCTTTCAGCGCGTCTCCGCGCCGACGCCGCTGTCCTGGCGGCTGTGGCTGGCCGTGTCGGCCGGGGCCACGCTCGCAGGACTCGGGCTCTCGGCCTTGGGCCGTCTCGACCGCGGAGGATACAGCGTCGCACTCGCCCTGGCCGTCCTGGCTTTTGGCAATCTTTGGGGACACGAACTCCGCGCCTCGCTCCACCACGCGACTTCCCGCGTCCGCCGATGGCGTCGCCCCGCACCCCTTGGGTTCCTGATCCTGTTCGCCGCGGTCGGCCTGGGCGGGGCCATGCACGCGCCGGTGAATTACGATACCCTGTGGTACCGGCTCCCCCGCGTGCTGCATTGGCTGGCCGACGGCCGCTGGCACTGGATCGACACCCAGGAGCTTCGACTCAATGTCATCTCCACCGGTATGGAATGGCTTTGGGCCCCGCTGGTCGCCGCCACGAAGTCGGATCGACTGCTCTTCCTCCCGAATTGGATCAGCTTTGCCCTGCTCCCGGGCGCGGTGTTCAGCACGTTCGTCCGCCTCGGAGTCTCCCCGCGCACCGCGTGGTGGTGGATGTGGCTGCTCCCCGCAGGATGGATCTACGCGTTCCAAGCGGGCAGCGCCGGCAACGACGCCTATTCCACCGTGTACGCGTTGCTGATGGTTAATATGGCGCTGCGTTCCCGGACGCCGGGCCGCGAATCCGACTGGCACTGGGCCATGCTCGCCGTGGCCCTGCTCACCAACGCCAAACAGAGCAATGCCCCACTCGGCCTTCTTTGGCTGATGGCCGCACTGCCGGGATGGCGCATCGCCGTCCAGCGGCCCTGGACCACGCTCGGCGTGGCGGTTTGCGGAGCCCTGGTGTCGATGATTCCCACCACCGCGTTGAACTTGCACCACACCGGGAACTGGATGGGCTGGTCGCGGGAGCAACAAATCTGGGTTCCGTTCAAACCCTGGGTGGCGGTGATCACCAACACGGTTCTCATTTCGATCCACAACCTGCTGCCACCCATCGTCCCCGGAACCGGGGCCTGGAACGCGTGGATGGCCCATCTTTCCGATCCGGCAACGTCCCTGGGACAGCACCTCCGCGGCTTCGAATTCTTTGGGCACATCCCCCAGGCCATCACCGAGGCCCGCGCAGGTTTGGGTCCCGTGTTGGTCCTTTTGGCGGGCTGGATTGCCGGAGCGCGCGTCTTTGGAAAATCGAAGCCTTCGCTCCGAACCCAATCGATCCGGCAATCCACCCGATGGATCCGGTGGTCGTTGTGGCCGGTGTTGGTGTTGTTTCTTTCCACCATGGGATGCCGCGAACCGGCGCGCTACCTGGCCACCTACTACCCGTTCCTGCTGGTGTTCGCCCTCGGGGCCACGGCTCCGCTGGGCCTGTTGAGAAGCCCTGCGTGGCGACGGGCCGTCACGGGCACCATTGCCGTTTCGATCCTGCTCGTGCTGGTGTCGCGGCAGCGTCCGATCCTCACCACGCCCGGCGTGACCGGATGGCTGGCGGAACACGCTCCGTTCGGGCGCAACCTCTGGGCCAAGATCCAACGGAAACAGGAAGACCACCTCGCCGAAGGCAACCGGCTGGAACCGGTGCTGGACGCCGTCCGAAACGAACGCGTCATCGGATTCGCGGCCAAATCCACCGGGGAAGTCCGGCTCTGGGAACCCATGGGAACTCGCCGCGTGGTGCACGTGCCGCCGCATGTCACGGCGGATCAAATTCGGTCCCAGGGGGTCCGCCGGGTCATCGTCAATGACATCGCCGCCGTCGAAGAGGGAGACCGCGATGGAATGGAATGGGCGCGAAAACGCGGTGGAATCGTGGTGACCGCCTATCCGCTCTCCACCACCGAAGCCGCCGCCCGGTCGGCCCGGGGGGAGACCCTCGACCTCGAAGGCCTCGCCCGCGGACGCGCCAAGCCGGGCGAGACTCCGCCGGTGGACAATTTGTACGTGGTGGATCTGACCGAGTCGGTTCCAGCCAAGGCCAGTGTTCCAAGAACGCGACTTGAACCCCCGGCACTGCGCCAGTAACACTCCCGAAGATTTTTTACTCATGCCGGCCGACCTAGAGCTGACCATCGTGATGCCCTGCCTCAATGAGGCGGAAACCCTGGCCCGTTGCATCGAGAAGGCCCTCGCGGGCATTGCCGCTGCCGGGGTCACCGGCGAGGTCCTCATTGCAGACAACGGAAGCACCGACGGCTCGATCGAAATCGCCGAGCGCCTCGGAGCCCGGGTGGAACGCGTCACCGCCAAGGGCTACGGCAACGCCCTCCGGGGTGGTATCGCCGCCGCCCGCGGACGCTGGATCATCATGGGGGACTCGGACGACAGCTACGATTTCTCCAACATCAAGGGCTTCGTGGACAAACTCCGCGAAGGCTACGATCTGGTGATGGGCTGCCGCCTCCCGAACGGCGGAGGCACCATCAACCCCGGCGCGATGCCCTGGAAGAACCGCTGGATCGGCAATCCGTCGCTCTCGTTCCTCGGTCGGTTGTTCTTCAAGACCCCGATTCACGATTTCCACTGCGGCATGCGCGGGTTCTCGGCCGACGGCTACCGTCGCATGGACCTCAAGACCACCGGCATGGAGTTCGCCTCGGAAATGGTCATGAAGGCCACCATCAAGGGCCTGCGGATCACCGAAGTTCCCATCACGCTGTTCAAGGACGGCCGCAACCGTCCCCCGCATCTGAAGCCCTGGCGCGACGGATGGCGCCACCTGCGCTTCATGCTGATCTATTCGCCGAAGTGGCTCTTCCTGCTGCCCGGCACCCTGCTCTTCCTCACCGGAGCCGCCGGACTCGGTGTGCTCAGCTACTCGCCGATGCAGATCGGACGGATCCACCTCGACGTCGGCGCGCAGCTCAGCGCGGGGCTCTGGATGGTCCTCGGGGCACAGTTCATCTCCCTCGCCTTTTTCACCAAGGTCTTTGCGGTCAATGAAGGGCTCCTCAATGCCGACACCGGCTTCACCAGCCTGATCCGCCGCTTTACCCTGGAGCGCGGATTGATCGTGGGTCTGCTGACCGCGCTGATTGGAATCGGATTGTTCCTCCGGGCCGTGATGGTCTGGAAGGCGGCCAACTTCGGGGTGATCGACTACGCCGACAACGTCCGCCGGCTGATCCCCGCAGCGATTCTGGTCATCCTCGGATTGCAGCTCATCTCGAGCAGCTTCTTCATGGGAGTGCTCGGCCTGAAGACCGCAGGAAAACCCGCCGCGCCCGCTCCCCGCGCATGACCTTCCTGGATCGGTTCATCCAAAACTGGCGCGTTCGCACCGCGTCCCGGTTCATCATTCACGGGATGAAGGTGCTGGACCTCGGCAGTGCCGATGGCGTGCTGCTCGATTACTCGGGCATTTGCGGTCCCGGCAGCATGGGGATTGATCCCACGCTCCCGGCCCCGGCCAAGACCGCGGGGGGCCATCAGCTTGTTCCTGGTTTTTTCCCTCAGGATCTCCCGCCCGGCCGCCCGTTCGATGCCATCGCCATGCTCGCGGTGCTCGAACATTTCCCCAACGATCAGCACGCGATTTTGGCCGACGGCATTGCCAAGCACCTGCGTCCCGGTGGACTGCTGGTGATCACGGTTCCTTCCGCCGCCGTGGATCACATTCTCAAGGTCCTCACCACCCTGCGGCTCATCCATGGCATGTCCCTGGAGGAACACCACGGGTACGACACCTCGATGACCGCGCAGATCTTCTGCCCCCCGCGGTTCCGATTGCTGAAGCACGAGAAATTCCAGCTCGGGCTGAACAATCTGTTCGTCTTCGAACGCCTGGCTTCCTGATCCCGTGAACCCGCCGCACCGCGTGACCGCCCCGCCGGGGTTGCGGCCCTGGCTGTGGTTCAACGTCACCGCCAGCGCCGCCGGCTGGCTGCTTTCCCCGCTCGGTTTTCTCAAGCTCCCAGCCCTGATCGGCGTGGGCCTCATGGTCACCCTCGTGGCCTGGTTCACGCGGCCGCAAACGCAGCCACCCCCGGGCCGCAGTGCCTTCCCGCGTTTCCTCCGACGCTTCCGTCAACCGCTGCCGCTCGCCTTTGCCGTGCTCGCCCTGCTGGCCTTTGCGGGCGGCGTGCTGCATCCGCCCAGCAATTACGATGGCCTCAGCTACCGCACGCCGCGGGTGCTGATCTGGCTCGCCGAGGGCCGGTGGCACTGGGTCGAATCCGCCTACCAGCGTCTGAACGTCCGCACCGCCGGATTCGAATGGGCCACGCTTCCGATCCTCGCGCTGTTCAAGACCGACCGCTTCCTGTTCCTCCTCAACAGCGTTTCATTTTTGATTTTCCCGGGGCTGATTTTTTCCGTGTGGCGTCAGCTAGGGGTCCCGGGACGCGTCGCCCGCGCCTGGATGTGGCTGCTGCCCACCGGCGGATGCTTCGCGCTTCAGGCGGGCAGTATCGGAAATGATCTCTTCGGCGCCCTGTGGCCGCTGGCCGCGATGCACTACGCGCTTCGCGCCCGACACACCCGCAGCGCCACCGATGCCGCCGCAGCCCTGCTCGCGGCCGGACTCATGACCGCCGCCAAGGTCAGCAACCTTCCGCTGCTCCTGCCCATTGCGCTGGCCCTGCTTCCCTCCGCCCTCGGCCTGCTGCGAAAGCCGCTCCTGCTCGCGGCCACCGCAGTTCTCGGCGTGACTGTCTCGTTCCTGCCCACCGCGGTGCTCAATGTGAAGTTCTGTGGCGACTGGACCGGACTGGTGATGGAGCGCGCCATGCTCGGACACGGCTCGCCCGGGCTCTACTTCACCCACTCCACCGCCCTGCTCACACTGCAAAGCGCGGCACCGCCGATCTTCCCCGCAGCCTCGGCCTGGAATCGATGGATCGGCTCTCACCTGCCTCAATCCTGGAAGGAACGGATCGACCACCGGGTCGAACTCGGCGCCGCCAGCTACGAACTGCGCGAACTCAACAACGAGGAAAACGCCGGCCTCGGCACCGGCCCCACCCTGCTCCTCGTGCTACTCGCCTTCGCCTCGTGGCGCGGACCAAAAAAGAGACACACCAATTCTGCGACGCCGTTTTCGGTGCGACTGGTGCGCTGGTCTCCGTGGGTTTCGATTTTGGTCTTCCTCGCCGGCACCGGGATGGTGGCCTGCGGGCGCGTGGCGGCGCCGTATTACGCGATGCTGATTCCCGCCCTGGTCGCCGGTCCGGGCGCGGTGGCGGCCACGCGACGACGCCCCTTCCAATGCCTCGCCGGGCTCTCCTTCGCTCTCGCCTTCGCCATCGTGATTCTCTCGCCCGCCCGGCCGCTCTGGCCCGCGGGATCGGTGTTGGAGGCGCTGCGCGCCCGACACGATTCGCCCATGCTGAGCAAGGCGGCGCTGACCTTTGAGGTGTATGCGCGCCGATGGGACCATCTCGCCCCGTTGCGCGAAGCGATTCCCGCGGAGGAGAATCTGGTGGGCTACACCGGATGGGACGAGTCGGAGACCTCGCTCTGGAGGCCGTTCGATCGGCGTCGCGTGTTGCACGTCACTGCGGCCGACACCGCGGAACGACTCCGGGCCCGGGGATTGCGCTACCTCACGCTCTCCACGGAAACCGCGCCGTGGATTCTGAAATCCTCACTCGAAGACTGGGTGAAGCAGGTTCGCGGCACCGTGGTGTTGAAGAAGAAGCTCCGGCTCCGCATCAGCGGTGAGCCGGTCGAATGGTGGGTGGTGCGACTCGATTGAACCGCCGGGGAGATGGCAGATGGGAGCTGGGAGATGGGGGATCGAAATGTTTCCCAAGGGGGTGAATTGACGCCCGTCCGGCGTTCGAAAGCGCCAGAGGACTGGCGCACTCCATGACGCTGTCGCGACTCCACTCCCGCGTGGCGAACCTCGCCCACCGCACGAACTGAACCGCGGTCAGCGGGCGACGCGGGAATCGACCACGGCGACCGGGGCCAGGCGACGACGCAGGCACCAGCCCACGCCGATGAGGTCGTAGATGCCGCGTCCGAGGCGATTCCACACGCCGTACTTGCTCACGCCCGCCACGCGGGGACGGTGCGACACCGGGATTTCCAGGCATCGATTTCCACCCGCAGCCACCAGAATGGGGAGAAACCGGTGGACGCCGTTGAAGGGAAAGACTCCCTGCAGGGCCGATCGCTTGAAGGCGCGGAGCGCGCATCCGGTATCGGCAAAATCATGCCCCAGCGCCCACGTGCGCGCCGCCCGCGCGACCGACGAAGACATCTTCCGCACCCAGGAATCCTGACGCTCGGTGCGTCGGCCGCTGACGAAATCCAACGTGTCCAGCATGGCAATCATCCGCGGCAAATCGGCGGGATTGTTCTGCAGGTCGCCGTCGAGGGTGCAGAGGATGGATCCCTCGGATCCCGTAATGCCGGTCCACACCGCCGCGCTTTGGCCGCGGTTCGATTGGTGACGCAGCCCGCGCACGCGCGGATCGGCCGCCTGCGCCTTCAGGATCTCCGCCCAGGTGGCGTCAGTGCTCGCATCATCGACAAGCACAAGTTCCCACGAACGAACCTCGCCGGCAAAGCTGCGGGCGACCTCGGCGGCGAGCGGTGCGATGTTGTCCAACTCATTGAACACAGGCACCACGATGCTGATTTCCACGGGCACGCGGGAAGCGTATCGGATTGGGAAAACCAAATACAGCGGGGAACTTCAGGCTCAGCGCCCACCGGAAACCAGCGGCTTCCGCATCCGCACCACCTCGTCCCGAAGCTCCCGCGCCAGCACCTTGCGGTCTCCACCCGCGGCCCGGGCGGTACCAAACGTGACACGCGCGTCGAGCCGCTCAATCGACAGCAGGTTCAGGAAGTGCGGAACAAAGGTCATGTCGCGCCAATACGCCACATGATCGGCCACCGTCCCGCGGGAGGCCGCGTAATCGAGGGCCACCGGAGCGACGTTCCATCCGGCCTCCACCGCGGGAGCCAGCAGCGAGGGACGAAACGGCATCACATCGTCCCCGCCCGAACTCGTGCCTTCGAGGAACACCACCACGGGAATGTCGTGGCGCACCACGTCGTCGAACTGCCGGATCACCGAGGCCAGATCCCCCTTTTTCTCGCGCTGGAGGTAGAGCGTTCCACCGCCGTCGGAGAGTTTTCCCACCACCGGCCAGTTCTTCACCTCGGCCTTGGACACGAACACCACCGGCGTCGCGGCCGCGATGGTGACGATGTCGAGGTACCCCATGTGATTCGCCCCGTAAATTTGCGCCTTCGGGATGGAGCCTTCCGTCTGCACGTTCCAGTTCATCAGGCGGCAGAGCCGTTGCGCGTGACGATGCGTCCACTCGGCCCGGCGGCGGTAGTCGCGCAGCGGGCCGGAGGCGAGGGCGGGAGATTCAAAGGCCGCAACGGTTCGCGAAAGATCGCGAAGTGCGGTCACGCTGAATCGTGCAAAACGGAGAAGTCGGACCGGAAGCCGGACCGGGTGAAGCGCCATGCGCTTAACCTATCATGCGACGGGCCGACGCGGGAAGCGCATCGATATCCAGCCAGGTGAGGAAATCGATGGTCTTGAACTCGCGGTCGATCGCGGGCGGGCCGCAGATCTTGGCTCCGAGCGAAAGGTAGGCGCGCAGGAGTTTCGGAATCTTCGGAGCCATTGGAGCCAGATGCTC
Source organism: Verrucomicrobiota bacterium (assembly GCA_947454705.1). Lineage (GTDB taxonomy): Bacteria > Verrucomicrobiota > Verrucomicrobiia > Limisphaerales > UBA9464 > CAIVQB01. Next base: position 111,652 of record CANGKZ010000010.1, read on the forward strand.
CATGTCGCAGCGGAACGCCGGAAGCGGGAAGGTCCGCAGCGAGGGCTCCACGAGATGCTTGCCACTCAACTCAAAGAAGGCGGCGGCACCCTCGGACGGGTCCTGCGAGGTCAGCGAACTGCAGCCGAGAAAATAATGGACCCCATGGGCCCGGGCGTAATCGGCGATGCCGCGCCAAAGCAGTCCGAGCACTGCGAGATTGCGATGATCCCGGTGAACGCACGCGCGACCGAGTTCGATAATCTGATCGCGATAGGGTTCGAAGGGCGCGAAATCAAACTCGAGCGCGGAGTAGTAGCCGAGATTCGCCGCTGCGGTGCGACCGGTCTGGAGCCGGTAGGTCCCGACCACTTCCCCGGTGCTGCAGCTTTCCACAATCACGTGGTCGCAGATTGGATCAAAACGATCCTCATCCCGCAGCGTGGTGTAGGAGCTCTCCAATCCCTCGTTCAATTCGAGGTTGAAGACGAAGAAGCGGAGGGCCTGCGCGGCCTTGATGTCGGCATCGGCACGCGAGATGCGAACCCGGTAGGGCGATTCCAAGCCCAAACGCCCCAGGACCCGCGAACCCAATCCGGGCGCGGCTGAGGGAATCTGGGAGTCAAGGCCCGGACCAAGCATGAGAGCGTTCATAGCTGGCGAAAGCATGACGTGCAAGTCCGGGGGAGCCCCTCAAAAACGAGGAAACAATGGCAAAAGTCCGGCAACTGCCAGGTCACAATCCGTTCACAACCGGATCGACCGGTATCGCCGCATGATCCGCCAGGCCGCTCAGCGGGTAAGTTCAGACGGGGCGGTGTGACGAATGTCCTTCGCCTCGTAGAGATAAACCGCCTCTTCGGCGATGTTCTTGGCGTGGTCGGCAATGCGTTCGATCGCCTTGCTGATGGTCATCAGGTTGAGGCACCGGGTGATGGTGGTCGGCTTCTCAATCATGAAGCTCGCCAGCTCGCGGTAGAGCTGCTTGTTGAGGGCATCCACACCCTTGTCGCGAGGGATCACCTGTCGCGCCCGCTCGGTGTCGCCCGAGGTGAAGGCTCCGAGCGCATCGCGAAGCATGTCGGTCGCCATCTGGGCCATGCGGGGGATGTCCACGTAGGGCTTGAGCTGGGGTTCCGCGTTCAACTCCACGGCGCGACGCGCGATCGTGGTGGCTTCATCACCGATGCGCTCCAGGTCGCGCGCGATCTTGCTGGCGCAGATGATCAACCGGAGCTGACTCGCGAGCGGGGCCTTGGCCAGGAGGCGGATGGCGTCCTCGTCCACCTCGATCTCAAGGCGATCCACCGCGTCGTCGTCCTCCTGCACCAGGCGGGCCAGATCATCGTCCCGCTCCACCAGCGCGCGGATGGCGCGGGTGACGGCGGATTCGGACCGGCTCGCCATGCCCAGAAGCTTGTCTTTGAGGGCGGAGATTTCTTCGTCGAAGTGGCTCATGGAAAAAAGGGAAAGGCGGAAAAGCTCAACATCAAATCAACACACACGCGATCAACCGAACCGGCCGGTGACGTAGTCTTCGGTGCGCTTGCAGGACGGATTGGTGAAAATCTTCGAGGTCTTGTCAAACTCCACCAACTCGCCGAGGTAGAAGAACGCGGTCTGGTCCGAGATGCGCGTTGCCTGCTGCATGTTGTGGGTGACGATGACGATGGTGAAATCCTTCTTCAGGTCGAGGATCAGGTCCTCCACGCGCGAAGTCGCGATCGGGTCCAAGGCGCTGGCCGGCTCATCCATGAGCAGGATCTCGGGCTTGATGGCGATCGCGCGGGCGATGCAAAGCCGCTGCTGCTGACCGCCGGAAAGTCCCAGCGCGCTGGTGTGCAAACGGTCCTTCACTTCTTCCCAAAGCGCCGCACCACGAAGCGACTGCTCCACCACTGCATCCACTTCGGATCGAGCCTTCACCCCGTGCAGGCGCAGGCCGTAGGCGATGTTTTCGTAAATCGATTTCGGGAACGGATTCGACTTTTGAAACACCATCCCCACGCGCTTGCGGAGCTCGATGACATCCACATCGGGCGCGTAGATGTCCTCGCCGCCGATGCGGCATTCGCCAGTGATGCGAACACCGTCGATCAAATCGTTCATCCGGTTGAAGCAGCGGAGAAAGGTCGATTTCCCACAGCCGGACGGTCCGATGAACGCCGTGACCACGCGGGGTTGGAGCTGGATGTTGATCCCCTTCAGCGCTCGGGTGGAGCCGTAGTAGAGATCGAGATTGCGCGCCTCGATGAGAGGAGCCGGAGCCTGCGCGGGCGCAGCGGGATTGACGTTGGGGGCAACCATGGTTCGGCGGGACGGAATCTGGATCAGGAACGGTTCAGTGACCGGCGCGCATCGCCTTGCGCATGCGGGCGCGGGCGACGATGCCCACGGCGTTGAGGGAAAAGGTCAGCAACAGCAGCACCAGCACCGTCGCGTAGAGAATGGGACGTGTCTTTTCAATGTTGTCCGACTGCGTGCTGAGCACGAAGGCGTGGTAGCCGAGATCCATGAATTGATCGGTCAGGTGGGTCGGCAGGTCCGCCATGTAATACGCGGCCCCAGTGAACAAAATCGGTGCCACTTCCCCGGCCGCACGGCTGATCGCCAAAATACCACCGGTGAGAATTCCCGGCAGCGCGTTGGGCAGCACGATTTTGATAATCGTTTCCAACTTGGTCGCGCCGAGTGCGAGGCTGGCTTCGCGAAGTCCCGGGGTGATCGCTTTCAACGATTCTTCGGTGGCCACGATCACCACGGGCAGGGTCATGATCGACAGCGTGAGCGATGCCCACACCAGCGCGGGCTGGCCGTAGTGCGGCCCCACCTGATGGGTGATCGAATCCAGATTCTTCCCGATGAAATTGATGAAGAATCCCAAGCCGAAAAGTCCGAACACAATCGACGGCACGCCCGCCAGATTGGCAATCGCTGCACGGATCACCCGGGTGTAGCGCGATCCCGACGCCGCGTACTCGGTGAGGTACACCGCCGTGATCACGCCCACGGGGATGACAAAAACCGTCATCACAAACACGCGAATGGTGGTGCCCACGATCATCGACAACACCGCCGCGGATTCGGGCTCAAAAAAATCCTTCCGCGGAATCGTGGAAACAAACCGCCACGACAACGCCGGGAGACCGTGGATCGCGATGTCGGTCAGAATCGCGATCAGGAACAGGATGATGAAGCCCGTGGCGGATGCTGTGATGGCGGTGCCAATGCTGGCCCCCCAATCAATGCGTCGGCCGCGGAGGCTGCGCCGTTCAGGAGCCGGCGTCTGGTTGGTATTTGAAGGATTCATCAGCGTCCCTCCCGTCCGCGACGCAGGCGGAACATCACTTGTTCGGCAACGAAGTTGGTCACAAAGGTCACGAGGAACAGAAGGGTTCCGAGCAAAAACAAAATCCGGTAGTGCGGCCCGCCGGACACCGCCTCGGCCATCTCGGCGGCGATCGTCGCGGTGAGGCTGCGGGTGGAATCAAAGATGTTCCACGAAACCACGCTGGCGTTTCCGCTGGCGATCAGCACCACCATGGTTTCCCCGATGCAGCGACCAAACCCGAGGACAATCGCCGCAAACACACCGGGCGCGGCGGCCGGCAGAACGATCTGCCATGCGGTCTGCCACTTGGAGGCACCCAGCGCGAGTGCGGCCTGCACGTAGGCGCGGGGGACGCTCGTGAGCGCATCTTCGGCGATCGAGAAAATCAGGGGAATGCTGGTCAGCCCCAGCGCGATACCTGCGACAAACGCGTTCAATCGGAACCGGTATCCGAACAGCGATTGAAGCACTCCCGCCAGCACGAGGAAGGCGAAGGCTCCCATCACCACCGAAGGAATGCCGGAGAGAAACTCAACGCCGGGTTTGATCCATTCCTTGATCGAAGGCGGCGCCAGTTGCGACACGTAGATCGCGGCCCCAAGGGCCAAAGGCACCGCAAAGGCGAGACCGACCAAGGTGGTCTTGAGACTGCCGATGAAGAGCGGGATCAGATTGTATTTCGCGATCGTTCCCACCGGCTGCCAGATGTACTCGGGCTTCGAGTAGCCGGTCCACTGATGCGGCCGGACCAGGTACTTCCATTCGGTGCCGTTGGCATGCGCATCGGGATCGTTGCGGAAGCGTTCCGGCACTTCCTTGGCGGCTTCCTCGCGGATTTCCATCAACGTCTTGAGGGTTTCCTCGTCCTTGGAGGCGAGCTCCGAGGGGGTCATGCCAAGGTACTTTGCCAATCGATCCTTGGGCACCTTGGCGAGGTCGGCCGACGGAATCACCTCCTGCACCAACGCGCTGTTGGTCTGCCCCAGGAACACCGGAAGCGCCTCGCGTCCGATGAACAAAAAGATCAGGAACACCATGGCGATCGCGAGAAAGCTGATCCCAAAGATCAACCGCTCGGCGATCCATTCCAGGGGACGGGCCCGGTGACCGCGATGGATGCCAATCCAGGTCTGCGGCCGACGGGAGGAATCTGGGGTATTCTGAGGCACGGGAAACAAAGGATGACGATCTGCGCTGCTAGAATGCGGGTTCGATCCGCTGAAGCCCAATGACGATTGGGTGAACTGATTGGATCGGATTCTCCCCTCAACAAGGAGCCCCGCGGACATCCGGTCCGGATGCGCTGCGCGGGGCTCCCGTGAGAGAGTTCGGAATGAAATCCGAATGATTAGTTCGAACGCAGGTTCTTCTGGAGCGGATAATATCCAACATCCTTCACCAGCTTCTGACCATCCTCGCCGCGGATCCACTTGAGGTAGGCCGCGACTTCGCCCTTATCGAGGGCGGGGTTCACATACACATACAGGTAGCGCCAGATCGGATACTTGCCGGAGAGAACATTCTCCTCGGAGGGCTCGATTCCCGCTTCGCCCTTGGCGGTGCTGACCTTGAGGTGCTTGGCACCGGCCCCGTAGGCGGCACCGCCGTAGCCGATGCCGTTCTTGTCCTTCGAGACGGCCTGCAGCACCGCAGCGGTGCCCGGCATGGTCTGCGCGCCGGAGGCAAAATCTTTGCCCTTGAGCACGTGTTCCTTGAAGAACTCGTAGGTCCCGGAGCTGTTCTCGCGGCTATACACGGTGATCGGAGCGTCGTCACCGCCGACTTGCTTCCAGTTCTTGATGGCACCGGTGAAGATGCCTTCGAGCTCTTCAAGGCTCAGGCTGGTCACCTTGGAGTTGGATTCGCTCACGTACACGCTGAGACCATCGAGCGCGACCTTGTACTCGGTGGGGCGCTTGCCGAAGACCTTCACGCACTGCTCGATTTCCTTCGCCTTAATCTTGCGGGAGGCGTTGCACAGGTCGGTGGTCTGGTTCTGGAGCGCGGCAAAGCCGGTGCCGGTGCCGCCACCGGTGACCTGGATCTTTTGTCCGGGATGAGCGGACATGTAGACCTCGGCCCATTTTTGGGCGAGGACGACGAGGGTGTCGGAACCCTTGACGCTGATGGTGCCAGCGATGGCATTGGCCGCAGTCAGCAAGGTCGCGGCAAGGAGTGCGAGTTTCGATTTCATAGGAATGGAGACGGGAGTGTTGGAGTCGTTTTTTGCGGCTGACGAATTCGCCAGCCGCGCTTCCGAATCAGAATTTCCAGCTCAGATCCGCCATAAAGTGACCGGCGGCGCTGGTGCTGCCCGCCGGGTTTGGCAGGACGAGGGTGTTGAGGTAGTAGGTGAACACGAAGGTGAGGGAGTCGGTGATCGAGTACCGCATCGTCACGAGGTGTCCCTTCACGTTTGTGCCGCCGCGATAGCCAAAGCCGCCGACGGCATTGGCAAATCCGGAACCGCCAAGCGCCTTCTGGTAAAACGCGCCGTTGTCGTCATCCACCACTTCCTCATACCAGGCATCGGCACCGAGAACTTGATACCGGTAGCTGATCTCCCACTTCCCCTTCTCGCCAGACTTGCCGAAGGTGACACCGGCGTTGTAGCCGACGTTCTGGGTCGGGGCGCCGGGGTTGTTCATGTACTCGCCGCCGAGCTTGATCGGGAAGGCACCATCGTACATCGGGAAGCTGTCGAGCTTGTACACCACGGCACCGCTCACCACGACCGGGTTGTAGTTGTAAATCAACTGGCCGGCACCATTGCGGGTGTTGCCGTCGTTCACGTTCGGCAACGTCGCTGCGTTGTCCAGGTTGTCCTTGGATCCGAGCGCGAACACGCCCACGCCCACGGTGGATTCAAGTTTCTTGCTCCACTTGGATTCCCACAGCATCTGACCGCCGAACAGGCTGGGATCATGGCTCGGGGAAACCACTCCGGGCAGCGAGATCTGGTTGAGCTCGTTGAGCGCGTAGTAGGCGCCGATGGCTCGAATCGACTGGGTGTCGTTGATGGAGTAGGCAATTTGCGCCGCAGCGCCTTCCGGTTGGTAGTCGGGATCGAAGACCATCGGGGACACCAGGAACTGGTTGTCCATTTTTCCGATAACCGTGGACGCGTTCCACGTGCCGTTATGGATCGGATTCCACTTCGCGTAGGCAGCATCAAAGTAGACTGCCTTGCGGGTCGCGCCGTTCTGGAAGGTGGAGTTTGCGGAGATCGGATTGCCACCTAGACCGTTCGACACATCGGCCGAGGTCAGGCGGACTCCAACTTCAAAATCCTCGGCCAGCGTGGCCGTGATGCCAACGCGGGCGCGGTAGCGGAAACGGGTTCGGCTGGTAAACAGCGAATCATCAGCGCTGAAGTGCTCCACACGGCCGCGAAAATCTCCGTTGATCTTCAGGGCTGTGACCCATTCGGGCATTCCGCTCTTGGCGGAATAGGCCTTGGAGAATTCCTTGTCCGATTCTTCTCGGAGCTGGTTGGCCTCGTTGACGTTTAGGATTCCCTTCTCGACGAGCTTGTCGATGAGGGCATCGGCGGATTGCGCGTGAAGACTGGTGCCGAGAGCAGCGGATCCAGCGATCGCCAGCGCGGCAGCGATCTTCAATCGGGTTGTGTTGCGTGGTGCCATAGGTGTGTTGCGTCGTGCACGCGCAAACTCCGGGGCACCGGTTACAGAATAAGGACTGAAATGTTACGATTGTGTGAACGAAGTTTTACCAAATTTGGGGCACATCAGCGGGTTTACTCAGATTACCGCAGGGTACCGACCGCATAATCCAGACCATTGTTACGAATCCGGAGGTCGTGAATCGCGACCGCAACTCCAATCTCCGCGCGGGTTTGGTTCAGCTCGGCCTGGTTGAGTTCAACAATGGAGGACAGCCCCTGGTCAAATCGAAGTCGGGCCAAGGCCAGTGCATTCTGGGCGCTTTCTGCGAGGGTTTTGGAAAGGCTGAGTGTTTCGTGGGCCTGTTGCAGTTCCAACCAGGCCAGTTTCACTTCGCGAACCACGCGAAGCTCCGCCTCTGACACTCCAGCGGCGACCGATTCCGCGAGGCGAAGTGCCTCCTTCTCACGGGCCCGGTAAAGCCCACCGCCAAACAGGGGAATGGAAAGGTTGAGACCCGCCGCGGCGTAGTCGTGACCAAAGTGATCATCATGGACTGGACTCACTCCGGCAGCGCCGAAGGCAGTAAGCGTGGGGAGCTGCTGTCCACCCACCGCCGCAGCATGCCGACGTGCCGAGTCCCGGTTCAGGCGTAGGCCGACCAAATCTGGTCGTGCCGCCAACGCCCGGGCGACGAGTCGTCCGGACTCCTCCTGAGGGGGAGCTGGAACCGGCTCCTCGCTGAGGACGACTCCGTATTCCACATCCGGACCGGGCCCCATCAGCAAGGCCAACACCGCACGCGCTCCTTTTACATCGGCACCTGCGCGACTGACCATCAACCTCGCCTCGTCCACACCCACCCGCGCGAATTGAGCATCCAGATCCGACCGGAGCCGGTTGCTCGCAAGCAACGAAACCTGCTCATAAAGCTGCTGTCGGGCCGTGAGTGTTGCCGAGGCGACCGCCGCCACGGAGGAGGCACGCAACACACCGAAGTAAGCCGCATCCACCTCAAGCAGGATCTGCTGTCGGGTCGCAATCACATTGGTCGAAGCGGACTGGGCCTCGAGCCGAGCGGCGGCAACCTGGTTCGCGGTCCGGCCAAAATCCGTGATCAATTGGGAAACGGTTCCTCCCACGCCGGCCCGCTCATAGACACCCGGCGCATTCAGACTGCCGGCGGCGATGTGAATTCCTTCCGGCTGATCCGTCCCCACCGCGGTCACCGAGCCTGAAATCTGGGGGAACCACGCGGAGCGTTCCTGCAGCAACCGCTGACGGGAGGCGGCCGAACGCAGCTCCGCGACGGAGATACGGGGATGCGACGCAATGGCACGTTCGCGAGCCTGTTTGAGCGTCAGCACCGGCGTCATCCCCCGTTCCGAGGGATCTGTTGCACCCAAGGTGGGACTGGGGAAAAGGAGCGCGCCGACCAGGCAGCGAAAGGCAAGAAGCTGAAGCCGATTCATGACAAGACCTCCGTTCCTCCAACCGGCTGGCCGGAATTCGCGATGCCCCTGCCGTACCAAAGCAGGTAACCCGCGGGAACCAGGAATACGGTGAGCACCACGGAGACGCCGAGCCCCCCAAGGATCGCCCGGGCGAGCGGCGCATAGGCCTCGCTGCCCGTGCCCAATTTGAGCGCCATCGGAAGCAGCCCGATCAGCGTGGCCAGCGAGGTCATCAGCACCGGCCTCAACCGCACCCGGCAGGCGCGTGCCACGGCCTCACGCGTGGGCATTCCATCCTCCCGGAGCCGGTGGGTGAATTCGACGATGAGAATGCTGTTGGAGACCACAATTCCCACCATCATCACGATTCCCATGAGCGACATGATGTTGAGCGTGGTGCCGGTGACCGCGAGAACCAGCAACACACCGGTGAGCCCCGTGGGCACCGCCAGGAGGATGAGCAGCGGGTCCACGAACGACTTGAACTGCGCAACCAGGATCAGATAGACGAGCAGCACGGAAAGAATCAGGCCGGAGCCGAAGCTGCGGAATGACGATTCCATGCCAACGACGCTGCCGCGAATTGCAACGCGAAGTCCCTCAGGCAGGTCGAGTCCGGCAACGACCGGCTTGATTCGCGACGACAGCTCACCGAGGTCCTCGCCCGTTGGCGCAACATAGACGTCGATGACGCGGCGCAGCTGGTAGTGATCCACCTCCGTTGGCGAAACACCCCGACTGATCTTACCCACCGCGTCCAAGCGGGTGGCCACCGGTCGACCGGCAGCTCGAAGCGGAATGGACTTCAGACTGTCCAGATCGCTGATATGCCCCTCGGGATACTGAACGGTGAGCATGTAGTCGTTCCCGGTTTTCGGGTCGATCCAGAAACTGGGTGCAATCATGCCATCGGAAGTCAGTGCAGTAATCACGTTGTGGAGCACCTCCTTCTCGTTGAGTCCGAGGGCCGCCGCTCGTTCCCGGTCCACGTCGAGGTGCAGCGCGGGGGCATCCACGTCCTGGGGAATCAGCACATCGGCCACCCCGGGCATGTTGCGAAGGTCCATCGCCAGGCGGCTGGCAACACGATGCGCCTCCTCCAGGTTGGAGCCACTGATCTGAATGTCGATGGGCGCCGGCAAGCCAAGATTCAGCACCGCATCCACAAGGCCGCCCGACTGCAGGTATGCCGTGATCTCCGGCATTTCCCGCCTCAGCCGCGTGCGAACCCGTTCCATGTATTCGAAGCTCCCGCCGTGGTGGTGCTCCTTGAGACCGACTTGAACGAACGCCGAATGCTGTCCCGAGTTGCTGGTGTAGATCGCCGAGAAATCCGGAGTCAGTCCGATGTTGGCCACCACGAGTTCAAGATCCTCCGCGGGGATTTCGGTGCGGACCAATTCCTCCACCCGTTGCACCAGAGCCTCGGTCGATTCGATTCGGGTGCCAGTCGCCGCCTTGAGATTGATCACGAACTGGCCGGGATCCGTACGCGGGAAATATGCGGTTCCAACCAAAGGATAGAGACCAAGGCTCAAGACGAACAAACCCAGGATACCCACCACCGTCGAGCGCGGCCGATTCAACGCCCAGTCAAGCCATCCATCGTACCGATTGAGGAAGGAGTCGAATCCCGAGTTGAACCGGGAATGAACACGTTCCAGAAGGGATCCCCCTCCTGCGCCGTGTCCATGCCCCCCTTCGAGAAAGCGCGCGCAAAACAGCGGAACAACGGTCATCGCGACCACGTACGAGGCAAAGAGCGACAGCACGACGGCGAGGGCGAGAGCGGAAAACAGAAACCGGCTCACCCCGCTGAGAAACGTGACAGGAAAGAACACCACCACCGTGGTCAGCGTCGCGGCGAGCACCGGCAGAGCCACCTCCGTTCCGCCCTTTTCGGCGGCCACGCGTGGCGTTTCACCGAGTTCGAGATGCCGGTAGATGTTTTCCAGCACCACCACCGAGTTGTCGATGAGACGGGAAAAGGCGAGAGCAAGTCCACCGAGGATCATGGTGTTGATGGTTCCGCCACCGGCGAACAAGGCGATGAAGGTTGCGAGGGCGGACAACGGCACGGACAGAAACACTCCAACGGTGGCCTTGGGGCTTCCGAGAAACAGCAGGATCATCGCTCCCGTTAGCGCCAGTCCGATGAAACCTTCGTGCAGCAGATTCTCGATCGCCGTTTTCACAAACACCGACTGATCGAACACCACTCGCGTCACCAGTTCCTTGGGCACATCCGTAAGCTTGCGAACCGCCTCCTGAATTCCATCCACCACCGCAATGGTGTTCGCATCCCCTCCCTGTTTCAGGACCGGGAGATAAACCGACCGCTGGCCATCCACACGCACCACATTGTTCTGAATGGCCGCGGCATCCACCGCCCTGCCCACGTCCGCCACGAGCACCGAGGACTGGCCCGCGGTGTGCAGCGGAATCCGGTTGATGTCGGCAACGGTCGGCACCATTGCGTTGGCGTAGAGGTTGTAGTCGTACGGCCCCAGGCGCACGTCGCCCGCCGGGAGAATCAAGTTGGCTTCGTTCACCGCGCGGACCACGTCCATGACACTCAACTGGTGCGCCTCAAGTTTGATCGGGTCCACGTACACCTGAATCTGCCGGTAGCGTCCACCGAACGGCTGTGGAACCGACGCTCCCGGGACACCGGCCACCTGGTTTCGGACGGTGAACTGCCCCGCGTCGCGCAGCCGGGTTTCATCCAACCCGGCACCCTTGAGCGTGATGAGGCATACCGGAAGGCTGGAGGCATCAAATTTGAGCACCACGGGCGGCAGGGTCCCCGGCGGGAGACGGCGGAGATTCGCCATGGCCAGATTTGCAATCGAGGTCACGGCGGAGTCCGGATTGGACCCCGGCTGAAAGTAGATCTTGATCAGGCTTACCCCGGGAAGAGACCGGGATTCCATGTGGTCCACTCCCGAGGCGAGGGTGAAGAAGCGTTCAAATCTTCCCGTGATATCCGCCTCAATCTGCTCCGGAGGCATGCCGGAGTAGAAGGTTGCCACCACCACGACCGGGATCTTGACCTCCGGGAAGAGATCCACCGGCATTCGAATCAGACAACTGGCGCCGATCACCGTGGTGATCAAACAAATCACGATGATGAAGTAGGGAAAGCGGATGGAAAAGCGCGACATGACGGGTGCAGGGAAAAAGAAGTTCGGAACGACAGTCAGCTCAGTCTGGGCGAGTCAGCCCCGGCCCGCGGGCCGGTGGCGGAGCTTCGGCGCGAAGCAACACTCGAAGTCGCTCAAGGACATCTCCGGGAGCGGAACACGCGTCGATCAGCTCCTGCTCGCGCGACATCAATCGCCCAGCAACCGCGGGCAGTGCGCCCCCGATCTCCGGTGGAATCGAAATCACCCCATGGACATCTCCGTGCAACCAGTCGCCGGACTCCACCTTCAACCCCGCGACCTCCACCGCGCGCCCCACGTCCACCACATGCGCGTAGGCGTGCGAGACCGAAACCGTCCCGGAATAAACCGCCAATCCAAGCCGGCCAATCGATTCCACGTCCCGCACCGCACCATCCGTCATCACTCCCACCACCCCCATGGCCCGAAGAATGGCGGCATGCACCTGACCAATGAAGCTTCCCGCCGACGCGCCCGCATCGAGATCCTGAATCACGACCACGCGCGGTTCGGGCACGGCCAGGACAGCATCCCACCATCGCGTATCCTCGAGATAACGGTGTCCATCCAGGGCCGGCCCCACGCTGCGGATTCGCATCGTCACCGCATGGCCCACCATCGTGGACCGGGGCACGATTTGAGCCCGGAGGGTCGGAAGCGTGTAGCCCTCGTTGCGAAGCCGCACGGCGAAGGTTTCCACCGCGTTGCACAAAGTGGGCGTGTTGAACCGCCGCAGATCCGCGAGCAGTTCGGGGGGCATTGATGGTTTCATTTTTGGGACCAGGGTGGAAATTTGATTGGCAGTCATTGGCCCCGAAGCTCGTCCCGAAGTCGGTACTCCACCGGCTGCCCCGGCCGGACTCGCGCCCCCCCGCCCACCACCACGAGTTCGCCCTCCTCGACGCCTTTCAACACCTCCACGCGCACCGGCGTCTCCAACCCACCCTGAATCACGCGCTCGGCGACCCGCCCTTCGTGATCAATCGCAAGGACTGACATCCGCTCCCCCTTCCGGGAAATCGCCTCCACCGGAACGTACAACACCTGGGATCGCGTCCGGGCATTCACCACCGCGGTGGCATAGGTGCCCGGGATCAACGCGCCGTCGGAATTCGCCACATCCGCTTCCACCATCATGGCACGCCCCACGGTGGTGACCTCACCGGAAACCCGTTCAATCCGGCCGGAGTAGATTCGCGAATCCACCCGGATCTCCACCGCATCGCCAGGATGAATCGATCCAATCTGCCCCACCGACACCGCAAAGGCGCAACGCAGACGGTCGAGTTGAACCAATCGAAGCAGGGGACGCGCCTGCCCGCTGGGGGACGGACCGCCCTGAACAAAATCCCCGGGGCTGGCATCCAGGCGGGACACGACACCGGCAAACGGCGCGGTGATTTGTGTGTCCGCCTCCATGGCCGCGAAGCGTTTCAGTTCCGCACGTGAGACCTCGAGCTGGCTTTGGGCGGTCGCCAGCGTCGCCGCGGCGGCACGCTCTCGGGACACCGCGGAGTCCAGTTCCTGACCGGCGAGCAGTTTGGGATTCTTCTCCACCACGGCCGACAGGCGGGATCGAACCTGGTGCGCCTCCTCAAACAATGCGCGGGCCCTCTCCAACTCCCCTTCGCTTCGCGACACCGTCGCTTCAGCGCGCGCGCGATCCTCGCGCAGCAGCGGGACATCCAGCTCCGCCAACACCTGCCCTGCCTTCACACGATCCCCAAGATCAACGGCAAGCCGTTTCACGTAACCGGCCACACGGGCTTGAAGATCCACCGAAAACCACGGTTTCAACTCCGCCTGAAACGACAGCGTCTGCACCACGGCCCCGCGCTGCACCCGCTGGGCCAGAACCACGGACCGGTTCGTAGAGGTCGAACCCACAACGCCAGAGACGGGCTCGCGTCGGCATCCGATCACCGCGGACGCGCCGATCAACAACCCCGCCAACGGGGCACGCCATCCGCGCGGCCGCTGGCGTGGATTCGGTTCGGACAATGGGAAACAGGAAATGCTGGGAGTGAACATTAGGTGGGAGATGAAGGAGAAGAGTCGGAGCTCGGGGCGGTCTCCTTGGAAACGCGCGGAAGGTGAACGCGGAAACAACTGCCGCGTCCTTCAACGCTTTCCACCTCAACCCGACCTCGATGCACCGCGCAGATGGACCGGACAATCGAAAGTCCAATCCCAGATCCCCCTCCCTCCCGGTTTCGGGAGGCATCCACGCGAAAAAAACGTTCAAACACCCGCGGCAGGGCCGAGGCGGGAATTCCGATGCCGGTGTCCCGCACCTCAAGCACGGCCTCGGTCTCGGTGCCGCGAACCAGAATCGACACGCTCCCGCCCGCTGGGGTGTATTTGAAAGCGTTGTCGAGCAGGTTGACGATCACCTGCTTCAAACGGGCCCGGTCCCCTTCGATCCAGATGCCTTCGCGAAGCATGAGCTGCACTGCAGAGTCGCAGGACAACTTCAACCCCTTGTCCTCGGCCAAAAGGCGCATCTGCTCCGCGGTCGAGCTCGCCAGAAAACTTAGGTCCAGCGGAGTCCACTCGGTGTGAATTCTTCCAGCATCCAGCCGCGACAAGGCGAACAGGTTCTCCACAAGCTTCGCCAGCCGCTCCACTTCATCGAGCAGTGATGCGACGGAATCCCGGAACCGGCCATGGGTGGATTCCCGATTCAGAGCCTCCAGCTCCCCACGCAGCACCGTCAGCGGAGTCCGCAGCTCATGGGAGGCGTCATCCAGAAAACGACGATTGTACTGAAAGGCCTCGTCCAGCCGCGCAATCATCCGGTTCAGGGACCGCGAGAGCTCGGCAAACTCATCCTCCGTCGACGGCTCGGGAAGGCGCTCGCTCAGGTTTCGCGACGTGATCAGCTCCGCACTGCGCGTCAGTTCTCCAATCGGCTTCAACGCCCGATCCACCAACAGGAATCCACCGGCGAAGGCAACGGCTCCGATAATTACAAATCCAAGCCCCAGCGTGATCATGAACCTTCGCTGCTCCTCCCCGACCGCTCCGAGGGAGCTTCCGGTGGAGACGCGAACCAGCCGTGCTCCGCTGCTCGATTCCACCGTGGTGAGAAGAAGGTCGCTGGCACCCACGCCAGAAATCGTACGTGTCCCCTGCTCGATGAGGTCGTTCGGGATCAGCAAGGGATCGAAGCTTTGATCCTGCGGTGCTCCCGATCGGTACAGCAACCGCCCCTGGCGATCGGCGATCGAAATAAAGCGGTCAGTGGCTTCAGGAGCGAAGCTCAGCGTGATCACCTCTTTCAAATCCGCCCTCCCGGATTCCAGGGTCCGCAACGCCACGCCAGCAATACGCAGTGCACGGGCACGCTGCGTTGTGGCCAGCGTGCGCTCAAGATGGTGTTGAAACCCCGCCAGCACGAGCAGCGCCGTGACGGCAAAAAGGACCAGCATCCAGGTGCCGTACCAAGTCATCGCCCGCGCCCGTAGCGAACGCGGCCGGTTCATGCCGGATCCTCCGAATCATCCCCGAGGCTGTAACCCGCCCCACGAATGGTCCGGATCAACTTTTGCTCGAAGGGATCATCCACCTTTGACCGAAGATGCCGCACGTACACATCCACGATGTTGGTCAACCCCTCGAAGCTCTCATCCCAAACATGCTCCATGATCATCGTTCGGGTCAGAACGCGTCCCGGGTTTGAGGACAGGTACTCCAGAAGCGAATACTCCTTGGAGGTCAGCTCGATCTTTTTCCCCGCACGCCGCACCTGTTGGGTCAATCGGTCGATCTCCAGATCCCCAACCCGCACCACGTGCCCGCGTCCCGCCGGTGGACGCCGCAGCAGGGCGCGAACCCGCGCAAGGAGTTCCGCAAATGCGAAGGGCTTGGTGAGATAGTCGTCCGCCCCCAGCTCCAGATTCTCCACTTTGTCTGCAGTGGCCGCACGGGCCGTCAGGACCAACACGGCGGTGGATGAGCCCTTTTTCCGAAGTCGGCGAAGCACCTCGGTTCCGCTCATCCCTGGGAGCAGCAGATCGAGGATCACCAGATCGTACTCCACCTCATTCATCATCCGCCACGCCGTCGGCCCATCGCCGGCAATATCGACGGCAAAGCGCTCGGACCGCAGGCCCCGGGCCACCACATCCGCCACCTTCCGTTCATCTTCAGCAATGAGGAGTCGCATCGTTGTTACCCCAATACACTAGCACCCGGGGATTAACGAACGGTGAATCGAGGATTAAAACGAGTTCGCGGAACCCCACATTTTGTGCGGTTTTTGACGATTGAAGATTAAAACGATTCACCTCTTCCCTCGTCACCGGGCGCGTCCACGCCTCCCACGGAGTCCGCGACAGCCTCCGGCCACATTAAATTCTTTTCAGACACTTTTCCGCGTCGTGCGGGTGCGTAATCAATCACGGCATGTTTGCTGATCGCACCTGCGGAACCATCGCCATCGCCCTGGGCTTTTTCTTAATTGCGGCCTCCGGATGCGCCTCCCGTCCCGCGGTGACTGAGCTCGCCGAATTCGGTCCCAGCGGATTGAGCCTCCCGCTGCCGAAGGATCCGTCGATCGGCACGCTGGTTGTGTACACCGCCCGCGATCCATTCCGCAGCAATCCCAGCGCACCGGAGCGCGTCCAATACAGCGACTACGAAATCCGATCCGCCGACGGCACCCTGCTCCAGACCGTGAAAAACGGATCCGACACCGTGTGGGAAGGCCCCGCCACCGTGTCCCTTCCGGCGGGGAAATATCGGATCAATGCCCGGGCGGCAAACGTCGGTCGGATCACCGCGCCTGTCCGGATCGAAGGGAATCACTGCACCACCGTGCACCTCGATCCGCCGCAATGATTCCGCAGAGGCAAGAACCAACAGCCCTTCGGTCGAGCATTCCGCTGAACCCTCAAGGCTCAGGGTTCAACGCACCCGTCCACGGATTCGCGATTCCACATCCCACGCCGCGCTTCCATAGCGGGATTTGAACAATTCTTCCTCCGTGGGCGGACGCACCACCCCGGGAGTCCATCGGTGAGGCAGATCCGGGATCCCTTCAGCGCCGCCGACCTGGATTGCGCTCGCGATTCCCTCCGCCCCCCGGGTCTCCCCGCTGCGAACCACGGCCCCAGCACCGGCGATCGCGCCTTCGCGCCCCAACTCCGTCGCGGCCGCAGGCGTTGGAAGCCGAATCGGGGTCTGTGAAACCGACGTGCCGGCGTTGGCATCAACCCTCCCAGCTGCCGATGGAACGCCGCCCAGGATGAGACACCGCGTCGCTCCGCCCTCGCTCACCCAGGCGCGGCGCTGCTTGAAATCCACTGCCTCAAATTTGATACCAGCGCGTTCCTCGTTCAGCGAAAGCGTGACGCTCCCCGTTCCCTGCGCCATCGAGATGTAGGCCCACACACGCCCCCCTGACCGGGTCAGCCCGGTGAGGGTAAGCTCCGAGGCCACCCCGCCGTGGCAGGAGCAGATCAGCCCCGCGAGGAGGAGTGGAAAACGTCGGCGCATCGATGCCCGGATAGGGCCCGAAAGCGCCGGGTTCAAGTAACGAGGCGGCAACAAAACAGATGACCTCACCAAAAAAGTCCTTTGAAAACGCATCGCCCGCGCCGCTGGGGTTGGCCGAAAACTGGACCCGACCGCATGGCCGATGAGTGGGATGCCATGGCTTCGAAACGAGGGTGAACCCTTCCGCTCCGGATACTCTGCCCGGACTGTCAAACGATTGAGATCACTGTCATGAAGTCCCCCTTCCTTTCCACCGCCCTCGTCCTGCTCGCCGGATCCGCGTCCGTGCACGCCGCCCCGTTCCTCTATCAGTACACCAACAACCCGCCCGACATCCTCCTCGGAATCCGCCAGACCGGAGGATCCTCGGAGCTCGTGGTCAACCTGGGCACCGCAGCGCGGTTCTACTCGGCTCCGGCGGGATCCACCTTTGCGATCCGTGAGTTCACCCCGGCCCAGTTGAACGCAACCGTGGCCGGGTTGGATGGCGTCGGCGTGGCGGTATTCGGAGCCGCACGATCCGCCGGCGATCCGCTGCGCCCGGCCCAAACCCTCTGGGTCACCTCCCCGCGGGCCGACGTCTCCACGCCGACCGATGCCTGGGTTCGTCAATCCTCCTTCGGTCTGGGAGGCACCGCCGCGAAAATCACCAGCGTGGGCAGCGGCATCGCCAGCCTCAGCAGCCTGAACACACCCGGGGCTTTGAACACCGCCTCCGCGATGGTCACCCCCGCCGGGTACCAAAACGGATACGGCTCCTACCTCGGAGCCGGTAACTTCAAGGGCACCTTTCAGGGCACCATTGAAGGCATCACACCGACCGACTTCGCGGCCGGGACCGCGCCGTTGCGACTTGATTTCTACGAGATCCGCCCGGGCTCGGGAGCCTCGCTGGCCCTGGGATGGTTTGATTTCAAGCCCGACGGAACCCTCACCTTCACCGCCGCGGGCGGAACCGATCCCGTGCCTGCCCCGGCCCCGCTGATCACCGGCATCAGCCGCAACGCTGCGGCCACCACGATCACCTTCACCACCGTCGCCGGAGCCCAATACACCCTGCTCCAGTCGCCCGCCGCGCTGGATGCCACGCCGTCCAAGTGGACCCCGGTCGGCACCCCGGCCGCAGGCACGGGCGCCCCGGTTTCCATCACCGTGAATTCCGACGGCACCTCCGGCTTCTTCGCCGTTCAGGCCACGCCCTGATCCCCGGGGTATCCCCGGATTGGGTTACCTCTGCGTGACGCCGCCCCACCCGGCGTCACGCGTTCGAAACAAACCGCCAAACGCTGATCCAACTCGCGCCATTTGCTGAGGAAAACAGCGTCCGGGTTCCAAGATCGATACAGGCGCAAACACGACAGTTCGTGGCCTCCAACTGACGGTGGGATCCCGGGCAACCGGCAGAATCGCACGACCCAGCGGGAACTGTTTTCGCCGGGAACGCAGACAACACACCTCTCGCCAAAACCCACGGAAGCCATGCAATTCCAACCCCTCCAGGCCCGACGCACGCACGTCGTCGCCTTCGCCGCAGGCCTCGCCCTGTGCTCTTCCCTCACCGCGGTCGGACAATCCTTCAAGTACAACGACACCGATCTTCTCCTCGGCCTTCGCCAGGCCGGCGGAGCGAGCACGGTGCTGATCAACCTCGGCTCTGCGTCGCAGTTCTACAACGCGAAGCCCGGATCCACCTTCGATGTCGGCAATGCCGCCAGCATCTACGTGGCCGGTAGCCGTGCCTTCGGCGGCCTGTCCGGATTGCAGTACTCCATCACCGGCACGCTTCGCAGCTCGGCCAATGCCACCGCGAGCACTCCGGTTCAGACCCTCTGGGCCACGCGCGAAAGCATTGATCTCGCCACCGCGAGCGATCCCTGGACCCGCCAATCCTCCTTCGGCCTCGGCAACACCGCGGCGAAGATCCAGACCATGGGCAACCTTGCCGTGAGCTACGGCAGCGTGAACGTCGCGAGCATCGACGCGCAGACGATCATCATCCCTGCGGCCGACGGCGACAGCTACAGCCGCTGGGTGGGCAGTGGCACCTCCGGCAACGGCGCCGTGGGCAATTTCAACAACACTTTTCAGGGCAACGTCGAGGGCAAGACCCCGGCCGTGTTCTCCGGCACCACCACCAGCCGTCTCGATCTCTACCAGATCACTCCCGGCTCCGGCGACGCCAGCAACCTCGGTTACTTCCAGTTCAACGGATCGGGCAAGCTGACCTTCACCGCCACCTCCGTTCCGGAACCCGGCACCTGGGCTCTGCTCGGTGTGGGATCCGTGGTCCTGTTCTTCGCCGGCCGCCGCAATCGCCGCTAACCCTCCCTTCAACGCAATTCAATTCAGTCCAGCACCTCTTCGCAGCGCGACACACTTCAAACCCTGATTCATCACCATGAACCAAATCCTCAAGACAGCAGCCCTCGCCACCGCCGTCGTCGGCCTCACGGTCGTCGCCCAGGCTCAGGTGGAAATCCGCATCACCGGATCCACCGCCTTCCGCGCCACCACCTACGCGGCGATCCGCAACCTCTACGGAGCCAACCTCACCGGCCAGAACCCCGCCCACGACGCCAGCGGCAAGAACCAGGTCACCTGGGCCGGCACGATCCCCGCCCTCTTCGGAGCCCAGACCGTCACCGTCCGCGCCAGCTACAGCGGCTCGGTGGAAGGCATCCAGTCCCTGGTGCTCGGCAACAATGAAACCTTCCTCGCTTCCTCAAACGCCGGCGACACCAACACCGTTGCGGGTCCGGCCGATATTGCCCTGTCGGATGTGTTCCAATCCACCACCGACTTCACCTCGCCGTTGCTCTCCGACACCAAGCTTGGCATCGTGAGTTTCGCATGGGTTCGCAGCGTCACCACCCCGACTTCTGTCAGCAACATCACCCACCAGCTCGCCCAGCAGTTCCTCGCCACCGGCGACCTGCCCATCGGCCAGTTCACCGGGGATCTCACGCAGACCCAGGACATCTACCTGGTCGGCCGCAACAAGCTCTCCGGCACCCGTATCACGGCTCAGGCCGACTGCGGATACGGTGGCAATGCCGATGCCCAGCTCTGGCAGCTCGACGGCGCCGGCGGCACTGTGGGAACCACCTTCGTTCAGAGCTCCGGCTTCGCCTCCGGCGGTAATGCCGCCGCGGTGCTGAAGGTTGCCACAGCAGCGAATCCTTCACTCTCCTACCTCGGCGTCAGCGATGCCCTCGGCGTGAACGGCGGAGCGAATATGCTCACCTTCAACGGTGTTCCCTTCAGCGTCACCAACGTCTGGAACGGCAACTACAGCTTCTGGGGCTATGAACACGCCTTCCTAAAGCCCGGCGTGGGCGCCAACGCCAAGAAGTTCGTGCAGGACGCTGCCGGCCTGAAGACTGCGATCGACACCCTGCTCCTCACCTCCACGGGCAACACTGCCCTCTCCAAGATGAAGGTCGCCCGCAACGCCGACGGCGGCCCGATCTTCCCGCAGTGATCAGTCCGGTTTGAATCCGGCAAGTGCTGACAAAATCAATTCATCGCAGGGCGCGGATTTACCTCCGCGCCCTGTTTCTTTTCCGGGGTAGAAACGACAAACCGCAGAGGCGCGGAGGCGCAGAGTAAGAACCTGGTAGAAATCGGAACCAACCGCTCTCCAGCATCGAACCGCCGGAGGGATTGAATTTGGAAAGCATGAAAGCAGGCCCCCGAAGGAAGACTCATCCAGCATCCTCCGCCATCTTTCACGATCTTCGATCTCCGATCTCCCATCTCCGATTCCCCCTCCGCCGCGTGTCACCCAGCGGACGGGAATGTTTCCGGTTTGTCATACTCCCGCCGTTTCGCCGTAACCGCGTGTCCGCACTCTGGGCACCTGCTTGACTCACGCCGAACATCTCATCCCGCACCAGACCGCCGCGCCGGCCGGTGGCGAATGGACTTTGCCCGCCGGAGGCTGGGTGTTTTTGCATTCCATTTCCGGATCCGGCTACTGGCGTCAAACCCCGCGCCTCGCGGAATTCAATCCAGGCGACACCCTCGCCGTGTATACCGACGGGACCGGCACCCTCCTGGCGAGCCGCCTGGGTTCGTTGCAGTTTCATTGGTTCAGCGTTTGCCCGGAATTCCTTTCCAATCTGCTCGGGCTCGATGAGCAGGCCGTGCTCGAAGCCGCCGCCCGACGCGACGCGGTTCGACGGTTCCCCGCCGGACACAGCGTGGCCGCCCTTCACGCGCGATTGATCGATTCCGTCAGCCAGCCCCGGCCACTTCAACGCATCCACATGGTCGAGATCCTGGCCTCAGCCTTCGCCCACGAGTTCACCTCCATCTCCACCAACGATGGAACCCCCACCGACGCCCGCGCCCGTCTGCGCCAGTGGCTCGCGCGCATTCCGGAATCCGATTTGATTCATCACTCCGTCGATGAACTGGCCCGCTCTCTCAATTGCAGCGTGCGCCATTTCAGCCGCCTCTTCCGCGATGAGGTCGGCCAGCCCTTCCGCGACAAACAGACCGAGCTTCGGCTCATGAAAGCGCGGCACCTTCTTGTGGATTCCAATGCCAAGGTCATCCATGTCGCGCTCGAAAGCGGCTATCGGCACCTCGGCTTGTTCAACACGCTCTTCAAACGCCGCTTCGGAATGACCCCCACCCAGTGGCGTCAACAACTCCAGACCTCCGAGCCCCGTCGTCGTCGCTCCGCCTCGGCGCAATCCGTGGCTTGGATGGGCCTCATCGGAACCGCCGTCGGACTGCTCCTCGCGCATCCTTCGCAGCTGCTTGCCCAATCCACTCCAGCGGCGAACGCAGCGGCCACGGCTTCCGCATCCACCTCCCCTTCCACCAACGCCCCGGCAACGCAGCGGTTGAGCGTCAAACAGTATGAGGTGGTGGGGAACACGCTCCTGCCCGAGGCGGTGGTCAAGTCCGCCACGTCGGATTACACCGGCGACTCCATCGATTTCGCCACGCTTCGCAAGGCGCTGGCCTCGCTTCAGCTCGCGTATCGAGGACGCGGTTTCGCCACCGTTTCCGTCACGTTGCCGCAGCAAAAGCTCACCAACGGAATCGTGCGAATCCAGGTCGTCGAAGGCCGGCTCACCGAGATCCGCGTGGAGGGAAACCGTTGGTTCAGCTCCAACAACGTCCGCAGCGCACTGCCCGGGCTCACCACGAATCTGATCCTCAACAGCAAGCTGTTCCAGGCCGAGCTCGACCTCGCGAACGCGAACCGGGATCGGCAGATCTATCCGCAGATCCAGCCCGGACCCGAACCCGGCACCACCTCGATGCTGCTGAAGGTGAAGGATCAATTCCCGCTTCACGGCCGATTCGAACTGAACAACCAGGCCACGCCCGACACCCCGGAGCTCCGCGGCAGCGCCTCCGCCCAGTACAACAATCTGTGGCAGCTCGAGCACTCCCTCGGACTCTCCTACGGATTCACGCTCGAACAATTCAAGGGCGGCGATGCGAACCTGTTCGATCAGCCGCTGCTCGCGAATTACAGCACCTTCTATCGCTTGCCGCTCGGTTCCCGCCGCTCACTTCCCGCCGAGGTGGAAGCCAGCCAGGGACGGTTCGGATACGACGAATCCACGCATCAATTCCGGTTGCCTCCTTCGACCGGACGTCCGGAGCTGAACATTTTCGCCAATCGCTCCACGACCGACACCGGGGTGAAGCTGACGCCGCTCCGGCAGGTCAATCCGCCTCCGATCGCCCTGTATTCGCAGGATTCCGGACAGGACATCTCCACCACCGAGGGCGTTGGATTCCGCCTCACGCAACCCCTGCGCGAGTTCCACGGCATTCGCTCCACGCTCACCTTCGGCCTGGATGTGAAGCGCTATCACCGCGCCAGTTTCAACACGAACAACTTCCTCGAGGACTTCACCTACCTCGATCCCAGCACCGGTCAGAACGTCCACCGGCAGATCCCCTTCTCCAGTCCGCAGCCTCCCTCCACCGCGGCGATTGCGTATCTGCCCGTGTCCCTCCGCTGGGATGGATTCCGCGCCGACACCAAGGGCAGTACCAGCCTTGGTGCAGGGGTGAACTACAATCTTCCCGGCGGCCCGTTCTCCAACGGCGACGCCTTTCGCAAGACCTCCGGCGCTGAGAAATCCACCGGACAGTACGTCACTGTTCAGGCCAGTGCGTCGCGGGAACAGCGGATTTACGAGGACTGGACCGTCTCGATCCGGGCCGACGGTCAATGGGCGAGCGAGCCGCTGATCAGCAACGAACAATTCGGCGTCGGCGGCACTGCGGGCGTCCGCGGGTATCGCGAGGGCGAACGCTACGGTGACACCGGATGGCGTACCACGTTTGAGCCGCGTACGCCGCTGATCGACATCGGCATGGTCGATGGCACGGCCCCGTTCCGGATTCGCGGATTGATCTTCACCGACTACGGCCAGAGCTACCTGCTCAATCCAGGGCACCCGACCGCATCGATCCCTGGCTACCACTCGCGCGAATCGTTCTGGGGCGCCGGTGCCGGCTTCAGCGGCAGCATCGGAAGCACGCTCGATTTCCGGCTCACCGTGGGATGGGCGCTGCTGGCGCAAACCGGCGCGACCACCGGGGCCTCAGGCGAATCGATCTTCGTGAAGACCCACACCGGCGACATCCAGATCTACTTCGGAATCGGCGCCCAATTCTGATTCTGATCCCGACGCCCCGCGATCTCCTCAGCCTTTTTCTTCAACACGTCGATGAAACGCACCTCCCCAACCGCCCTCGCGCTCGGCGGACCGTGGCTGTCCGGATCCCTCGTTGCGGGACTGGGCGGACTGCTCTGCGGCTCGGCCGCGTGGGCGAATCCGCAGGGAATGACGGTGGTTCACGGCACTGCAGCCGCTCAACCGGTCGGCCCGCAACTCACGCTCACCGTCTCGGATCGCGCGGTGCTGAACTGGAACACCTTCAACATCGCCCCGGGCGAGACCACGCGATTCCAGCAGCCCAACGCGGCTTCGATCGTTTGGAATCAGGTGCTGGATGCGAACCCCTCGCGCATCTTCGGAAGCATCCAGGCCAACGGCATTGTGGTGCTGGCGAATTCCTCGGGCTTCTGGTTCGGACCCGATTCCGTGGTGAAGGCGGCGAGTTTCGTGGCCACCACCGCGGGCGGACCGCCGGCCGGATTTGAAGCCGGCGGAACGTGGAACATCACCGTGGCGCCCCCGCTCGCGAGCATCGTGAACTACGGACACATCGAAGCCGCGAACGGCGGATCGGTGTTCCTGGTCGCGGAGAAAATCGAGAACCACGGCGTGATGATGGCGCCTGATGGCACGCTCGGATTGTACGCTGGCAAGGAAGTGCTGGTGTCGGAGCGGCCCGATGGACGCGGCCTCAGCGCATCGGCCCGGCTCCCCGAGGGCTCGATCAACAACCAGGGCAAACTCATCGCCGACGCCGGCACCATCGCCCTCTCGGCCCGCGTGGTGAACCAGGACGGACTCATCCAGGCCAACACCGTCCGCGAACACGGCGGAGTGATTGAGCTCCTCGCGTCCGACGCCATCACGCTCGGACCGAATTCGGAAACCGTCGCCGCGGGTTCCAATTCTGATTCGCACCCTTCCGCCGGCGGATCCATCACCGTCAAATCCGGCGGCACCTTCGCCGATTCTCCCGCCGCGCGCCTTTCGGTTGCCGGCGGCGCCAACGGTGGCGACGGAGGATTCGTCGAAGTGTCGGCCGCAACCGTGCCTTCCATCCAAGCCGCCCTCGATGGTTCCGCGAAGCCGGGCTTCAAGGCCGGGACGCTGCTGATTGATCCCGATGCGATTTCCATCGATGCCACCGGCACCGGCAGTGCAGCCAGCGGACAGGTAGGAGTGGGCGACGCACCCACCAAGCTTTCGCTGAATCCAAACGCCTTCGCGGGTTTCTCGCAGATCACGCTGCAGGCCCGGCTGTCGATCGACATCAACACGATCTGGAACCTGCCCGACGCCGCTCCCGGCGCGCACCTCACGCTGCAATCCGGCGGCGACATCCGATTCGCCCAGAGTGCGGCCCTCGCAGCAGGCAGCGGATGGACAATCGATCTGTGGGCCGGATATCAATTCGCGAGCTCCACGGTGAAATCCGGGACCGGGTCGGTGCTGCTGAACGGCGCGAGCACGCTCTCCACGACCACCGGCAACATCGGCATTCACGCCGGCAAGGACGTAACCGTTCAACGCGGCGCGATTCGCACCACGGGCGGCGGATCCATTTCGATCGAAACCCTCGCGGGCTCGATCAATTCTGGAACCAAGACCGAGGGCTTCCAATTCAGCGCGCGCGGCAATGGCTACGAGGTGAATCCTGCCGTCGGCGGAATCAGCACCACCGCGGGTGGCGACGTGTCGCTGACTGCCGGGAAGGATGTCATCAGCTACCTGCCCACGCTCTCCGGCAATCACTCCGATGGCGGCAGCGGAGCCTTCGGAGCCGCTCCAGGGAATGTCACCGTCCAGGCGGCGGGCAATGTTTACGGGCATTTCGTGGTGCGCAACGGCACCGGGGCCATCAACGCCGGAGCCTCCGCAGGAGAATCCAACCGACAGCTCGCACTGAGTTTGGTGAAGGGTTCCTGGACGGTTTCCGCCGCGGACATCGCGCTGCAGGAGATCCGGAATCCGAATGGAATCTTCAATCGCATCGGTGGTCCGAACGACGCGAACTTTCACCGCTTCGACTACGACGCGGCAGCAGCCGCTGTTCTGCACGCCACCGGTTCGGTGCTGCTTTCTGGAGCCGCCCTTCCCCGCAACCCGGGCGATGCCGTCCCCATCGTACTTCCGCCGTCACTCACCATCACTGCGGGCGCAGGCGGCATCCAGTTGGGAAACGATTTCTCGCTCTTCCCATCGCCCCAGGGACAGCTCGATCTCAGCACCACCGAAGGCGGTTCCTTCAAAAGCCGCGACCTCGGCCGAACCTATCAACTGGTGCTGTCCGACAGCGGATCCACCAAGTTCACGTTCGAAGACGGGCAGTTTGGTCCGCACGATCATGCGTCGACGCCGGTCCACCTGAACGACCTCACCCCGGCGCGTCTCGACATCAGCGGCGACGTGCAGGACATCCTGGTGTCCTCGGCCAAGGTCACCGTTTTCCACGTGGGCGGCGATTACATCAATTCCGGATTCATCGGACAAAACCTGCGCGCCAGCGATGCCACGCGGTTGACCGTGGATGGCGATGTGAAGAACCGGAACGATTACACCTTCATCACGCTCGCCCCGGAAGTGGCCGAACCGGATTTCACGCTGCTCGATCAGGGAATTCCGCCCGTGGTTGGAGTGTCGTTCACCTACGATTCCAAGACCCGCACGCTGGGCTATCACGGGCGTCTGACCGACGACGTGTTGAACCAGATCCTGCAACTCCAGGTGCAGAAGTACGACGCACTCGGGGTGCCGCAGGTGGATGACTTGGGGAACCCAATCACCGTCGCGGCGCAGTTGCTCCCGCCATCAGTGCTGCAACAGATTTACGCGCTAAGCCAGGACGTGCCCGCGCGCCCGCCCGACGGCATCCAGATCGCCGGCCCGGGCAAGCTGGACATCACCGCTCGTTCGCTCGACCTCGGCGCCACCGCCGGCATTCTCTCCAGCGGCGCTGGCGGCAATCCGGCCCTCGCTCCGTACAGCCCGAAAGGCGCCGATGTGAAGGTGCGCACCTCGGGAGACATCGTGATGTTCTCCTCGGCCATCATTTCCAAGGCAGGCGGAGTTCTTGATGTGGATGCGGGCGGATCCATCCAGGTCGGATCCAACATCATCGTCCCCGCGTCCGATCAGGCCCGCGGCATTTACAGCTCCGCAGGCAGCGACGTGACGGTCACCGCCTTGGGCAGCATCCTGCTCAACGGTTCGCGCATCGCCTCCTACGACGGCGGTGCAGTGACGGTGCTCTCCCGCACGGGGAACGTGGATGCAGGGTCCGGCGGCTTGAGCCTCCAAAACGTCGAGCAGGT
The DNA here is from genome assembly GCA_947454705.1 of Verrucomicrobiota bacterium. Lineage (GTDB taxonomy): Bacteria > Verrucomicrobiota > Verrucomicrobiia > Limisphaerales > UBA9464 > CAIVQB01. Next base: position 138,672 of record CANGKZ010000010.1, read on the forward strand.
TCGCATCAATCCCCTCACCCACGCGGTGGAGACATTCACCGACTACATTCCCGGCAGTGGTATCCTCGCCACCACCTTTTCCTACGGCAGCACGCAGGTGGGCAACGTCACCGTCTCCACCCCACGCGGCGACATCCTCGCCAAGTCCGGCGGCGTGGTGCAGGCCTCGTTCAACGGGACCTCAAGTGCGTCGTCGAGCGTCAAACTCACCGCGGGCACCAAGGCCAACGGGACTGACCCGGGCTACTCGGGCAGCATCGATGCCAGCAAGTCCGGCGTCATCGGCGGCAATGTTTCCCTTGAAGCCACCGGCCCCGTGGTCGGCGTGGTGTTTGCAACCGGCAACATCAATATCAACACCCCGCAGAGCGTCAACGTCACCGCCCTCGCCCAGGGCAATGTAAACGTGAGCGCCGGTGGTACCATTTCTGGAACCGTGGTCGGCATCGGCAGCGTCAGCGCCTCGGGCGGGGCCATCGAGGCTTCGCTCCTTTCGCAGAACGTGTCCTCCAGCGGCGGTTCCACCTCCGGCCAAGTCGGGTTTGCTGCGGCCAATGTCGCCGGCGCGACCGCAACGGCCGCGAGCGCATCGGGCAACGACACCAAGGCGGCCACCACCACGGCCAAGAACGATTCGGAGGAGGAAGATCGCCGACGCAACCCCACGCGCCCCGTGCTCACCCGCACCGTGGGACGCGTCACCGTAATCCTCCCCACCACGCCGCGACCCAACTGATCCCTCCCAGAAACTCCGATCTCCGAACTCCGATCTCCGATTTCCCATCCCCGAACTCCGAAATCCCATGAACCCATTGTTTGCCGCCAGCGCACTCAGTTTCTCCTTCAAGCAGGTCAGCACCGAGGGCTACTTCACCATGACCCTGCTGGCCATCGTGTCCCTGCTGAGCTGGTCTGTGATCATCAACAAGGCCCTCCAGCTGAACAAAGCCCGCCGCACCTCGGCGAAGTTCTTTGCGGCGTTCCGTGCGGCCAAGGACCCGCTGGAAATCGCCAAGTCGGGAACCGAGTTCGACGGATCCCCGGCCTTTGAAATCTACCGCGCCGCCGCGGAGGAGCTCGACACGCAGCTCACGTCCAATCCGGTGATGGTCAAGGGCACCAAGCGCATCAGCCAGGGCTCGTTTGATCTCGTGAAGATGACGCTGGAGCGCACCGCCGGTGCCGAAGCCATGAGCCTGGAGAAGGGCATGATCGTTCTCAGCACCGCGGTCGCGGGCGGACCGTTCATCGGTCTTCTTGGAACGGTGTTCGGCGTCATGGAAACCTTCGCCGGCATCGCGGTGAAACAATCGGCCAGCATCTCCGCGATGGCCCCTGGTGTCGCCGGCGCATTGCTCAACACCGTCATCGGCCTGTTCGTCGCGATCCCCGCGATGTTCGCCTACAACTTCCAGGTGACCAACATCCGCGGCGTCACCCAGGAGCTGGACAACTTCGTCACCGAACTCGTCACCGCCTTCGAGCACCAGTACGTGGACAACCGCCCGCTCGCCGACGAAATCCGCGACGCGATCTCCGAGAGCCTCGGACGCTCCGAAGTCCTCATCTCGAAGTAATCACCGGTTCGACCTGACCGCCCCGAGCGATGAAGAAGTGCTCCAAATCCGCGCACACGACCCTCACGGAGTTGAACATCACTCCGCTGCTGGATCTCACCTTCGTGCTGCTGGTGATCTTCATCCTCACCACCTCGCCCGTGACCAATGACATGGCGCTCGACCTCCCCAAGGCCGGGCCGCGCGGCAAGGAGCCGGCCTCCAAGGTGCAGTTCGTCACCGTGGATGCCGCCGGGAAGCTCTTCCTGAACCGCGAGGAATTGAGCCTGGACACGTTGCGCGACCGTATCATCCAAATGCGCACCGACGATCCGGATCTCAACGTCACGCTCCGGGGTGATGCCAAGTCGCCGTATAAAAAAGTCCGCGACGCCCTGGACACGCTCCAGCAATGCAACGTGACCAAGGTCCGCCTGGCCACCGAGGCGTTCACCTCCCCCGCAGCCGCGCACTGAAGCCAACTCCCACGGCCCCAGAATTGATTCACCGCCATGGCCCTTCCCCAGCGTCAGAAGAAAAAGCAGTCGCGCCTCAGCCTGCTCGTCTCCGTGGTCCTGCACGTCGTGCTCGGCGTGGCGTTGTTCGTCATCGCCGCGCGCGAGGGCATCCTGGGCAAGAAGTTGAAGGAGATCAGCGCGGTGATCGTGCCCAAGGAGGAGAAGAAGCCCGAGCCCGCGAAGCCGAAGGAGGAACCCAAGACCGAGCCGCGTCCGCGCGAGGAAGCCAAGGCAGCCCCTCCCCGGACCGTGGCCGCCCCTCCCGCCGTTGCTGCAGCTCCGCCTCCGTCGGGCGCACCCGCTGCCGCCGCGCCTCCTCCCGCCATTGGAGCCGACTTCGATTTCAATGACGGAGCCAAGGCGGTCCAGACCACCTCGGATCCCATCGAGCTCTACAAGCAGACCGTGGAATACGCGTTCCGGTCCAAATGGCAGAAGCCGGATGGAATCGATGACGTGCAGTTCGTCGCCGAAGCCGAAGTAAATCTCACACCCGATGGCACCGTGACCCGCTACGACTGGAAGACCGGTTCCGGCAATCCGAGATGGGACGCCTCGGTCCGCGAAGCGCTCGCACAGACCAAGAACATCGGACGCAAGGCCCCCAAGGGTTTTCCAGGAATGGTACGCGTTCGGTTCGACACCGTTGTGGACAGCGAACCCGTGCAGTGATGTTCCGCCCACTCTCCTTCTCCCGACTCCCATGAGCCACGGATCCGCCTCCTCCAGTCCCTCGCGCGGGCGACGGAAACTGTCCCAGTCCGGCCACGGGACGATGAACGAATTGAACATCACCCCGCTGATGGATCTGGTGATGGTGTTGCTGGTGATTTTCATGATCACCACGCCGCAACTTTCGAATGACCTCGAAATGAACCTGCCCTCCGGCAAGGCGCCGGCGACGCGTCCCAAGGAAAAACCGAAGGTCAACTACGTGGATGTGGATCCGAAGGGCGGGTTGAAGCTGAACAACCAGGACGTGGTGCTGAAGGAGCTCCCCCAATTGTTCAAGGTGCTGAAGGAATCCGAAGCCGACCCGAGCGTGGTGGTGCGCGGGGCCGACGAGGTGAACTACCAGCACGTCATCTCGGTGATCGATCTTTTGCAGCAGGCCGACATCAACAAGGTGGGGCTCGCGACGGCTGCGCCGAGGTGAGGGGCTGAGAGTCCAAGGTCCAAAGTCCAAAGTCCAAAGCCCTCCACCGAGACACCATCTCCGATCTTCGATCTTCGATTCCCTGTAGCCGCCGCCGGAAGAAGGCAGATCACCCGGACGTAGAATGGCATCCGCCCTGGATTGGGGTCGCCCGCTGCAGGCAACGACGCCGCTGACGCTGGTCGTTTTGGAGTTTCGGCGGCGCGCAACGCCGCCCTGCCGGCCCACGAAACGGCGGCGTTGCCACGCCGCGGGGCCGTTTTCCCCTTCAACCCTTCAACTTTTTTAACCCTTCAACTTTTCAACTCTTCCCCTCCGGACTCTGCCATCACTTCCAAGGCGATGGCGATCAGGGTGCGGCCGCGGGGGCGGATTCCCAGGCGTTCGCGAACGATCCCGCCGCTGCGGCGTGGATCGGAAAACTCGGCCGCAAAATCGTAGACGTATCGGGCATCGGTCACATTGCCCGCCAGACGAAGGCGGCCAATCTCGGGCGCAAAAAACTCAGGACTGAACTTCAGGATCCACCGCGCAAAAAACGCCGCTTGATTCCCCATACAGGCCAGCAGGAGGTCCTCCTCAAACTCCTCGGGAGGACAATCGAAATGCCGGCAATAGGCCTCTCTAAGAGTGCTCATTGAGGCTTCCGATTTCGAAATTGCTGATAAACACGCCGCACGCACCCTTCCTAGGGCTCTGCACTCTTTGGGTCAAGGGATCACACCATTCGTCGCAATTTAAGAGCGATATTTCACATTTGTAGTCATCAGCATAACCAAAGGTGATACAGAATCGCCGGGTTGCGGCCGCGGCCGACTTGGGACAGCCTTTCGCTCCGTCATGGCCGCCGCACCCAAACCCGCTTTCCGCCCGTACATTCCCGCCACCTCCCGGCTGCGCGAGCTTTCCTTCCGCTCGATCGCCGTCGGCACCCTGCTCGGGATGGTGTTCGGCATGTCGTCGCTGTACCTCACCCTCAAGGTCGGCCTCACCGTCAGCGCGAGCATCCCGGTGGCGGTCATCTCGATCACCCTGTTCCGCCTGTGGGCCGGTGTCGGCGGACGCGACGCCACCATCCTCGAACACAACCTCGCCCAGACCGCCGGTTCGGCCGGCGAATCGATCGCGTTCGGCGTCGGCGTCACCATGCCGGCCATCCTCATTCTCGGCTTCGATCTGGAGATTTGGCGCGTGCTCCTCGTGGCCTGTCTCGGCGGCCTCCTGGGCATCTTGATGATGATTCCGCTCCGACGCGCCCTCATCGTACAACAGCATGAGGAACTGAAATACCCCGAGGGCACGGCCTGTGCCGAAGTGCTCAAGGCCGGTGCGAATGCAGAATCCCGCGCCGCTGCAGACCCGAGCCACATTGACGACAAGAACGTCTCGGGAATCGACGCCAAGACCATCTTCGCCGGATTCGGAATCGGCCTCGCGTACAAAACCCTCCAGGTCGCCGGCAAGCTGTGGAAGGAAGTCCCGGAAAAAGTCTTCGGCGCCCCGCTCAAGGCCGGATCCGTGTCGTGCGAAATCTCCCCGGAAATGCTGGGGGTCGGCTACATCATCGGACCCCGCATCGGCGGCGTGATGGCGGCCGGGGGCGTCCTGAGCTACCTGCTGCTGATTCCCCTGATCAAATTCTTCGGGGATTCCCTGAGCGAACCGCTCGCCCCCGGGCTTCAGTTGATCAGCGAGATGAAGCCCAACCAGATTCGTCAGGCCTACATCCTCTACATCGGTGCCGGTGCCGTGGCTGCGGGCGGATTGGTCAGCCTCGCGCGCGCGCTGCCCACCATCTGGCACGGACTGAAGGCCGGTCTGTCGGACCTCACCGGTGTGGGACGCGAACCCGCCCCCACCCCTTCTGGAGCGAAGGCCAAGATCGGTGAGCTCACCTCCTCCGCCCCCGACCGCACGCAGCGGGATCTTCCCATGAAGTTCGTCCTCGGCGGACTGTTCCTCCTCCTAGCCGCCATCACCCTCGCGCCGCCGTTGCACATGAAGTTGCTCGGCGCGGGATTGATCGTGTTGCTCGGATTTCTTTTCGTGACCGTGTCGTCGCGCCTCACCGGTGAAATCGGGTCTTCGTCGAACCCGATCTCCGGCATGACCATCGCCACGCTGCTGATCACCTGCCTGGCGTTCCTCGCGGTCGGATGGACAGGCCGCGAGTACTACGTCACCGCGCTGTCCGTGGGCGCGATTGTCTGCATTGCGTGCTCCAACGGCGGAACCACTTCGCAGGATCTCAAGACCGGCTATCTCGTTGGCGGCACCCCGTCGTTCCAGCAGATCGCCATTTTGATCGGTGCCTTTGCCTCGGCCCTGATTCTCGGACCAACGCTCCTCGCGCTGAACCAGAACAGCACGGTGTATGTGGACGCCGCGGAATCTGCCCCCTCGCTTCGGGTGCCCGCCGCCGAGCTCCCAAAATTGAAACGCGAGCATCTGGTCGGCCCGCAGGCTTCGCACGACACGCAGGAATACTACGTGTGGCACCAGCCCGACGCCCGCGGCGGCGCGGCCCGCAAGTACCTCGTCGATACCGCCGGCAAGCCCGTGTGGCTCGTGGACCCAGGCATCAATGGCACCATCAAGGAACGTCCCGACGGCTCGAAGGTCGCCAAGTACGACGCCCCCAAGGCGGTGCTGGTGAGCTACATCATCAAGGGCATCCTGGATCGCAAACTCCCGTGGGGACTCGTGCTCTTCGGCGTCATGATTTCACTGACGCTGGAATTGTGCGGCGTGGGCTCGCTGGCTTTCGCGGTCGGCGTTTACCTACCCATTTCCACCTCGATGCCGATCTTCGTCGGCGGAGTAATTCGCTGGTTGGTCGATCGCAAGACGGCGAATCGGCTGAAGGATTCCGGACTGACTGCCGAGCAAATCATTGCCGAAGGCGACAAGTCCCCGGGCGTGCTCATGGCCTCGGGCTACATTGCGGGCGGCGCGATCGCCGGCATCGTGATCGCGTTCGTCGCAGCCGGCATGTCCGAGTTCGATCAACGCCTCAACACCTGGGCCGAGGCCGCGAACCCGTTCTTCGCAGGGGCGAATTCCGATCTGCTGGCGTTGATTCCGTTCGTGCTGTTGTGCGGGATGCTGTTCCTCACCGGACGCGAACTGGTCCTCACCTCCAAGCCCAAGGCGGGGGCGGGCGTTGCGCGGATGTAGTCGATCCGGAGCTTTGGCGTTTCCCCTGACTTGTCCCCGGCGGGGCGAATCCGTTACCGTTTTGTCACCCGGAACCTCGGTCCCGGGACTCAGCTCGAATGGACGCCACGACCCTCCCGAATCGCACCTCGCCGCCTCAACCGGCGGGTGAGGATCTTCGCCATCGCCGCCACACCCTGCGGCAGAATCGCAACTGGCTCCAACGCCTGGGCATCAAGCTCCAGGCATTCCTGGAATCACGCATCGCCGCCGCGTCACCACTCGGCGATCCGCACATTTACGACACCAAGTCGTTCCCCTGGGTCGGGGCCATCGAGCGCGACTGGCACCTGGTCCGCGCCGAGCTCGATCGCGTCATGGTGTTCCGCGACAAGATGCCCAGTTTTCAGGACATCCTGAAGGAAGTCGGCGCCATCCAGAGCGACAACCAGTGGAAGACCTACTTCCTCGCGGGCATCGGCATGGACTGCACCGAGAACGCCAAGCGCTGCCCCGAAACCATGCGCCTGCTGAACACGATTCCGGGCATGAGCACGGCGTTTTTCAGCATCTTATCCCCAGGGAAACACATCCCCGCGCACCGCGGAGCGTGGAATGGCATCCTGCGATTGCACGTGGGCCTCATGGTGCCGCAGCCGCGGGAGAAGTGCCGCATCCGCATCGGCAACGACTTCTACTCCTGGACCGAGGGCAAGGCGTTGATCTTCGACGACACCTTCAACCACGAGGTCTGGAACGAGACCGATGGATACCGCGTGGTGTTGTTCGTCGATTTTTCGCGTCCGCTCCGGCAGCCGTGGCGCTGGTTCAATGAGCGTCTCACCAAGTGGGGCGCCCTCGCCCCGTTCCTCCGCGAAGCCGGCGAGAAGCAGAAGAAGTGGCAGGACCTCCTCTGGAAAACCAAGTGATCCGCGGAAATCCGCAGAGTCCCTTGCAGGCCAAATTCGCTTCCCTATCGTGACCTCATGACACAGCCGCACGCGGTTGCCGCCCACTACACCGGTGGATGGGACGAGACCCGGCTCCAACGCTGGGCCACGCAGTTGCGTCAACGGCTGGAGGCGCCCGAGGTCACTCTCGGCGTGGTGTTCATGACGCCCGCCTACGAGGCCGTCGCCACCGAAGTCCTGGAACTTCTCCGTCTGCACGCCCGCATTCCGCTGCTGGTCGGATGCTCCGCCCGCGGGCTCGTGGTGAACGGATCCGAACTGGAAGACGACACCGGCCTCGCCGTCCAACTCTTCCACCTCCCGGGCGCACGCGCGCGGGCGGTGCACATCAACCAGGAGCAACTCGACGACCTCGCCGATCCGACCGACTGGCACCGCATCACACGGTTCACGCCGGCCGAGGTGAAGGGCTGGTTCATTTTCGCCGATCCCTTCCAGCTCGACGGCGAACGTTGGTTGAACTCGTGGAACCAGGCCTATCCCGGCATCGCTGCCGTGGGGGGACTCGCCGCCGGTCCGGTCGAGGATCAACGCACTCAAGTGTACCTCGACGGACAGGTGCTCGACGAAGGCGCCGTGGTGGTGGGACTCACCGGTGCGGTTCGACTCGAGCCCGCCATTTCCCAGGGCTGCACTCCCATCGGCGTGCCCTGGACCATCACCAAGTCCGACCGCCACTTCATCCACCAGATCGGCAATCGCCCCGCGTATCGCGTGCTCGTGGAGACCTTCGAATCCATGCCCCGGGAGGAACAACTCCTCACCAAGGGCAACCTGTTTGTCGGATTCGCCGGGAACGAATACTGCGAGGAATTCCACCGCGGCGATTTCCTCGTCCGCAACGTCCTCGGGGCCGATCCGCAGAATGGCGTCATCGCCGTCGGCGCCCTGCCCCGCGCGGGACAAACAGTGCAGTTCCATCGACGCGACGCTGCCACCGCCACAGAGGACCTCGTGGCCGTGCTCGACCGCGCGCGGCTCAAGCTTCAGGGGAAGACAATCCTCGGCGGACTGCTCTGTGTCTGCAACGGACGCGGCAAACACCTCTTCGGAAAAACGGATCACGACGCCGGACTCGTGCAGGAACAACTCGGTCCTCTGCCCATCGCGGGATTCTTCTGCAACGGAGAGCTCGGCCCGGTCGGGGGGCGGAATTTTTTGCACGGGTACACGGCATCGCTTGGTTTGTTGGTGAAGGATTGAACTTCGGTTCGAAGGTAGGCGAGTAGGCGAGTGGGCGAGTAGGTGAGGAGCTACGGAGGCGATTTCAGATCGCCATACGAATCCTTGCGCCGAATTCCCGGGCATCCGAAGATTCGCGCGTTCCACTGAATCCGCGTTCAACGCTCCCTTTAGCGCCAGTGTCATTCATTTCTATCGTTGCCATGAACTCTCTCCCCGCCGCAGTTCGTTCCCTCCCCGGCAAGTCTGCCTGGGTCTCTCTGGCCGCCCTGTTGTGCGCCCCATTGGTGCAGGCGGGCCTGCTCGCGCCGGGCGAAACGGTGAAGAAACTCAGCGGCGATTTTGAATTCACCGAAGGCCCCGCGGCCGACCGCGCCGGGAACATTTATTTCACCGACCAACCCAACGATCGAATCGTCCGCTGGGACGCCAAGACCGGCGCGTTCTCCGACTGGATGAAGCCCGCCGGCCGATCCAACGGCACGCACTTCGACGCCAAGGGCAACCTCCTCGCCTGCGCCGACGAAAAGAACGAGCTCTGGAGCATCACGCCGGATCACAAGGTCACCGTCCTGGTGAAGGACTTCGGCGGCAAGCTGCTCAACGGCCCCAACGACGTCTGGCCGCGTCCTGCGGGCGGACTCTACTTCACTGATCCGCTCTATCCGCGTCCGTACTGGAAGCGCGATCCGAAGCGTCAGCCCGATGGCGAACACGTGTACTTCCTCGCCGCCGACATGAAGACCCTCACCCCGGTGGCGACCGATCTGAAGCAGCCCAACGGCATCGTGGGCACGCCCGATGGCAAGACGCTCTACATCGCCGACATCGGCGCCGGGAAGACCTACGCCTACGACATTCAGAAGGACGGCTCGCTCGCCGGGAAGCGGCTCTTCTGCAATCTGGGATCTGATGGCATGGCGCTCGACACCCAGGGCAACCTGTATCTCACCGGCCGTGGCGTGACCGTGTTCGACAAGTCCGGTAAGCAGATCGAGCACTTCGACATTCCCGAACCCTGGACCGCGAACGTGACCTTCGGCGGCACGAACCACGACTTCCTCTTCATCACCGCGAGCAAGGCGGTGTACGGAGCAAAGACGGTGGTCAAAGGGGCGAAGTGAGGAGAGCGGCTCCGCCGCGTTGAAAGGTTGAATCGGTGAAGGGTTGAAGAGGCGTTGCAAAACGTCGCACCACGAATTTGGAGTGCGGTGGCAGAGCGCAGCGTCGACACCGCTTTCGAGACCGGGCGAAGGGAAAAACCGACCGGTTACTCGTGCGCTTAAATCAGGCGAATTCCCTCACCTGGATCCGTTCAATCTCCCGCGGGGTGAGGACCAAAGCGGCGTGGCGCTGCGCTTCCCGCCGCACTCCAAAAGCCGGGTGCCTCCGATCCACGCCACCTCTTCATTTACGGCGGAAACCCAATCGCCAGCTTCACTGCGGAATACTCCGGGTGAATCGATCCATCCCGCGCGCGGATGATCAAATCTGGTTCGGTCCAGGTCCTCTCGCGAAACGCGGGCGGCAGATCCGTCGATCGCATCATCCCGAACAATCCCACCAGCGGAGGATCGCCCTCGCGAAACACCACCGGCCTCATGCGAACGATGGTCAATCCCGCCGCCTTCGCGCCCGCATCCACGCGTGCACGCTGCTGCGGCTCCGCTGGAAACACGCAGGCGAAAAATCCCCCAAGAGCCAGATGTCGTGCTGCGGTTGCGCAGTAGTCCGCCACGGTTCCGCGCAGTTCGAATCGACACGCCAGCTTTTGCGGATGCTCGCTCTCCACGCCGGTACCCGGAGGAAAATACGGCGGACTTCCGGTGATCAGATCAAAGCGTTCCTCCTCGCGCAGCACGCCCGGATCGCGGAAATCCCCGGCACGCAATTCCACGCGCGACTCCAGCCCGTTGTACCGCACTGATTTTTTCGCGAGCGCAAGACTCCGCTCCTGAGCCTCCACCGTCACCAACCGCGCCCCGGGCAAACGCCACGCCACCACCGTGGAAACCGTCCCGATGCCGCTCCCCAGATCGAGTGCGGTGGAAGCGGTCGGACACCACGAGGTCCCATACCAGCCGGTGAGAATGTCATCGGTGGAAAAGCGGTGCCCGTCGCGCAGTTGAAACAGGCGAAAGTGTCCGCTGATGGCGTCGAGCGTTTCATCCGGCTCGGGCGTCATCCCTGCGAGATGCCCGGGAGCCACCGGACCCGGTTTGGCCCAGCCTTTAAAGTGAGTATCGACGACAGAATTCATGCAGTGAACACAGCCCCGCGATTCACCCCGAGGATCCCCCACGAGGCAATCCCGGTTTGAGGAGAATCTGCCGTCCCTCCCGGGACTCGTTGGGTTGACACAAAAAAACCCAGCGTTGAAACGCTGGGCTATTGTCGTGGATCCCGTTGCGGCACGCAGCACGCAGCACGAGATAAACCGATGAACAAAGAACGGGGCTGAAACCGAAACCTACCGGACTGTTTCGGCATCAGCGTCCATCAGCGTCCATCTGCGGTTCAAACTCAGGCCTGCGCGGGGGCGCCGGGCTGATCCTTCTTCGGGGCCGCCTTGACCTCGATGTGCAGGTCGCGCAGCTGGCGCGGGGTGACCTGGCTCGGGCTGTCGGTCATGAGGCAGACGCCCTTGGCGGTCTTCGGGAAGGCGATGACGTCGCGGATGCTCGTCGTGCCGCAGAGGATCGCGCACAGACGATCGAAGCCCAGCGCGATGCCACCGTGCGGGGGAGCCCCGTACTTGAAGGCTTCGAGCATGTAGCCGAACCGGCTCTGCGTCTCGTCGGGCGGGATCTGCAGCAGATCTTCGAAGATCGTCTTCTGCACGTCGGGCTGATGGATACGGATCGATCCACCGCCGAGTTCCACGCCGTTGACCACGATGTCGTAGTGCTGACCGCGGACCTTCTTGGGGTCGGTCTTGAGCAACGGAATATCCTCGGCCACCGGAGCGGTGAACGGATGGTGGCTGGAGTACCAGCGGTTCATTTCGCGGTCGAAGCCCAGCAGCGGGAATTCAATCACCCACAGGAAATTGAACTGCTTCGGATCGATCACCAGCTTGCCCTGGGCCTTGAGAACGTCGGCGCAGTACAAGCGGATCTTTCCGAGAATCTCGCACGCGTTGAGCCACTGGTCGGCGGCGAAGAGGATCAGGTCGCCCTGCTCGATGTTCAGCTTGGTGGTGAGCGCGGCCTTCTCGGCTTCGCTGAAGAACTTCACGATCGGCGACTTCCATTCGCCGTTCTCCACCTTGATGAAGGCGAGGCCCTTCGCGCCAAAGCTCTTGGCGTATTCGGTCATCGTCTCGATCTGCCCCTGGGTCGCACCGGCGAGTCCCTTGGCATTGAGCGCCTTCACGACACCGCCGTTGGCGATCGCGCCACTGAACACCTTGAACGAGCTCGCGCGGAAGTCCTCGGTGAAGTCCACCAGCTCCATGCCGAAGCGGGTGTCGGGCTTGTCGATGCCCCAGCGGTTCAACGCTTCTTCGAACGAGATGCGGCGGAACGGCGTGGGAATGTCCACGTCGAGCGCCGTCTTCCACACGCGCTTCAACAGGCCTTCGATCAGCGAGTAGATGTCCTCGCGGTCGATGAAGGACATTTCGATGTCCACCTGGGTGAACTCGGGCTGGCGGTCCGCGCGGAGATCTTCATCGCGGTAGCAGCGGGCGAGCTGGAAATAACGTTCCACGCCGCTGACCATGAGGATCTGCTTGAACTGCTGCGGGCTCTGCGGGAGCGCGTAAAACGTGCCGGCCTCGCGACGGTTCGGGACGAGGAATTCGCGCGCGCCCTCGGGGGTGGATTTGAACAGCGTCGGGGTCTCGACTTCGAGGAAGCCCTGTCCGTCCATGTAGCTGCGGGTGGCGATGGCCACCTTGGAGCGCAGGCGCAGGTTGCGGATCATCTCCGGGCGGCGCAGGTCGAGGTAACGATACTGCAGGCGCAGCTCCTCGTTCACCTTGTTGGCCACCTCGGGATCATCCACCGGGAACGGCAGGATGGCCGCGTGGTTCAACACCACGAGCTCCTTCACCAGCACTTCGATTCCGCCCGTGGGGATCTTGGAATTCTCCGTGCCGGCCGGACGCACGCGCACCTTGCCGGTCAATTGAATGACCGACTCGCTGTGCAGGTGGGTCGCGGTATCAAAGACCTCCTTCGAAAGATCGGCGGGGTCAAACACCGTCTGGGTGCGGCCCTCGCGATCGCGAAGATCAATGAAGAGGACGCCACCGAGATCGCGCCGGGAGTGGACCCAGCCGACGAGGGTGACGGTTTGTCCCGCGTGTTCGGGACGGAGTTCGTTGCAATGCTGCGTGCGGTTCATGACGACAAAAACGAGCGGTCAGAGTGCGGATCCGCCCGCTCTTTGGCAAAACGGAAGTTTTTAAACCGCGAGGAGGCGGGGATGCCCCAAAAATGGTGCAACCGACCGGAGTGGTCAGGAAGCCGCCCCAAACCCGTTCAGAGCGCGGCCCGGTAAAGCCCCTCAAACGAGGCGGCGGTCATCGGCACCGGATTGAAGGTGGCTGTCCATTGCCGGGCGGCCTCGACCGACAGTTCCGGGATCTTCGCCGCATCCACCCGCGCCGCGGCCAGCGTTCGCGGAATACCGGCGCGAACCAGCACCGCCTCCAGCCGTTCAAGCAGCGCCGACACCTGCGAATCCACATCCAAGGCGCGATCCCCGGTCCCGGTTGCCCGGGCGAGTTCAGCATACGCTTCGCGCGCCTCGACGGAGCCGGCCGCGTTGTGCCGCATCACGTGCGGGAGCATCAGCCCCACCGCCGCGCCATGAACCACGTGGAAATGCGCGGTCAGCGGATTCGCCGCCGAATGCGCCGCACCCAGCATCGAAAGCTCAATCGCCGTGCCGGCAAACGCCGCCCCCAGCAGCATGCGACCCCGGGCATCGGCATCGCCCGGATGATCCAGCACGCGGGTCAACGACGGCAGCAGCAATTGGAACGCCGACACCGAATACATCCGCGACACCGCATTGCGCTTGGTGGTCACGGCGGTTTCCAGCGCGTGCGCCAGGGCATCCACACCGGTCACCGCAGTGACTCCGGCAGGCATGGAAAGGGTCAGCTCCGGATCTAGGATCGCCACCCGGGCCGCGGCCTTCGGGTCGAGACACGCCATCTTCTGGTGCGTCACCACGTCGGCAATCAGCGCGGCCGACTGGCATTCGCTGCCGGTTCCCGCGGTGGTGGGAACGGCGATCAGCGGGAGCATCGGCTTGGTCGCCTTGCCCACGCCCCAGTAATCGCGCATCTCGCCGCCGTTGGTCAGGATGAAATTCGTTCCCTTGGCTGTGTCGAGCGAGCTTCCGCCGCCAACGCCGACAAGCAAATCCACCGACGCCGCCCGGGCCACCTCAAGGCACGCGGCCACATCGGCCGTGGTGGGATTCTCACGAACGCCGTCGTACACCTCCACCGCGAGACCCTTGGATTTGAGCGCCTCGACCGCCCGTGCCGCATGTCCCGCGGCGACAATTCCGCGGTCGGTCACCAGCAACACGCGGTTCCCGCCGTATTCCCGCGCGAGCTCTCCGAGGCGCGACAACGTGCCGGCGCCAAAGACCAAACGGGTCCGGGGCGACTGGTCAAACGCGGCCAGGGGCGAGGATCCAGTGGTCATGCAGTGCTCTCCAGACTCCCAAGGTGCCGCCGATGTTCAAGCTTCGGTTGCACCGGGTTGCGGTTGGGATCCCGCCGATGCCGCCCCCGCGCGCACCGCCGCGACCCAGGATTTGTACCCTTCCCGCCAGGTGGGGAACGCGGGCTTCCATCCGGTCGCACGCAGTTTGGCATTGGAGACGCGTTTGTGGCTCACCCCGCGTTTTCGAGTCCCCGGGGCAGGCTCCGGGGCGGATGGCGGCATGGGCCGGTCCAGTTCCCGCGCCGCCCATTCGAGAAACTCATACTGCGTCACCGGTGCGTCATCCGCGCAGTTGTACAGGCCCGGGGAAATCGACGGATCCATCACCCGAACCAAGGCGGATGCCACATCGTCCCGGTGAACCATGTTGATGAAGCGCCGTCCATCGCCCGACACCGTGGCCTCGCCGGCGAGAAATTTTTGGAACAGGAATCCGCGCTCCGGCCCGTAAATGCCCGCAACCCGCAGGATCACTGCCGGGAACGCGCGTTCGCGGACTTCGCGCAGCAGCAGGTCCTCGGTTTCTCGAAGCAATCCGCCGGTTTCCCCACCCGGAGTGGCCGGAGAGGTTTCATCCACCAGACTCCCATCGGTCTGCGCATACACGCTGGTGCTGCTGGTGTAGGCGTAGCGTTTCAGCGGATGCGACCGCAGCCACTCGATCACCGTGCGGGTGCCTTCGAGGTACACGGATCGATACTCCGCCGCGCCGCCGCGGGAGGAGGACACCGTGTTGATGACCGCATCGAATGGGCCGGAAAGGCGGTCCAGATCGGACCGCAGCGTGAGGTCCCCCACGGCAGGTTCCACCCCCGCCGCTTCGAGCACGGAGGATCGCTCGGGCGTGCGACACAACCCCACCACGGAATGGCCGGCCGACACCAGCTGGCGCCCGGCTTCCAATCCCACGTACCCGCATCCAAGGATCAACACTCGCATCATGTTCCCCCCGGAAGGGCCGGAAGGGCGCGGCAGCATCCTTCCAGAAGCGCGGGTTGGCAACCCGCAGTCCGAAATCCCCCCGGCACCGGGGTGCAACCCGCCGACAACCGACCACAAACCGGCGACAACCCCGTCCCTTGCGGTCGAGGGGGTTCGTGCCCTAGGTTGACGGCCTTGAGCGACCCTGTCCCCAGACCCACACCGCCCCCGCCTCCGGCTCAGGTGCCGACGGCCGCCGAGGCGTTGTCGCCGCTGACGAAAGTCCGCGCGGGCTGCGTGGTCGTCATCAAGCAACTCACCGCCTCCCCGGAAACCAACCAGCGTCTCCGCGAAATGGGGTTCGGCGAAGAACAAAGGGTCAAGGTCGTGACCCTCCAGAACAACGTCCTCTGCCAGGTCTGCAACGCCCGCCTCGGCCTCAGCGCCAAACTCGCCGAGAGCATCCTCGTTCAGCAGGTCGTGGTCCGACGCCTCGCGGCTTGAGTTTCATTCCTGATACACCACGTTCCCGCTCCGATCCATCCACCCCGATTCACACCGTGAACGATCCCATTCCCCTCTCCTCCCTCGCGCCGGGTGCGCGTGGAGTCGTGACCGAGATCAAGGTGCCGGTGGAGCACCGCGGCCGGATTCTTGAAATGGGCCTGCTTGTCGGCACGCCGGTCGAACTGGTCCGGTTCGCCCCGCTCGGCGATCCGGTGGAAATCCGCATCCGCGGGTACAACCTCTCGCTCCGCAAACACGAGGCCGACCAAATTCGAGTCCGCCCCGCCTGAGCCGAAGCTCTCGACCGTCCGCACTGCCTCGAATCGAATCGTACCGCATCGTATCGCACCGCCTCCGCCGGATCCGAACATGTCCGCCCCCTCCGCTCCGTTCACCGTGGTCCTGACCGGCAATCCCAATTGCGGGAAGACCACGCTGTTCAATGCCCTGACCGGGCTGCGCGCCAAGGTGGGCAACTACGCCGGCGTCACCGTCGAGCGCAAGGAAGGCGCGCTCCAAGGATCCGATTCCGCGACCCCGGTCACCATTCTCGATCTTCCCGGCACCTACAGCCTCAGCCCGCAATCGCTCGATGAACAGATCGCGCGCGACGTGCTGTTCCGCCGTTTGTCCGATGTGCCGGAGCCCGGCCTCGTGGTCGTGGTGCTCGATGCCTCGAACCTTCAGCGCAATCTCTACTACGCCACCCAGGTCATTGAGCTCGGTCACCCGACGCTCGTGGCGCTGAACATGATCGATGTCGCCGAGGCCAACGGGCATCAGCTCGATCTCGACGGATTGTCCCTCGCGCTCGGCGTGCCGGTTCTCCCGCTGGTGGCGAGCAACGGCACCGGGGTTCCGGAACTCAAGCAACTGCTCCTGGAGCGCGCGAAGCAATCGGCCGCCGCCCCCGCGGGCACCGCCGGTGGGCCGGTGGAATCGCGATCGTTCGCCGAGTTGCCTGAAATCTTCGGACGCGAGGCGCAGGGCATTTCCGCAAAGCTCCGCAGCCTGTACCCCGACCGTCAGCGTCTCGCCGATGCCGAGGCGCTCCTGGTATTGAGCGATGACAAGGTATTCAACACCCACCAGGGTCATTACCCGGCCGACCTGCTCAAGGCCGTGGTGGAAGCGCGTCAGCGGTTGGAAGCCCAGCAGGTCGATTGGCGCAGCGCCGCCATCGAAGCGCGCTACGCCCGCGTGTTCGCCATCGCACAGCACGTCACGATCGAATCGGTCGAGATGGGCGAGACTTCGTCCGACAAGCTCGACCGCATCCTGACCCACCGCGTGTGGGGGTTGCTGATTTTCGTGGGCATCATGGCGTTGATGTTCCAGACCATCTTCAGCTTTGCCCGCATTCCCATGGATGCGTTGCAGGCCGTGGTGGACCGCACCGCCGGGCTGGCCTCGCAGCTCCTCGGGCCGGGCGATTTCCAGAGCCTGATTTCCGATGGCGTCATCAAGGGCGTCGGCGCCGTGGTGGTGTTTCTCCCGCAGATCTGCCTGCTGTTCCTGTTCATCGCGCTGCTCGAAGACACCGGCTACATGGCCCGCGCCGCGTTCCTCATGGACCGCCTCATGTCGCGCGTCGGCCTGCACGGCAAGAGCTTCATCCCGATGCTCTCCTCCTTCGCCTGCGCCATTCCCGGCATCATGGCCACCCGCACCATCGAGTCGGCCAAGGACCGCCTGGTCACCATTCTCGTCGCGCCGTTGATGAGCTGCTCCGCGCGTCTCCCGGTGTACACGGTGTTGATCGCCGCGTGCATCCCGCAGAAGCGGCTCTGGGGCGTGCTCGGCCTGCCGGGTCTGACGCTGCTGGCCATGTACCTGCTCGGCATCGTGGGCGCGCTCGGCATGGCCTGGTTGTTCAAGAAAACGCTGCTCCGGGGCGAACCGCCTCCTCTGATTCTCGAACTCCCGCCCTACAAGCGTCCGGTTCTCAGCGTGATCCTGCGCCACATGTGGGATCGGTCGAAGCTCTTCCTCCGCCGCGCGGGCACCGTGATTCTTGGGATCAACATTTTGCTCTGGTTCCTGGTTTCGTATCCGAAGAACGCGGACATCCAGGCGAAGTACGACAAGCAATTGTCCGAACTCTCCCAAAGCCCGATTCCCCCCGGTCCCGCCGGCAACATTCCCGAAGGCCTCATGGGAATCCGCCAGGCCGCGGTGCAGAAAGAAATGGAAGGCGCCCTGCTGCGCGAAAGCTTTGCCGGAAAGATCGGGCAATTCGTGGAGCCCGCGCTGCGACCGCTCGGGTTCGATTGGAAGGTCGGTATCGGCATCGTCGCCTCGTTCGCCGCACGCGAGGTGTTCGTGAGCACGATGTCGCTGGTGTACAACCTCGGCGAACTCGATGCGAAGGACGCCGAGTCGCAGAACAGCCTCGCCGAAACCCTGAAGACCGAACGCGACGACCGAAACGAACTGGTCTTCACCCCGTTGAAGGGCGTGACCCTGATGGTGTTCTACGTCTTCGCCCTGCAGTGCGTGAGCACCATCGCGATCGTGCGTCGGGAAACCAACTCCTGGAAGTGGCCCCTGTTCCAGCTCGTGTACATGACCGCACTGGCCTGGATCCTGGCCTTTATCACCTATCAGGGCGGGCGGTTGCTGGGATTTAGTTGAGGCGGAAGGCGGAGGTTGAAGGGTTGAAAAGTTGAAGCGTTGAAGGGGAATTCGACGCAACCGCAAGGGGTTGCCCATTCGTTCGGAGTCCCGTCTTTAGACGGTTCAGGGAAGCGTGTCTTGAGGCATGCAGCCGGTTGATTTCAAACCTTTCGATGGCCCCGCGTCCAACAGCAGAGCCGCGTAAACGCGGTACTCCAAACGTGTGAGGAACTCCGCCGCCCAAATCCGGTAGAGCGGAGCTGCGGCTCTGCCGATACTTCAAAACGACCAGCGACAGCGCCGTCGTTGCTGGTTGGGAAGCCCGGCACTTGCGGATCTGTCCGCTCAAGAACCCGGGTGCGAGCAGTTTTGACATCTTCATGACATCCGGATAGGGCTGCGCGGACACTTTCCCGCCGTGCTTCTCCACCTTTTCCTCGCCGCCGTTCTGGGTGTGGGAGCTCTGTTGCTGGTGCTGTCGTTCCTTGAGAACCGCAAGCCGCAGGTTTTCACGCTCGAAGAACAATACCGGCGCAGTCGCAACCACGTACTCTGGCTGGGGACGATCTTGGTTTCCTTTGTCTTCTGCTACGTGAGCTTCGGCTTCGCGGGGCGTTGGTATGACTGGTTGAGGTTGGTGGTGTTCGTCCTCCTGGCTGTCGATTTCTGCCGGGAACTCCCCGCGTTTTCGAAGCTGCGAAAACGGATCCCCGCCCGTCCTCCTTCGCTCGGGTTTCAACTCGGACTCATTTTGCTTCCCGTGCTCGGACTCGCCCTGGTGGGCTGCATCGGCCTGTACCGCGACCAAACCGCGGTGGAGTCCGAGACCCGACGAAAGGCCCAAACCCTCACCGACCAGGTGGCCCAGTCGCTCGCCGAACGGCTCCCCGAATTCCTCGCCACGTTGCAGGCGGACGGCACGCGCTGGATCGGGTCTCACGGAATCGGTCCCGACGAACTCTACTGGCCCCTTCCACCCAACAACACCGCCCACAACCCGACCCCGGAATTCCGCTACTGGACCGACCCGGGCGTCATCGCCCTGCGTTCCGAGCCCGGAGTTCCGGCAGATCCGCGCGTGCCCGATTGGGTTCCTGTCGTGGCTCATTTTTCCGCCGAGGCATCGCTCCTCGATCCGCGTCCCTACCCCGCCGCACCGCAGCCCATCGGCAAGGATTCAGCGATCGACCCCTTCCTCGATTCCGCATCCAACGTTTCCCGCTCCACTCCGGAACAGCTGCGAAACCAATGGGCGGAACTGATGGCGAAACCACCGGCCTCCACGAACGACGACGTCCGCCCCTTCCTGCAGCTCAGCCTCGAAGCCGCCGCCACCCGCACCACGAGCGACACCGGTTCTCCGCTCGGGGCCATCGCCTTTGCTGAAGCGCTCCGCCGCAACCCGGGCGCGCCGTTCGATTCCCTGATGGTCAATGCCACCCGCGCCCTGGTGTTCGAACATCCCTCCTTGTTCACCCCATGGATCCTCGATCGGGCCGAAGCGCAGGCGCGAACCTCGACGAACCAAATTTGGAACGTGCAGCGGATCGGTCCCGCGCTGCGCCTGCGATGGACCGCGCAGGAGCGTCTCCGCGCCCTCTCGAAATCCCTCGCTGAAACCGTCCCGCTCGCGTCCCGCACTCCTCAAACCCTCTGGCTCCGCGCCCTCGGCGGGGAGTGGTGGATCTCGGTGCGACCCGTCCAGGTCGGCGGACGCATCACCCGCAACGGACAATTCTTCGCCACCACCAACACGCAGATTGAGGCCCGGTTCTACGCGCTCGATGCCGTGCAATCGTTCACCCGCCGCGCGCTGCTCTTCGCGCCGCCCCTCGGAGCCTTGCCATCGAGTCCTTCCACGCCACCCGACCGCGTGCCGGTGGGAACCCGCCTCACGGTTCATCTCGATGGCCATCTCCTTTCCGCGCCGGATCTTCCCTGGGTCGCACGCACGCGCGAGACCGCGCCCCTGCTCGCCGAATCCTCTGCACCTATTTTGAAAAATGTCTCCGAGGTGCCGCAGGCCGATGGAAACAACAAGCTCGTCGCAGACCAACCCTGGCCCACCCAGCCCCGCGTTTCCGTGGCGCTGCATCTGATCGATCGTTCCGCACTGTTCCGGGCGCAGCGACGCCAGCAGTACTGGTTCGGCGGAATGATTCTCCTCACCGCCTGCGTGGCCGGAGTGGGAGCCTGGCAGACGCACCGCACCTTCCAGCGTCAACTCGCCATCAGTGAACAGAAGTCGAACTTCGTGTCCGCCGTTTCGCACGAGCTCCGCGCCCCGCTGGCGAGTCTGCGTTTGTTGGCCGAGGGACTCGCCGACGGCCGCGTGGGCGAGGAATCCAAGCGACGCGAATACGCCCGGTTCCTCGTTCAGGAAACGCGCCGACTCGGCGCGCTCGTGGAAAACGTGCTCGGCGTCTCGCGTCTCGACTCGGGCCGGAGCCGATTCGAGTTCGCCCCCACCGACTTCACCCGGCTGGTTCAGGAAACGCTGAATCTCCACCGCCCCGTCGCCACCGAACGGCACGTGACATTGAAGTACGCAGGACCCGACCCCGCCACCAATCCGGTCGAACTCATCGGCGACGGCATGGCGCTTCAGCAGGTGCTCCTCAACCTGATCGACAACGCGCTCAAACACGCACCGGAGTTTTCCACCGTGCTCACCACGCTGGAACCGGCCGACTCGAAGGGACGTATCCAACTCCGCGTTCAGGATTCCGGCCCGGGAATTCCGGCCGAGGATCACGAACGCATCTTTGAGCGGTTCTATCGACGTGGCTCCGAACTGCGCCGCGAAACCCAGGGCGTGGGACTCGGCCTCACGCTGGTTCGCGAATTGGTCACCGCCCACGGAGGAAACGTCCTCGTGGAAAGCCAGCCCGGCCAAGGGGCCACCTTCATCGTCAGTCTTCCGTCTGCGGGCCCGGCAAACCTCGTCGTCTAAACTCTGCCCCGCCGCTACGAATTTCCCATGTCGCGCATTTTGATCATCGAAGACGAACTCCCGATGCGCACCGCGCTGTCCGACGCCCTGGGCTCGGCCGGCTTTCGTGTGCTCACTTCGGAGGACGGCGAGAAAGGCCTCGCCCGCGCGCTCGAACAACTGCCGGACCTGATCCTCCTCGACGTCATGATGCCGCGGCTCGACGGCTTCGCGCTCGCCGCCGAGCTCCGTCGGCTCGGTCGCACGGTACCAATCTTGATGCTCACCGCCCGCGGCGGCGTTCAGGACCGGGTGCGCGGGCTCGATGCCGGGGCCGACGATTACCTGCTCAAGCCCTTCAGCACCGAAGAACTGCTGGCCCGCGTGCGAGCCCTGCTGCGTCGAATCCAGCGCAACGAATCCACCGGCACGCTGCAACTCGAACTCGGGCGCGTGCGGATCGATTTCGTCCGGCAGGAAGCCGCCTCGGGCAGCGAAGCCCTGCACCTCACCACGCGGGAATTCGCAATGCTGCGGCTCATGGCGGAAACGCCCGGAGTGCCGGTCAGCCGCGAGCGGTTCCTCGACGTCGTGTGGGGCGTGAACGCCTTTCCCACCACGCGCACCGTGGACACCCACATGGCCACGCTACGTTCCAAAATTGAACCCAACCCCGAACAGCCGGTCTTCCTCCAGACCGTTCATGGCGTGGGATACAAACTCGTTCTTCCGCAATGAACCGTGCATCGCTCGCCGGGTTTGACACCTCCCTGACAATTGCGCGTCCGGCTTCACGCATCGTGTGACCCACAACACATGAATCCATTCCTCTCATTCCACACACGCAGCCTCACCGGAATCGCCGCCCTCTGGATGCTCTCGCAACCCGGGCTGGCGCAGACTTCGTCCAACGGCATTGCCGATGCCGTACGCCGCGGTCTTCTCGCGGAGGAGACCACGCGCGACTTCAGGTCCGCCTCCGAGGCCTATGCCGAGGCGGTCCGGATGTCCGCGGATCAACGGCAGATCCAGGCCACCGCGCTGTATCGCCTCGCCGAGTGCCAGCGTCAGCTCGGCGACGCCAACGCCGCCAACACCACGCTTCAACGGCTGGCGCGCGAGTACCCCGAGCAGCGGGAGTTGATCGCCAAATCCGGGGCAAAGGTTCCCACGACAGGTACTACCGCCGGATCGCGGAGTGCGGTGGCAAACTCGCTGCGGGATCAGGCCTACAACTCCGCGGACCTGCTCCGTCAGCGGAAGTCGGAGATCGAGATCTTGGCAAAGAAGAAGGAGCAACTCGGCTCCCTGGATGGAGTCCGATTTGCCTCACGCGTGCCCGCGGAATTCGCGAGCGCCGAATTGTACCGGCTGATTTCGGAATACAACATGGTCGCAAGCCGGAAGGACTCCATGAATCCCGACTTCGGTCCGGAGCATCCCGAGATGAAGCGGATCACCGCGCTTCAGGACGCGTTGAAGAAGCAGATCCATGAGCAAAGGATCGCAATCCTTGAGCAAATCGATGAAACGATCGATCGGAAGAACCGGGAGATCGAGGCCCTCCATGAACGGATCACGACGATTGAACGACGTCTTGAGGAGGAATCGAAACGGTCGGATCTGATGGACGTGACGCTGGATACAACGGCGGCCGCTGAACCGACTGGATCCCCGAAGCCGGCGGAATCCGCTCCCACTCCAACTCCGAAGAATTCCGTGGAAGAAGTTCAGGCATCGATCGATCGCATGAAGGTACAACTCGGCGTGGTCCATAAGCTGGAGAGCACCTGGGAGAAGGGGCGATACCTTGCGGGGCTGTCTGGATATTACAGACCTGATGCACTGGGCGACCTGAAGACCCAACTTTCGGCTGAGACAGACGGATCGCCAGCCAATGAGAAGGAACAACAGCGCAGTGGAATTGAGCTTCGTTTTATTGAGCCGTTCATTAAGGACATGAACGAAAAGCTCCGATTCGCCCAAATCGAACTCGATTTGCTGAAGAAGCAGGCAGCGGATCGCGAGCCCGTCCGTATCACTTTTTTTGGAGCCTTGTCGGGCGTCTTCGAATTCAAGCCCAGCGATCGAATGAGGTTGTCCCAAGCGGTGGTGCAGATTGGGAACACAGATCGAGTGAACCTCAAGGCGGTAACCCTGCATCGAAAGGGCGCGCAGGGAGGTCAAGATGTGATCACCCTCGACGTTTCTAAACTTCTGAAATCAGGCAACCCGAAGGCGGACCTCGAACTCCAGAACGGCGACCGCATCGAGTTTCACGAGAAGACTTTTTGAAGCGCTTCTGACCGGAGAGAGATTGAATTTGGAAAGCATGAAAGCAGGACAGGCGGAGGGAGAAGGCGGATCATCCGGACGGGGAATGGCATTCGCCGTTTCATTGAGGTTGCCCGACCGCAAACCCGGTTGCCCGAGCGATTTTGGAGTGCGGCGGGAAGCGGAGCGCCACGCCGCTTTGGTCGGCAGGCAGGGCACGGAACTCTAACCGCGTGCGACTCTCGGTACACGGGGTAGCGGTTACCGGTCGGTGTTGCTCTGAATCCGGACTCAAAAGCGGTGTCGACGCTGCGCTCTGCCACCGCACTCCAAAAGGCCAGGGCCTCCGCCAAGTCTTGTGGCAACTTTTGCCCACCCATCGAGCATCTTTTCCCCGAACTCCGATTCCCTTTTCCCGTAGCCGCCGCCGGGAGAAGGCGGATCATCCGGACGAGGATTGGCATCCGCCGTTTCATTGGGGTTGCCCGACCGCAAACCCGGTTGCCCGCGCGATTTTGGAGTGCGGCGGGTAGCGGAGCGCCACGCCGCTTTGGTCGGCAGGCAGGGCACGGAACTCTAACCGCGTGCG
>CANGKZ010000011.1 GCA_947454705.1 Verrucomicrobiota bacterium
ACACCAAAGCGCCGGGCGACGCCGCGTGCCGAGTCGCCGCCCCGGACCATGGAAACCATCTTCCGTCGGAGCGAAGCGGAGAGCTTTTCATCCCGCATCTTGCCACACCAATCACCCGCGACGCATCCGCCAACTGCCCGGCGGGCCGGGCCCCGCTGCGGCCTCGCGTCGCTCGTCCGTCGCTGCGCCCATCACGCCGGAATCCACCTCCACAATCAGTTCTGCCGACCTACTACCCCTGTCACCTGAGTGACCAACTCTCCCTGTCACTTGTCTGTTGAAGTGTTGAAGGGGGCTCCGGTACTGGCGCGAGGGTTTTCTCATCCGTTTGGAGTCCCGTCTTCAGACGGTTCTGGGAGGCGCGTCTCGAGGCATGCAACCGGTTGATTTTTAACCTTCCGGTGACCCCGCCTCCGACAGCAGAGCCGCGTAAACGCGGTACTCCATACGCCTGACAGAGACCACGTCTCCCTTTGAACGCTTCAACTTTTCAACCCTTCAACCCACTGCTGAAGAGCGTTGAAAGGGGTTGTCTGGGGTTGAATTCACCCCCGTCCGGCGTTCGAAAGCGCCAGGGGACTGGCGCACTCCACGACGCTGTCGCGACCTTGTTCCCGGCGCGGCGAGATCCGCCAGGTCTTGGACTGCGGGAGTCCTCTACCGCTTTGTAGGATCTCAATTTCGACGCCGGGAGAAGTCACTCCTCCCGGCATCCGAAATGCGAACTGCGAACTACGAAACGGCGGATCAGGCCAGGGCGGCGTACACGCGGTGCACGTCGTCGTGGTCGTCCAGCTCGTTGAGGAATGCAGCCACTTCGGTGTGGTCGTTGCCGGTCAGCGTCACCGGGTTTTTGCCGATGTAGCGATGCTCGCTCGCGGCGATCTTCCATCCGGCCTTGGTGAGCCACGCGCTGACGGAGGCGAGGTCCTTGGGATCGGTCAGGAAACGGGAACCGATGGAACCTTCGGGGATTTCATCAGCTTCGAGAGGTTCCACGTTCTGCGCACCGGCCTCGATGGCGTCGCTCTCGGGGTCGTGCGACTTGTCGGTGTGGGTGGCTTCGATCACGCCCCAGCGATCGAAGAAAAAGTTCATGCTGCCGGGCTGGCCGAGCGCGCCGGTCTTGAACAGACGGCGAATCTCCGGCGCGGTGCGGTTCCGGTTGTCGGTCAGGCATTCCACGATCACTGGCACCTTGTGCGGGCCGAAGCCTTCGTAGGTGACGGTCTCGAAGGACACCACTTCATCGGTCTGGCCCGTTCCTTTTTTGATCGCGCGCTCGATGGTGTCTCGCGTCACGGAGTGTTTCTTCGCCTTTTCCACCGCAGCGGCGAGTCGGGCGTTGAGGTCCGGTTCCCCGCCGCCGAGCTTGGAGGCAACGATGATTTCGCGAACGAGTTTGCCGTGAACCTGGCCCTTCTTGTGAGCCTCGAGTTCACGTCCTTTTTGTTTCCATTGAGCACCCATGGGTCAGTGAAGATTGCCTGAGAGAGGCGGTGGATTGAAAGCCCCAAGAACCGGGGAGAGGGAAAGTGGAACGAGGATCCGTTACCAGGCGTGGTCGCTGGTGAGGGCTCGGTCCATGTGGGTGTAGCCGCCGTCCACGTACAGGATCTGTCCGGTGACGTGGGAGGATCGGACCGAGGCGAGCCACAGGATGGCATCGGCCAGTTCCTCGGGCGTGCTCAAGCGCCGGCCCAGCGGGACGAGGCGTTCCACCTTGGATCGTGCGGCCTGCGGATCGGGCTGGGATTCGAACCAGCGCCGGTATTGATCGGTGTCGCACTCGGCGGGGACGACGGTGTTCACCCGCACGCCGTCGGGCGCGAGTGCCACGGCCCACTCGCGGGTGAGGGCGTTGACCGCGCCCTTGGCCGCGGCGTAGCCGGAGGTGCGGCCCTGTCCGGTCACCGCGACCTTCGAGCTCACGTTGATGACCGCGCCGCGTCGGGCGATCAGATGCGGCCGCGCGAAATGGGTCAGCGCGAAGACGTGAAAGAGATTCCGCTGGAGCGATGCGGTGAAGTCCGACGGGCTTCCAGTGAGCGGGACGCTGTCGTTCACGCCGGCGTTGTTCACCAACACGTCGAGCCGGCCGAATTCCCGGACCGCCTGGGCGACGGCGCGTTCGCAATCGGATTCGCGTGTGAGGTCGGCTTCGACGAACAGCGCGCCAGGCAACATGGCGGCAAGGGAAGTGCCCTGCGCGACGTCGCGATCGACGATCGCCACGCGCGCTCCTTCGGCGGTGAAAGCTCGTGCCGTCGCTGCGCCGATCCCGCGGGCTCCGCCGGAAATGAGAACGCCCGCGCCATCCAATTCGAGATTCATGGTGTGAGGCTAGGCTGCCGCCTCGTCACCGAGTCTGGCGAGGCGATTTCTGAAACTATAACCGGCAGGTCAAACCACAGATGAACACAGATTCACACAGATAAACCAGAAGTTGAGAAACTGGATGCACGCTGAACGTGATTACCTTCTGAGTGATTCCTGAATCCCTTCATTCCCTGAATCTTCATCTGTGTTGATCCGTGTCCATCTGTGGTTGCACGGTCCTTCAATTGCCGTTTTCAGGTTGAGCTCAACCGGGTCAGTTCTTGGTCGCGCCGGGAGTTTCGAGCGGCTTCGCGGATTCGAGTTTCTTGGCAGCCTCGGCCGGAACCTCGATCTGCGTCTTGCCCGCGTTCTTGATCTCGATGGTGGAGATACGAGTCATTTCCCGTTCCTCTCCGAACATCGACATCGTTCCGCCAGCTTCGATCTCGTACTTGGAAATCACGCCATCCTTAACCCAGAACTTGGCCGATCCCTTGGCGTCCTTCACTTGCGGCCCGCCGCCGGGGCCAGGTCCGAAGGAGAGCATCGGCTTCACGACGTCCTCGGGGAGCGTGCCCACATAGATTCCAGGTTTGGTGCTCTTCAGGTTTTGCACCTTGTCCACGAGGCCGGCGAGTTCGTCGGTCGGGGTCTTCGCCATTAGGAGGAACCGGGCCATCATGGCGCCGAAGCCGCCACCGCCTGGTCCACCCGGTCCGCCGGGAGGGCGTCCGCCGCCCTGCGCGCCGGGGCCACCAGGCCCACCGGGTCCGCCGTCGGCCTTCGGGCCTCCAGGACCTCCGGGGCCACCTTGCCCGCCAGGACGGGGGCCTCCTCCGCCGGGTCCGCCCGGAGGACGGCCGAATGCGGGGAGTTCATCGGCTGTTTTCCATCCGTCTGAAAGCTGAACCACGCCCTTGCCGTCCTTCAAAATGGCCACGGTGGTGTTGCCGTCCATGCCTTCCTGACTCAGCCAGGTGGCGCCGCCCTTGATGGTCTTGCCCTCGGTGGCGGGTGGGGTGAAGGGCATTCCTGGGAGTTCAACCGAGGTAACCCAGCTGTAGTTTGCGGCCGAGGTGAGGCCTTGGACACCGGCCTTGAGATCCTCGGCGGGAGTTCCGGCAAAGAGGGACACAGTGCATGTCAGCCCGGAAGCGACGAGCAGAGGCAGGATGGATTTCATAGAGTCGATGGATCGTGCGTGGCGCAGAAACTGGAACAGGTTGCTAATGCGACCGCTGGGGTTGGGGAATGGTTACAGCGCGGATGCGGCAGTTGAACCTGGAAACGGCAGTTGAAGGGTTGAAAAGTTGAAGCGTTGAAGGGGATTCCGACACTTGCGCGAGGGTTTTCTCCTTCGTTTGGAGTCCCGTCTTCAGACGGTTCGGGGAGGCGCGTCTCGCGGGATGCAGCGGGTTGATTTCCAACCGTCCGATGGCCCCGCGTCCAACAGCAGAGCCGCGTAAACGCGGTACTCCATACGTGAGAACGGAACCCGTCTTCCCTTTCAACCCTTCAACTTTTCAACCCTTCAACTCGGGTTCCACGCTCACCCCCTCCCCATCCCAACCGCGGCGCGCGGGAGCCAGTCCGGCTTGATCGTGTGGCGGCGATTCGAGGTGTCGATGCGGCGGCGCAGGTGAAACCACCGATAGAGCAGGCACTCCAGGCGCGTCCAGAAACGCAGGCGCTCGAGAACCGGGTTGAGGAATTCGGTGATCACGCAGTAGTGGGTGGATTTGGGATCGGTGTGGTGAATCGCATGATGACGCGTGCCCTGGATGATTCGCAGGTCCTGCAGAAGCGTGATGAAGGGCCCGTTTTCCTTGCGGCTTCGGTGCGCCCATTTGTGGATCTGATTCGAATTGCCCAGCAGCACGGCAAACAGACCCACCGGCCAACTGTACCAACCCAGGGCGCATGCAACTGCCACCAGAACGGCGGCGAGCAGAAGCTGGTCCCAGCACGATTGAAACCATGAGTTCCGGAGAAAATGGCGGGGCTGATGATGATGCAAAATGTTCGGCCTTCCGACCAACCGGCCCAGCACGGGCCATTCTTCACGGACGTAGGCGTCTTCGATCCAGTGGACAAACCCCACCACGAAGTCGGCCGCCAGGATGGCAGCGCCGGTTTTGAGAGGAATTGAAACCCATCCAGTCCAGTCGTTCATAACGCCCCACGATGTCGCCGATTTCGAACGCGAGGCGTGAATCGATACGAATGAGCTGTTATCAATGAAATCGATGTTGCCCCGAATGCGCGCGGCTTGGTCTTCCCCGGTTTCGCGGTATGATGGCGCGGAAATGGGTTCTCACGTCATGCCAGACCTGCTGTTGCGAGCAGCGAATATTCATCACGCGTATCGCGAGCGCGCGGTGTTGTGCGGCGTCTCGCTTGAGGTGCGCGCGGGCGAGCGCGTGGCGTTGACCGGTCCCTCCGGATCCGGAAAGACCACGCTGCTGAATCTGCTCGGCGGCATTGATCGACCCAAGTCCGGCCGCATTGAGTTCGATGGCGTTTCGCTCGGTGATCTCGATGGCGATGGGTTGGCGCGGTTGCGGCGGCAGAGCATTGGAACGGTGTTCCAGTTTTTTCACCTGCTCCCCACGTTGACCGCATCGGAGAACGTGGAACTCCCGCTGCAGCTCGTGGGCATCGATGCGTCGGAGCGACGCAGCCGGGTTGCCGCGCTGCTGGAACGCGTCGGGGTTGCAAACCGCGCCGAGGCCTTGTCGACCGAGCTGTCCGGCGGGGAGATGCAGCGGGTGGCGATTGCGCGCGCGCTGGTGCATCGCCCGCGTCTGCTGCTGGCCGATGAACCCACGGGAAATCTCGATTCGCGCAACGGCGAACGAATCCTGCAGCTGCTCCGCGAATTGAGCGATGAAACCGGGACCGCGATGGTGCTGGTGACCCACAGCGCGGAGGCGGCGGCGATTTGCCATCGGGAGATTCGCCTCCGGGACGGCGTCATTGAGTCGTCCATCCGCAACAGCGATCCGCGGGCATGAGCGCGGCGCAAAATCCCGGCGTGCAGCGGCTGCTGTGGTCGCGCGTCACGTGGCGTCACGCCGCAAAGGCCCCGTGGACCACCGCCTTCCTCGTCCTCACGCTGGCCCTCGGTGTGGCGGTGTTTCTCTCCATCCGACTCGCCAATCGCGCGGCGGTTTCGAGTTTTCAAAACTTCACCGACATCGTCACGGCGGAGAGCGATGGCATCCTGTCCGCGCCGTCGGGCAGCCTTCCGGAATCGATCCTCGGGGAATTGCGACAAGCCTTCCCGGGTGCGCCCGTTCATTGGGTGCCGGTGATGGAGAGCACGGCGGTGGAACCGGGCGATTCACGCCAAGGGAAAATCGGTGGCCGTTCGATGTATCAGATCCTCGGGGTCGACTGGATCGCGATGCAGAATCTTGCCTCGGCCCGGAGGCTTCAGCTTCCTGCGAGCTCGGCGAATGTCGGCAAATCCGCAGACACAGCGACAAACTCGAACACCGATGGCGGATGGATCCAGCGTCTGGCGGATCCGCGCGCCGTGCTGGTGACTGCGGCGCTGGCGGCGGATCTCAAGCCCGGGGTCACCTCGTTGCGATTGGTGCTCCAGGACGAGCAGGTGGAGTTGCGCGTGGCCGGGGTGATCCCGGAATTGCCGGACCGCCCGAGGCCGCCACGCTCGTTTCTCCTGATGGACCTGCCGGCGTTGCAGGCGTTGACCGGTCGGGTTGGCAAATTGGATCGCATTGAATTCGTGGTTCCCGAAGGACCGGACCGCGCCTCGCGCGTGGAGGAATTGCGTCGCGGGCTTGAGACTCTGGCGCGGGGACGTTGGACGGTGAGCACGCCATCGGATCGACGCGCGAGTGCGTCCACCATGACCCAGGCGTTTCGACTGAACCTCAGCATCCTGTCGCTGCTGGCCTTGCTCGTGGGGCTGATGCTGGTGTTCCAGGCGCTCGATGGTGCGGTGGTTCGGCGACGCGAGGAGATCGCGATTCTCCGCTCTCTTGGCATCACCCAGTCCCAGATTCTCCGGGCTTGGTTGTTCGAGGCGCTCGTCCTTGGAATCGCCGGTGGAAGTCTGGGAATCGTTCTCGGCTGGGCCGGAGCGCAAGGCGCGGTGCGCGGAGTTGCCGAGACGGTCAACTCACTCTACTTCGCCACTGCGGTGCGTTCCGCTTCGCTGGACCCAATCGAAGCCGCGGTAGCCCTGATGCTGTCAGTGGGTGCGAGCCTGGTCGCCGGATGGTGGCCGGCGCGTCTCGCGGCGGAGACCCTTCCCGCGCAGATGCTCGGTGCGGGGCGATCCCAGAAGGCCGCGGTGATTCCGCAGTGGGTGCTTCCGGGTTCGGTCGGACTGCTTTTGATCGGAGCCCTTCTCACTCAATTTCCCGCGCTGCGGCTTTCGGGCGGATACCGAATTTCTCTCGCTGCGTACGGAACCGCGATCGCATGGCTGCTGGGGTTTGGTCTGCTCGGGGGCGTGTTGACGCCGCGGATGTTTGGCCGGCTCTCCACCTGGGGCGGGTTCTCCGCGCCGTGGCGGCTTGCGCTCAGTCAGCTCCGACGCCCCACGGGCCGGCATCGACTCGCCATCGCGGGTCTTGTTTGCGCCGTGTCCATGACCTCGGCCATGGCCATTCTTGTGGGGAGTTTCGACACCACGTTGCGAGGTTGGATTGAGCGGACCTTCATGGCCGACCTTTATGTGTCGAGCGAGGCCGTGCAGGGCGCGTCGCCGCAGAATCGCATCGCCCCGGAGGTGTGGCGTGCGCTGGCGGCCCGTCCCGAGGTGGCGGCCATCAATGTGATCCAGACGGCGGAGGTGCAATTGCCCCAGGGATCCACGCTGCTCTTCGGCGCGAGCCTCGCGTTCCAACGCGATCAGGCGCGCATCGCGTGGCGGCAGGCACCCCTGGATGACGCCGTCTGGGATACCAATCGCAATGCCGGACTGGCGCTGGCCAGTGAGAGTTTCTCCGAACGGTTCCAGCTGCATCGGGGCGACACGGTGGCTCTTCCCACGCCTTCGGGCCCGCGACGCGTGACGCTCGCCGGCATCTTTTCGGACTACGGAAATGAGCGTGGATCGATCGTCATCCAGCGCGAGCAGTTCCAGGAATGGTACCATGAAGAACTCGCCAGCAGCCTGATTGCCAAGCTCCACGCCTCGGACACCGCCTCGACCGTTCGCGAACAGTGGAAGGCCGCGCATCCCGGCCTGGCCGTGTACACGCAGCCGCATCTGCGCGGGGAGGCGTTGAGGATTTTTCGTCAGACCTTTGCCATCACCGACTCGCTGGAGTTCATCGGGGTGGCGGTATCGATTTTGGGTCTCGGCTTCACTCTCGCCAGCCTGCTGCTGGAGCGGCGCGCGGAACTCACCACCCTGCGGTCGCTCGGATTCCGCCGGGGGGAGATCGCGCTGGCCACTGCGATTGAGAGTCTGATGACCGCGCTGGCCGGCGTCGTCGTGGGCGGGGCATCGAGCGTGGGACTCGGCTGGCTCCTGATTTACCGGGTCAATGTGCAAACCTACGGGTGGACCCTCGAATTCGATCCGCCGTGGCGCTGGATCGCGGCGCTGAGTGTTGCCGTGGTGGCCATGGCCGTGGCCACCGGATGGGGCGTGGGCCGTTGGGGCGCGGACCTTCCCTCGGAGCGAACCGAATGAACTTCTTCTCTCCAACATTCCGAATCGCCGCCTTTGAAACGCTTCGATGGGCTTTGGCCGTGTTCTCGATCTGCCTTTTGGGCGGGTTCATGGCGTCGGCAGAACCGCCGGGTGTACCAGAAATGAAAACCGCCGACGGCTTTGCCCTGCCGCAGCCGGGGCGGGTCTTTCGGTTTCCGGAAGATCATGGAAGTCATCCCGAGTTCCGAATCGAGTGGTGGTACGTGACCGGTCACCTGATGGAGGAAGGCGGGAAGCGGCATGGATTCCAGGCCACGTTTTTCCGGCGTGCGGGGGTGGGTGCGGGCTTCGCGTTGACGAATTCGGTATCGAGCTCGGGCGGCTCCACGAACTTTGCGTCGGATGAATTGTTTCTCGCCCACATGGCATGGCTCGATGCGACGACCGGGCGGTTCATCCACGAGGAACGGTTGAATCGCCGGGGCTGGGATGCCGGGGCGGCGGTGGGATCACTGCGGGTGCGGAATGGAAACTGGTCGTTGCGTGACACCGGGCAATCTGCGCCCGGTGCGTCGGGACCGGTGATGGAACTGGTGGGCGGCGTTCAGGCCGAGGTGGGTTGGACGCTGCGTCTGCAACCGACGAAACCCCTCGCGGTGTTCGGGACCAACGGAGTTTCGCGCAAGGCAAAGGAACCCTGGGCGGCGAGCCACTACCTCACGTTTCCCCGGATTGCGGTCACTGGCACGTTGCGTCGTGCGGGAGGGGTGAAGGCGGTCACGGGCGAGGCCTGGATGGACCATGAATTCAGCAGCAGCCAGATGGGGCAGGGGCAGGTGGGATGGGATTGGGCGAGTGTTCAGTTGCGAGACGGACGCGAACTCATGGTGTATCGGATGCGCCGCGACGACGGGACGACTGATCCGTTCTCCGTGGCCGCGTGGATCGATGCGAAGGGGCTGGTGCATTCGTTTGGCGCGGGACGGTTCCAGTGGATTCCGCAGGGGAGTTGGAAGAGTCCCCGATCGGGCGCGGAGTATCCCGGCGGAGCGGAGATTCGGGTGCCGACTCCGGATGGCATGGGGACGGAGATCCTTCGGTTGAAGCCACTGGCGGCGGATCAGGAATTGTCCGGAGTGCTGGGCGCGATCCCGTACTGGGAAGGGGCCTGCCGTGTGCTGGATGCGGAAGGTCGGGAAGTGGGAAATGCCTTCCTGGAAATGACCGGCTACGCGGGAGCTCTTCGAAAAGCGCTTTGAATCGCTCGATCAGTTGAGTTTTGGAGAACGGTGGCTGAACCTAAATCCGGCAGTTAAAGAGGAGTTCAACCCCAGATGGACACGGATGAAACTGCGCGGAACGAAAGCACTCATGGATCACCCAGAAGGTGAAACCCCTTTAGCCCAGTCGAGCTGCCCATCTCCCTCTCTATCTGTGTGAATCTGTGTCCATCTGGGGGCTCAACTGCCGTTTCCTGGTTGAACGGTTCAAGGACGCGGAAAACCGCCGCGGCGTGCTCGCTCACACGGATGGAGTCCCGCGTTCACGCGGCTCTGCTGTGGGACGGTGAATTCCTTGGCGGGATCGAATTCATCCCTCTGGTTAAATTCTCCCGCGCCAACCGGCAGTGCTGAAGTTGAAAGACCGAACCGTCGCCCGTCTCAATTTCCCCGGAACACTTTTTTGGTGGAAGTTCCGACAAACACGAACCCGAACTTCGGCGTGCCGAAGATGAAGTATGGTTCAATCATTCCCGGATAAACCGGACGGCGAAGGGTCAGGGTCTTATATTCGGAACCGAATCCCGCGTTGCGAAGCAGCGACTCGGCTTCCTCCAGATTCATCTCCACCGGCCATGGCAGGAGCATGTCTCCCAGCCAGGGCGCCGGGGTGAAATCGATCTGGGGATCGGCCTGTGGATCCGATTGTTGTGCCACGACAGTCCCATTTGGGACATGAAGGACCGCGCGTAGGCCCACTCCATCCGGCAATTCGGTCACAGTGGAGGTCAGCAACGGAGACGACTCCAAAAGGGTGGCCTCTGGATAGGCTTCACGGACTTTTACGATCAGGCGATCCAGTTGGGCATTGAACCCGGGCGTGTCGTAGGTGCGGATGCGGAAGAATGCCGTGTCCGGTGGAGTACCAACGACATTCGTCCACCCCGCCCGTCCCGCCGGGATTGATTGCACGGCCATCACCGACCACGACGGGTTCACCAGCGAAGGAGAAAACTCCCAGACCGCTCGAAGGGTTTGGGGTGGGGCGTCGGCCTCGAGTCGCCAGCCACCGGGATCCGCCGCGATACGAATCGTGGCGGAACTGTCCTGAGCCTCGGAGCGGCCGTGGAGGCCTAGCATGAGGATCAGTGCAGCGACGGGGGTTCCGAACTTCATGGACGCAGTCTAACCGCAGTCGGTCCCTGTTTTCCACTGGATCAACGGTCGGTTTTCTTCCAGAAGCTCAAAATTCTTCGGGGCCTCAGTCTTTAAGCCGGCAGCAGAGTTTTGGATCTCGGTGCCCACTCTTGGGTCAGTTCACCTGAACCACCCGGAATAATTGAGCGCTGGCATTCACGTCAAAAGTCCGAACGAGCGTCGGATGGTTCACGTGAGCACGGTGCGGCCGTTGATGGTTGGGACTCTATTGGCAGACCTCAGCGGCAATTTCGGGGACCCGAAGAGTTGAGACTCAAAACTTGAGAGGATACCTGGGGGAAAAACTACCGAGGTGTGGGTAGAGAAGGGGCAAGTTGGAGCGAGTGAAGGGAATCGAACCCACACGGTCCAACTTGTCGCCCTGATATCAGTTCGACGTAAGGGCTCATGTCAGAAGGAGTTTAGCAAAAGCGGTATTCCCTTCAAGTTTACATCCACGGGCTAAATAGCCGGAAAGGTTGTCAGGAATTGTCAGGAAAACGAACAGCGCCCCGGCTTGTGGGTTTTCCTGAAGAGGTTCGCTGACCAGCGACGGAAGGCCATTGAAGCCCTTGCGCATGTCGCAGGGTTCCACCGCCAGAAAGGCCTTCAGGCTCGCGGCGAAACTCGGCATGACGCAAGCCTCCGAACGAGTTGGATCACTCGCGGGATCTGGGACGAGTGAATGAATTTCAATCGAACTGCTCGGGGGGGCGACAGTCAGCGGCTCCAGCTTTGAGCTGGGGATCACCGTCTCGATGAAATCAACGGGTTTGGTGTGTGGACGGCGACGCTTCGGTGAGGCACCCGGCTTCAATCGCCGCTGTCGGAGCCAACCAGCAAAGGTCGGGTACTTCACGCCGATGTGCTTGGCGAACTCCACCCCGCTGGTTCCGCTGCGGTCAAACTCCGCAAGAATCTTAGCCCGCTTCTCAGCCGAGGTTTGCATCCGCCCCACAGAATCCGACTTCAACAACTGCGTATCCGAAGGCATAAACGTCATAATGAAACCACTATGACCCTTATGCTCCGCTCCAAACACCGGCGCTATGTGTGACGCTTACGGTCATGGCTCGCAGCGGCATAACCTTAGCCGAGGCCGGCCGCACCGTCGGGGAGCATCCACAAAGGGTCTGGACGGTCCTACTCCACCACGTCGCCCACCCCTGAATGCGGGAAGCTAAAACCGTCTGGCAAAACCAACATCACCGACGCCCGAGGAGGCCGGCCTTGCGGGACTGGTACTCCGCGTCGGAAATCTGCCCGAGATCCCGCATCTCGCGCAGTTTCGTCAGGTGGGTGCGGATGGCTGGGCTGGCATCGGCGGGGATGTCATCGACCCGAACCTCCGTCGCGGGTGGCGCCGCCGCGGGCTGCTGAACCGGAGGCGGCGGCGTTTTGCACCCCACACCCAAGGCGAGGCAACCGAGAAGCAACCCGGTCGCCAACGAAGACTTCGAGATAGTCATAACAGTTTCTTGGAGGCGCAGCCGTCGCCTATTTCGAGACTTGGGAAATCCGTATCCGCCCCGCCAGCTTCACGCCAGCGGGGACGGGCGCGCAAACGAAGCGGTCAAGAATCACCGACAGCTCCAGTGGATTGCCCGATCCCGCCTCGGCGATCCGGCGGGCAGCCTGCAACACCGCTTGGTCAATGGCGGCGCCCAGATCTCCATCCGATGCGGAAACCTCAACCGCGGCGTCCGCCTTGACTGCATTCCGCGTCGCAGGCGGGCGGGCCGCGGTCCAAGGCAGTTCCATCCATACCCAACCGGCCTTAACGGAGCGTGACGGGGGGCCGAGGCCCCGCAGTTCACCGGCTTGATGCGAAGACTCGTGTAACACCTCGCGCACAGGTTCCAGTTGGAAGCGTTTGATCTCACCCGTCGCGAGCGAAACGAGGCGGAGCAGGCGTAGCTCTGCGGCCAAGTCGGCGCGTTCCACAGCGGAGGCAGATTGGCTACGAAGGGGCGCCAACCCCACGAGGTTTAGGCTGGGCTCCACGAAGTTGCCCCCAGAGCCATCCTTGGCAGAACAGCCGGCCAGAAGGCCAAGCATCAGAATCACCACGCCCCTCACTTTGTTTACGAAGGAAGGCACAGAAAACGGTTTTTGAGGCGGTCTCAAAAGTCGTCGTCGGACTTTTTCGGCTTGGCGCCCACAGCGCCGTCCAGCGTCTCGGAGCCCTGGCCGCCGCCGGTCTTGGATTTGGCCTTGGAGGCGGCATCTTTCTTCTTCTGCGCCGCGACGCGGGCCGCGGTCTGCTTATCGAGCGCGTCAGCACCGTCCTGGTGCCCCTGGCCGTACGAGGCTGGGTCGTCTTTGGATGCCTGCTTTGAGGCTTCCAGCTTATCTTTGCGGCCCTGAAGCCGGGCATTCTCACGGTTGGCGGCAATTGCGGCCGCATAGTTGATCTCCTCGACCGTTCGGGCCGCCTTGACAGACTCAGGCCCGATGCCACTGATTGTGACGAGCAGCTTGGTGCGCGTGAGGGGATGCTCTACTTCGACCTCGTGAATTCGGCTGAGGCCGTTGAGGTTCTGCCCCTCCAGCTTCTGGACGATGGTCTTGGACAGGGATTCCAGCGCCTGCTCCCCTTCGCGCCCATCGGCTTTCAGAACGGTCTTGGCCAGTTGCTCTGCGGTCTTGGCGACCTCCACATCCGCACGGAGGCTCAGGACGGTCATCTGGTCCGCCATCAGGCGTGCAACGTCCCGGTTCTTCTCCATTCGGGAGGCCCCTTTCACCACCGCGCGTGCCGCGATGCCGATAAAATAGCGCTGACCACGCTCATCCATGAACGTGCGAGGGCCGACCATGGCGCCAAGATCCTGGCCCTCCAACCATTCGGCGAGAGTCAGGCCCTGTTTTGGGGCGTCCAGGGTCACTTCCTGGCCCTGAACGATGGCGCGTGTGGCCTTCTCTAACCCGACGCTCCAGACTAGGGCGACTACGACCGTATATTTCTCGTCCAAGCTGCTCCAAGCCTCGGTTTGATAAATGCAACTGGAGCCAAAAAGCGGCATCTTCGCGAGCTTGGTGATCTTGTTGCTGAAGGTGCGCGTGACGGCGCCAGCCTGCTTCCTGATTTCGGCCTCCACTTTCGCCAACTCCTGGGTGGCCTGCTGGTAGCGTGTCTTGGCGCGTTCGTACCGCGCGCGCTTCTCCTCTTCGATCTTCTCTCTTGAGTAAATGGCATCCAGCCGTTTGATGGCGGCATCCATCAAGGCATTGACACGATCCCGGGTGGTGGCGCCGCGCAGGGCTTCGGCCCCGGTCTGGTCGAGGTCGGCCAGCAGCAGGGCGACCGCCTGCTGCTGGGCGGCCAATTGCCGCTGCAGGCGCTCCTCCTGCTCACCGAAAGCGGCGTTTAGGTCCGTGCCCGGGGTCTGGGCCTGCATCAGGACGTCGAGTTTGGAGTTCGCAAACTCCACGATCTGCGACCGGGCGTCCAGCAGCGCTCGTTGCGCCGCGATCTCGCGGTTGACACAAAACGTAGCGGGGTCGATCGACGGATCCTCGGAGTTGAACTCGCCCTTGCCCACGGCGATGTAGCGCTGCCTGGCTTCGTCCCAGCCCTCTTGGAAACGGCCTTCTTTGAGCCACTTCTTGATCAAGGTATCCGCGGATGCCCCAGCTTGGTAGTGGTTGCCGCCGCCCGCCGCTTGAGTTTGAGCTTGTTGGACCGCCTGCACTCCGCCGTCGCCGCGCACATCGACCGTGGCGGCCGGACTCACAGGGGCCTGGCCGATGGCCAAGTTTTCCGAAAGGAGGAGTATAAACGCCGCCGCCACACTGACACTCGATTTAGGGTTCATAGGGTCGCTTTACTTGAATAGGTCATCCACTGCGCTTTCGTTACCGTTGGACTGTTTCACACCGGTCGCGGTTGGCTCCGCAGGTCGGCGGCAAATCGAGCCCACAGCGATCGTTGCCCCGCCGGCCAGCCGTCTGCCGTACGAGACCTTGGGCAATACCCGCACGATCTCGATACGGCCGACCGACTTCTCTACCGCGCCCAGCTTCTCGCCCGTGGCGGAGTCCATTATCGTGTCGCCGACCGCGAAGACCTCGAACTGCTGGCCCTCCAAGACGGTCTCCCCACCGCGGTCAATCGCCACCTCTCCGTCCACCAGTTCCGCCACGCGGATCGGATAGATCGTGTCTAGGATGCGATCCGAGAATTGGCGGCAGACCCAATCCACCAGCGCGAGGTGCGGGGTGGCGCCCCCGAATTTCACTTTCACGAATTGGTTGAGGAGTTGGTTCACCGCCAGCACAGTCTGGCCCGAGTCCACTCGAATCACGCGAATCGAGACCAATCCCGAGGGCCGCGTCACGGTCGAAGTCGTAGTCCCAACCTGGACCGTGTTCTGGGCGATGGCAAAGGACTCGCAGGAGCCTACCACCAGATAATCGGCTCTCAACCGGGAGGCCCGGCGAATTAGCGTTTGGAGTCCGGTTTCGAGGTCCGTATCTGACTCGCCCACGCGGCTCAGTTCACCGGCAAACGTCTCGTCGAGCACTGCGAACTTGCGGCTCGAAGCGAGATAGGCAACCAAGCCTTGGCGGAAGCCAACCGCGAGGGAGTCGGGGGTTAGTTTGCCGGCCGGGGTGCTGCACTCACCCACGACCTGGAAAGGCAGGATAAGGAGGGATTTACGGCCTTCCCGGGGCTCCAGAACGACGGTGGCGATTGTCACGTCCAGTTCGACTCGGTAGAGGCCATCTGTGGACCTCCCCTCAGAAGTAACCTCCCAGGATGAGACCAGCCCCTTGGTGGTTTTTTGTACGCGGGAGATGTATTCCTCGCGGCTGCTAAACGAGCTCTTGCCCTTCTTCGTGATCTCCAGGCTGCCTAGCTCGGTGGCTGTCATCGCGTCGAGCTTTACCCCCGTTACCTTGGAAACCGCCTCCACCAAGGCCGCCTCGATGGCCTTGGCCCGACCAGGCTCCAGCGCCACGGCTTGCACCGTCCGGGTGGTCACCTCGGCTGCGAAGGTCGACGAGGCGAGGAAGGATAGGAGGACGCCCCAAAGTAGCGGGTGGGCACGGGCGAGGATCATAGGCGTTCGAGGCACAAAATATTCGCGAACCGACGCGGGCGATTACCGATCTGATTCCTAAGCTCCGGTCGGAGGCGCGCCTTCCTCATTTGGGGGGCTGGAAGTCGTGTTCGTCTCCCGGGGGATTTAGGCCCTTGGCCTTGGCGAGCTTGTAGCCCATGGATGCCATCTTGGCGAAGGTGCCCAGATCTTTGGTGCAAGCCAAGCCGAGGTACACCAGTTGCGGCTGGCTAGCCAACGCCGCGGGATTCTTGTCCGTCACATTCTTGATGGCCAGGGCGGTCGAGCCGGCCACAACCATGTAATCGGGCCAGGCCTCCTTCACCTTGGCCTGCGCCTTGAGCAATTCCTGACCCTGTTCCTGAGTCAGTTGCAGCTTCTCCGGATGGTCGGCGTACTTAGCCATTTCCTTCGAAATCACGCCGAGCGTCTTGAACCCCAGGACGGCCTGCCCGTCCTTGGTCTTCGCGTCCGCCTCCATCTTGTTGATCTTCTCTTGAAGGCCAAACACCACGGCATAATGTTTGGATGCTTGGGTCAGCTTCTCCGAGACCGGTGTAACCTTTTCGAAGAGGCCTGCGGCGAGGCCTGAGATGTCCCCTGCTGCGTCCCCGCCACCGCCCGTCAGTTTCTTCCCCAAGCCTCCGAATTGGGCCTGGATGGGCAGGCTGCTAAGCCCCAGCAGCAGGGCGGTGACCGTTAAAACGATTCGACTGAGTTTCATAATAGTGTGGCGGTGCTTAGTTTCTTTTTTTCTGTATTCGTTGTTTACCGAAAGTTCAAAAAACGCCTTTTGCGTTCAACTTGTCAGCGATCATCTTCGCGGCGATTTTCGCGGCTCCCGTCAGCGCCGCGGTCTCCGCCTCCGTGGCGGATTCCCCGAGGCCCGCATACTGGATGGCCTCCAGCGCCCCGGCTGTCGTCGCGAAATCGTCCCGGCAGTCGATGACCTTCGCATAA
The DNA here is from genome assembly GCA_947454705.1 of Verrucomicrobiota bacterium. Lineage (GTDB taxonomy): Bacteria > Verrucomicrobiota > Verrucomicrobiia > Limisphaerales > UBA9464 > CAIVQB01. The sequence continues at coordinate 16,398 of CANGKZ010000011.1, forward strand.
ACGATGATATTAACGCGGGTGCGTCCACTTGCCGGATCGCGTTGGGGCTTCTCGATGGTCAAAGTCCCGTAGCCATAGAAGGGTAGCCGGGGCTTCATTGTGGAACAGGCCTCCGCCGCGTCTTGGATTAGCTCGGCATCCACATCATTGCCAACTTTGAAGGCCTCTATGAACTTTTCGACCGCAAAGGCCCCGTTACTCCGCTTCCGGAGTGTCGCCGCTGGTACCATTCTGAAATTCCGTTCCACCAGCGCCCCTTCCATGGCGGTATCCAGCGCGTCCGCCGTGGCCACGTCGTAGAGGATCTTTTCGGTGCGCGCGATTTCCGCGCTCTTGCTGACTACGGCGTCGTCGAACTTGGTGGTCACAGCAACTTGGGTTTTGTCTCCCGTTACCTGCTGCACGTCCGTCCTGGTGTCCGCTCGAAGCACGGAATTCCCTGTGATCACCTCAGTGCCGAACCGTTTCACCTCAGTCTGGCGGCGAGAGACGAAGATCAGCGAGATGTAGTTTTTGGCGCCGGACTGCTTCGGCAGCAGCAGATCAACCGATTTTTCGTTCACGTACCCGACCGCCGCCAAGCTGAGTGTTTTAGCCTTAGCATCCACCTCAGGCACCCCCACTTGGTCCACGCCGGTCACAATCGTATCCAGGTTTCGGTTAATCGCCTCCGCCGAGGTGGTTATCAGCACCTGCCGCGGGGCGGAGCACTGCTGGATGTACTTGCGTAGAATCTCCGCCCGGCAGGCGGAAAGGGCGGTAGCTACTTCATCCGGCGCGGGCTTTTTGGCTGTGGACTTCTTGGTCGGTATGGTCACGTAGACTTGAATTCGGACTTGGTTTGCGTCTTGGGCTAACAACCGCTCGTTGCCAATCCAGCAGAGGAGTAGAGCGAACGTGAGCACGAAGGCTCGCGTTGAGTGCAACTTTTTCATACGGAATCTTCAGTTCTTGATCGTCGCCACGATAGCGAGCCAAGCCTTATCCTTGTCCGCGCCCTGCGCGAAGCGCTCCTTCAACCCGTCGTCGATGGCGGCACGGTAATACACCCGTAGTACACTGGCATCGATGGTGTCCACATGGTCTGAGGAAAACTGACGTATGACCGCGTAAGCCCAGTCCTTGGTGAAGAGGGTACCGCTGTTCGGTTGGAATCGGACGGAGGCCATGCAACCGAAGCGCTTGGCCACTTGGCCGGGCTTGCTATATTTCTTGTCTACATAGCTAGCCGCCCCATGGAGGTTCAACACCGCGGTCACGGTAGGGGGTTTCATCTGGAGAATCCGCTCCAACGCATTCGTGCCCGCCGCCGAGAGCCGGGCCTTGTCCGAGAAATTGATGGTGAGGGCGGCGAGGGTGCCATCACCCTCCCCTACAGGCAGGACGTTCACGCCGTACCTCGCCGCGAGGAGGGAGGCGAGCCGCCCGGCGAAGTAAGCGCCCCATTTGGCCTCGTCGTCTGGGCCGGCGACCCGCAGCGCCGCACAGGTAGCCGAATCCATTTTGGCCAATTGGATCTGGAGACGACCGAAGTTGGCCTTGGGGCGGATCGGCATTGTCACAAGTTTGGACAAGGCATCGTCACCCAGGCCTCCAATCGCCTGGCGCACATGTTCGGCGAGGTATTCCGCGTCCGGTTTGGTGGTCCCAGCTCGAATCGGTTGGAACACGCCAACCGGACTACTGGCCACAATGATGGCAGTCTGAAAATCGAATACCATGACCGTGCCTGCGATTATAAGCTGGCCGAAATAATCACCTTCCAGCTCAGCGACGGCGAGATCCTCCGAATCGATAACGAGGGTAGCCATCAAGCCGTCCCCACGGCCATAGTTGAAGTCTTGGCCAACCAGCAGGTTCGCGTCAGGATGTTTGAGGGACCGCACCCGCTCCGCGAGGGTGTCGTTCAGCTGTGAGAGAAAATCCCCACGGGTTGTGAACGGAAAATTCTTTTCTCGGTCGATGGCTTTGCCTCGAAACGAGACTCCACCCCACGCCACTCGTTCCTTAGAAGCCGCGTGAGCCGCGGACACCAAGCAGAAGAATAGCAGCAAGGAGATACGCGCGCGAAATCTGCTGACAAGTTGAACGCAAAAGGCGTTTTTTGAACTTTCGGTAAACAAACCAAAAAAGATTAGACGTTCGATCGGATTGCGGAGGAGCCATCCTTCAGTGTTGGCTAGGATGTTTGGATGAAGTTCTCGCACTCCGGCGGGTTGTTCTAGGCGCCGGCGCCTTTCATTGTCGTCAGCAGCCCAAGGCAAGCAAACACCACCATGCTATATACTGGTGAATTATCCCTGTGATAGCTGATTGACGGTAGCTCATTAAATTGTTCCCGGCGTGCGAATAGCTTCAGAGTACTTAAACACAACACCCACCACACCGTCGGCTTTTTTTTTTCAACCTATCGAATCGCTGGTGAATTCGGTAAGAAGTATATTTTCATAAATATCATCAAAGTGTGTAACAGCTTTTGAAACGCATCGTGGCGACCGATTTTCAAAGAGGTAGTTGTGCTACAAACAGCAGTTGGAAGACTTGCCGACGTGCTGAAGATGTTGTCCTGATGCGGGATGAGCGGTTTCCCGGCATTTTCTGGGGCTCACCCTGGGGGTGAAGCGGAACTGCGACGTCCTGCTGGGCAGGCGGCCCCCACGCCGCCGGTGGTGGTCGACACCCAAGGCCGACGCTTCAACGTCGAGTGGAGTCCCCACGCCCAGTACTGTCCGGCTAGATGTAGTTGAAGTTCAGTTGGTTATGGATGTTGCCTTCTTTTCTTTCGAGCGGCACATCTGTAAATAGTTCTGCCAGAGTCACTTTCTCGAAAACGTTCACGCTCAGGATCTGTAATATCGTGTGGAGGCTCAATTGCAGGTGCAGCTCCTTCCTGAGGATGGCCATCAGGACGTAGATACAGATCGCCACCCACACCTGGGTCTGGACTGTGAGGTTGCTTCAATGCGAATCCAGAATTGCAATCCGTACATCAATTACCGGACGGACTAAGGACCAAACGGAAACCTTGGTCATGATTTGTCGTGTTCGGTTCTCGTTGATTTCGGCGAGCTGCTCTGCAATCCGCAGCAACTCTGACCCAGCTTCCGCCCCTAAAAACGTGGTGATCACTTGTCGTTGTTCCCTTGGGATCCACAACAAACCCGCCGGGGTAGGCCCCGTACTGATCTGAGCACCACTGCCAGACGTTGCCGTACATGTCAAACAGGCCCCATTGATTGGGTTTTCGCTCACCGCTTACGTGTGTAGTACCGCCGCTGTTGGCAACAAACCATGCATACTCGTTGATTGCAGTTTCAGTGAGATCGTCCCCAAAACTGTACCTCCGAGAGGTGCCAGCACGTGCGGCGTATTCCCATTCTGCCTCGGTAGGCAGCCGGTAGGCGTAACTTGGTGGAATCTTGCCTGCTGCCAAATCAACAGCTGTGAGTTTTGCGCAGTAGGCTGATGCTTCCTCCCACGTGATGGTATCTACCGGCAGATCAAGGCTGCCATGAAACCATGAAGGGTTAGTTCCCATGAGTTGGGTGTACTCCTTCTGCGTCACTAAAAATCGGCCCATCCAGAATCCCCGCGTCAACGCGACAGTCGTTTGCGGTCCTTCGTCTGCATAACGAGCCAACTCATTCGTCGGACTTCCCATTACGAATTGACCGGGAGGAATCCAAACCCATTTGAGGTAATCAGGATTTGGATAGGGAGCTGGAACAAGAAGGGTCCGAAGTGGTTTTGCGCCAAGACTCAGCGGCACGGCTGCTGGAGGCGGGGCGATTAAAACAGTTGGTGCATTTGTGTATGAGCGCCCAGCGTTGGCGACCGTAATGGTTTTGATTGTCCCAGCCTCGACCTGAGCCGTGGCAAGTGCACCTGTCCCCCCTCCTCCAACCAGTGAAACTAAGGGGGGCTCCGTGTAACCCAGACCAGAGTCCATCACTGTTATGCTCACAACAAAACCGTTCACCACTTGAGCTGCAGCTAAAGCCCGAATGGGATTCGCCGGACCTGCCTGAGTTGCTCGGTACAATCGAGCCGTCAATGGAATGACTGGGGGCTCAATGAAGGCCGATCCTTTTCCAGCGAGAATAAAATTCGTAAAAGGCGTCCAAACGAATGGCCGAACCAGATGATCGCACACATCTACGGAGGTTTGAACACCAGGAACGCCCGAAACACTGATCACAGTCAGCGTTTCAATGGGAAGCGATGGCCGTGGGGACGCGACCTGCACGGAGGTCGATGCGCTGTAGCCACTGCCAGCGTTTCGGACAACAATTTCTGTCACCACTCCATCCACCACACGGGCCACGGCCAGACCACCGATGCCTTGTGCGTCGTTAATGGTGACCTCCGGCGGATCTGAGTATCCGCTTCCGCCATCAACGATCACCATGCCTACGATAAATCCGTTGAGAACGACGGGCGTCACAATCGCAGACCGGCTATCCCCACAGTGTTGATGGATGGTTTGTGGAGAGGGTGGCGATGAAATCATGGCTGTACCGGCGATCTTGCCGTTGTTCCGGTTTCCACTTCTGTCTGCTGACGTCCCGTCGTTGAAACTCCAACTGCCCATCAAACTAGTGTCCGCAACCGATCCACATTGGTACTCCGCGAGAATCTCAGCGGCAGACAGCGCACGATTCCAGATTCGGAGCTCATCCATCGCACCCGCTGCGGCAATGGCCGGATCGTTTACCGGGTTTTGATTTCCAAACACCAAAGGTAGGGTCGATTGCCGAATCGCCTGCGAGTTAATCGGATTGCCTCCTGCGTCAACGGTCCGAGTGGCTGCCAACACCCCGTTGGTGAAGAGCCTCAGTGTGCTGCTCGGCTGGTCATAGGTTGTGGCAAAGTGGGTCCAGGTATTTGAGGCAACGTTCTGAGCGGCAATGGTTGCCCACGTGCTTGAACCCAGAAACAGCTGAAAACTCAAGGTGCGGCCGGGAATTCCCTGAAGCTTTGACCAACTCAACCAATACGACTGATCGCTGAAAGCGTTTTGGCCATCGCCCTTTCCCAGAAACACCTCATTTACGGCACCGTTTTCGACCGGGTACAGCCATCCCTCGATGGTGATACCTGATGGGTTCTGCAGGCCCGGGGTGCTGGCCACTTGGACGAACCCGCCTGTGTTGAGTAGGAGCGCTTTATTGGGCGTTTGTGCATCCAAGTCCGCTGCGGTAGCCAGAGCAAAGAGCCAAAGGATGGAGATGCTTACGATTCGACGCATACCCCTCCCATCGCTGACCCTCTGGTGATCGTTACACCATTATTTAGATTCCTTGAAACAGTCGCCACAATTGGAGCGATGGGGTAATGGTGACCCTCGTGTTCCCCATGACGGATGATTCTCTGCCCACCCGGGTCAGTTTGTTGAGCAGGCTCCGGGATTTGGCGGACGATACCTCGTGGAAGGAGTTCTACGAGCGGTATCGGCGCTTTATCTTTCAGGCCGCCCTGCGGAAGGGGCTTAGTTCACAGGACGCCGAGGAAGTTTTGCAGGACACCGTGGTTTCCGTGGCTCGTGGGATTCCCAATTTCGTCTACAACCCCGCCATTTGCTCGTTCAAGGGGTGGTTGATGACCATCACACGCCGCCGCGTGGCGGACCAACTGCGCCGACGCGGTCGCCAAGTACCGTTGGCTGAAACGGCCGGGGACATTCCTGCCGGTGGAATCTTGGTCGATTCCCCTTTCGAGGCGGCATGGGAGGCCGAGTGGGAGAGCAATCTAATCGAGGCGGCCATCGATCGGCTTCGGTTGACCATTTCCCCGAGGAACTATCAAATTTTCGACTGGACGTTTCGGATGGGGCGTTCAACGCAGGAGACCGCTGCTGCCTTTGGTATTTCCGCCGGCGTGGTTCGGGTGACCAAGCTCAGAGTTCGATTGCAGTTGGAAAAGCACCTCCGGCAAATGCGGCGGGAGCCTTGGCCGGAGGGATGCAAACCGTGAGCAGGCTGTGGGCATTCCTGCGGCTTGTTTTGCGCATACCGCTCGATACGACTTCGAAACGGATGCTCCGATCTGAAAAGGAGTTCGATCGCGCCATGGAACGCCGGATTCGGCGGAGCATTGAGCGGCGATTGCACGGTCGATCAACTCACGGAACCGCATGAGTGAACCGCTGCCGACGATTCCAGGGTACGTCTTACTCTCCCCAATTGGCCGGGGTGCGTATGGCGAGGTGTTCCTCGCGGAAGACGCTGCCGGGCGTCGAGTTGCTCTCAAGGTGGTCAGCCCACGACCCGAGCTCACCGACAAAATGCTTCAACGTGAGCTCGGGGGCCTGAAGCGCTTTCTCGCCGTGGCAGAGAGCGATCCTCATCTGGTTCGAATCCAAGAATTGATTGAGAATCTGCCCTGCGGTGGCTTTGCCTACGCCATGGAGCTGGCCGATTCTGTCCACGGACATGGATTGGCAGATTATGTCCCCCTCACTCTGCGCCATCGCCTCAAAACGGTGGGCCGTTTGCCGGTGGAAGAAACCCTCCGGATCGCGATCGGATTGTGCGCCGCTTTGGAGCATCTCCACCGCCAGGGGTTGGTCCACCGGGACGTGAAGCCGGCCAATGTGATCTTCGTTCATGGACAACCCAAGCTCGCGGACCTCGGGCTCGTCAGCGGTGAAAGTGATTCCACGTCATCGGTGGGGACGCAAGGCTACCATGCCCCTGAGGGCGCCCGTGGCCCCAAGGCGGATCTCTTCAGCCTTGGCAAGGTTCTTTACGAGATGGCAACCGGATGTGACCGGCAGGATTTCCCGGAGCTCCCCCCAGAGTTTCCAACATTTGAAGATTCATGGCGGCTCCTGGGGATGAATCCTGTTTTTGCCAAGGCCTGCGCTGCCAATCCTGCACGGCGGTACGCCAATGCCGGCCAGTTTCGGCGGGACTTGTTGCTGCTTCAATCCGGTGGCTCCCTGTATCGGCGACTGTGGATCAAGCGCGTAGGAATTACTTTCCTGTTGATGGCCGGGATTTGGGGATTGGGCAGGGAATTTTGGAAGCGTGAACAGGAGGAGACTTTTTGGCGGAATCTGCCACCCGTGGAACGAGTGAACCGGGCTTACAGCCGCGAGTACGCCGACTCGTGGCGGCGTCATTTCATCCCTTCCCGTCCCAATCGATTGGACCCTCGCCAGATTGATCTGACTCCATTTTATAATGGGGCGCTCGCCCAATCGATCTTTCTAACCCTCAATCCTCGTGAGGCGGTTGAAAATAACTGGGGCACGCTGCCCTCCGGGACCGTTATTTTGGGTGGGGTTCCATTCGACCTCCGAGGCGTGGTCCAATTGAACGGGCGCAACACTGAGGCTCGGATTGCCGGACTGATCCCGCGATCCGTCGTGATCCCCCTTGATCGCCTGGTTCACCGTCTCCACGTGTTGCATGCTGTCCAGTGGGGAGATCCTGCGGGGACGGTGGTGGCCAGATACCGCCTGCATTACGCCGATGGATCGGTCGAGGAACTGCCCATGGAGTTTGAGCGGGATGTGATGGCTTGGTGGGTCGGTTGGAACCAGCCGCATGGGGATCTGTCGAGGGCTAAGCGTGTCGCAACTGGAAGCAACGCGGCTCTTCCAGGCGACCAATGGAGTCTCGCCCTTTACCTTCGTAGCTGGGACAACCCGCATCCGGAGCGAAGGGTCACTCGCGTGGAGTTTGAATCGATGATGCAGAATTCCGCACCCTTCATTGCTGGACTTACCGTCGAGTAGGGTCTCGAGCTGGCCTGTTCAAACCCGGTTGCGCTTGAAGTTCGGTGCAGCTGCTGATCGTTCGGACTGGTTGGGTAAACCTCAGCCGCAAGTTCAGGAATCCAGAGGCTTGAGGCTCTGGACTGGAGAAGGAACCTCAGCTGAGCAGGTAACAACCTGCTGGTGTGGGTAGAGAAGGGGGCAAGTTGGAGCGAGTGAAGGGATTCGAACCCTCGACATTCACCTTGGCAAGGTGACGCTCTACCAGGCTGAGCTACACTCGCATCCGAACGGCGGCCGGTGTAATGCGGGAATGGCGGGAAGATTGCAAGCGGACTTTTTAAAATCGTTTTCAGATCCACCCGCGAAGTCGGTAGTAGATCAGTCCGACTTGCTCGTGCATCCAGAACCGCATGAGCTCGAATCCGCGCACCGAAGGAACCACGCGCCAGGAGTCCTTGGGGTCCAAACTGTCGAGGCCGAGGAACTCCGCGCCCGCCGGAATGACCGTCATGCCCTGCTTCCGAAACAGGGCCTCGGCGCGCCTCAAATGGTACCCCGAGGTCACCAGGACAACCTTGGTCCACTTCTTTTCCCGCGCCAGACGGATGGCGCGCTCCGATTCCACGCGGGTGTCGGAACACATGCCCAGCGGATAAACCGTTCCGGCAGGCAAATGCCACGCCTTGATCCATTCGGTCAGCATTTCGGAATCAGGCCGGCGGACCTCGGAGACTTCGTAAAAGTTTCCCCCAAGCACGAGGGCATTGGCTCCCGTGGATTTGGAAAGCTCGATGGCCAGCAGGATTCGGTCGGCCGCTTCCCCGACGCCGAAATGGAGCGGTGACCGTGCCGTGTAGCTGTGGGTGCCACCGAGCATCACCACCGCGTCGGCGCGCGTGGGCCAGGGCCGGGTCAGGGGATCGTAGGGCCGCTCCAATTCGGCGAGCAGGCGGGCGGGAATGTTGGTTCCCCCAATGACGTGGATGAACACCGCCAGCAGCGCCGGAAAAAATGCGGCTAGGATCCGTCCGCGGATCAACTGAACCACTGCGGCGATCCACAGCGTCAACCAAAGCAGCCCGATGGGTTGCAACAGCGCGTCGAGCGAATGCTGAATCGATTCCTGCACGCCGGAAGTCTAGCGCGCCTTGGAACGGGGAACTAGCGGAAGTCGGTGCGGTATTCGGCGTAACGTTGGCGGATCGCATCGACGTACGCACGCGTGGACGGAAATCCAATCTGGGCGCGAAACGCCGCGCTGTTGGTCCGCGCCGGGCCGGTCATCCACTTCAAGACGTTCCCACGGCCCGCGTTGTAATCGGCAAGCGCGTAGGTGACCGGGTCATCGGTCGTTGAATAACGCCGCATCACTTTCGACAGGTAGTACGCTCCCGCGAGGGTGTTGGTGCGCGGGTCGAACACGTGTTCGTGCGCGAACCCTGTGAGGTGCATGGATCCGGCCCACTCGTGCGCGGCTTCGTCCATGAGCTGCATCAGGCCGATCTCGCCCGCCTTGCCCACGGCGTTGGGATCGAAGTCGCTTTCCTTCCAGATCACCGCCTTCACCAACGCCGGAGGAAGCTGGTACTTCAGCGCCGCTTCACGAATGAGCGGATTGAACCGGCGCTCCTTGTGTTGACGCCAGAACCAGAGCGCCGCGCCGTCGAAGGCGAGCACCAGCACCAGGATGAAAATCCAGCGTCGAACCACGCCATCACCCTGAGCAGGGTTTCTGAAAATCGCACGCCGGAATGCATCGGTATCGATTCCGAGGCTGACAACCGCAACGCCGCTGCTGAGACTCACCGCACCAAACTCCCATGCTCCCCTCCCGACGTTCGTTCCTCGCATCGACCGCAGCGGCAGCGGCTGCGTCCATCGCCGCCCCTGTGGCCACCCTCACCTCGCACGCCGCCACCGCGCGCAAGCCCAAGGTTCAGCTCGGCATCGCCAGTTACAGCTACTGGCATTTCCGGGATCCGAAGGTGAGCATCGAAGGCGTGGTGGAACGCGCCGCCGCGTTGGGCGTGGCCGGCGTCGATGTGCTGCACCGCCAGATGGATCTCCCCGAAAAGGAACCGCTCACTGCCGCGCATCGCGCCTATCTCTCCCGACTTAAACGCCACGCCGCGCGCCACGGAGTGAGCTATTGCTGCCTCAGCATTCACCAGGATTTCGTGGATCCCGATCCCGCGTTTCTCCGCGCGCAGATTGCCCATACGCACAAATGCATCGAGATTGCATCGGCCCTCGGCATCGGCGTGCTGCGGCTCAACTCGGGGCGATGGAACACGATCAAAGATTTCGACGACCTCATGAAGGCGCGCGGCATCGAGCCGGTGCTGGCGGGCTATACCGAGGACGATGGATTCAAGTGGTGCATCGACTGCCTGCAGCAGTGCCTCGACAAGGCGGCTGAACACGGCGTCATCCTTGCGGTGGAAAACCACTGGGGCCTCACCCGCTCGGTCGAAGGGCTCCTCCGCATCACCGATGCGATCCAATCCCCGTGGCTCGGCATCCTGATGGACACCGGAAACTTCCTCGAAAACCCGTACGACAAACTGGTGCGCATTGCCGCACGAACCGTTTACGTGCAGGCCAAGACCTACCCGGGCGGGGGCGAATGGTACACGCTCGATCTCGATTACCCGCGCATCGCCGGGATCCTGGCCGATGCGGGATACTCCGGCTGGATCGCCCTCGAAATGGAGGGCAAAGAGAACCCGGAGATCGCGGTTCCGAAGAGTATTTCGATGCTGCGCAAGGCCTTCCAGTAACCTGCAACGATTGCGAAAAACCTTCGCTTGCACTCAAAAAACGCAGGTGTTATTGCTTTGTCATACAGCACGTCACCACTGGGCTAACCCTTTTACCCACTGTCATGTCCACCTATCCAAATTCGCAGCGAACCTCGCTTCAGCGGGGCTTCACCCTCATTGAGCTGCTCGTCGTGATCGCGATCATCGCGATTCTCGCCGGCATGCTCCTTCCCGGTCTCGCCAAGGCCAAGCAGAAGGCCCAAGGCATTCTGTGCATGAGCAACGGCAAGCAAATGGGCCTGTCGTACAATTTGTTCTGCGGAGACAACCAGGACGTTCTCCCGGGCAACCTGGACGGCGGCACCGGAGCTGCGCAGACGAACCTCACCTGGTGCGTCGGCTGGCTCGACAACACCACCTACACCCCGGACAACACCAACACCGCCTTCCTGATGAACTCGCAGCTCGGCCGTTATGCCGGTGCGGTGGGTGTGTACAAGTGCCCGGCGGATCGCAGCTTGAACCGCGGCAAGACCGGTATTCCCCGCGTTCGTTCGATCTCGATGAACGGTTACCTCGGTGAACGCGGTGGCCCTTACACCGCTGGTTTCACCCAGTTCAAGAAGCTCGGCGACATCCAGAAGGCCTCCGGCACCTGGGTGTTCATCGACGAGCGCGAAGACGGCATCAACGACGGCTGGTTCGCGGTCAACATGGACGGCTATGATCCGATCCGCCCCACCGCCTACACCATCGTCGACTTCCCCGCGAGCTACCACAACGGCGCAGGCGGTCTGTCCTTCGTGGACGGTCACTCCGAAATCCGCAAGTGGCTCGATCCCCGCACCCGTCCGGTGCTCCGCTTCGGTCAGGCTCTGAGCCTCGGCCAGGCCTCGCCCAACAACCTCGACGTGGCGTGGCTCCAGGAGCGCACCTCGGTCAAGGTGACCGGTGCCACCCGCTGATCCGGCTCGCCGGGTCGGTTCAACGACTTCGAAATGGTTCGCGGCAACGCGAACCATTTTTTGTGCCCCGAGGGAAACGGAAGCCGCGCGGTAAATCCCGGGCATCCGGCCCTGAAAACCGGTGCTGGCCAGCGCGGCCGGATCGGCGAATGGTAACCCCAACTCACATGCCTCCCGTTTCCTCCCCACGAAACCCGCCGACCGCCGGTGCGGGGACGTTTCCTTCGCGGATTCCCCGGTGGCTCATGCTGGCCGTGGCGGGAACCGTGTTGGCCTTGGGGGTGCAATTGGCGACGCGCCCTCCTGCGCTTCCGGTTGCTCCGCTGGACCATCCCGAGCGGCTCGATTCGATGGTGCGTGCGCACGTGGAGGAACTGCAGGCCCAGGTTCGAAATCGTCCGCGCTCCGCCGAGACCCGTGCCATTCTGGGAATCGCCTACGCTGCCAACGGACTCTGGAAGGAGGCCCGACAAACCTTTCTCGAAACTGCCCGGCAGGATCCCTCCGAGCCGCTCGCCCCAATGTACGCCGCGGTTGCGCTCGAGGAGCAATCGGACACCCAAGGCGCGTTGCAGGAATTTCGGGCCCTCACCACCCGATTCCCCGGGTTTCCCCAGGGTTGGTACCGGGTGGGCGAGGTGAGTCTCCGGGCCGGCGAGCTGGACGCTGCGGAAACCGCGTTTCAGCAGCTCGTCCGTCTCGCGCCGAAGGAATGGCGCGGGCCTGCCGGACTCGGCGAAATCCAACTCAAACGGGGCCGTGCGGCGGAGGCTGTCCCACTTTTGGAACAGGCGGTTTCCCTCGACCGAACGGCCCGGCCCGCGCTGTACCTGCTCGGGCAGGCGTATCGTCAGATTGGACGCACGAATGAGGCGCGCATTGCCATTGCTGCGGGAAGCGGGGAATCGCGACAGCCCATGCCCGATCCCTGGGGCGAACAGGCGCCGAATCATATCCGCGCCCTGCAGGAACTATTGCTTCAGGCCAACGCGCTGTCGTCGGAAGGCCGACCCGACCTCGCGGTCCGATTGCTCAAAAAGGCGGTGCCATTTCATCCAGGACATCCGGGACTGCTGAATCAGCTCGCCGTCGCGTTGAATCGGTCGGGGCATCCCGCCGAGGCGCTGCCCATTCTCGATCGATTGATTCAGCAGGATCCCACCGCCACCACGCCGAGGATCACGCGGGTGTACACGCACGACCTCATGGGCAATGCCGCCGCAGGAATGCAGGATGCCCGCGAAGCCATTCGACTCTCGCCCCGGCTCGCGCAGGCGCATCTGGCCCTGGCCGATGCCCTCCTGGCCGCCGAGCGCGATGCCGAGGCGGTGGCCGCATTGCAAACCGCCAGCGAGTGCGATCCGGGCAACGCCGAAATCCACGTGGAAATCGCCGAGATCACCTGGCGAAACCTCGGAAACAAAACCGCGGCCCTCGGGCATCTTCAGCAGTCGATTGAACTCAACCCGGCGCTCGTTCGCGCGCAGTTTCTTCTGGGCTCGCTCCAGCTTGAACTGGGAGACCGCGACGCCGCACGGAAGACCGTTGCAATCCTCCGTCGACTCGCCCCCGATTCACGCGAGGTGCTCGATCTGGAGCGTGCGGTTGTGCAGCCATGAGTCCGCACGTTTCTCAACAGCGATCGCGCCGCTGGCTCGCAGCAGCCGGACTCGTTGTCACGGCCGTTGTCTTTTCTGCCTGTCGACAACCGCCTGAATCGGCCGCCCCTCCAGTCGCCGCCAAACAGGTTCCGTCATCGACCCAGGTGTCGACGGGAACTGGGGCATCGAGGCCGGTGGAGCGTCCATGGTTTACAAATGTAGCCGAAGGGAGCGGTCTCACCTTTCGGCACCGATCCGGGGCCGCCGGTCGATACTGGTTGCCGGAGATGGAAACCGGCGGCGTGGGGTTGATCGACTACGATGGAGACGGACTGTTGGATGTCGTGTGCATCAACGGAGGATCCCTCGATCCGCAGAAGCCGGCGGCACCCGGCCACCGGCTGTACCGCAATCTGGGGAATTGGAAATTTGCAGATGTCACCGCGTCCGCAGGACTGAACATCGCCAGCGGCTACGGCATGGGATGCGCCGTGGCGGACTACGATGGGGATGGCCGGCCCGATCTCTACATCACCCAGCTCGGTTCCAATTGGCTGTTTCACAATCGGGGCAACGGAACGTTTGAAGACGTCACCGCAAAAGCCGGTGTCGCGGTGAATTCCTGGAGCACGAGTGCGGCGTTTGTGGATTACGACGGCGACGGAAAGCTCGATCTCCTTGTGGTGAACTACGTGAAGTGGTCGCCCGCCGTGGAAATGGAATGCTTCTCGGCGGGCGGACGCCGCGACTACTGCTCGCCCAAGAATTACAACGCACCGGCCCCGGCAAACCTGTTTCACAATCGGGGCGATGGAACCTTCGAGGATGTCACCCATGCCGCCGGAATCGATCGTGCCTACGGAAACGGATTCGGCGTGGCGACCGGGGATTTCAACCGCGACGGGCGGATCGATTTCTTCATCTCCAACGACGCAACGCCGAACCAACTTTGGTTGAACCAGGGCGGCGGGAAATTTGTGGATGATGCCCCGCTGCGCGGGTGCGCTTTGAACTCGATGGGAGTGCCCCGCGCGGGCATGGGCGTGGTGGCCTTCGATGTGATGCAGCGCGGTTGGCTGGACCTGTTCATCACGCATCTGGTCGGGGAAGGGAATGGGCTGTTTCTCAATCAGTCCGGTGCGTATCTGGATTCCGTTTCCGCCGACGGTCCCATGGCGGGAAGTCTGCCGTTCACCGGATTTGGAGTCGGATTTGCGGACTTCAATCTCGATGGGGAACCCGATCTGTACGTGGCCAACGGACGGGTGCGACTTGGAGGCCGGGACTGGAGTGCGACCGATCCTTACGCCGAGCCGAACTCGTTGCATCGCGGTCTGGGGGGCGGACGCTTCAAGCTCGTGGAACCTGCCGGCGGAACGGCCGAACCTCTCATTGCCACAAGTCGTGGTCTCGCCATCGGCGATCTCGACAACGACGGCGCGCCGGATCTGGTGGTGATCAATCGCGACGGACCGGTTCACCTGCTTCGGAACCTGAATGGAGGATCTTCCACTGCGAAGTGGATCGGATTTCAGCCTCTGGATCGCTTTGGACGGGAGTGCCGGAACGCCCTGTTCCGATTGGAGGCGGGTGGAAAACTTCAGTGGCGTCAGCATCAACCCAATGAGGGATACTGCTCCAGCCAGGATCCCCGGGTGCATTTTGGACTGGGTTTGAAGTCAGCCAACGCGCGGCTGTGGGTGCGGTGGGCCGATGGAACCGCAGAGGATTTCGGAGTTCGCGATGCCGGCCGGGTGTACCAAATTCGGGCAGGAACCGGAAAGCCGGCCCCGGGCATCTTTGGCTGGTAGGAGGGGACGGAACCCTGGAAGCGGTGGCTCCATTCGCATTGACCAGCGGGCGTCCCTCGGTAGTTTTACGCTCATGCACACGCCCCGTGGTTTTATTTCAGGTACATTGCTGCCCTTGTTGGTCGGCGCACTGTTGATGGGTTGCGGTTCGAAGGATGAAACCGCGGCCAAGAAGGTGGACGTCGCCGCCCAGGTGTCGCAGCTCAAAGGCAACTCCGATGCCAAGGCTGGCGCGCTCACTGAGCTGGCCGCCGGCGGGCCGAATTCCGCTGGTGCGGTCAACGACATCATCCCGCTGCTCAAGGACGACGACCACGTGGTTCGCCGTCTTGCCGCCTACGCGCTCTGCCAAATCGGTCCCGCAGCCAAGGCTGCTCTTCCGGCGCTGAAGGAGCTGATGAACGATCCCGACACCAGCACCGGCACCACTGCGTTGAATGCAATCAACGCGATTGATCCGGCCAACGCCGGTGCGGTGAAGGTGCTCAACGTGACCCGTTGAAGCGGCCGACCTTTTCGACCCATGAACCCAACCCAAATGAAGACCCGCAGACCCGCGGGATTCACCCTGATTGAGCTGCTCGTCGTGATCGCGATCATCGCGATTCTTGCGGGCATGCTCCTCCCCGCACTCGCCAAGGCAAAGACGAAGGCCCAGGGCATCGCCTGCTTGAACAACACCAAGCAGCTGATGCTCGGCTGGAACCTCTACGCCGGCGATTACAACGATGCCATCTGCCCCAGCGGCGGTTTGGATCACCTCGTCACCACCGCCCGGGCCGACAAAAATTACGGCAAGGAAAACCAGTGGTGCATGGGCACCATGGATCGTTTTCCGGATTGCACCAACACCGTCCTCATTCAGGACTCCCTGCTATACAAGTACATCAACAGTCTCTCGGTGTATAAGTGCCCGGCGGATCGTTCCACGGCCAAGGACAAGGGCACCAAAAACTCGGCCCCGGTGGTGCGCAGTCTCTCCATGACCTGCTGGATGAATCCTCTGACCCCGTGGTCTGGCGGACGGTTCTTTAAGAAGGTGGCCGACATCGTTGAGCCCTCCCCGGCCGGTTGCTGGGTGGTGATCGACGAGAACCCTTCGTCGATCAACGACGGTTGGTTCGTGGTGCCCGCCTCTGGCAATGACTGGGTGGATTACCCGGCCACGTATCACAACAAGGCCGGCGGTCTTTCCTTCGCGGATGGCCACTCCGAAATCCGCAAGTGGCGCGATAAAGTCGTGCTCGGCTATCCGAAGCTCTCGGGCACCAGCGACAAGGGGGCCGACGACTTCAAGTGGCTCCAGGAACGCAGCACCCGCCCGCTCTGAGCGCGGCGTTGTTTCCGATTCATCTCAATCATTCATTCTCACAGGCCCGCCCCCGCGGCGGGCCTGTTTTGTTTTCAGCAGGTTCTCAGGAATCCATCACGTCTCCGATTTCGTTCATGACGTCGCAGCGCGGCGACGGTATTTCTTCGGGATGCGTTCCCCGTTTTCCAGTTCCGCTTCGACCGGCGTATCGCTCGTTGCCGGCGTCCTGACCTTCGCGGCTTCTGTGGTGGCCGTTTCGGCGGCTTCCGCGACCGGCATTACTCATTCGTTCATCGCCTTTGGGGGCGAGACCCGGATGGTCGATGCCACCGGAAAGACGGTGTGGACCTATCCCCAGGGCACGCGCGACGGCTACGTGCTTCCGAACGGCAACGTGCTCCTCACGCTTTCGAAGAGCGATACCCACAAGGGTGGCGCGGTGGTGGAGGTCACGCGGGACGGACGCGAGGTGTTCCACTGGGAAGGGACGCAGTCCGAGGTGAACACCGCCCAGCGGCTCAAGAACGGCAACACGATGGTGACCGAGGCGGGAGCCAAGCCGCGCATCCTGGAACTCGACAAGTCCGGGCTGGTGAAGGTGGAGGTGGCGCTGCAATGCCAGACCACCAATCACCACATGGAGAGCCGCATGACCCGCAAGCTGGCCAACGGCAACTACCTCGTGCCGCAGCTCCTCGACAAGGTGGTTCGCGAGTACAATCCCGCCGGCAAGATCGTGTGGGAATACCGCACGCCCGATGAACCCGCGGAATCTTGGCCTTTTACGGCGATCCGCCTCTCGAACGGGAACACCGTGATCAATCTCACCCACGGCAACCACACGGTGGAAGTGAACAAGAAGGGCGAGATTGTCTGGCACCTGACCAACGCCGATCTTCCGCAGCCGTACCTGAAGGATCCGTGCGGCGCGCAGCGTCTGCCGAACGGCAACGTGGTGATCACCAGCTACGCCGCGGGCGATCAGACCGTGAAACTGCTCGAATTGAACCGCGACAAGAAGATCGTCTGGACCTACGAGGAGCCGAAGCGCGGAGGCATCCACCATTTCCAAATCCTCGACACCAACGGCAAGCCCATCGCCGGCGAACCGCTGAAATAACGCAGCGCTGCGCGGTGTTCCGCGCGAAGGGGATTTCAGTCACGCCGCCGTGATCGAAGTCCCAATCTGCCAGCTCCCATCTCCCATCTGCTCCCCGTTTTTTAAGCGAGGAGCTCCTTCACCACGCGGGCTTCCTCCACGCCGGTGAGGCGCATGTCGAGGCCCTGGTACTTCGAGGTCATGCGTTCGTGGTTCACGCCCATCAGGTGCAGAATCGTGGCGTGGAAGTCGCGGATGTGAACCGGGTCCTTCACGATGTTGTACGAGAAGTCGTCGGTTTCGCCGTAGATCGTTCCGCCCTTCACGCCGCCACCGGCCATCCACATGGTGAAACAGCGCGGATGATGGTCGCGTCCGTAGTTGTCGTGGCTCAGCCCGCCCTGGCTGTAAATCGTGCGGCCAAATTCGCCGCCCCAGATGATCAACGTGTCCTCGAACAGGCCGCGTGACTTGAGATCCTGGATCAATCCGTAGGTGGCCTGGTCGATGTCCTTGCACTGCATCGGGAGTCGACCGGTGAGATTGCCGTGGTGGTCCCAGTTGTTGAGATACACCTGCACGAACCGGACGCCGCGTTCGACCAACCGGCGCGCGAGCAATGCGGTGTAGGCGAAGCTTCCCGGCTTGCGGGCCTCGGCCCCGTAGAGGTCGTAGGTGGACTGCGGCTCATCCGCCACGTGCGTCAATTCTGGAACACTGGCCTGCATGCGGAAGGCCATCTCGAATTGCTGGATGCGGGTGTGGGTCTCCGGATCGCCAATGGCCTTGTGGGTCATTTCGTTCAGCTTCCGGAGTCCGTCGAGCTGGGCGCGTCGCAAGTCGGTGGAAACGCCGGGCGGATTGTTGATGAAGAGAATCGGATCGCCCGCGCTGCGGAACGAGACCCCGGCGTGCTCGCCGGAGAGGAATCCGCTCGACCACAGGCGCGCCGAGATGGCCTGGATCTGTTCCTTGTTGGTCGGCTCGGCGACCAGCACGACGAAGGTGGGCAGGTTCGAGTTCATCGAGCCCAGCCCGTAGCTGACCCAGGAACCAATGCACGGACGGCCGGTCACCTGGCTGCCCGTCTGCATGTTGGAAATGGCCGGCTCGTGGTTGATCGATTCGGTGTGCATCGACCGGATGAACGCCATGTCATCCACGCACTTCGCGGTCCAGGGGAGGAGTTCGGTCACCCACATGCCGCTCTGTCCGTGGCGGGCGAATTTGAATTTCGAGGGAGCGATCGGGAAGCGCGACTGACCCGAGGTCATGGTGGTGAGTCGTTGGCCGTTGCGGATCGATTCGGGCAGATCCTTGTCATACCACTGGCCCATCCCCGGTTTGTAATCGTAGGTGTCCATCTGGGCGGGACCGCCGACCATGTGGAGGTAGATCACGCGTTTGGCCTTGGGCGCGAAATGCGGCGCGAGCATGGCTGCGGGATGTCCCGCTGGAATCGGCGATGCGGGCTGGCTTTCGCCGATCACGGGCAGCCGGTCGCCCAGCAATTTGGCGAGCGCCGCATAGCCGAGCACGTTCTTGCCGCGCGTGAAGAATTGCCGGCGGGTTTCGAGCTGCCGGAGTTCGTCGAGAGGATGCATGAGGTCGGGCGTTGGGGTTGCGGTGGCGTGGTGGCTTACTTGTTGAGGACCTCGTCGAGGTTCATCAGCTGGTTGGCCACCATCGTCATGGCGGCCAGCGTGGGTTCGGGGAAGGCGCTGGTGAGACGGGATTCGCCGATGCTCAGCATTCGCGCGGCCTCGACGGATTCGTTCGTGTAGTGCTCGGTGGCGGTCTTCAGCGTGGATTCCACGACGCTGCGTTCTGCCGGGGTCAGGGGACGTGCGAGCAGGCGCCGGGCAATTTCATCGAGAGCCGCACCGGGATTGCCGCGGGCGTTCTTGAGCGCCGACTCGGCGAGGTGCCGCGCCGCCTCGATGAACTGCGGGTCATTCATGGTGACCAGCGCCTGAAGCGGCGTGTCGGTGCGCTCGCGTCGAACGGTGCAGGTTTCCCGGTTGGGCGCATTGAAGACTTCCATGCTCGCCGGCGGCGCGGCGCGCTTCCAGAAGGTGTAGAGGCTGCGACGGTACAGGGCATCGCCTGAATCCATCTGGTACCGCTTGGTGTTGCTCTCGGGCATGGCCACCGGCTCCCACACGCCTTCGGGCTGATACGGCTTCACACTGGGTCCGCCCACTTTTGATACCAGGAGCCCGCTCGCGGCGAGGGCGTAGTCGCGGACCATTTCGCCATCCATGCGGAAGCGCGGGCCGCGGCTGATCAGGCGGTTCTGCGGATCTTTTTCCAACTTCTCGGGAGTGGTGGCGGCGCTCTGGCGGTACGTGGCGGAGAGCACCACCTGACGGAAGAAGCGCTTCACGTCCCAGTTGTGTTCGCGGAAATCGACGGCGAGCCAGTCGAGCAGTTCCTGATTAACCGGGGCTTCGCCCATGATGCCGAAGTCCTCGGCCGATTTGACCAGGCCGATGCCGAACAGTTCCTGCCAGAAGCGGTTCACGGTCACGCGGGCCATGAGCGGGTTCTCGGGAGCGACGAGCCATTGCGCCAGGCCAAGCCGGTTGCGCGGGGCGCCGGCGGGCATGGGCGGCAGCGAGCCAAAGGTGTCGGCCAGCACCACGTCCTTGGGTCGATCGTATTGTCCGCGGGCGAGGATGCGTGCGGTGGGCAGGCCCTGCGGTTTCTCGCGCTGGACGTGGGTGACGGGGTTGCGCGAGCGGATGAGATCCCGCTCCGCTTCGAGTCCCGCGACCTGACGCTGGAGGTCGAGGTAGGTCTCGTCGTGATGAGCGAGGTAGTAATCAAACAGCGCGCGGGTCTGCTCGGGGGAACGCTTGGCGGATTCGATGGCCAGCAGCGCGGTCACGCCGCCTTCGGTGTGAATGCTGCGAACTTCCTCGGCAGCGAGCCGGCGGTTGAACACGCGGACATCTTGAACGCTTCCGCCGTTGAGCACTTGATCGCGACTGCGCTGACCGACGCGCAGCGGGGTGTCCACGTGGATGTTGCCCTTGAGCTGATCGACCTCGCTGCGCACCTTGGCTTCGGCACCGTTGATGAAGATCTTCACGCCTCGTGCGGAGCTCGATCCGTCGTAGGTGACGAACACGTGCTGCCATTCCCCGGGCTTGAGCGCGTCGCCCGTGGTGACGACCTTCAGCGCATTGTCCGGCCACCGGTTCACGATGTGCACTGCGAATCCGCGGTCGTGCGCGAAGAGGTCCCATCCGCGGTAATCCTTGTCCTGATCCATGCGCCCGAGCACCGACTCGTAGCGTCCTGCCGAGGGCACGCGGACCCAGGCTCCGAAGCTGAAGGCCTGGTCGGCTCGGAAATCGCCCACGTTCCCGAGATTGAACGTGGCTCCGGGTTTCAACAGGGCCGCGGGGCCGAGGCGTCCGGCCACTTTCCACTCGGGTTTTCCGACGGTCTCAAACGTGGCGGCGGCATCGCCGCGTTTTCCGTGAACCGGCTGGTCGGATCCGTCGTTCAGCGGGGCATGGACCACTTGGCCGAGTTCATTCACCGGCGTGGCGGGCGGCGCGGTGGCGGCCTTGGCAGCCCAGGCTTCGAAGGAGGTGAAGGCGTTGGTCCGGCGCAGATCCGCCTTGGCCTTGGTCAGCTCGAGTTCCGCCGGCAGCGCCTTCCAGCGCGCCTTGTCGGCCTCGGTCTGCGGCACGAGGATGCTTGGGTTGGAATCCTTCACGTTGCCATCGAATCCACCCTGCACCGTGTTCCGGAAGAACGCGGCCATGGAGTAGAAGTCGCGCATGCTGACAGGATCAAACTTGTGATCGTGACACGCCGCGCAGTTGGCGGTGAGGCCGAGGAACACCCACGAGGTGGTGGTGACGCGGTCGTTGGCGTAGATCGCGAGGTTCTCCTCCTCGATGGTGCCGCCTTCGTTGGTGGTCATGTTGCACCGGTGGAATCCGGTGGCGATGAGCTGATCGTCGGTCGGGTTGGGAAGCAGGTCGCCGGCGATCTGCTCGACTACGAACTGATCGAAGTGCTGGTTCTGGTTGAACGCGCGGATGACCCAATCCCGGTACGGCCACATCTCGCGGTAGTTGTCGAAATGGTAGCCGTGGGTGTCGGAGTAGCGTGCGGCATCGAGCCAGTAACGGCCCCGGTGTTCGCCCCATTGCGGGGAGTCGAGCAGGGTGTCTACCAGACGCTCGTACGCGCCGGCGGAGGTGTCGCGCACAAAGGCTTCCAGCACCTCGGGCTTCGGGGGGAGACCGGTGAGATCGAGCGAGACGCGACGCGCGAGCGTGCGCCGATCCGCCTCAGGCGCGGGCGTGAGCCCGTGGGACTCCAGACGCGAGAGAATGAAGGCATCGATCGGGTTCTTCACCCATCCGGCTTTTTTCGGCTTCGGTTCGGGTGCCTTTTCCGGAGCGAGGAACGACCAGTGCGGCTGCCACGGGGCACCGGCGGCGATCCAGGCCTTGAGCCGCTCACGCTGCTCGGGCTTCAGTGCCTTCCGCGAGTCGGGCGGGGGCATCATCAGGTCCTTGTCCGCGGAGCTGACGTGCTTCCACAACGCGCTGGATTCCGGTTTGCCGGGGTCCACCACGGGGCCGTCCTTGCGGGTGGTTCCCATCATGCCTTCGCGGGTGTCGAGGCGCAGACCCGCCTTGCGCGACCCGGGGTCCGGGCCGTGGCATTGAAAGCAGTTGTCGGTGAGGATCGGCCGGATGTCCCGGTTGAAGAGCAGCGAAGGGCCTCCGGATGAGGCAGTCTGCGGGGTCGCCGCCAGGAGCGGGGCCGACAACACCAGGGCAATGGCTGCGGCAACGGCTGGATGAGATTTCGCGGAGGGGATCATCGGAAACATCGGATTCAGACCACGCACCACCGGTTCCAAACTTGGAACAGGCGGGGAACGGCTCGGGTGTCAGACGGCAATTTACCGCGGATCTTCAGCAGGCTTATCACCATTTCTTGCCGACTGAAGTGGCTGGATTGGCCTTTGTGCAGGCCGGTCCGGGGACCCAGGTGGCTAGGTGCGGATGCCCCAGCAGAACGGATCGGCCTCGTCGAGAATCAGCCGGGCCTCGGCATTCACGTGCGCGGTGCCGGTGATTTTCGGCGCGACAACTCCGGCCGCGCGATCGATCCAGTGGTATTCCCCGACGAATCGGCTGCCGAGGATGCTCTCCTGAATCCACGGCGTGCCTTCGGCGAGTTTTCCATCCGCCGCCAGGCACGCGAGCTTGGCGCTGGTGCCGGTGCCGCAGGGGGAGCGGTCATACGCCTTGCCGGGGCAGAGCACGAAATTTCGGGAGTCGGCATCCTTCGCCACGCCCGGACCAAAAAGCTCCACGTGATCCACCTCGGGATAGCCTTGGGAATTCACGGCCTGACGGATCCGCCAGGTGACATCGGTCAACTCTTCCACGCGGGAGAGTTCCAATTTCCAGGGATGCTCCCCCACGAGGAAAAACCAGTTTCCCGCCCAGGCCACATCGCCCACGACCTGACCCAATCCTGGGACATCGACGCGAACCTGCTTCGCCTTCCGGTGGCTGGGGACGTTGGCGACGGTGATGGATCCGTCGGGGTTCAGCGTGGCGGTGACCACACCGACCGGGGTTTCGATCCGATGGTTGCCGGGTTGGATTCGACCGAGCCGGGCCAGGGTCACGCCGAGGCCGATGGTGCCGTGGCCGCACATGCCGAGGTAGCCGACGTTGTTGAAGAAGATCACACCCGCGGCGCAGGTGGGGTCCTGCGGCGGCACGAGCAGCGCGCCGACCATCACATCGGATCCGCGCGGTTCGTTCACCACGGCGGAGCGGAAGGCGTCGAAGTCGCTGCGGAACACCTCCAACTGTTCCGCCACGCTGCCGCCGCCGAGGTCCGGCGCTCCATCAATCACCACCCGCGTGGGCTCGCCACCCGTGTGGGAGTCCACCACCCGAACCATGCGCGGACGCGTCGTGCTCATATCCTGAGTAGAACTGAAGAAGTGAGGGGATGAGTTTGAATCAAATTCGGGACACCCGTGGTTTCAATGATCGCGCAGGTAGGCCGCGATGTCGGCGAGGTCCTGCGGGCTGAGGCCGAGTTGATCGGCGCTGAGCATCAGGGAACGGCCCAGCGGTTTGCGCGAGGCGATGCGCGCCTTGGGAACCGTCTGGGTCAATCCGCCGGCGGATTGCACGATGAGGGGATCGCCCTCCGACAGCACGAGTCCGTCGACGGTGAGGCCATCCTTGGTGCGGATCTCGGATCCGGCGAACCCGCTGGCGATGTCCGCGCTGGGGTTGATGACCGAATTGAGGAAGACCTCGGCGGTCTGACGGCGGGCCCATCCGGTGAGGTTGGGGGCGTATTCCGTCCCCACGTTTCCGGCGCGATGGCAGCTCGCGCAGATCGATTGGAAGCGGTCGCCGCCGCGCTTGGCATCGCCCTGGAGTTTGAGGGCATCGGCCACGGTGAACTTCGGCGCCTCGGCCGCCGGGACGGTGGCTTCGGTGAGTTCCACGGATTCCGGATCGTAGATGCCGCGGGACTTCAGCGCTTCATTCACGCCGAATTCCTTCCATGCGGAATCCTTCCGGTTCAACAGCCACCAGAGGGCTTCGGCCTTGATCGCCTTGTCGGTCTTGGCCGCGACTTCGAGCATGGCGGCCGCGCCGGTTCCGTTTTCGTTGTAGCCAATGGCGGTCGTGGCGGCCTTGCGGTCGGCGTCGGAAAGCCCCGGAGAAAGGGCCCGCTGCTTGAAGGGCTCCACGCTCGCGACGGGATGCAACCGCCACGCAATGGCGGCAAACGCGGGCCGCCAGAACAGCGGACCGACGGTGCCGGAGGTGTCGGTAAGGACGGACTTCACCGCTTCATAGACGTCGGCTTCCTTGCCCGTGGCTCCGGTGCCGAAGGCTTCGAGGTAGGTGCGATCCACGCCGTCGAATCCGCGGGCCAATGCGATGAAATGATTCTTGGTCGCGTGGAACGGAAGGTCACGCAGCGAAAGGGCGACTTCACGACGCACCGCGGGGGAGGGATCCGACGCCATGCGCAGTGACGCTGCGAGGAACCATTCCGGGGTGCCGGGGACCTTCTCCGGGGCGCTGGTGGCGGCGATGTTGCGGTCCTCGGCCACGCGGCGCAGCGCCCGGAAGGCCACCACGCGCATCGACGCATCGCGGTCCTTGAGCAGCGCTTCAACGGCCTTGGTGCCCTTGGGGAACTGGCCCGCGAGCAGCCACACGGCGCGGGCGCGAACGTAGGGATTGGAATCCTTGAGGAGCTTGGTGATCGCGGGCAGGGCGTCGTTGCCGAAGCGCTGCAGGGCGTAGTAGGCCGAGCCGCGGACATTTACCGCCGGGCTCTTGAGCGCGGCGATCGCGCCGTCGATGGTGGAGAGGTCCAACGCAGGGGCCTTCGGATGCGTGCCCTTGCGGGTGATGCGGTAAATCGTTCCCGAAGTGGATTCATCCCAGTCGGCGTGGCCGCCGACGCGGGCGTCAAACCAGTCGGCCACGTAGATCGCACCGTCGGCACCGACTCCGACGTCGCTCGGACGGAACATTGTCTTGAGCGTTTTCGCCTCGTTTTTTCCGCCCTTGAAGTCCGTGCCGGCGAATTCGCCCTCGCGATTGCTGGTGATGAAATCGAACCGCTTCAGTTCGAATCCCGCGCCTGCCGGTTTCGGGAAATATCCGAACACCACGTTCCGCCCCGGCTCACAGCTGAGAAGGAGGCCGCGGTATTTTTCACCCAGCGCGCTGTCCTCGACGTAGGTGATGCCGGTCGGTGATCCGCCGCCGTACACATCGCCCGAGGGCATGGTGCCGGGATCCTCCTGTCGCCATTCTGCGACGGGAATGCTCTGGCCGGGCCGACGGTCGGCGCCCCAGGAACGTTTGCCGTCGAAGGAGCAGAACCCGGCGTTGCCGAATTCCAGCAGGAAGCTGGTGCGGCACGCGGGGGGATCATCGTTGTCGTTCTGGAAGACATCGCCGTACGAGGTGACGGTCTGCTCGTAGCTGTTGCGGTAGTTGTGGCCGATGATGTGAACGCGTCCGCCATCGGAATCCATGCGCGCGGTAAAGCCGCCGATCCACACGTGGCCGTCGTCGGATTTCATGCCGGCAATCTTGGTGGGCTCCCAGCCGAGGTCGCCCTTGCCGCCGCCGTAGGTGGGATCGTACGCGCTGCCGATTCGAAAGGTCTTGCCCGACTTGTCGGTGAACATCGCGCCGGTGTTGCCCGAGTTCCAATACAGCTGGCCGTCCGGTCCCACGGTGACGCTATGAACGGTGTGGTCGTGTTTGCGTCCGTTGAAGCCGGTGAGGATCAGCTTCTTCTTGTCCACGGCGGGGTCGAACTTCCCGTCGCGATTGACGTCGATGTACTCGATGATGCTCGGGGCCATCGACACGATCACGCGGTTGTCGATCACGGCGATGCCCATCGGCGCGCGCAGTTCCGGGTCCTGGACGAACACCGTTTGCTTGTCTGCGACGCCGTCCCCGTCGGTGTCCTGGAGGATGAGAATGCGGTCGCCCTCGGGCTGGCGGTTGTAGTGGCCGCGGTAATTCACGCCCTCGGCGACCCACACGCGTCCGTCCTTGTCGAAATCAAGATTGGTCGGATTGCGAATCCCCGGCGAAGTGGCGAAGACCTTCACCTCCAGATCCGGGTCCGCCAACGTGAGCATGGAGGTCGGCACCAGCGTGTCGGCTGCTTGGGAGGACGGGATCGCGCAGGCGCACGCCGCGAGGGCGATGGCAGCCGCGTAGCGAAGGGACGAATTCACGGGGCGAAACACTGCCCAACCACGTCCGGGAGGTAAACCGGTTTCCCGAGAAGGACGGGCTTCGTGCAGCGCGTGCCCCAAACTGATCCTAACCGCCGTTCGATTCCGGCCACTGACGGAACACGATGCAAACGTGAGTCCGGTCGAGGAGTGAGAACTCAAGCGCCCCCCACGGACGTTTCGTGATCCGGGGGAGATTCGGGTGAAGCAGATCGGGGCGGCGTTGGGAAATTTCGCGGTAAAGCGCTTCGATCTGATGGGTCTCGATGGCGATCTCGGGTCGATCCTTCGCCGCGTATTCCGGGCTTTCAACGACATAAGCCTTCACGCCATCCCGGTCCACCACCGCGAGGTTGCTGTCCTGATACAGCACCGTGAACCCGAGCCCATCGACAAAGAGGTCGAGTCCCTCCTCCATCCGGTTGAAGAACACCTTGGGGACGAGTCGAATCATCGTTTGCATGGGCGTTGGGAGACTGACTCGATTGAAACAAGCGTGAACGCCGGTGCAATGCGGAATCACGGACATTCAAGGAGGGTGATGCCCATCCGCGTTGGCGCGTTGCATTCTCGGGTGGCTCGCGGCAGGTTTTTGCGGTGCACCCGCGAATGGTTTCCCGGCTGACCGCGTTCCTCGCGGGCGTGACCGCCATCGCGGCCGCGCTGCTGACCGGTTGCTCGCCTTCACCGACGCCGCCAACGGCTTCCAACACTCCCGTTTCCCAGCCCGGTGCCGCGGTGGCTCCCGAACCCGGTTTGGATCCCGCAGTGCTCCCGGTGGTTTCCGCCACGAATGGATATGTGGGGTCGTCGTCGTGCCAGGAATGCCATGCCGATCCGTATGAGAGCTGGCACCGGAGCTATCATCGCACGATGACCCAGCTCGCCGATGCCAAGACGGTCAAGGCCCGGTTCGATCACGTGGTGCTGACCAACGACGGCACGCGATTCACCCTGAGCACGCGCAGCAACGAGCTTTGGGTGCGCATGGAACGCGCCGCCCAGCGCAACTCCGATGCGGTTAAACCGGAGGCGGCCGAGGCCCCCATCACATTGGTGACGGGATCTCATCACATGCAGGTGTTCTGGCTGCCCAACGGGATGGGAAATTGTCAGATCGGATTTCCCTTCACCTGGCTCATTCCCGAGCAGCGGTGGGTGCCGCGAAATTCGACTTTCCTGCGTCCGCCCGATGCGCAACACCGCGCCGAGACATGGAACATCGTCTGCAGCCGCTGCCACACCACGGCGCCGGAACCGCATTTGAACCGGCAGGAGCGCACCTTTGCCACGCAGGTGGCGGAGTTTGGAATTTCCTGCGAGGCGTGCCACGGACCTGCGGAGCGTCACGTGGCCCTGGAGCGGGACCGACGCAAACAGGGGCTCGCGCAGAAGGATCCCAAACTCGATCACGCGATTGTCCATCCGGAGAAGCTCGATCCGGCGCGGGCCTCGCAAGTCTGCGCGTTCTGCCACTCGATGAAGTGGTACGATCGGAACGAGGGATGGTCGGAGACTGGCTTCCGGTTCCGTCCGGGCGATGATCTCGAAGCCACCACTCCGGTAATCCGTCCGCGGCATCTCGATCAACAGCCCTGGCTGAACCGGGTGTTGGCGGCGAATCCGGATCTGTTGAACGACTACTTCTGGCCCGATGGCATGATCCGGGTGAGTGGACGCGAGTACAACGGCTTGATCGAATCGCCCTGTTTCAAGGGCGGGAAGTTCTCCTGCCTCTCGTGTCATTCGCTTCACAACAGCGAACCGGACGATCAGCTCGCGCGCAATCGCACCGACAACCGGGCCTGCATCCAGTGTCATCCGAAATACCGCGAGACCGCGGCCGTGGCGGCGCACACGCATCACGCTCCGAATTCTTCGGGCAGCGAGTGCTACAACTGCCACATGCCCCACACCACCTACGGGGTGCTCTCGGCGATCCGGAGTCACGAGGTGAGCAGTCCGCGGGTGGCCGATGCCTTGTCCTCGGGGCGTCCCGATGCGTGCTCGTTGTGCCACCTCGACCGGCCGCTTCAATGGACCGCCGGCAAGCTCCAGGAATGGTACAAGCAGCCGGTGCCGGCGGCGCTGCCTTCAGGTGCGGATTCCGTGGCGGAATCGGTCCGCATCGCGCTGACCGGAAATGCGGGCCAGCGTGCATTGATCACGTGGCACTACGGATGGGAGCCTGCGCTGCGCGCATCGGGGGTTGCCAAAGGGCCCGGCTGGACGGAGCCCGTTCTCGGGCAGTTGCTCGATGATCCCTATGCTGCGATCCGCTGTCTGGCCGAGCGTTCGCTCAAGCAATCGGGCGGCACGCCACCGGCTGGCTACGATTACACGGTCGGCCTTCAGGCGCGGCCCGGGACGCGGGAGGTGGTGTGGAGCCAGTGGATGCAGCGCATCAAATCGGATACGCCGTCAGCGCTGCCTGAGGCGGTCGCCAAGCGCACGTTGCTCGATCGTCCCGGGGCGATGGCGGAAGCCTTTGCCCCGTGGTTGCAACGGCGGGACGAGCGGCCGATGCGCCTCCGGGAGTAGCGGAGCGTCTGCCTCCGCGGAGGCGCACCGTGAAGTGCGTTCTACGCGCTGGGAACTAGCGTCCCGCGCCGAGCTGCGAGAGGGAGCGGAAGGCGGTCTTCGCGGCTTCGTCGGAACCCGACACCATGCGGAGCTGGGTCATCACCTCGCGGGACAACGCGGTGAACTCGGCTTCCGCAGCAGGGGTGGTCACCTTCTCCCGGAGCTTCGAAAGGGCTTCAACGCAGGCCTCGTATTGCTTCTTCTCCAGCAGCGCCATCACTTCACCCTTGGAATCCAGAGTGGGCGCGAGCGCGGAGGTGGGAGCGGCAGTTTCCTCCTTGCCCTTGCAGCCGGTGAGGGCGAGCGCGGCGATCAGGGTGAGAATCAGGCTGAGGGGGCGAAGGGTGGTCATAAAAGGTTCGTAGTTTGGATGGGGAAAACGGCCTTTCCCTCGCCTGTTCGGGATCGCGTGTCCATAAAAAAACACAGGCCGGGGAAGCCCCGGCCTGTGTGGAGGAAACCGTTTTCAGGTTTCGTTAGTTCTTGCGGTAGGCAGGTCCGCAGTAGAGGTCGTTCGGCTTCGGATCCGTCTTGCCGAGCTGCATGTATGCCTTCCACTTGATGATGCCGGAGGAGCCACCGAAGCGGCCGAGCATAGCGCCACCCCCGAGATCCTTGGTGTTGCTGGTGTAGGCGTTCGCGCCGGCGTGACGCTGGGAGACGCCTTCAGCGCCGTCCTGCGGGTTGTTGCTGGCGTCGTTGAAGAAGAACGGATTGGTCTCGTCCTGCTCCCAGAGCTGGATGTCGGTGGCGAGGAAGTCCGAGATCTTGTAGGTCTTTCCGGCGAGGTCGTTCACCGGGTAACCGGCCGTGGTGCCGTTCCAGCAGTAGGAGGTCACCTTCACCGGACGTCCGAGCCACCAGGCCTTGAACTTGCCGGTGTTGCGGGTGGCGATGTCCTTCGGGCAGTACATCACGTTGACCGTGCTCAGGAAGGGTCCGAGCTGGCCGACTTTGAAGAACTGGACCTGATTGGAATACTCCTTGGAATTGATGTCCTTGCCGGCGCAGGAGACCGGAGCCGCGGGTCCGCCCGGGATGCGGTTCTTGTTCGCCGTGGCGTAGGCCCAGCCATCGGGGCCGGTCAGATCACCACCCCAGGTCGGGTGCGCATTGTAGTCGCTGTTGTCCGCCGCATACATGTGGTTGGACAGCAGGATCTGTTTCACGTTGTTGATGTCCAACGTGAGCTGGGCGCGATCTTTGGCGCGGCCCAGTGCGGGCAGGAGCATGCCGGCGAGAATCGCGATGATCGCGATCACGACGAGCAACTCAATGAGGGTGAATGCCGAAAGTTTCGGCTGCGTCGGTTTGTAGGTTTTGGTGCGAATCATACGGCCGGGACTCCTCGACACCAAAAGTGGCGCCGGTACGTGGTGCGGGCTGATTTCGCGACGTTATGAGGGGCATCGGTGAAGTCAATCGTGGATTTTCCAGTGCCCGGTTGCGTCGTACCCCGAAGGGATCCCCGCCTCCCGGCTCGACCTCCGGCGGTCTTCTGGCATCCAATGGGCCTGCATCACCATGCGACCCGGACTTCCACGTCTTCTAGCGCTCGTTGCCGTCCTGATTGGACTGGCCGGATGGGCAATCGTGCGGCGGGACCGCACGCGATCCCCAGCGCCGCGGGCCGTCACGGCCGAGGTGGACCGCAAACTGGACGAGGCGGCACGGGCCTATCTGGCTCTGGATGCGCGCGAGCAGGCGGCCGATGCGCAATCCTGGGGCGGGGAGCTCGACGCCGAACTTCACGAGGATGAGCTGAACCGGTTCTGGGACGCCTTGAACGCCTCCCCTGCGCCCTGGCCCGTATTGAAGTTGGTTTCCTCGCAGCTTTCGCGAATGGACCTGCCGCGATTGCAGACGCTGCCGGGATCGGCCCACGGAATTCAACGTTGGGCTTCCGCGCCCCATCCGCCCGCGACGGATCTGGAATCCTTCGACCCGGCAAAATGGGCCGAGCGGCTGGCCCGCTGGGAATCGGAAGGATGGGTGCTCGGCCGAACCCACTGGAAGCTCACCCGCCATGCCCCTGCGACACCCCAGACTGCGGCGCGATCCCGCATCGAGGCCACCCTCCCGCTGGAGCTTCCGGCGAAACAGCAGCGAATCTGGATTTCTGCGACGGCAGATGTGGAATGGACCCGACCCAACCCGGGAACCTCACCGGCGGTGTCGAAGATTCGCGTGGAGTCGATGGAGCTGCTTTCGCGGAGTGGTCCGCTTCCGTTTGTGTCGTGGCTGAATTCAGAAATCCCGACCGGGCTGCGCGAGTTCATGGATCCGTTGATCGTCGCCGATTTTGACGGGGATGGATTTGTTGAGCCGGCCATGGTGGGTGCGAACAAGATCTGGTGGAACCGGCCTGGCGCCGGAGGTCGACGCGAGTTCGTCGCGGAGACCCTCGCGAATCTGACTCCCGATCCCGTGGTGGCGGCGGCCCGGGCGGATGTGAACGGGGACGGTGCGGCAGATCTCATCCTGGCCAGCGCGCGCGGACTCGAGATGGTTCCGGGCACGGCCGAAGGTCGCACCTCAGGCAGTCCGGTCCTCGTCTGGTCGGCCCAGACCCCGTGGCGTCATCCCCAAGCCATCGCGGTGGGAGATGTCGATGGAGATGGTGACAACGACGTCTGGGTCTGCCAGTACAAGATCCCGTATCAGGGCGGACAATTCCCCACGCCATTTCACGACGCCAACGACGGCTTCCCGGGAACGCTCCTGCTCAATGACGGGAAGGGGCACTTCACCGACGCCACCGAATCCTCCGGGCTGGGCTCCCTTCGGAATCGTCGGGCATACAGCGCATCGTTCATTGATGTAAACGGTGACGGGCGGCTGGATCTGGTTCAGGTGAGCGATTTCGCCGGACTCGATGTCTGGCTCGGGGATGGTGCCGGGCATTTTCGTCGGGAGAGCGATTCACTGGGCGAGCGCCGGCTCGGATTCGGCATGGCCCACGCGGTGGCGGATTTGAACGGCGACGGGCGGCCGGATCTGCTCATGCTCGGAATGGATTCGCCGGTGGCCGAACGGATGGACGCTGCCGGATGGAACCGCACGGACGCGCCCGCACCGGCGAAATTCCGCGGGCCGATGACCTTCGGGAATCGCCTCTTTTTTGGAACAGGTTCGGGACTGGGCCTCGCTCCGGCCGATGGGGCCATGGCCGATGCGTTGCGTCACACGGGATGGAGCTGGGCGGCGGCGTTTGCGGATTTTGACAACGACCGGCGGCTCGATCTTGCGGTGGCTGCGGGCCACGAAACCCGCGCCAGCACGCGCGACTACGAACGGCAGTTCTGGCGGCACGATCTCTATGCGGCCGGTTCCACCAATGATGCAGCGGCGGAGTTGTTCTTCCGCACCGCCGCGGGCCGCCGCAAGGCCGATGGCGCGAGCTACGGAGGATGGCAGATGTCGCAGCTTCGCCTGAACGCCGGCGGAGCGGATTTTCCGGAGGTGGCGTGGCTGCTCGGGGTCGCCGTGCCCGAGGATTGCCGGAATCTGGTGGCCGAAGATGTGGATGGCGATGGACGTCTGGATTTGATCCTCACCACGTCCGCAGGATGGCCGGCGCGCAAGCAGCGTCTGATGGTGTATCACAACGAACTCGCCGCGACCGGACACTGGATCGGATTCCGACTCGACGGTCATGGTCGCTCGCCCGTGGGCGCGCGCGTGGAGTTGGTCGATTCCGTGGGGCGACAAACGCGCTGGGTGTTGGCCGGGGATTCGTTTCGGAGCCAGTCGTCCGGCCGGGTCCACTTCGGTCTGGGCGCGGCCCAGCCGGTGTCGGCCGTGGTGCATTGGCCCGGTGGAGGGCAGACGCGATTGGAACGTCCCAAAGTCGATACGTGGCACTCCGTGGATCCCACGCCATGAGCGCTTCGCACCGTCGAGTCTTCGGTGCGATCGCTTCCGTCGCGGTGGCGCTGGGTATTGGCGGCGGAATTCTATGGTGGGGCTTGAAACCGGAGCCGGCCGATTCGCCCGCGCCCGCGCCCTCCTCCGCATCGGTTCAGGAGTCCACTTCGCCCCTCGCTCGATTTGAGGCCGGGCTGAAACACATCGATGACACGGTCTGGTCGCGCGAACTGCTGGCGCAGGAATGCGGACGAACTTTGGAGCTCTTCTGGGATTCGTTGAACCCATCATCGAACCGCTGGGCGGTGATCCGCGAGTTTGATCCAGGGCGGGTGACTCTCGGGAGTTGGGCGGGTGAAACCCAAGGCCCGCTGGGAATTCGATCGCGGGCTTCCCAGCCAGGCGGTCGCGAGTTGGGAGCTGCGGAATGGAAGGAGTGGGTTGCTGGATTTGAACGAGCCGGTTGGACGATCGATGGCATTGAGCTTCGCCATCGTGCCTTTGATGCAAAGGCCGATGGGTCTCCGGATCGGAGCCGGTGGAGTCTTCGCATCGATGCCACGCACGTCGCACGCGGTGCGCGCGCGACGGTGCAGGGCGAAGTCGGAGTGGCCTGGGGGGACCGCGATCCGGCCACGGGGCGATGGAGGCTTGCAGGAGTGGATGCGAGCCGACTGCAGCTGACGTTTCGCGAGGGGCCCGGCGGCTTCGCGCCAGTGTTGTCGGAGGTGATCGAGCCGCTGCGCAAGGGCGGGGCGATTGACCCGATATTGGTGCACGACCTCGATGGAGATGGATTTCCCGAAGTGCTGTTGCCTGCGGTGAACCGGGTGTATTCGCGCACGGCATCGGGTGGATATGTTTCGCGTTCGCTCGTGAAAACGCTCCCCACGGAGTTGTTGGCCGCGGTGATGACGGACCTCGATGCCGATGGCGTTGCCGATCTGATCGGGGCGGATCGCAACGGGTTGTTGATGTGGCGCGGGCTTCCCGGCGGGGCGTTTGCGGATCCTCCGCGGCGAATTTGGAGCCCATCGTTGCCGATGGTAAATCCGGCGGTCATCGCGGCTGCGGATGTGAATCACGACGGCAGGATCGATCTCTTCATCGGGCAATATCGCGTTCCCACGATCGGACAGATTCTCTCCCCGAGTTTTCACGCGGCGAACGACGGGCATCCGGCGTTTCTCCTGATTCAGGATTCGGAGGGCGGATTTCGCGACGCGACGGATTCCGCCGGGTTGTCGGCGCGGCGGCATCGGCGGGTGTACAGCGCGGTGTTCGGAGACTTCGGCGGCGGATCCGGTGCAGACCTGGCGCTGGTCAGCGATTTCGCGGGCATCGATTTGTTTTCCAACGACGGAACCGGGCGGTTCACGAATGTCACCGCGCGTGCGCTTCCGGAGTCGCACGCCTTTGGAATGGGAACCGCGGTGGCGGACTTCAATGGCGATGGCCGGCTCGACCTGCTGATGATCGGGATGAATTCCTCCACGGTGGATCGACTGGATCACCTCGGGCTGCGGCGACCGGACGACGCGACGGATCCGACGCTGAGGGGAAGGATGACCTGGGGAAATCGCATGTACCTCGCGCAGCCGGACGGACGGTTTGCGGCGGATCCGCACGAGGCGGTGATCGCGCGATCCGGCTGGGCCTGGGGAGTGGCGGCGACGGATTTTGACAACGATTCCCGGCCGGATCTTTACATCGTCAACGGCCACGTCAGCGGCCGAACCGTGCAGGATTACGAATCCGAATTCTGGCTGCATGACATCTACATCGATCGATCCGTGGATGATCGCACGGCGACCTCGTACTTCATGCGCAAGCACGGGGCGACGCGCGGCGATGGGTGGTCGTATGGCGGCTACGAGCGGAACCGATTGTACCTAAATCGGGGCACCGAAGGTTATCTGGAAGCCGGGCATCCCCTCGGGGTGGCGATGCCCGAGGATTGCCGCAATGCGGTGTCGGCGGATTTGGACGGGGACGGGCGTGAGGACTTGATCGTGACCACGCTGGAGGTCTGGCCGGTGGTGCAGCAAACGCTGCGGATCTATCGCAACGCGCTCCCGACGACCGGTCACTGGATCGGGTTCCGATTCGAAAGAACCTCCCGCGGCGTGCCGGTGGAGGGAACGCGGGTGCGCCTCACTGCGGGCGGACGCACGCGGGTTTCGCAGGTGGTGAACGGCGATTCGTTTCGGAGCCAGCAGCCGTTGGAGCTGCACTTCGGATTGGGGGCGGTGGCGGAAGTCGAATCGGCACAAATCCTCTGGCCGGATGGAACGACGCAGACCCTGGCAAAACCGGTTTTGGATCGATGGACCACGGTGCGTGCGCCGGTGGGGAAGTAGTCGAATTCCGCACGCCTCTGCCGTCCCTGCGGGACTCGAAGCCTCCGTTTCATAAGAACCCAGGCCTGAAGTCATGGGCTATTTTCGTTCCCGTTCGTCGGAGCTTGGGAGCGGCGCCGATTTACGGCGGCGGCTTAGTTCCGCTTCAACGCTTCAACTTTTCAACCCGTCAACCTGCTCCGCCCCTGGAGCCCTCTTTCGTTGCCGGCCCCAAAGCACCTCGGAACCGACTGTGCGAGTGCGCCCACTCAGTTGCTTCTTGCCATTTTGCCCAAGATTCCACATAGCATTGCCAGTTCCCAACGATCCCTCAAATGAACCCCATTGAATCTCGTTCCGTTCGGAGGTCCGGCTTCACGTTGATCGAGCTGCTCGTGGTCATCGCGATCATCGCGATCCTCGCCGGCATGCTCCTCCCGGCCCTCGCCAAAGCCAAATCCAAGGCCCAGGGCATCCAGTGCGTGAGCAACAACAAGCAGCTCCTGCTTGCCTGGCACCTGTACGCCGGTGACGCCAACGACGCCTGCGCCAACAATTTCACCATTCCTGATACCGAGTCGGCGATCACGTCGAAGCGGTTCAACAACTGGGTGAATAACGTGATGACCTGGGACACCTCCGGCATCGACGGCCAGAGCGTGACCAACACCGAGTGGGTGCTGAACGGGGTGCTCGCCAAGTACGCCGGCAACGCGCTGGGGATCTACAAGTGCCCGTCCGACACCGTGATGTCCAAGGCGCAACGTTCGAAGGGCTGGTCCAAGCGCCTTCGCAGCAATTCGATGAACGCCTTGTTCGGCCGGTCCGATAACCTGGACAGCTCGGCCAACGGCAAGAGCTGGTCCGAGGGCGGCACCTACCGCCAGTTCCTCAAGACCGCTGACGTGCCGGCGCCTTCGAACACCTGGCTGACGGTCGATGAGCATCCGGACTCCATCAACGATGCCTTCTTCACCGTGTCGTACACCGCGTCCCAGTGGGGCGACCTTCCGGCCTCGTACCACAATGGGGCGTGCGGATTCTCCTTCGCCGACGGTCATGCCGAAGTCCACAAGTGGCTGAGCTCGACCTCGAAGTATCCGGTGACCTTCGTCTTCAACACGCGTGCGTTCGACGGCGCCGGGAAGAATGACTTCCTCTGGTACCGCGACCACACCGGTTACACCTTGTATCGCTAAGCGCGAACGAGTCGGTTTTCAAAAACACAAAACCCCGCGGAAAAATCCGCGGGGTTTTTGCTTATCGGAAGGCGGGGATGAATCCGCGTGGCTCTTCGGTTTCCACGACGAAACTCAGGGTGGCGGCATCGGCTCCGTTAAAAGCGGTAGAGGACTACCGCAGTCCAAGACCTGGCGGAGGTTGCAGCGCGGGGAGTGAAGTCGCGACAGCGTCGTGGAGTGCGCCAGTCCTCTGGCGCTTTCGGATGCAGGACGCGCCTCCGGGGTTGTCGTCCGCATTCCCCTTCAACGCTTCAACTTTTCAACCCTTCAACCGCGGTCTCCCGCCTCAACCCTTGAACCGCTTGCCGATCAGGATGGCGTTGTGCCCGCCGAAGCCGAAGGAGTTGTTGGTGAAGACGTCGATCTTCCGTTCCTGCGGCGTGTGGGGCACGAAGTTGAGGTCGCAGCCCGGATCCGGGTTGTCGAGGTTCAACGTGGGAGGAGCGATCTGGGCTTCCACCGCCTTGCAGCAGATGGCCATTTCGATCGCACCGGCGGCGCCGAGCATGTGGCCGGTCGCGCCCTTGGTGGAGCTGGCCGCAAGCACCTTGGAGTGATCGCCGAAGACGTTCTTGATCATCTTCGTTTCGCACACGTCGCCCACCGGCGTGCTGGTGGCGTGGCAGTTGATGTAGTCGACCTGATCCGGATTGAGCTGGGCGTGGCGGAGGGCCATGCGCATGGCGCGGGCGGCGCCTTCGCCTTCGGGATCGGGGGCGGTCATGTGGTTTGCGTCGGCCGTGTTCCCGTAGCCTACCACTTCGCAATAGATCCGCGCGCCGCGGCGCTTGGCGTGTTCGAGTTCCTCGAGCACCAGCACGGCAGCGCCTTCACCCATCACAAAGCCGTCGCGGTCGCGGTCGAACGGACGCGAGGACTTCTTCGGTTCGGAATTCCGGGTGCTCATCGCCTTCATGGCGGCGAACCCGCCCATGCCGAGGGGAACGACGGTGGCTTCGGTGCCGCCGGCGAACATCACGGAGGCGTCGCCGCGCTTGATCACGGCCCAGGCTTCGCCGAGGGCGTGGGTGGCGGTGGCGCAGGCGGAGCAGGTGGCGAAGTTGGGTCCGCGGAGCTTGTAGTAGAGCGAGAACAGGCCCGAGGCCATGTTCAGGATCAGCATCGGGATCATGAACGGCGACACGCGGCCGGGTCCCTTGGCGAGGAGGATCTTGTGCTGCTCCTCAGTGGTGTACAGGCCGCCGATGCCGGAGCCGAGGAACACGCCCACTTCGTCGCGGTTGGTCTTTTCGAGGTCGAGACCGGAGTCCTTGAGCGCGCCCCATCCGGCGAAGACGCCGAAGTGGGTGAAGCGGTCGGTGCGGCGGACTTCCTTGGGCGACGGGAATGCGGGGATGGGGTCGAAATCGCGCACTTCCGCGGCGATCTGACAGTCATACGCGCTGATGTCGAAGGCTTGGACGCGATCGATGCCGCATTGGCCGGCGAGGATGTTATTCCACAGCGTGTTGGCATCGTTGCCCAAGCTGGAGGCACAGCCGATACCGGTGACGACGACACGACGTTCAGACCAGGAACTCATACGGTTTGGGGACGAATTACCCTCGAAAACGGGCGGGAAGCGCAAAGGAAAAATGCGCCACCTTCCCGGGGAAAAAGAAAAGGCAGCCGGAAGAGACCGGCTGCCTCCGCGGGATCGGGGCGAGTCGAATTACTTCGACTGCAATTCCTCGATGTACTTGTTCACGTCGCCGACACTTTGGAGCTTTTCAGCTTCCTCGTCGGGGATCTCCGCGCCGAATTCCTCTTCGAGCGCCATGACGAGTTCGACGGTGTCGAGCGAATCAGCTCCAAGATCTTCAATGAACTTGGCCTCAGGGGTTACCTGGTCGGCGTTGACGCCGAGCTGTTCGACGATGATGTCCTTGATGCGTTGCTCGATGGATTTTTCAGCAGCCATAGGGTTGCGTTTGTTTTGCGGGGCCTGTCTAGGGGCGGGGGAGGAAAGCGTCAAGCCCTGTTCCCGGAAAAAATTCTCCCAAAAGTGTCACATGACCATTCCGCCATCGACCGTAAGCACCTGTCCGGTGACGTATCGGCCCCCAGGACCGGCCAAATAAGCGGCGGCTTCGGCGATGTCTTCGGCTTGTCCCAACGAACCCAGCGGGATCTGTTTCAGAAGCGCTTCCTTGAGGGTGTCGTCGAGCACCGCGGTCATGTCGGTCTGGATGAAACCCGGCGCGATGGCGTTGCAGGTCACGCCGCGGGAGCCGAATTCCTTGGCCACCGATTTCGTGAACCCGATCAGGCCGGCCTTGCTTGCCGCGTAGTTGCACTGACCGGCGTTGCCGATGAGGCCGATGACCGACGCGATGTTGATCACGCGTCCGCTGCGCTGCTTGAGGAAGGCGCGGGTGAATCCCTTGGTGAAGAGGAAGGCTCCGCGGAGATTGGTGTTCAGCACGGCGTCCCAGTCGGCCTCGCTCATGCGCATGAGCAATCCGTCGCGGGTGACACCGGCGTTGTTCACCAGGATGTCCACGCGACCCGCCTGTTCCAAAATCTTGGCGACCGCCGCGGTGACGGCTGCGGAATCCGACACGTCCACCGCCAGCGCCCAAGCCTTGCGTCCGGTGGCGCGGATCTCGGCGGCGACGCTTTCCGAGTTGGCTTCGGTGCGGGAGACGCACACGACGTCGGCTCCGAGGGATGCGAATTTAAGGGCGATGGCGCGTCCGATGCCGCGTCCGGCGCCGGTGACGACGGCGATCTGGTTGGTGAGTGTGCTCATGTATCGGCCCTAAAAGACGGAAAACACCCCGGGCGAGTCAATGGCGGAGACGAGACGCGAAGTCCAAAGTCCAAAGTCCCAGGTCCAAAGTCGAAAACCCAAAGTCTCGAATCCCCTTTGCCTTTCGCCTTTTACCTTTTGCCTTCGCGCCCGCGGCTCGGCGCGGGCGCGTTACGCGAGGAGGCCGTGGATGATTTCGGCTTCTTGCACGCCGGTGAGCTTTTGCTGGAGTCCGCCGTAGGGGAAGGTGAGCCGCAGCGGGTCGAGTCCCATCAGGTGCAGCAGCGTGGCGTGGAGGTCGCGAATGTGATGCCGGTTGCCCACCGCGGCGTGACCGAGTTCGTCGGTCTCGCCATAGCTCGTTCCCCCCTTGGTCCCGCCACCAGCAAGCCAGTAGGTGAAGCCGAGTGGGTTGTGGTCGCGTCCGCCGTTGCCGCCCTGGCTCACCGCCTGACGACCAAACTCGCCGCCCCACACCACCACCGTGGAGTCGAGCAGGCCGCGCCGGTCGAGGTCCTCGAGCAGCGCGGAAATGGGGCGATCAATTTCGGGACAGTGAATCTTCAGGTTCTCCTCCACGCCATTGTGCGCGTCCCAGTTCTGCTGCTGGTGTCCGCCGCCGTGGTAGATTTGGATGAACCGGACACCGCGTTCCACCAGGCGTCGTGCGATCAGGCACTGGCGTCCGAACGGCGCGGGGCCGAGCGCGAGCGGATGGTAGTCGGGCTTGGATTCATGGACGCCGTACATCTCCAGCGTCTGACGGCTCTCCTGCGAAAGATCGAGCGCTTCGGGGGCTGCGGTCTGGAGTTGGAAGGCCAGTTCGTAACTTGCAATGCGCGCCTGCAATTCGCTGAAGCCGGGGTGCGTCGCGAGATGCTCGGCGTTGAGCGAGTTCGCGGTGCTGATCAGGTCCCGCTGCATTTCCGGCGTGAGGCCCGATGCAGAATCCAAATCGAGCACGGGCTGTCCGGCGGATCGGAACACAGTGCCCTGATACGACGCGGGCATGAATCCGGCGGACCAGTTCGCGGCGCCGCTGATCG
Source organism: Verrucomicrobiota bacterium (assembly GCA_947454705.1). Classification (GTDB taxonomy): domain Bacteria; phylum Verrucomicrobiota; class Verrucomicrobiia; order Limisphaerales; family UBA9464; genus CAIVQB01. The sequence continues at coordinate 56,293 of CANGKZ010000011.1, forward strand.
GACCGCCGCGCGGATCGAGCATCACCACGTAGCCGGGCAGATTCTCATTCGGAGATCCCAGCCCGTACGCCAGCCACGAACCCACCGAGGGCCAGCCCTGGATGATCCGCCCCGAGTTCATCTGCAGCATCGCCGATCCGTGCGCGAAGGAGTCGCAGTACAGCGATTTGATCACGGCCAGCTTGTCGGCATGACGTGACAGCAGGGGCAGCGCGTCGGAGATCCACTGGCCCGATTGGCCGTGTCGTTTGAATTCGCGTTTCGACCCCAGCAGCGTCCCGGCCTTCACGTCGCGCCGCCGTTGTTCCAGGTTGGCGGTCTGACCGTGCCGCTTGTTGAGCTCCGGTTTGAAATCGAACAGGTCCATCTGCGACGGACCGCCGTACATGAACAGAAAAATGCAGGCCTTGGCCTTGCCGCCGAGGTGGGCGGGACGCGGCGCAAGCGGGGCCGTGAACGGAGCGCCGGCGGCCAGGGCCGAGGCTCCGGGGAAGCCGTCGCGCTGCAACAGGCTGGCGAGTGCGATGCCGGAGAACCCCTGGCTCAACTGCGCGAGAAACCGTCGGCGGGCCAGCGGACCCATGCCCTGGCCGAAGTGCGGTGGAAGGGGGGAGTTCATCGGGTTGCGGTTCAGTCGGGATAAATCACGTCGTTCAGATTCAGCACCAGCAGGCAGTACGCCTCCAACGCGCGCCTCGCCGCGGGCGTGCCCCGAACGGCCTCCGCCGCCCGCCAGCGCGGGGCTCCGCCGGACGGCGTCGCTTCGAGATCATCGAGACTCAGCGCCGAGCCCCAGGGACGGACGCCGATCCGGTCGCCCGAAGTGAGTGGCGCGAGATCGGTGAGATCGAGCGTCGGCTTGGGTTCGTTGTTCAGCCAGATCTGCATGTGTCCCAAGTTTGATTCAACGCGCAGCGGGAAGGCTGCTTGCATGGGAATCGAGGCCATGGCCGATCCCAGCACGCGCACCTCCGGGCCGAGGCGACGCAGGGTAACGCGCTGCTCGCGCGGATCGAACACGACTTCGTATCCGGTGGGACGATCGCCGTCCGCGCCGCAGTGCAGCAGCAGTCCGCCGCTTTCAAACGCGGTGTGGAGCACCACCCGGGCGGAGAGAGTCCCCGCGGTGAATCGGGCCGAATCGGATAGGGCGAACGGTCCGTTGCCGCGTTCCACGATGCGATTGCCCTCGTATTGATCCGGCCAGTGTCCGCGACGCGCGCTCCACCCGCGCGGGGCCTGGATGAAGTCTGCGGGCTTCAGATGATCAAAGAACGTTGTGCTCATGGTGGCCGGCACGTCGGCCTTGAACGCGAGGCGGGTGGCGATGCGATCAAACGCCGCCTGCTGCCGTTCCAAAAACTTCAGGCCGGTCTGCACTTCGCGCTCCGACGGTTCCCGGTTGAGGGCAATGCGGTAGGCCTGCGCGATTCGCGACGTGTCGGATTCCGGCGCCTCGCGGAGCAGCCGGTTTGCGAAGGCGGCGGACTGCTCGCGCATGAAGTCGTCGTTCAACATCAGCAGCGCCTGCGGGGCCACGGTGGTGATGGGACGCTCGGTGAGCGGGGAGAACGTGTTCGCGTAATCCAGCGATTCCAAAAATGGAACAGGCGAGGTGCGTCGCACGTAGGCGTACACGCTGCGGCGGCTTTGCTCGGCGGGCGGGGAGATTTCCCAATCGGTGCCGGGACGCGATCCGCCGGCCAGCACCTCGCCGCCGAGGTGGGGGAAGAAGCCGCGTCCGCCGGGGCGCAGGTTCAACTCGCCGCTGATGGCGAGCACGGTGTCGCGAATGGATTCGGCCTCGAGCCGGCGCAGGTTCCATCGCCACAGTTTATCGTTGGCCGGATCGGCAGCCGCCGCAGCCGGTGAGTCGGCGGAGGAGCGGCGGTAGGTCTCGGACAGCAGGAGGGTCTTGTGCAGATGCTTCAGGGACCAGCCGTGGTCCATGAAGTCGGCCGCGAGCCAGTCCAGCAGCGCCGGATGCGTGGGCGGAGTGCCGGCCTTGCCGAAGTCGCCGACGGTGCGGGCGATGCCGCGTCCGAAGTGATGATGCCAGGCGCGATTGACCATCACGCGCGCCGTGAGCGGATTGTTCCGGTTGGCGATCCAGTCGGCCAGGACGGTCCGGCGGCCGGAGGACGGAGCATTGGTGGGACGCTGCGGGACCGGGGCGGGTCCGCGGTGCAGCACGCTGAGGAAGGCGGGTTGAACGGCATCGCCCGGGGTGCGGGCATTGCCTCGACGCAGCACGCGCGTTTCCTCGGGCTGGCCGCCGGTTTCGCGCATCGACAGTGCCTTCTCAAACGGCGGAGCCTCCTCGCGAACGCGCTTCAGCTTCGCCTCGATTTTGGAACGTTCCGACGGCGCTGCCGATTTTAGCTCCTGTTCCAGCGTGTGAATGCGTCCGGTTCGTCCGGCTTCCCAGGAGGCCAATTCCTCGGGCGAGGCGAGGGGACGTTGCGATGCGGACTGTCCGGGGCCTACGGCGCGGAAGAAGGACAACAGGCGGTAGTAGTCCTCGTGCGGGATGGGATCAAACTTGTGCTCGTGGCACCGGGCGCAGCCGATGGAAAGGCCGAGGAACGCGGTGCCTGTGGTGGACACCATGTCATCCAGCTCGTCGTAGCGGGCGGTGAGGGCGTCGTCCGGTTCGTCGTCCATCACGCCCAGGCGGGCGAATCCGGTGGCGATGATGCCGTCGGTGGAGAAGGGCTCCAGCTCATCGCCCGCGATGTGTTCGCGGATGAACTGGTCGTACGGCTTGTCGGCGTTCAGCGCGCGAATGACGTAATCGCGATACCGCCACGCGTTCGCCTTTTCGCCGTCGCGCTCGTAGCCGTTGCTCTGGGCGAAGCGCATCACGTCGAGCCAGTGACGGCCCCAGCGTTCGCCGTAGAGGGGCGATGCGAGCATGCGGTCCACGACGCGTTCCCAGGCATCGGGGCGGGAATCGCGTTCGAACGCGGCCACTTCCTCCGGGGTGGGAGGAATGCCGAGCAGATCAAAACTGACACGCCGGATGAGTTGTCGCCGGTCGGCGCGGGGATTGGGCGAAATCCCGGCCTGACGCAGCGAATCGAGGATGAAGGCATCCACCGGCAGGGTCCCCGGGGCCGCCGCAGGGGGCTGGGCGCGCCGGATCGGCTGGAACGCCCACCAAGACTTCCCAGCGGCAAGACGCGCCTCCGTGGCTGCTGGGCCGCTGGACGGGGTGTTCGTTGCGTCGGCTGAGGACGCTGCGGACGCCGGCCATTTGGCTCCGGAGCGCACCCAGTCGGTGAGCAGCTTCACTTCGGTCGAAGTGAGCGGCTTCTTGGGCGGCATTTGGAAGTCGGGATCGGTGCGGCGGATCCCGGTGATGAGCCGGCTTTCGTCCGGGTTTCCGGGATCGACCACCGCGCCGTGTTCGCCGCCCTTGTGGAAGGCCTCGGCGGAATCCAGTCGCAGCCCGCCCTTCTGTTTCTCGGGTCCGTGGCAATCCACGCACCGATCGATCAGCAGGGGACGGATCTTCGATTCGAAGAAGACCGCCGCAGGATCGGAAGGGGATTCCGCCCGGAGTTCCTGTCGGCCGGGAATCGCAGCAAGCGCGACGCTGCCGGCCAGCCACAAGGCCTTGGCGGCGGCTCGCCGGCGGGCGGCGAGCGCGGGCATGGGGTGCGTTGGGTGCTGGGTGGGCACGGGCGTTGCGACCGCGTTCGACCGCGGTCGGGTTTTGGAAATTCGACCCGATTCTGCCGGGCGAATTCCATCCCGACGAGTGTCAAAATCGATCAGGATTTCCGGGTGGGCCAGATCTCCTGACGCTGGCAGTCTCGTGGGCATCGAACGGGCGAAACGATCCGCGCATGAGCATTGAAGCGAGCTACAACCAATGGTCGGCCGTGTACGACACCAACCGGAACCGGACCCGCGATCTCGACGCGCAGGTGATGAGGAACCGTTTTTCACCGCATCGATTTCGAAACGTGGTCGAACTGGGATGCGGCACCGGGAAGAACACCGCGCTCCTTGCCCAAATTGCAGACGCGGTTCACGCCTTTGATTTTTCCGAGGGCATGCTCGCCCGGGCGCGCTCGCGGGTGACCTCGCCGCTGGTGAACTTCGCCCGGCTGGATCTGAATCAGGAGCAATGGCCGATCCCCGACGGATCCGCTGATTTGGCCACGTTTAATTTGGTTCTCGAGCACATCCAGTCTCTGGCGCCGGTGCTGTCCCGCGCCGCCGCGTGCCTGTCGTCAGGAGGGATTCTGCACGTGAGCGAGCTGCATCCGTTCCGTCAGTACGAGGGCACCCAGGCCCGCTTTGAGGGCGCGAACGGGTCGGAGGTAAAGGTGGAAGCGTTCACCCATCACGTTTCCGAATTCATCGACGCGGGGCAACGCGCCGGATTGCGTCTGGTGAAGCTGAACGAGTGGTGGCACGACGAGGACGCGGGCCGTCCGCCGCGGCTGTTGACGCTGGAGTTTGTTCGATAGCCGCCGGGGGGCGAAGCAGCTGGGAGATGGGAGATGGCAGATGGGGTCAGCGGGGCTTATTCCCAGCGGGGTTCGCGGCGCAGCAGATGGCGGACGAGGAAATCCATCCGGCGACGGCTCCCGTACGGGGTTTCTCCCGCGCCGTGATTCACTCCGGTCATCACCAGGAGGTCGAAATCCTTCCCGGCTTTTTCGAGCGCGTTGACCACCTGCATGGTCGAGGCGGGGTCCACGTTGGTGTCCACTTCGCCCACGATCAGCAGCAGTTTTCCCTGCAGTTTGGCGGCGTCTTCCACGTTGGACGATTTCTTGTACGCCTCATCCACGGGCCATCCAAGCCACTGCTCGTTCCACCAGATCTTGTCCATCCGGTTGTCGTGGCATCCGCAGTCGGCCACGCCCACGGAATAGAAGTCGCCGTGATCCAGCAGTCCCCGAAGCGCGTTCTGTCCGCCAGCGCTTCCGCCGTAGAGACCCACCCGGGTCAGGTCCATCCACGAACGACCCGCCGCTGCGGTTCGCATCCAGGCTTTGCGGTCCGGGAATCCGGAATCGGCCAAGTTCTTCCAGCACACATCGTGAAACGCCTTCGAGCGCTGGCTGGTGCCCATGCCGTCGATTTGCACCACGATGAACCCAAGTTCCGCAATCGCGTGCTGACGCAGCAACCGACCAAATTCCTTGGGCACAAAGGCGCCCTGCGGACCGGCGTAGATCTCCTCCACGACAGGGTATTTCCGCTTCGGATCCAGGTTCGATGGACGAATGATCACCCCGTAAATGGGGGTTTTCCCGTCGCGTCCCGTCGCGACGAACCGCTCGGGCACGGTCCATCCGGTGGCGCGCAGCGCGGTGTCGTCGGCCCGCTCCAGCTCGAGGACGAGCCGTCCATCAGAGGCGCGGCGAAGCTCGGTGACCGGCGGCTGGTCCACGCGCGACCAGGTGTCGAGGAACCAGCGTCGATCGGGCGAGAACGCAATCTTGTGCGTGCCGTCGCCCTCGGTGAGGACGCGCAGGTCCGAGCCGTCGAAATTCACCCGGCAGAGGTGGAGGTAGTACGGGTCCTGCTCCGGACGGATGCCCCCGGCGAAGAACCAAATTTGATGCGCCTTCTCTTCCACGCGTTCCACCTGACGGACGATCCACGGACCGCGCGTGATCTGGTTCATTACCGTGCCGGTGCGGGTGTTGATCCGCCACAGGTGGCACCAGCCGTCGCGCTCCGACATCCACAGCGCCTCACCCGCGGATTCCATCGAGTGCAGATAGGTCTTCGCGGTCCAGTCCACGAAGGTCTTCGGGGCCTCCTCGGCAATGACGCGCACGGCGCCCGTGCCCGGGGTGACGCCAAGCCAGCGGTACACCTGGTGTCCGCGCTGGTTGTAGATGAAACGCAACTCCCGGCTGTCGGCGGTCCAGTTCAGGTCGAGATCTCCGGATTCGGTGAATGGATTGGAGAACAGCGCATCGCTCACCTCGATCCAGCGTCGCTCGTCCACCGAGAACAGCCGCAGCGTGGGCTTGGGCAGGGCGTCGCCGGGCTTGAGGTAGGGTTGGGAATGGAGCTTCGGCTGAAGCTGGTCGCGCGGGGAGGATTCGATCCAGCTCGTTCTCCGCTCGGCTCCTCGGGTCGCACGAATCACCGCCAGCCAGCGGGAATCGGGAGACCACACCAGGTCGGATCGATAGGAGTGCTCGGCATTTCCATCCGTGGTGGAGGCCAGCGAGGTGTCCCCATTCTTGGTACGGATCACCACGTTGTGATCGCGCACGAAGGCCGACCATTTGCCGTCCGGCGATGCGGTGCCGGAGTTGCCCTGCGGCTCCGTTCCCGCGGATTGCTTCGGCTTGGCGGCCTCCAGGCGCAGGGTTTCCGACACCACCACGCGGGCAGGCTCGACGGTGGCCTCGAAGCGTCCCAGCGAGGTTCCGGATCGGTCGGTCACGGCCCAGACGTGTCCCGAAAAGGTGTGCTGCTCGCGCTCCTGCCCGGGGCGGAGGCGGCCGTAGGCGTTGCCTTGCCCGCTGCCGTCCACCCAGAACAACTCCACGTCCTCGGTGAGTTTGTTTACGAACGTCAACTTCGTATCGCTTCCGCCGTCGCGAGAGCGGGCGCGGCGTGATTCCGCGGGAATGGGGGCGAGCGAGGGCTCGGGGCGCGGATCCTCGGCGAGGGTTCCTGCAGTTCGCGACCAGTTCCAGTGTTTGCCGAGGGTGAAGAAGCTGACGGTGTCGGCCGTGACCTCCGGTTGTCCGAGGTCGAGGAATCCGGCATTGACCGGCTTTCCGGTGGCCCGGGTGAGGGCCTGCGCGAGGCGAATCGAATCGACCAGCGGCTTGCGCGTGCCGGCCTCGGCATCGACCTCGATCCATTCGATCGACTGTGGCCCGGTGGTGACCTTGTACCAGAATCGGGTATCGCCCGGGAGCCAGTGCGGCTGCACGGCCTGCCGGTACACGGTGCCTTCGGTGCGCTGGGCCAGGCTCATGGCGCGCGCGTAGTCGGCCTTGGAGCCCTGTCCCTGGCAGAGACACGGGGCGGCTGCGGTGGCAGCGAGAACCAGGAGGAGGGGGAGTGCGCGGGAGGGAAACAGGGCGTTCGGGAATGCCATGGCGGAGGGGAGTCTGCGAAGTCGCGCGGCAAAGTCGTGCCAAATGTTTCAGGCTGGGAACTTCGGGGCGGGCTGTGTCATGGAAATGGGCATGGCATTTCCCCGATTGTTTGGAAGCCGTGCCGCGGTCTGGTTCGCGGGCGCGTGGATGGCGATGTTGGCCATGTGCCTGGATCCTCTGCGGTCCCTCGCGGCGGAGTTCCGCGTGGAGGCGCCGCTCGACTATCAGGTGGTTCAACGCGCCACGCCCCAGGCCGGGTCAGTGACGGTTCGCGGCACGACTCCTTTGCCGGGACCGGTTTCGATCCGCATTCAGGGCGAGGGCCTGTCGGGTCCGTATGATTCCGCCTGGGTGCAGACGGAGTCGGTCGGGTCGGAGCCGCGGTTTTCCTCGGTGTTCACGCTGCCCGCGGGCGGATGGTATGCGGTGACGGTTCGGTATGGGGCCGCCGGTCCCGAGCGACGCGAGATCCGCGTGGAGCATTTGGGCATCGGCGAGGTGTTTGTCGGCGCCGGGCAATCGAACTCCACCAACTACGGTGAGGAGCGTCAAAAGCTCGAGACTGGAAAGGTGAGCACGTTTGACGGGACCTCGTGGCGGATCGCGAATGATCCGCAGCCCGGGACGTTTGATCATTCGGGCGGCGGAAGTTTCTGGCCGAGTTTTGGGGATGAAATGGTTCGCCGGTTGGGCGTGCCGATTGGTGTGGCCGTGACCGGAAATGGGGCAACCAGCGTGCTGCAATGGCAGCCAAAGGGGACGCGGGTGGGCATCCGTCCGACGGCGTATTCGTTTGTGCGTGCCGTGGGAACCAACGAGTGGGAATGCGATGGAGCGTTGTTTGATCATCTCGCCAAGCGCGTGGCCCAACTCGGGCCGCGCGGGTTTCGCGCGGTGCTCTGGCATCAGGGCGAGAGCGATGCGAACCAGCCGAACCCGACGCCGCGTCGGATCACGGGGCCGGAGTATGCATCGAATTTGGAACGTCTGATTCGCGGGCAGCGCGAGGCGGCTGGGTGGAACATTCCGTGGTTTGTGGCGTTGGTGAGTTATCATGTGCCGGACGATCCGGGGTCGGGTGTGATCCGGGACGCCCAGATGGACCTGTGGCGCCGGGGGGTGGCGCTGGAGGGACCGGACACCGACGCGTTGCAGGGGGATCATCGGGACGGTGGCGGACGCGGGGTCCACTTCAGCGGAAAGGGCCAGCGCGCGCATGGCCAGCTCTGGGCGGGGAAGGTTTCGGAGTGGTTGAAATCCTCGGTGCCCCATCTGCCGCAGAAATAGGGACCGGTGGACGGGCCGTCTGGCGTGTTTTCACTTTCGTTGCCACAGGCCCCCTGCTTTTCTGATTCTTTGATTGGTCTCCTCCCCCGGGGAATCGGGTTTCGGGAGGAACCTGCACTGCGCCGCTCTGTTTCCATGACTTCATTCACCTGCTCGTCCCTCCGGGGTTTGTTCCGTCGCTGCCTTGAGGGCGCGGCCGTGCTGGCACTTTCCGTCAATCTTCAGGCGGGACTTTCGCCTTTGAAACTCAGCGCGAGCTTCGCGCCGGAAGCTGGGGTGGGAACTTCGGTGACGCTTCGTGTCAACGGAGCCGAGGGGCAGATCTATGAAGTTCAATCCTCGGAAGATTTGAAGGCTTGGAGCTCCGTGGGATTGGGTCAGCTGCACGGGGGCGAACTTCGGTTTGAGCAATTCCTTCCGGCGTCCCGGACGCGTCGCTTTTACCGTGCCACCCGGGTGATTCTTCCTTCCCCGGTTCCCTTTCAAGTACTCGCAGGTTCCGGGCTATCGGTTTCGGTTGATCCTGGAACCCTTTCCCTCCCCGGGAGCGACCCCATTCCGGTCGCGGGCGGAGACGTGGTGTTGAAGCCGAATTCGGTGAATCACATCGGGGTCGACCTGTTCGATTTCTCCCTCCACGCCTTCACACGGAAGATCCATTCCGGCGCTGTTTTCCTCGCGGACGTCACCACGGACGCGGAGGGAATCATTCAGATCGATTCGCCCCGCGCGGTGGCTCCGAGGCTGTCGCGCGTCCCCAAGGCGCAGGCGGCGATCCGGGCCGGGAATTCGCTCAATGTCCTGCTGATTGGAGACTCGCTGACCCAGGGGGCCGGCGCGTCGTTTTCGAATATCTGGTCGCAGCTTTTGTTTGGGGATAAAGCAAGGTCAAGCCGGTGGAATCTCCTCCCGGTGGATCCCCAGTTGAAATATGTGAATGCCGCTGCAGGCGGGAACACGGTTCTCTATGGCATGAGTCTGATCGGAACGGTCATCGGTCCAAACGGTGCGGGATGGACCACCGATCATCCGGATCAGGCGATCTTTCGCACGCTCTACAATGACGAGCGTCTGGTCTCGCAGGGGCAGCTGGCACCGGAGTCGTTTCCGTCCCCCTTTCTGTCAAACCCGCCGGATCTTTTGATCATTGGGTTCGGGGCGAATGCCATTTCCGACGAGGCCGTTTATCTTGAAACCATCATCCGGGAGTTTCGTTCACGTGGAACCGAAGTGATCCTGCTGACGTCCAACCGGCGCATCGGCGGGACGAACGCGCTGCTGTCCAACGAGGAGCTGCTTCAATTAATTGCTGACAATCAGGCCTGTGCGATTGCGGACAGCTATGACTACGTCGAGGAAGCGAATCGAAATGGCATCCCAACCTATGCCGACGATGTGCATCAGAACGACGAAGGACAACGCCGGTACGCGGCGGCCATTCGGAGCGTGTTGAACGACCTGACGCAGGCGGCTGATTCGATTCAATTCTCGCCGAATCGAATCACGCTCGCGACGCCCAACTTCTTTCCTCCGGGTCGATTCCCTACGGCAACCTTGGTGCAGTGTTTCGCGAATGTGGACACGGGCAGTCGCACCAACGCGCGGGATTCCGGACTCAGTGTTCCCGTGGTCCTGGGTCGCGCGGAACCCGGCAACGCCGTGACCGTCCTGACCACCGGTCAATGGGCCACCTATGCCTGCAGCCGGGTTCTTGCGGTTGATCTGATCATCGAAAATCCCCCCGGGGAGGATGGCGTTCTTCGGGTATCGACCGGATTTGATACCTATCCGGTCAAGATTGTGCCGGTTTCCGGGGCACTTTCCCCGATGCAGGTTTTTCGTGTTTTGAGCTATCAGGAGGTGCACCAGATTCCGAACAACGCCTCGTTTTTCAACCGGGAGCAAAATGGTGCCGCCAGCGTGGGGTTGCGATTCACCTGCGTTGCCGGTCGTGTCCGGATTGCCGGAGTCGTGTTCCACACCTACAAGGGAGTCGATGTTCCCTTTGAATCGATGACGTTCAACGGCAACTGGAGTTCAGAGCGGTCGGCGCTGGATCTCCCCGCCTGGCGTTACTCGGATTCCACTTCGGACACTGTCACCATTCCGTTTAAGGGAAATGGCGTGGAGGTTTGGCTTCATGCGGGAGTTTCGGCGGGACGTGTGAATGTGCTGCTGAACGGATCGCCTGCGAAAACGTCGCTCGATTTGTATCAAGCCAGCGGCACAGCTCCCCTCCTTTACAGCCTCAAGATCTTCCCTGGAATCCCCACGCTGGATCAGCCGGTGTCCAGCCTCTACGGCAATTACGTCCTGCAGATCCGACTCGATGGTGTGAATGCGTCGGCAGGGGCCGTGTCGCCCCAGCAGCGCCGTCTCGCCCTGTACGGAGCCCAGGCGCTGGACACGCGCTGAGCCATTGCCGCCACGGCGGATCAGCCGTTTCTCCCCGGCCTCAAAAAACAAACCCCGGGAACCCCCGCCATCATGGCCGGGATCCCGGGGTTTTGCGTTCGGATTCCGAGGAATCAGGCTTCGAGCTTGGTCCAGGCGGCGTTGGCCTTGGAGGATTTCACCACGGCCTCGATGAAGGCCATGCCGCGCACGCCGTCCTCGATCTTCGGGAAGTCATTCGCCGGATCGTCCTTGGCCAGCTTGCGTCCCTCGTTGCGGGCGCGGATGGCGAAGGCGAAGTTTTTGTAGATGTTGGCAAACGCCTCCAGGTAGCCCTCGGGATGCGCCGGCGGGGTGCGGCCCGCGGCCTTGGCAGCGGCGCTGAGGTAGCCGTTGGCGGTGCGATACACCTGCATCGGCTGGTCCTGCCACTTCACCAGCAGGGTGTTCGGTTCCTTCTGGTGCCATTCGATGCCACCGAGTTCGCCGTATACGCGGATGTTGAGGTTGTTTTCCTCGCCCACCGAGATCTGCGAGCTGTGCAGCACGCCCTTGGCGCCGCCCTTGAAGCGGAGCAGCACGTTGCCGTCGTCGTCCAGCTTGCGCCCCTTCACAAAGGCGGTGAGGTCGGCGGCGAGCTCCTGGATCTTCAATCCGGTGATGTACTCGGCGAGGTTCTCGGCGTGGGTGCCAATGTCGCCAATGCAGCCGGCGGCACCGGAACGCTTCGGATCGGTGCGCCAGGCGGCCTGCTTCTGGCCGGAGGCTTCGATGCGGGTGGCGAGCCAGCCCTGGGGATACTCGACCACGACCTTGCGGATCTTGCCCAGCTTGCCGCTGTGGACGAGTTCGCGCGCCTCCTTCACCAGCGGATAGCCGGTGTAGTTGTGCGTGAGTCCGTAGAGCAGTCCGGTCTTCTTCACGATCGCGGCGAGGGCCTTGGCCTCGGCGAGATCAAAGGTGGCGGGCTTGTCGCTCAGCACGTGGAAGCCGGCTTCGAGCGCGGCCTTGGCGGCGGGGAAGTGGACGTGGTTCGGGGTGACGATGGCCACGAAGTCGATGCGCTGATCGGCCGGCAGGGCCGCTTCCTTCTGCACCATCTCGTCGTAGCTCGCGTACACGCGCGACGGGTTGAGGAACAGATCGGCTCCGGAGGCCTTGGACTTCTCCGGGTCGGAGGAGAACGCGCCGGCGGTCAGCTCGATCTGGCCGTCGATGTTCGCGGCGATCCGGTGGACGGCGCCAATGAAGGCACCGCGTCCGCCGCCGACCATTCCGTAACGGATTTTTCGACTCATGTTTGAAAGCGATTTGAAACGTTGTGTTGTGTGCGGGAGCCCGAGGCTTATAGTCGGCCCTGTTTTTAGGGTCAACGAACGACTGGGCGCGCGCGGGTTTTTGACCGCATCGGATCAGTGAAGGAACCGCGCCCGGTGCGACGTTATCCATGTCATGAGGATTCACATTCTAAAGTCCAAGATCCACCGGGCCGCCGTCACCGGCGCCAGCCTCGACTATGAGGGCAGCCTCACCATCGCCGAGGACCTGATCGAACTCTCGGGCCTTCACGTCCACGAGCGCATCCTGTGCAGCAATCTCGCCAACGGCGCACGTTGGGAGACCTACGTGATTGCCGGTCCGCGCGGATCCGGCGCCATCGAGCTGAACGGGGCCGTCGCCCATCTGGGCAAGACTGGCGACCGCATTACCATCATGGCCTTCACCGAGATCGAGTCGCATCAGGCGCCGTTGTGGCATCCCCGCGTGATTGTGCTGGGGGAGAACAACCAGGTGGTCAACGAGCGGGGAATCTGAATCCAAATCCGATTTTGAACATGCCCGCCTTTACCGCCGCGCAGCTGGCCGAACGTCTTGGGGCTCGTGTGGCGGGGGATCCCGACCTCGCGCTCACCGGATTCGCTCCGGCGGATTCCGCCAAGGCCGGCGAACTGACCTTCGCCGAAAACGAATCGTACTTCGCCCGTGCCGACCAAAGTGCCGCCTCAGCGGTTCTCGTGGCAGGTCCGTTCGAATCCGGCACCGGAAAAACGCTGATCCACGTGGCCAACGCCCGCGTGGCCTTTGCCCAGGTGCTTCCGCTGTTTTTCCCGGAGCCGGTTCACCCGCCCGGAGCGCATCCGACCGCCGTGGTCGCCGCCTCGGCCGAGGTGGATCCGACCGCCCACATCGGACCGCACTGCGTGGTCGGCGAACGCGCCAAGATCGGGCCCGGATGCGTGCTCACGGCGCATGACTACGTCGGGGATGATTGTGTCCTCGGCGAAGGCTGCCGCCTGTTTCCCAACGTCACCCTCTACGCCCGCTCCGTGCTTGGAAAGCGCGTGCGGATCCACGCCGGCACCGTCGTCGGGTCCGATGGCTTCGGCTACGTGTTCGACGCCGGCGCGCATCGCAAGGTGCCTCAGGTGGGGCACGTGATTCTTCACGACGACGTGGAACTCGGCGCCAACGTCACCATCGACCGCGCCGCCCTCGGCGCCACGGTCATCGGACGCGGCACCAAAATTGATAATCTCGTCCAGATCGCCCACAACGTCAGCATCGGCGAACACTGCATCGTGGTCGCCCAGGTGGGCATCGCGGGCAGTACCAAAATTGGCAACTACGTCACCCTGGCCGGACAGGTGGGCATTGCAGGGCATCTGCGGATTGCGGACAAGGTCACCATTGCGGCGCAGTCGGGTGTGATGAACCACATTCCCGAGGGACAGAAGTGGATGGGATCGCCGGCCCAGCCGGATCGCGTGACCAAGCGGCAATTGCTGGCCATCGAGCGATTGCCCGAGCTGCTCCGTCGCGTCCAGGAGCTGGAGCGCCGGCTCGGGACCGAGGAAAAGCCGGTCTGATTCCGGCACAGAACTGGCTCATCGCAGCGGATTGAATTCACCGCTGCAGGGCCTATTCCCGCGCGCGGAGCGAATTCATCCAACCCACGGCAACCGCGCATGAATCCTTCCGAGTTCCGCCGCCGCTTCCGGCTGGCGGTGGTGTGTTTTCTCGCGCTCTTCACCTTTGGAGCCATTCAGGCCGCGTCGTTGCGCGAGGTGAAGACGGTGTTCGTGCTGATGTTTGAGAACCACGATTGGAGCTCCATCCGCGACACGAACTTTTGCCCGTACCTGAACCGCGTGCTGCTGCCCCAGGCCGCGTGGGCGGAGAAGTACAACAATCCCCCCGGCAATCATCCGAGCGAACCCAACTACCTCTGGTTGGTGGCTGGGACCAATTTTGGGATCAAGAACGACAAGGCCCCCTCGGTGAACGGACAGACCACCACCCAGCACCTGGCCTACCAGTTGGATCGCGCCGGGGTGTCTTGGAAGACCTATCAGGAGGACATCTCGGGCACCGATCTCCCGCTGGTAAACAAGGGCGAGTATGCCGTGCGGCACAATCCGTTCATGTTCTTCGCCTCGGTGACAAATGATCCGGCGTATTGTCTCGCGCACGTCCGGCCCATGACCGAGTTCTTCCGCGATCTCACCAATCGTGCCGTGCCCCGGTTCAACTTCGTGGTGCCGAATCTCACCAACGACATGCACAACCTCACCCCGGGATCCCCCAGCACCCGGACGCAGGGCGACAACTGGATGGCGCGGGTGATTCCGCAGATCCAGGCCTCGGAGGCGTATCGCGACGGCGGGGCGATCTTCATCACCTGGGACGAAGGGGTGGGTGAGTCTTCAGATGGTCCGATCGGATTCATCCTGCTTTCCCCGCTCGCCCGCGGGGGTGGGTACCACAATTCCATTCCGTACACCCACAGCTCCACGTTGAGAACGGTTCAGGAAATCTTCCAGCTCACGCCCTGGCTGGGGGATGCGGCCAACGCCACCGATTTGTCCGATTTGTTCGGAGAGCCGCAGGTCCGTGTCGTGCGCGGGACCAACGGCGCGCCGAGCCGAATCTCCGGCACCGGGTTGACCACCGGACGAACCTACGAACTGCAACGTTCCACCAATCTGACTGTCTGGTCTGCGGCCGGTTCTGCACCGGCGGTTTCAGGGTCGGCGGAATGGTCGCTGCCCGTGCCTGCAGGAACCACCGAGTTCTTCCGTGCTGCGGAAAGGCCGTGAACTGGCGTCGGAGATTGAAGGGTTGAAACGCGGAAGGGTTGAAAGGGATGAACGCGTGCGCCGCCGTTTTTAGGTTGAATGGATGGGGTGGGTTGGGCGTTGGATGAGGCATGACGTTTTTCCGGCTGCGGTCCCTGCAGCGCCGCGCCTCACGAAGTCTCGCGCTTGTGCTCGTGGCCGCGCGCGCCACCGCGGCGGAACCCACGGTCGACGCCGCGCAGATGCCGCGCGTCAAACCGCTCGAACCCGGCGAGGCCGTCCGATCCTTCCAGGTCCGCCCCGGATTCCGCGCCGAACTCGTCGCCGCCGAACCGCTGGTCCACAGCCCGGTAGCCGTCGATGTCGATGAGGAGGGCGCCGCGTATGTGGTGGAGATGCGCGATTATTCGGAGCGCCGACCCGAGCAGCTGGGCCGCATCCGTCGATTGACCTCCAGTCCCACCGCAGCTCCCGGTCGATACGACCACGCCGACGTCTTCCTCGCCAATCTGCCCTGGCCCACCGCCATCGCCTGCTGGGACGGCGGCGTGTTCATCGGGGCCACGCCCGATATCATCTACGCCAAGGACACCAATGGCGACGGCGTGGCCGACATCCGCGAAGTGGTTTTCACCGGATTCGCCTCCGCCTACGCGCCCTACGCCACCAACAAACTCAACGTTCAGGCGCTGCTGAATTCGTTCCACTTCGGACTCGATCATCGCATCCACGGCGCGGCGAGCATGTCGGCCGGCAAGGTGCACCTCGTGGACAGCGAGTTCACCCGCAAATGGCGCACGCGCTTCTCCGCCATGGGCCCCGCGCCGGTGGATGAAATCGCACTGAGTTCCGGAAGTGGATTTTCCTTCGATCCGCGCACGCTCGAGCTCCGCGCCGAAACCGGGGGCGGCCAGCACGGGATGAGCTTCGACGACGCCGGAAGAAGGTACGTCTGTTCCAATTCTGATCACCTTCAACAGGTGCTCTTCGACGCGGAGCAGGTGTCGGACTTGTCCTCCACCGGGCTCCCGGAGGCGCACGTGGGCATTGCGTCCGACGGTCCGGCGGCCGAGGTGTTTCGCCGCAGTCCTGACGAGCCGTGGCGCGTGCTGCGCACCCGTTGGCGGGTCGCCGGACTGGTTCCGGGACCGGTCGAGGGAGGCGGACGTCCCAGCGGCTACTTCACCGGGGCCACCGGCGTGAGCAT
The DNA here is from genome assembly GCA_947454705.1 of Verrucomicrobiota bacterium. Lineage (GTDB taxonomy): Bacteria > Verrucomicrobiota > Verrucomicrobiia > Limisphaerales > UBA9464 > CAIVQB01. The sequence goes on from CANGKZ010000011.1 coordinate 72,351, forward strand.
TTATCGCGGCGACGCCTGGCCGGAGGAATTCCGCGGCGATGCCTTCGTGGCCGATTGCGGCAGCAACCTAGTTCACCGGAAAAAGCTTCGCACCTTTCAAGATCGGATCCGTCGCGAGGGCGTTCGCGCCGACGATGAGAAATCGTCCGAATTCCTCGCCAGCACCGACAACTGGTATCGGCCGGTTCAATTCTTCAATGCCCCCGACGGATGCCTGTGGGTGATCGACATGTACCGCGAAACCATCGAGCACCCCTGGTCGCTGCCCGATGGATTGAAGCGCCAGCTGGATCTCGATTCCGGACGTGACCGTGGCCGTCTCTGGCGCCTGCGTACCGAATCTGGTGCACCCCTTCGCGGCACGCCGCATCTCGCCGGCCTGACCCCCGCGCAGTACGTGCAGTTGCTCAAGCATCCCAACGGCTGGCATCGCGACACTGCGTCGCGCCTGTTGTACGAGCGCGGTGGACGCACCCCGTTGGGTGATCTTCGGTCCCTCTTCCAAAGCTCCACCAACCACGTGGCACGTCTGCACGCCCTCGGGTTGCTCCACGGTTTGGGCGCGCTGGACGACACGCTGCTCGCGGGGGCGGTTCGTGATCCGGTCGCGGAAGTGCGTTGGCACGCGATGCGATGGATCCACGAGCTTCGCCACGAATCCGCCCCGGCACTTCAGGCCGTGCTGCGTGAAGTGGCGGACTCGGAAGTCGACGAGGCGGTGCGATTGGAACTTGCCCTTGTGCTTGCGCGTCAGCCCGCCGGGCCGCGGCTTTCGAACACGGCGGCGATGATCCGGCATCGACGCGACATGGCTCAGCAGGTCGCCGTCGCGTTGATCGGCGGCGCGGCGCCGGAGTTGTTTGTCGAGCTGACCGGTCCGGCGGGCACGCAACCGTTGAACCCGGTGTTCCCCGGATCCCCGATGGTTCTCACCACCCTGGCGCGAACCCTCGGAAGCCGGAATGACGCGTCCGCCGCTCAGTCGTTCTCCAGTCGACTGCCACGCCTTTCCGATCGGACCCTGGCCATTCAGCTCACCGCGGCCTCAATGGAACGTAACGGAGGGACCCCGTGGCTTCCGGCTGTCGAGCCGGTCATCGCCCGGGCGCGCGAGGCCGTGGCGAAGGGGGATTCCGATGTCGCGTTTCAGAACTCGGTTCGACTGTTGTCCATGCTCCCTTGGAAAACGGTGGAGAACGCGTTGCGACCGCTGTTGGAGCCCACGCAATCCGAGAAAGCCCAGCGTGCCGGCGTCGATGCCATCAGCCGGTTCCGGGATGCTGCCGCGGTCAATGCGTTGATTGATGCCGCGCCCCGGTTGGTCCCTGCCGCCCGGCGCGCGTTGATCGAGGCGCTGGTGCGTCGATCCGATGCCGCGCCTCAGCTGCTGGCGGTCACGCACGACGGAAAAATCCCGCTGCGGGACTGGACTGTGGAGCAGATGAACCGGCTGCGGCGGCATGAAAACGCCGCGGTCCGCGCCCGGGCCGAGCAGGAATTCGGGGCCGTTCCTGCGGACCGCCAATCGGTGGTGGACCGTTTCCTCCCGGCCCTCGCGTTGACGGGTGATCCCAAGCACGGCGCCGCGCTGTTCCAGGAACGGTGCGCTGGATGCCACCAATTCAAGGGGCAGGGGACCGCGCTCGGGCCGGATCTGGCCTCCGTGGTGTCCAACGGACCCGAGAAGCTGCTGGTATCGATTTTAGACCCCAACCGCGAGGTGGCCCCGAATTTCACCGCCTGGACCGCGGAATCGACCGAAGGGGATTCCGTGTCCGGACTGCTGGTGTCGGACAACGATTCCGGCGTGGTGCTTCGCGTGGCCGGGGGGCAGGAGACCCGGATCCCCAAGGAGAAGCTCGCCCGACTCAAGCCCGAGGGCCGTTCCCTGATGCCGGAGGGGTTGGAATCAGGATTGGAACCGCAGGGAATCGCCGACCTGCTCGCGCATTTGCTCGGAAATGGAACCCGGTGAGCGATTCTTCCGGAATCGGCTTTCCGTCCCGGTCCGGCGTTTCTAGCGTCCGCCCGCGTTCATGGTGTTGAAGGATCAGGATTCCAAGCGGGTGATGGTGCTCGGCGTGGGCGCTTTCACGCAGTTGATGATGCGACGTCTCCGTCCGGTGGCGTCGGTCTCGGCCTATCTCACGCGCGACTACGCCCACTGGGGCCCGCGTCAGGAGGGCCCGTGCGTCACCGCGGCCGAACAACCCAACCCCTGCGAACTCATCCGACGCGAGCGGCCCGATGTCATCCTGCCGATGTCCATCGAATGGGCCCTCAAGCCCTGGACCGAGGAATTCCTCGCGCTTCGGCCGCCGCTGCTTTGCCCCACCGGCGAGGGACTGCGGATCGAACGCGAACGCGACTTCGCCCGCGAGTTGTGCGCTGGTGCGGGAATTCCGTTTCCGCGTTCCGTTTTCGCCCGCACCTGCGCCGAGGCGATCGACTGGGTGCGCCGCGAGAACCGTCCCTTCGTCATCAAGAACCCGCTCTGCTCGCCCACCAGTCCGATTCACACCATCGTGTGCGAATCCGTGGCCGACACCCTGGCCTGGATCCCGCGTCTCGATGACAGCGAGGGAATCTTTCTCCAGGAATACCTCGGCCGACGCGAGGCCGGTCACATTGCGCTGGTCAGCGCCGGTGAGATTTACCCTTTGGTCACCAATCAGGAGTACAAGCGCGCCTTCGACGGCAATCTCGGCGTGGTCGCCGGCGCGCCGCTCGGGGGATTGGTGGAGCGTGATCCGGAAGACCGCTACGGACTCGTTCGCGAATTGCTGCGTCCGCTCCAGCCGTGGTTCCGCGCCGTCGATTACCGTGGGCCCGTCCAGGTCACCGCGATCCGGCATGAGAACCGCTGGCACGTGATCGAGTACAACGTGCGCCTCGGCGTCACCAGCGGTCCGATGATCGCCCAGATGCTCGCCAATCCGCTCGAAACCTTCATCGAATGCGCCGCCGGACGTCCGCTGTCCCCGCAGTGGCGACCGGAGGTGAAGTTCGGATGCAACCTCACGCTGGCCGGATACGGATACCCCTTCACCCAGCTCACCGGACCGAGGGTCCCCGTCCGCATGGAAGGTGAACCCACGTGCGACATCGGTTGGCAGGAGGTGACTGCTGCGGCGGATGGTTCGCTTGAGGCCACCGGACACCGTATTTGCGATGTCGCCGCCCTCGCCGACACCCTCCCCGCGGCCATCCAAATCGCCTATTCGAATTTGCGCCGCATCCATTCCCTCGGCAGTTATTACCGCACCGACGTCGGGGAATCGCTCTGGCCCCCGGGCGAAGCATGAACTGGAATCCCTCAGTCCCGGCCGCCGGTGCAGCGCCGCGTCCTGACGATTCCACTCCTGGAATGACCCATCCGATTAGTACCGATTTTGATTCGACGTCTGGCGCTCCCGTCGCCGCGTCGCAGGACTACGCCTCGACGCGTCCGGCCTGGGTGGAGGTGGACTTGTCGGTGCTGGCGAACAACGTCCGCCTGATCCGTGCCGATTTGTCCAAGGCAGTCCGCTTGCTCTACGTGGTGAAGGACGAAGCCTACGGGATGGGCGCGGTCGCTGCGGCGAAAGTTGCCCTGGCCAACGGGGTCGATCACCTTGCGATCTACACGCTCGAGGAAGCCGCGGCACTGCGCGAGGCTGGAATTACCGCACCGATTTTGATTCTCGGGGAGCGGACTCCCCTGGAAATCCCCGGCGTGATCGAGCTCAAGCTGACTCCCTGCGTGAGCTCCCTGGAGATGGCGCGGGAGTTTGATGCCGCGGGCCGGCGACGGAACCGTCCCGTGCCGGTCCACATCAAGGTGAACTCCGGCATGAACCGCTTCGGATTCCACTGGCGCGAGGTTGATGCGTGGTCGCGCGCTGTGGCGGGGCTGGGCGGACTCCGGATCGACGGCATCCTGAGCCACTTCGCCCAGAGCGACGAGGCGGACAAAACCTTCGCGCACGAGCAGATTCGACGGTTCGAGGAGTGCCTCCGCGTGTGGGGTACGGTTGCGCCACGACCGCCATTGGTTCACATGTGTAATTCTGGCGGGTTTCTCGATCTGCCCGAGGCGCACTTCGACATGGTTCGCGTCGGGCTTCTGATGGGGGGCGTGTTTCCGTCCACGGTGTGCCGGCGCATCCCTGGCATCGCGTCGGCGCTTTCGGTGCGCACCCGCATCGCGGCCATCCAGCCGCTCGAACCGGGCGATACCGTCGGCTACGGCATGCGGTGGAGCGCCACGCGTCGGTCGCGAATCGCCGTGCTGCCGGTGGGCTACGGGGATGGATTCCCCCGGGTTCGCAATCAGGGCGAGGCCTTGATTTTCGGCCGTCGGGTTCCGCTGGTGGGAGGTGTGGCGATGGATGCGCTGACCGTGGACATCACCGATCTGCCCGGGGCAGAAGTGGGTACCGAAGCGGTGCTCATGGGATGCCAGGGGGCGGAGGAAATCACCGCCCGCGATCTCGCCCGCCTGAAGCAGAGCGTCACCTACGACGTGCTCGTGGGATGGCGTCGTCGATTGCCCCGCGTATATCGGGGAGGGAGTGGGGTGGCTCCGTGAAACTTCTTTTTTCCGAAGCGGCTCCCGACTACGGCCACTATTTGTATCCGTACGTGGTGTGGGGATTTCTGGAACCGGGTGAAACGCCGGCCAACGCGTTCGAGGCCGGGTTCCTGCCGGGGTCGCCCGCGATGGACCGGTTTTATCTCGTCCGACAACTCCGGGTGCCGCTGCGCGAGTGGGAGTCCACTTCTGAAAATCGACGTCTCCTGCGCAAGGCCGATGCCTTCGACTGCGAACTGATCCCGCGGGCCCAATTCCAGGACACACCGGAACGCCGGGCTGCGTGGCTGGCGTATGCTGCGGAAAAATTCGGTCCCGGGGTCATGCCTCCGGAACGGCTCGACCGTCTGATGAACGGGCCGATCATCAGCCACCTGCTTCACTTCACGGATCGCAAGACCGGGGCCGACGTGGGCACCGCGTTGATGTTCCTGCAGTCCCCGCGCGTGGCGTGGTATTACTACGCGTTCTATCGGCTGACTCCCGAGACCCGCTACGTGGGCATGGCCATGATGACCCGTGCGGTGGAGTTCTTCACCCACGAGGGATTTCATCATCTTCACCTCGGCACCTGCTATTCCGAACGCGCGCTCTACAAAACGCAGTTTGAGCCGATGGAGTTTTTCAATGGCATGCGCTGGTCGCGGAATCTGGACGAACTGAAGCATCTGGTTCGCACCACGCCCGAGGGACGTCACCGCCTGGAGGAACCGGAATTCCTCGCCTTTCAATCCGGCACGCCCGCGTCGATTGCAGAAGCCAGTCCGTTTCGGTCCGCTCGATAGTTGACCGCCTTCCGGCACCGATCCGCGCACTCCCCGGGGGAAGAAGTCCTTTCCCTTTTTTCTGTCGGCTTCTATGCATGGGGCATGCGTTCCCCCTGCCTGTCTCTGATGCTCCTCGCCTCCGTCGCGACGCTTCACGCCGGAAGCGCCGATGGGCGGCTCGACCTGTACTGGATCGACTCGGAAGGAGGCGGATCCACGTTGATCGTCACGCCCACGGGAGAAAGCGTGCTCATCGATGCGGGCAATCCCGGTGGACGCGATTCCGGGCGCATCTTGAAAGTCGCCACCGAGGTCGCGGGATTGAAGCGCATCGACCATTTCATCAACACCCACTTCCACGTGGACCATTTTGGAGGCACCGCCGAGGTGGCGGCGAAGCTGCCCATCGTGAACGTGTGGGACAACGGCCTTCCCGCGCCGGATTCGGATCCGGACGGAAACAAGGCCTCGACGTGGCCCCTCACCAGCAAGCCGTATCGCACGATGCCGGTGAAGGAGCGTCATGTCGTGAAACCCGGGACCAAACTGCCGCTCGGATCTGGAAAAACGCCGATCTCGCTTCAGTGCGTGATCTCGCGTCAGAACCCCTGGAATCCTCCCGCGGGCTCCTTCGGCACCTGGAGCGGCGTGGAAGCGCCTGCCGCGCGTCCGGTGGACACCTCCGACAACGCCAACAGTTCCGCGTGGATTCTCAGCTTTGGACCGTTCCGATTCTACGATGGCGGCGATGTGACCTGGAACTCGGAGGCCAAACTGGTCTGGCCCGAGAAGAAAGTTCCAACCGTCGAAGTGTACCAAGTCACGCACCACGGACTCGACGTGAGCAATCATCCGCTCCTGATCCGCGCTCTGAATCCGGCCGTGAGCGTGATGAACAACGGATCGACTAAGGGATGCATGCCTGCGGTCGTGGACACCCTTCGCGCCCAATCCTCGATCCGCGCGCAGTATCAGGTTCACAAAAACGTGCGTCCTGACGGCGCCAAGGGAAATGCGCCCGATGAGATGATCGCGAACCTGGAGGCAAACTGTCAGGGCCACTACATCCATTGCCGTGTGGATGCCGACGGACGCCACTACACCATCGAGATTCCGGCCACCGGGCATTCCCGCACCTACGCCACCCGCGTGCCCTGAGTTTGGTGCTTTCGGGTTTCGCGTAGCATTTGCGATTCTTTTGCTGCAACGCCGAGACAAGGAATTGCACGAGGGTTCCGATTGTGGACGGGCGCGCCCCGGGCGACACTCGCGCGAATGAATCGGGATGTTGCCGGGCAGTTTCATGACCGCGTGGAAGAAGCTCTGACTGGCGGGACCCTCGTGCGCCTGCTCCTCGCCGGACCGCGCCCCGGCATCGCGGCCCGGCAGATCATCATTCGTCCCGTGGTGCTGAAATCCGGTCCGTGCTTCTCTGTCGTGCATCGGGAGGAGCGACGCGATCTCACCCACAATCACCCCGCCTCCGAAGTGATCCGCCTCGCCCGCGAGTGGCTGGGGAGTGACTACACCAGCGGGCATCTCCACACGCCGTCCGCGAGTTATCAGCTCGAGTGCCACGATCCCGCCCGTCCGCGTCTGAGCAAATCGGCCGGCGTCGCGGCCCCCAAGCCGGAGGACCTCCAGCACGATCGCACCCGCGCTCGAACGGTCGATGCCGGCGCCACCTGGCTTCAGCGCCTCGGCGTCACGCTTCCCAACGGACGCGTGGCCAAGGGCATGGAATCGAAGTTCCGGCAGATCCACCGTTTTCTCGAATTGATCGATCCATTGCTTGAATCCGCAACGTTCCCAAAGGATGCATCCGAACGCGTCCTCGTGGACATGGGGTGCGGCAAGGGTTACCTGACCTTTGCCGCAGCGGAGCACCTTGCCCGACGCGACGATGGACCCTGGCGCGTTCGGGGCATCGAGTTGCGACCGGAGCTGACCGCCTTGTGTCAGAAGACCGCCACCGAACTCGGCATGTCGCGGCTCGAATTTGTTCCCGGGGACATCGCGACCGCCGAGGTGCCTCGGGCGGATGTGTTGGTCGCACTTCACGCCTGCGACACCGCCACCGATGAAGCCCTCGCGCGGGGAATCCGGTTGGGATCCTCGGTGATTGTGGTGGCACCGTGCTGCCACAAGGAGCTTCGCCGCACCTTTACCGCGCCGCCCGTTTTGGCACGGGCGCTCCGGCATGGAATCTTTGCGGAGCGTCAGGCCGAGTTCATCACCGACGCCCTTCGCGTCGAGTTGCTCGAATGGGCCGGCTACGAAACGCGCGCCTTTGAGTTCATCTCCCCCGAACATACCGGCAAGAACCTCATGATCGCCGCCGTTCGCACCCGGAAAGACGCCGACCCCGTGGCTGCAGCGGCGGTTCGCTCCCTTGCGCAGGGCTACGGCATCCGACAGCAGCATCTCGCCACGCTGCTGGGATTTGATCTTTCCGCCCCGTCCACGCCATGAATCTCGAATCGATTGATTGGAATGCCCTGGAGCGCCTCCGGAAGGCGTTTCTCGGAGGCACCGCCGGGAACCACGCGTACTGGAGCACGCTTTCGGATCTGGCGAGTTACGACGCCACGTTTGCCGAGCGCATTGGCTGGAAGTGGGACGCCGTGCTTGCCGAGTTGGGACGCCTCGGATGGAACCCACCCACCGGGCCGGTGTATGACTTTGGATGCGGCAGTGGCGTTGCCGGACGGCGAATGCTCGCGAACTGGGGTTCGCAGGTGTTCACGGCGCTCAAGGTCAGCGATCGCTCGTCCCTCGCGGAGGATTTCGCCCAGAGCAAAGCCCGGTCCGAGCACCCGGGTTTGGAGGTTGGTCGATTCCAACCCGGAGTCGATCTTCCCTCCGAGCCGATCCAGGCCACGCTGGTGATCAGCCACGTGCTGAATGAGCTGAACTCTGCGGCGCGTCTGGAGCTGCTCCGCTGGATGCCTCGCTTCACTTCGGTGGTTTGGGTGGAACCTGGAACCCATGCCGACAGCCGGGCCTTGATCGAAATGCGCGAACTCCTTCTCGCGCACTTCCGCGTTGTCGCGCCGTGCACCCATTGTTCGACCTGCGGTCTTAAGGCGGCAGGCCGGGAAGGGGACTGGTGCCACTTTTTCGGAACCCCCGCCGGGGGGATCTTTGCCGATGGAAATTGGGTTCGCTTCGGCCAGCGGATGGGAATCGACCTCCGAAGCGTTCCCTTCAGTTACCTCGTTCTCGATCGGCGCCCCGTCGCGGCGCTGGCCAGTTCGAGTCCGAATCCCGAGGAAATGTCGGAGGTCCGCCTTCTCGGTGAGCCCCGGATGTACAAGGGATACGCCAAACTTTTTCAATGCTCCGCAGCCGGAGTGGATGAACTCGTGCTGCAAAAGCGCACGGATCCCCTGCTTTTTAAGAGGCTGGAACGGGGTCGGCATTTTGGTCGATTTGCGATTCGCGCAGAAAAAGATCGGGTGACCTCGATCACTGAAATCCCTCCTAAGGGCGCAATTTTGACCGATGAAGCCGAGGGGAGCCCATTGGAATAAAAAAACCTATTGACTCCCCCCCTTGTCTGTCGCCAATGTCAACTCACACACGGAATAACTCTAAACCAAAATAATGAAGACCAAATCTCTTCTGCTTCTCGCTGCCGCGGCTTCGATCGGAGCCACCACGGCGTTTGGAGCTGTCAGTTCCAACATCGTTGGCTACACCAAGTTGACCCTCAAGAAGGGTTTCAACCTCGTTGGCAACACGCTCGACAACAAGAGCGGTAACAAGGCCACCGTCGTTTTCGGCGATACCCCGGAGAATACCGCGGTGTTCAGCTGGACCGGCAAGGGCTTCAATGAACTCGACAACGTTGGCGGCGGCATCTGGGTCGGCGACGACTTCGCTTTCGCTCCCGGCGCTGCTGTGTTCGTTCAGGTTCCTGCTGACAGCACCATCACCCTCGTTGGTGAAGTGCTGACCGGCTCCCAGGACATCACGCTCGCCAAGGGTTTCAACTTCGTTGCTTCGAAGATCCCCCAGGCCGGCAAGATTGACACCGACCTCGGCTTCAAGCCCCTTGACAACGACGCCGTCTTCCAGTGGAATGGCAAGGCGTACGTTGAGTCCGACTACATTGATGGCGTTGGTTTCATCCCCTCTTCTCCCTCCCTCGCGGTTGGCGAAGGCGTTGTGGTGAGCACCTCGGGCGCCAACAAGTGGTCCCGTACCTTCACCGTGAACTGAACGGACAAGATCTAAGCACTAGAAATAAGAATCATGAAAAACACTCTGCTTATCCTCGGCGCTTCTGCCATGGCTCTCACCAGCTATGCCCAGACGTTCAGCGGCAAAAACCTCGGTGGCGCTGCCATCAACGACGCCACTGGCGCTCCGTTGTCCAAGACTGTTGGCAAGGTTGAGCTCCTCGACGGCACCACCGTCTTGGCCTCCGGCTCCTTGATCAAGGACGGCTTCTTCGCCCTCGGCACGATCACCGACACCGTCACCACCTCCGGTAACGCCAACATCACCATCCGCGCTTGGGACTCCTCCGTGGGCTCCACCTTCGCTGCGGCTGTTGCTGCTGGTTCTGGATATGGTTCCGCCACTGTGTCTGTGCCCCTCGCCGCTGGCACCACCCCTCCGAGCGATCTCACTGCTGCTGGCTTCGCCGGCTTCAGCCTCGCCAAGGGCACGACGGTTGTTCCTGAGCCCTCCTCCATCGCTCTCGCCGCTCTCGGCCTCGGTGGTTTGCTCTTCATCAGCCGCCGCAAGTAATCGGCTTTAGTTTCAAAGGCCGTCTCCAGCAATGGGGACGGCCTTTTTGTTTTTCAAGTCGGGCGAATCTTTCTCTTGTCAGAAACAGGATCGTCCGCAAAATGAAGGTGTTCGGCGTGTTCGTCTATCGGCTAGGACACGGCCCTCTCAAGGCTGAAAGACGGGTTCGATTCCCGTACGCGCTACCAACTTCGCCCCTGATTTCAGGGGCTTTTTTCTTTTCCGGATCGGCTCGCAATCCGCGCGATTTCTTTGAACCGGGAGTTGCGCCTTTCCACCGGTGCCTATCGTCCTGAGGTCGGCAGGAAAAGGCGCTTCCATCCTTCGTGCCCCAGACGTCGCATCGTTTCGATGTTCGTTTTGTAGATCTCCGCAGTGTCCGGATGGGACTCAATCGCCCGTTCCAGACTCGCCTCGCGAATCAGGTGCAACGTGGGAAAGGGGGACCGGTTGGTGCAGTTCGAGACGTCTTCCGGATCGGTGTCGGCGAAATAGTAATTCGGGTGGAAGCTCGCGATTTGGATCACGCCTTCGAGATTGAGTTCCACCAGCAATTCCTCCGCCGAGTCCAGGAAGGCATTGTACTCCAAGAAATCGTTCATCACCTGCGGATGAATCAGCAGGGTGGTGTCGATCTCCTCGGGAGCGACGTCCGCAAGCAGAGTGAGTTCGAGCCTGAGATCGTGAAGCAACTCCTCTTCGGTGCGCGCGGTACTTGCTTGGAATCGAATCTGATTCTTCAGAAGCACGGGCTTTGCGAAGGGGCACAGATTCAATCCGATCACCGCTTTCTCCAGCCACTCGCGGGTTCGGGCGATGGCATCGGCGGCGGCGGGATCCATGGGAGAGGGGCTCGACATCGGCGATGCCGTTCATAGGCACGCGCCTCTTGTCGCACAAGCCCGCGGTGAAGCGATCACGGGACAGGGGCCGCAAAACGTCGCGTTGCCTCGGGTGGGACGAATAGGGCTCAATCGCCCCGTGACCCGTTCGAAGCCATCGTATGTGGTATTGCCGCGACTCCTCCTGAAAACGGCCCTGGGGGCGCTTCTGGGGCTTGCAGCGGCCAGCCCATGCTCGGTTCTCGGCGGGGAACGCTTCGTGCTGGATCCGCTGTGCATGCCGGGGCAGTTGAAGGCGACCCCGCTTCCACCGGGCAAGCCGGCACCGGGCACGGTAAAGATGGCGCAGTGGTTGCAGCGCTTCTATGAGGCGTCTTCCCCTACCGCCACACTGTTCTGGAGCGATCGTGTGGCCGGCAAAATGGCGTCGGATCTCGCGTCGACCACCAATGCGTTGAAGCGCTTGAATCTTCTGTTCGCCCTCGGATTGCAACAGACCCAGGCAGGTCGGCCGGATCTGGCGTTGAATGCATTCGCCGACATGGAAGAGGGCGCGCGGGCCATTGGATTCCGGTTCGATGAAAAGACCCGGCGCGATCTTCGATTGCGGAAGGCGATGGCCTTTCTCCGGCTTGGGGAACAGGAGAACTGCCTCCTCACCCACAACGCGGAGTCGTGCGTGTTCCCGCTTCGACCCAAGGCATTTCACCAACTGCCGCGCGGATCCCGGGGAGCGCTGACGCTGCTGAACGAACATCTTGGCGAGAACCCGGAGGACCTCGGCGCCCGCTGGTTGGTCAACATCGCCCACATGACCCTCGGGGAGTACCCGGACAAGGTTCCCCCGGCGTTGCTCATCCCGCCCAAAGCGTTTGCATCGGAGTACGAGCTGCCCCGCTTTGTGGACGTCAGCAGCGGCCTGGGCCTCGATCTGGATGACCTGGCCGGGGGCGTAATCCTGGATGACTTCGACAACGACGGATTGACCGACCTGATGGTGTCGGCCTGGGACTTCAGCGGTCAGCTTCGCTATTTCCACAACAAGGGCGACGGGACCTTCACGCAGCGCACCAGCGAGGCGGGACTCGTGGGTGAAGTAGCGGCGTTGAACATCCAGCAGACCGACTACAACAACGACGGCAACCTCGACCTCTGGTTGCTCCGTGGTGGCTGGTTCAATGGCGCGGGGCGGCTCCCGAAGTCGCTGCTTCGAAACAACGGGGATGGAACGTTTACAGATGTCACCGAAGAGGCGGGGCTGTTGAGTCTGCATCCCACGCAGACGTCGCGCTGGTTTGATTACGACGGCGACGGCTGGCTGGACGTGTTTATTGGTCATGAGTCCAGCGATCCGAACACGCCCGACTGGTGCGAGCTGTATCACAACAACCGGGACGGCACGTTCACCGAATGCGCCGAGCTGTGCAGCATTCGCATCGCCGCGTTCGTGAAGGGAGTGGCCTGTGCCGATTACGACAACGACGGCCGGCCGGATCTCTACCTCTCGATTCGCGATCAGAGCCACGTCCTCCTGCACAACGACGGACCGGACAAGTCGGGTCAGTGGCACTTCAGCGATGCCACCGAACGCGCGGGGATTCCGCGGGACGTGTTTCCCAGCTTTGGAACGTTCTTTTTCGATTACGACAACGACGGATGGGAGGACCTGCTGGTGTTCGGCTACTCCATTCCGAAAGGGGTGGGTGAAATTGCGGCGGATGCCCTGGGGCTTCCCAACGGAGGCCGCAAGCCGAGGCTTTATCACAACAACCACGACGGAACGTTTACAGATGTGTCCGAGCGGATGGGATTGAACCGGATTGTGCACGCGATGGGGCACAACTTTGGCGATCTCGACAACGACGGCTGGCTGGATTTCTACGCGGCGACTGGCGATCCGGACCTGCGCACGCTGATTCCCAACCGGATGTTTCGAAATGCGGAGGGCCGGGGGTTCCAGGATGTGACCACGGCAACGGGCACCGGAAGCCTCCAAAAAGGGCACGCCGTGGGGTTTGCGGATCTCAACAACGACGGCGGACAGGACATCTATGTTTCGCTGGGCGGCGCGTACACGGGGGACTTCGCCCGCAACGCCCTGTTCCTGAATCCGGGTTCCACCAACCATTGGATCAAATTGAAGCTGACCGGGGTGAAGGCGAACCGCGCGGCGATTGGGGCGCGAATCCGCGTGAACGTGAAGACTCCGACCGGCACCCGGGAGATCCATCGCACCGTGAACAGCGGAGGAAGCTTCGGTTCCAATCCGCTGCGCCAGGAGATCGGACTCGGTAGCGCGATCTCGATTGAGTCCGTCGAAATCCGCTGGCCCGGATCAGACCTGCGCCAGACCGTAAAGGGCATGGACCTGGATCAGATCTACGAGATCCGGGAAGGGGACAGTGTGCCGAAAAAGGTTCAACGACCCCGGTTCAGTCTGACCTCGACGACGCCATCCACGCGTCAGTGAACGGGGCGCAGGGTGACCTGGCGCACGTCCATCACGGCGACGCCCGGTTTGCGGAGGGCGTGGAATTCGAGGGCGTGACGGCCCGGGGTGGTGACTTCGAGGATTCCCACGCGGCGGGACATGAACTTTTGGAATCCACCCGTTTCCATGACCTGGAACGTGAAGCGGCTTTCTCCCAAACGCACTTCCACGTCGCTGCCGCCGCTGCCGGTGCCACAGCCTTGGAGGAGTTCGACCTCGTAGCGGCCCGGTGCAGGGACTTCGATTTCCCAGCTGACCCAGTCCTCGGGCAAGACCCAGTAACCCACGGTGTTTTTGTGGGCCGGGGATTCGTACTGGATGTTCCGCCCGTGCGGAATGGCCTGGTGCGCCGCGAGGGTGAAGGTGCCGTCGGCAACCGGCTTTTGCGCCGCACGTTCAAACTTTGGATTGGAGATCGGCATCTGCGCCCCGACCCGCTGACGCCAGTCGCCCAGTTCCTTGGCCAGCTGATTCGCCTTTTCGGGAAGCGCATTGGCGAGGTCCTGCTTTTCGCCTAGGTCGGAGGCGAGATTGTAGAGCTCGAGGTGCCCGGTTTCGTAAAACTGGATCAGCTTCCAATCGCCGTTTCGGATCGCACCGTACGGAGTCGCGCCGCCGGGATGGTAATGCGGGTAATGCCAGAAAAGGGACCGCGCGGCGGCGAGCGACTTGCCCTGCAGGACGGGCACCAGGCTTACGCCGTCGACGACGTGTCCCTCGGCATCCGGAGTTCCGGTGAGTTCGAGCACCGTGGGGTAGAGGTCTATGCTTTGCGCTGGAGTGGAGGTGGTGGTGCCGGGGCGTGTGACTCCGGGCCAATGAACGATGAGTGGCACGCGGACGCCGCCTTCGTAGGCATCGCCCTTTCCGGATCGGAGCGGGAAATTGCTGGTGGCGCGGGTGTCGCCGCCGAGGACGAGTCCGCCGTTGTCGGAGGTGAAGATCACGACGGTGTTGGTGCTCAGTCCGAGCGCTTCGAGCCCGGCGCGGATGCGTCCGACCGAATCATCGACCGACTCCAGCAGCGCTGCGTAGGTCGCGTTGCGTTGTTCGTCGGCGGGGCGGTGATTGTATTTTTCGATGACCTCCGGTTTGCCCGCGAGCGGGGTGTGAACGGCGTAGTGGGGCAGGTAGAGGAAGAAGGGGCGGCTTCGATTGGATTCGATGAACTTCAGTGCCTCGGTGCATTCGCGGTCGGTGAGGAATTCGCCTTTCGGACCGTCGCTGAGTTTCGGGAGTCCGTAGGGTGAGACATAACGCGGCGGCTGCCCGCGGTGATCGCCGCCCACGTTGAGATCAAATCCATGCTTCTCCGGCGTGGAGTTGGTGCCGAGATGCCATTTGCCGATGCTCGCAGTGACGTAGCCGGCCGACTTCAGGCGCGAGGCGAGGGTGGGTTCGGAGGGATCGAGTTGTTGGGTCCATTCCGGCGGACGGAGTTTCGCCTTCGGTGCGTCGTGCCCGGCGATCCAATCAGTGATGTGAAGTCGTGCCGGGGATTTTCCGGTGAGCAGGGCGGCGCGGGTGGGGGAGCAAACGGTGCACGCGCTGTAGGCATCGGTGAACCGCATCGATTCGCGGGCGAGCCGGTCGATGTTCGGAGTCTGGTGGTATCGGCTGCCGTAACATCCGAGGTCGGCCCAGCCGAGGTCATCGACGAGGATGACAATGACATTGGGCGGAGTTGCTCCGAAGGCTCCAACCATCGACAAGGCAAGAAGCCAGGTCGCCCAAATCCACGTACAACGCCGGGAAATCATCCCGCGACGCTACGGACTCCGGGTCTGGGAGAAAAGCGGGGAGAACCGGAACCGCCAGGTTCCAGTGTACCAAAGTGGATCAGAGTGACTTCTTGGAGTCCGACTTCTTCGAACTCTTCGGCGGGGCGTTGCGTTCCTCCTCGAGTTTCTTGATCGAGGGCATGCGACGGTTGATTTCCTCGGTGAGGCCCGAGGCACTCTTGGCATCCTGCACCACGGTGGTGCGGAGGAAGACGAGGAGCTCCACTTCCTGCACGGTCTTGTCCTTCTTTTTGAAAGCCCATCCGAGGCCCGGCACGCTACCCAGGATTGGTACCTTGCGCGTGGTGTCGGAAACCTGCTTTTGGATGATTCCGCCGATCACGAGGGTCTGCCCGTTGTGGGCGGTGACGTGAGTCTTGAAGTTGCGCGTGTCGAGAATCGCACCGCCGAAGAGCGTTTGCCCCTGTTCGATGGTGGAGGATTCGGTGCGGATCTTGAGGTTCACGTCGCCGTCCTTGTTCACGTGGGGAACGACTTCGAGGATCACGCCGACGTCCTTGTACGAGAACGACTGGTTGAGCGAACCGACCTGGGTGTTCTGGCTGTCCTTGATGAAGGGCACCTGCGATCCGACGAAGAGCTTGGCGGTTTCGTTGTCGCCGACGTTGATCTGCGGCTCGGCGAGGACGGTGGCGCCCACGTTTTTGCGGAGGAACTGGATGAGGAAATCCATGCTCACGCTGCTGTCGATCACTCCGGACCGAAGCGTGGCGAGCGCCGCGCCGACGGAGCCGGCCCCGGCGCTGTTGGCGCTGGTGGTGCCTCCAAAGCCCTTGGTGTACTTGCCCGTGGTGCCGGCGAGGATGGAGTTGTCGTAGTCGCTCGCGGTGAAGGTCTTGGTGCCGTCCGGCGACCAGCGCACGCCGAGCTTGTCCATGAAGTTGCTGGAGACTTCGACGATGCGGGCCTCGATCAACACCTGCGGAGTCGGGGCATCGAGCTCGTCGATGAGCTTCATTAACTGCGGGAGCAGATGAATGTTGGCCGAGAGGAGCAGCGAGTTGCTGCGGTGATCGGGTACGGCGCGGACGCGGCCCACGAGGTCGCTGACCTGACGCGACACGTTGCGCCCATCGGATCCGCGGGTGTTTTCCTGCGGGCCACCGATCCAGGGGAAATAGCCTTCCTCGGCATTCTCCTGTTCGAGCTCGAACGATTTGTCCGTGCTGGCCCCGGAACCATTCTGCTGATTGTTCTGTTGGTTTTGGTTCGGCTGCGGATTCGCGTTGTTCGGACGCAGCGGGGGCGAACCGGATTTGGCGAACAGCACATTGAGGCTGTTGGCGACCGTCGAGGCTTTGGCGAACTTGAGCACGATTCGAAGCGTGCTTTCACCCGCCTGCGAGGGAACGTCGAGGCGCTTCAACACGTCCTCCACCGCGGCCTGTCCCTCCTTGGAATTTGAGGTGACGATGATGCTGTTCGAATAGGGTTCGCTGATGATGCGGACCTTTCCGTACAGGCGGCCAACGTTCTTGTCGGCGGTCTGGGGCGGTTCCTCGTCGTAGTACCAGTAGGGACGCTGCTGTTGGGTCTTTTTGAGGAACAGTTCGTTGAGCACGTCCTCCACATCGACGGCGCTGACGTATTTCAACGAGAAGATCTTGGGCGCGAGCGATTCGCCTTCGACTGGTTCGTCGAGCGCCTCGATCATCTTCTTCAGGTTCGGAAGCTCGGCGGGCGGAGCCTGGACGATGACGGTGTTGCGTCGGCGATCGGCCACCACGGTGGGTTTCTTCGAAGCGCGGCCGGAGGATTCGCCACCGGAGAAGAAATAGAACGGATAGCGCGAATTGCTGTCGCCGTTCTGGAGCAGGTCCTTGATCTGCTTGGCCACGTCCTCGGCGTCGGCGTTCTTGAGCGGAAAGGCGAGCATGGCCTTTTCCTGGGCGTCGTCGGTGTCGAGGGTTTTGATGACGCGCTGGAGGGCGATGTAGTTGGCCTCGCTGGAGAGCACGATCAACGAGTTCGACCGGTCGTTGGCGGAGATTTCCACGCCGTCGTTGCCGGCCTTGGCGCCCATTTTTTGATACAGCGGGCCGACCTCCTTCACCAGGTCCTGCGCGCTCACGTGGGTCAACGGGATGACGCGGATGATGCGGTCGCCCGGGGTGTCGGTATCCAGCGCGGCAATCAGGTCCGCCGCGAGGTTCACGCCCTCGGTGTAGTCGGTGACGATGAGCTGGTTCGCGCGTTCATTGATGTCGAGCGAGGCCTTTTCACCTAGCAGCGGTTTGATCTTTTCCCGCACTTCGGTGGCCGAGGCGGTCTTGAGCGGGAAGATCTTCACCAGGCGCTGGCGTCCGACGGGAATCTTGGTCTTCGAGGAATCCAGGAATTCCGGATTCATCTTCGGCTCGCGTCCTTCGGGAACGATGAGAATCGAGTTCGAGGATTCGATGGCTGTGAAGCCTTCGAGGGAAAGGGCGCGGTACACCAGATTGATGGCTTCGCGCTGGGTGACCTTCTTCGATCCGATGATGGTGAGCTGGCACTGGGCCTGAGGGTGCTTGAGCACGCTCTTGCCGGTGTTCTGCGAGAGCCACTGCACGACCATGTCGATGTTGGCGCCCTGGAAGCTCAGCTGGATCTCGTCGGTGGCCGCGGGGGCATTCGTTCCGGCGGGGCCGGACGGGGCGTTGGTGGATGCGGCGGCGGCAGCGGGGGAATTTGTCGAGGGCGAGGCGGCTGGGGCTGCAGGCGCTGCTGCTGCCGGCGCGGGCTTGGGTGCGGCGTCCTGGGCGCGCAGGGGGGCGACGCCGGCGGCCCACATTTGGGACACAATGAGCACGGCCCGGAACAGGTTCCTGCGGGCGGATGGGGAGGTCGGGTTCATGGAACGGATTCGCGGGGGCTCACGGAGTCAGCAGGCTCTCGCCGCCGGCTCCTTCAAAAATCTTCAACTCCTTCTTCACGCCGCCCTCTTCGACGAGGACGCGGTTGGTGCCGATGCGCAGCAGCTTCACTCCGCCGAACTCGGCGCCTTCGTGGATCATTCCTGACATTCCAGAACTGGTGCGGATGAAGGCGTCCTGACCGGCAATGCCCATCAACGCAATCGGCAGCGGATGCGGCACCGGGCCGAGCAGCTCGCTTTGGATGATCTTGTCGATGCGAGCGGTGGTGAGCGGATCGAGCGAAACCGCCGGGCCGCCGCGGCCACCGGGCATTCCCGGCATCCCGGGCATTCCACCCATCATCATCATGGGCATCGGTCCTCCCATGCCGGGCATCATCGGCATCCCTGGAGGAGGGCCGGGCGGTCCACCGGCGGGCGGAGGGTTGGTGCCTTTCGCGGCGGCAAGCGGGGCATTCGTACCGCTGCGATTCGTGGAACCGGCAACCCCCATGGCGTTGGAATTCGTCGGAGATCCCGCCTTGGATTGGTTCGTGGAGGAGGCGGTGGTACCGGAATTGGTACCCGTTGGAGATCCTGGGGCGGGCGTGGAAGCGGGCTTGTTGGTGGCACTCGCTGCTGCGGAGGCGGTGGCGTCGGCGAGTTTGGGCAGATCGGGGATGATCAGATTGGAGAGCGGGTTCGGCCGGATCACGATCCAGAGCACGCGCAGCACGAGAACCGCCGCCAGGACCTGGCAGACCTTCCTGAGGATCTGTTCGTTGCGGTCAGGCATGGGTGGGGTTCCGGCGTTTCCACTGTTCGAAATCGAGGATGATCAGGTTCAGGTGCATCTTGATCATCCCGGGGCCGCGCGGTTCGGAGGTCAGCTGCACGGATTCCACCACGATGGGAACGCCGAGCTGATTGAGTCCGGCGAGGAATTTGGTGACGGCCTGGGGCTGCCCGGTGGAGTCGAATTGGATCGATCCCATTTCCTGCTCGGTTCCGCGGACGAGCGATTCGCGGATGGGTCCGAGCTGGAGCCCGCCGCCCATGGCCGCGGTCTGGAGGGCTGCGGTGGTCTTGGAGACGACGGTCTGCGGAGTGAGAGTTCCAGGATCGAGGCGGAGCCGTTCCATCAATCGCTTGAGCCGGGCCACACGGGTCTCGTAGGTGCGGACTTCGGACTTGAGATTGTGGGCGGTGCGAAGTTGACGGTCGTAATCGGCGCGAAGCTCTCCAAGCCCGTGCGCGGCCTTGAATCCGAAGAACAGCAGGAGGTAAACGGCCAGCCCGATTCCGCCGAGACGGACCGTGCGCTGTTCGCGTTCGGTTAAGGGTTTCATGGGCGTCATCAGGTTCGCATCGCCGGCGCGGGCGCGGAGCCCGGCGGGGTGGGGGTCGTGGATGCGGGGCCGTTGGTCTTGCCGCCGGCGGGAGCGTTGGTTTTCACCGGGTCCGGCAGCACCGGGCCGAGCTGCAGGGCTTCACGTTCGGCGGGGCCCTTCCACTGCGCGGTGATGCGCAGGTTTACCCGCTGCGGTCCGCCCTGGATGGGGGTTTGCTCCTCCAGGACCACGGTCGAGAAGTACTTCGAATCCACGAGCCGGGTGCGGAGTTCCACCGCCTGCTGGGGCATCTGCGTGTAGCCGCTGAGAGAAAGCTCGCCGCGGCGGTTCATGCTCACGGAATCAATTTTGGCACCCTGCGGCGCGGCGTTGGCGATGACGTACAACGCCTCGATGTATGGGGGCTGATTGCCGGCCAGTTGATCCACGAATTCGAGCCGACGATCGATCTCACTCAGGCGCGCGCGATCCTTTTCCAGCGCGGCCAGCCGACGTTTGAGCAGGGGACGTCCGAGCACCGCTTCGACGTAGGGAAAGAGCAGAAGCGCGACGAGCAACGCGGCGATCCGTGCCACCCAGGGCCACGGGATTTGCGGGAGTCCACCCACGACGGCGGCCGGCTTCGTGTTCGGAAGATCCAAACGAAGCGGAATCCCGCGCGATGGGGCTGCACCTGCGGCCGAGCCGGCTCCGGTGAGATGGCGAAGCCCGTCGATCGCAAAGGAAGTCGACTCCGAGTGAACCGTCACTGCAGCGCCGGGACGAAGCGTTCGGAGCAGCCGGGCTGCGACGGGGGCGAGGATTGAAGAGCCGCTGAGTTCCCAACGCTCGGGGTTCGCGGCGTCCGATGCGGGCAGGGCTTTCAGCGAATCGGTCAGTGGGCTGAACGCTTCGCGCAGCGCGCTTTCCAGGCGGGGATCCGATGCTGCGGAGCTTTCCGATCCTCCCCAGGCACGAAGCTGTGCTTCCACCTCGGCCGGGTTTCCCTGAAGCAGTTTGGTGATTCGGGCCAGGCCGTCCTCCTGACCAAGCGCCACGCTGCGGGTGATTGCCGGCAGCGGCCCTTCGAATGAGGTCCATTCCGATGAAACGGCTCCGAGATGCAGCAAAAGGGTGCGCCCCGAAATTGGTACAATGCCCGGAAGCCGAACCATCGAAGCCAGGGTGAACCGGGGTTCGAATCCGGCCTGTTTGAAGGCGGCGGCGAGTTCTTCGAGGGCGTCGCTGCGGACGGCTGCGACGGTGACTTCGGAGGCGCTGGGATCCGATGCGGTGAACCATCCCCAGGCGAGCGAATCGGGCGGGAGCGGAAAGCGGGCTTCGACCTGGAGGGCGAGGACGCTGCGGAGATCGTCGGGTCGCGGGTTGGGAATCGGGATGCGGCGCAGCGAGACGCCGCGCGCGGGAAGCGCGCACCAGAGCGGGCCGCGGGTTTGCCATGGTGCGCGGGGCGCGAGGGCGGCGAGGCGATCGACGAGTTGTTGACGCGATCCGGCTTCGAGCCGTCCGTCCGCGCGGCGCTTGAGTGAAAGGGTTTCCAGCGTGATGCCGTTGGAGACGCGCAGGAGGCCATCTTCGAGTTCGGCCCAGAGTGCGGGGCCCAGCAGCACGTGGGGCAGAGTCACAAGTCGTCCTCCCGGTAGGCCAGCGTGGTGACATCTTCGGTCGCGACCCGGACGATGACTTCGATTCGACGACGGGTGTCGCGGCCTGGAATCACTCCCTCGCCCACGAGTCGGTAGGTCTCCGATCGGGTCGAGATCAGGGGAAGGAGTTGCTTGAAGCGGTCGCGTGACATGCCGGGGACGTTCAGGAGTGCTCCGACTCCGGAAAGGAATCCAGTGGACTGACGATAATTGATGATGGCCTGGGCGAGCGTGCGGTCCATGCCGGGGAGACAGAGCAGGACTTCGAGTGGGGCGGAGTTGACGTTGACCGGGCCGGGAAGGTCGCGGCCGTCCTCAATCGTAACGTCGTCGGAAATCTGTCGGAACAAATCGTCGCTGATGACACTCGGACCGGTGGGATTGGAATTGTTCCCGGGATTGATCGGAACCCCGTTGGGGCCGACGGCTCCGGCTTGCGGAGCGGCGCGAACGTCCAGCAGATCGGCAATGCTCTGGAATTGATTCCGACCCCGGTGGGCAATGATGGCGCGTGCGATTTCAGTGGTGACTCCCTGGATGCCGGTAAGGGCTCTTTCGTCGGCGGTCTGCACATTGACACGGTCCTGCCCCGCGGCGTTCAGATTTTTTATTCCAGAATGCAACGTGAGCAGCGATTGCCATCCACCGGGGGGCAGCACGTTGGCCGGGTCGGTGCCGGAAGCGCGCGGTGCTGCTGCGGCGGCGGGACGCGGTGAACCCGTGGAATAGCGCCGGTTTCCGCGCTGTTTTGCGGAATCGCCGTAGAACAGATCGGGCGTTACGCCGCGGACCATCAGCAGTTCGCGCAGGGTTTGGAATGGACCGTTGCGCGGTAGAGTCGGAGGGATCTGGCTGGCGTAGTAGTCGGTTTCTGCGCCGCCGGGGGTGGGGGTGTTGTCCTGATCCTTCCAGTCGAGAATTGCGGCCACGACATCGGGCGTCATGGCCGGGAGATGGCTGAGCTCATTGGTGCCGACGGTGTTCAGGTTCAGGCGCGATTCTTCGTCGGACACTCCGAACCACGCATCGCCGGTGTTGGGATTGCGATTCAGCAGGCTGAAGGTTCCGCGTCCGAGGCTGACGTCACGGAAGTGCTGCGGGGCGTTTTGGAGATCGAGGGAGAAATTCTTTCGCGAACTGCGGCGTTCCCGCGCGTCCTGCATGAGAAGGGCCTTGGCCTTTTCCACGCCGGCGAGCGCGAGGTAGTGGGCTTGCACGGAATCGCCATGATGCTTGGCCAGGGTGAGTCCGAGCCGCGCGGTGTGGAGCAGGCTGACCACGACGGTCGCCAGCACCACGAGGCACCAGAGCACTCCGACCAAAATGGATCCATTGCGTCGCATTCAGGGCATTCGGTTCAGAAGGGACGCGGGCCCGGTCCGGAGCCGGGTCCGGCGGGAGATCCGCCCGGGGCTCCGGAATTGCCGGGGGAGCCGGAAGTTCCGGAGGCGCTGGATCCGGTGGAAATGCCGGCGAGGTTGAGTCGGATCACGGATTGAAAGGTGAGCGGCGGGGCTTCCGATGCGTTCGCACTTTCGGCTCCGGCTGGTTCGCCCGGTGGTTTTCGTTTTTGCGGTTCGGCGTCGAGCAGCAGGGTCACGCGAACCGCCTCGGGAAGGCCGACCAAATTTGGGCGGTCGCGATTCGAGTTCTGTCGCTTGGCCTCGCCGTTGGGATCGCCCCAGGTGTCGAACCAGTCGAATCCGTCGTAGTACTCCACCTGGAATCCGCGGACGCCGGTGGCGATTTCCTCCCGCGCGCCGCCGGACAGGGGATCGAAGGCCAGGGTGGGATTGCGTCGACGCCAGAGCCGAGCCTCCCCGGTGGAGGGATCGCGTTCCACGTACCAACTCACCGAGCAATAGTCCCCCTCACCGGGTTTTTGCGGCGTGTAGTGATGGGTGGCGAAGTC
This sequence comes from Verrucomicrobiota bacterium, assembly GCA_947454705.1. Taxonomy (GTDB): domain Bacteria; phylum Verrucomicrobiota; class Verrucomicrobiia; order Limisphaerales; family UBA9464; genus CAIVQB01. The sequence goes on from CANGKZ010000011.1 coordinate 95,330, forward strand.
GAGGTTGTCGGCCTGCATGGTTCCGAGCTGACGCTTCATGCCGAGGAACTCCGGCCCCTTGTGAAGCGCGCAGGCGGATCGGAGTTCCGCCGACAAAAGCCCCAGCGCAACGCGACCGGTCTGAAGCGCGTCGCCGCGGGGTTCGACAATCTTGCGCGAATCCAGCCCGGCCCGCAGGCACGCGTACGCGGCACCCAGCAGCACGGCCATGAGCGCGGCGCTGATCATCATTTCGACCAACGTGAAGGCGCGTTGGGAAATTGGCCTTTGCGAGCGACGCGGAGTCCGGGTCATGAGCTCCTCTCGGATTTGCGTTTCTTCTTTCCGTTCTCGTCGCGTTTCGGCGCGGGGCCGCTGGTGGTGCTGTCGAGCGGCGCCTGGAAGAGCAGCGTGCGAAGCGTGTAAATCGCCGTTCCACCGATCGGGGGCTCCACCTCGACGCGAACCTCATGCAGGCCGCTGGTCTGGGTGGACGAGATGGTTTGCTTCCACTTGTAGCCCCCGAGCGTTCCCTCGGATTCGCCGTCGCTGAACGTCCCGTCGGCCCGCAGAAATTCGATCCGGCTGGCGGCGAGTTGAACGGCCTGGGAATAGACTTCGGCGTCCTTGCTGGACCCGAGTGCGGTGGTGATGCCGCGCGTGAGGCCCACCATGGCGATGGCCAGAATGAACACCGCCACCATCACCTCCACGAGGGAAAATCCATCCCGCCCCGAAGGCTGACGACGACCGGGACGATGGCGCAGGAGCCTCCTCATGACCGCGGCAGTTCCCGTACGCGAATGCGGCCGGTGATGGGGTTGAGTCGAAGGGCGAGACGGAATCCGGCGCGGTCCTGCAGGATCCATTCCGAGGCATCGACCGTTCCATCGGGACGAAACTCGATGCCGTTCTCCGGTGTGCCGGGAGTGGCGGCGGATTCGGTGGGGTCGAACTCGCCGGCGCTTCGGCGCACCGGCGCGGCGGCCTGGGTGGAGATGCGTCGAAGATCCACGGTGATTCGCGGATCCACCGTTCCGGAACCTCCGGGGAAATCGAGCGGCTGCCCGGCGTTGCTGCCTGTGGATTCGTTGATGAGCCGGTATTTTCCGTTCGATCGATCAAATTCAAGGCGGACGGTTTTGCCGGTGGCGATGGCCCGGCTGAAGGCGACGTCGCAGGCGGTGATGAGCTTGCGGGAACTGGAGCGAAGCAGGGCCTCCTCCAGGGTGCCGCGCATTTCGGGCAGCACCATCGCGCTGAGAATGCCGATCAGGGCCAGCACCACCATCAGCTCCACGAGGGTGAAGGCGCGTCGGACCGCGACGCGATTCCCATCGGAACTGGAGGGGTGGAGATCCACGCGGATCGGAGATCAAAGCAAGGGAGCCGACGCGGCCGGGGAAGGGCGCAGGGCCTACTGCCAGTTGCCGATGTCGGCATTGTCGCCCTCGCCGCCGTCCGCGCCGTCTGCTCCCTGGGACCAGATATCAAAACTGGTCGGGTGATGCGTTCCGGGGCGGCGGTACTGGTAGGGGTGGTTCCACGGATCCTTGCGGAGCTGCTTGATGTACGGCCCGCGCCATTTCGAAGCGTCGTTCGACGGGGCTTTTTCCAGAATGGTGAGTCCCTCCTCCTGGGTCGGGTAGCGGTCCATGTGGATGTAATAGCGTTCCACCGCGGCCTCCAACTCGGCCACGTGTGCCTTGGCCGCGCTGACCTTGGCCTCGGTGGTGGAGCCCATGAATTGGGGAATGATGGTGGCGGCGAGCACGCCGAGAATGATCACCACGACCATGATCTCGAGCAGGGTGAAGCCGGATTGGTGGGAACGGCGTGGGGAGTGGAGGCGGACGTTCATCGGAGTTCGGGGTTCGGAGTTGGACGTTCGGGAGTTGAAGTTCGCAGATCGCAGCTCGCAGTTCGGGATCAGTGGATGCCGCGGCTCATGCGGAAGATGGGGAGCAGGATGGCGATGACCATGAAGCCCACCACACCGCCGACGATGAGGATCAAAATTGGTGCAAGGAGCGAGATGAGGGTCTTGGTCTTGGCGCGGAGGTGTCGCTCCTCGATCTGGGCCACCTTGGCCAGCATGTCGTCGAGCTGCCCCGACTCCTCGCCGGCGGAGATCATCTGCACCGCGCTGCGTGGAAAGATCCCGAGCTTGCGCAACGGGGCGGCCAGGGAATCGCCGCCACGGGTTTCTTCGGCGACCTGCGCGATCTGGGACGCGATGACCAAATTGCCTACGGTGCTTTCCACGATTTTCAACGCGGGCAGCAGCGACACGCCGCTCTTCACGAGGATGCTGAGCGTGCGCGCAAAGCGGCTCAGCGCGGACGAACGGACCAGCGCACCCATCAGCGGCACCTGCAAAACAAACGTGTCCCACATCCACGCGCCACGCGGAGTTTTTAGGAAATACCGGAGCCCGAACACCGCACCCACAGCGGCGACCAGCAGGAACGGCCAGTAGTGCGAAAAGAATCCGCTGACCCGCAGCAGAATCAGCGTGGGGAGCGGCAGGGTATCGAGCATCTCCTCCAGCATGGAGAACAGCTTGGGCAACACGACCGTGAGCAGCACGATCACGGTGATGATTCCGAATCCGAGCACGAACAACGGATAAGCGATGGCGGAAGTAACCTCACTGCGGACCTCGTCATCGTGCTCCAGCAGGTCGGCGAGATCGTTCATCACCCGGGGCAGCGCACCCGCTTCTTCACCCACCTGCACCATGCTGACATACAGGCTGCTGAACAGACGCGGATGCCGGCTCATGGCCACCGACAGCGAATGACCGGTCTTCACCTCGCCGGCGATGGTCTCGATGATTTCACGAAAGGCGGGGTTCGATTCCTCCGCAGCGATTCCCTCCAGAGCCTGCGGAATGGGAATGGCCGCCTCCAGCAGCGCGGACAACTCGCGCGAAAACGCGGTCACTTCCTTGCGCCGCACGCCGCTTCCCAGCCGGATTCCACCGGATGCGGCGGGTGTACCAGAATTGGGAACCAAAGCCGCCGGGGCGGATGGGGCCTTCGCGGCGGTGCTGGGTTTGGCACTTGCGGGGGCACCTCCGACGGCCTCCAGCACGGAGGGGAAAACGCCACGCTCGGCAAGAAGGCGGAGGGCGCTGCGGCGGTCCTCGGCCTCCACCACGCCCTGGGTGCCGGATCCCGATGCCTGCGCTGCCTGGTAGCGAAATGCGGCCATGCGATCGGTTATTCCTGCACGTCGCCGGCGCACACGCGAACGACCTCCTCCAGCGTGGTGACGCCGGCGCGGGCCTTGCGGATGCCGTCGTCGAAGAGGCTGATCATCGACTCGCGCACCGCGGCTTTGAGTTCGGCGCTGGAGCGGCGTTGGAGGATCAGCTCGTGGAGGGCGGGGGTGATTTCGAGGAGTTCGAAGATGCCAATGCGGCCGCGATACCCGGATCCGCGGCACTCCTCGCATCCGACCGCGGTCCAGTAGTCGCCGGCCGGGATGCGGAAGTTTTCACGAACGCTCTGCGGGGCGGGCGCCTGCTTACGACACGCGGGGCAGAGGCGTCGGACGAGTCGTTGAGCGAGCACGCCTTCGAGCGAGGAGGCGACCAGGAATGGTTCAATCCCCATGTCCACCAGACGCGTCACGGCTCCGGCGGCGTCGTTGGTGTGGAGGGTGCTGAACACCTGGTGACCGGTGAGGGCGGCGCGGATGGCGATCTCGGCGGTCTCGGCGTCGCGGATTTCGCCGACCATGACCACGTTGGGGTCCTGACGCAGGATCGCGCGCAATCCGGTGGCAAAAGTGAATCCGCGGCCCGGCTTCACCGGGATCTGCGCCACGCCGGGGAGCTCGTATTCCACCGGATCCTCGATCGTGATGATCTTCTTCTCCACGCGGTAGGTGGCCTGGAGAATGGAATAGAGGGTGGTGGTTTTTCCGCTGCCGGTGGGGCCGGTGGTGAGGAACAGTCCGTGCGGTTTTTCGGCAAGACGTCGCAGGATGGCGGCGCGCTCGGGTTCGAGTCCCAGATCCTCGGGCCGCTGGAGACGCGAATCTTTCTCCAGCAGACGCATGACCACGCTTTCGCCGTAGATCGTGGGCAGGGTGCCGACGCGGATGTCCACGCGGGTGCCGCGATGATGGATCTGGATGTGTCCATCCTGCGGCAGAAAGCGTTCGGCGATGTTCATCTCCGCCATGATCTTGATGCGGGACACGATCGCCGCATGAAGCTGGCGCGGGGGAGGTGGCTTTTCCTGGAGGAGACCATCGACCCGGTACCGAAGTTGATTCGCCTTCTCGAAGGGCAGCAGGTGGATGTCGCTCGCCCGTTCGCGCAGGGCGGTGGCGATGATGACGTTCACCAGGTTCACGACGGTGGGCTCGTTGGCCATCACCTCGATGTCGTGGAGATTCTTGCCCTCGGCTGCGGCTGCGGCGTCGTTGCCGAGATCCTCGATCATCCGCTCGACCGTCACCTGGTACCGGTCGGTGATGCCTTCGGACACGGCCTCGGTGGAGGCGCGTTCGAGGGAGACTTCCAATCCGGTGAGCAGGCGCAGGTCCTCGAGCACTTCGGCAGACACGGGACCGGCGGCGGCCACCACCAGCACGCCCTGGCGCACGGCGACGGGAAGGAGTCCGTGCTGTTTGGCGAACTCGGGAGGAACCAGCCTCGCGGCTTCCCCGGCGGCCGCGGTCGCGGCGCTGTCCGTGGAAAGATCCGTCGCAGTGGATGGGGATGGGGTCACGCGGGGTTCTTCCTTTCAGGCTGGCAACAAAATCATCACCCGCATTGAACAATTCGGGAAAGGAATTGTTTCGGGGATCGCGCTTCAGACGACGCGAAGCGGATTGTGTTCAAAACTTGGAACGAGGTGCCGGAATCGTTGCCGCATTGACACCTCCCGGACGATCGGATTGTTTCGCTGCCCGGCCTGTCATGCGCATTTCGAATCGATCCCTTTCCACTTCGTCCCCGTTTTCTCCCCTCCGCCGTTTGCCCGGCTGGCTCGCGGGAGGTGTGGTTTGCCTCGGGTTGATCGTGGGGCCGCAGTCGGTGCGGGCTGCAGTGGATGATCGGACGCGCGTGGCCCTGGAGGCGCTCGGGCGATTGAAGGGAGCGGACTTCGAGGCCAATCCCGCCTTGAAGAAGGCCCTTGAGCGCGTGCTCAACCAGGTCCGCGGGGAGCCGGAATTCATCACGCTGGTTCGCGATTTCAAGGTGAGCGGACAGGAAGAGGCCGTTCGCAGCTATTTGGGCGAGCATCCCGAGTCTCCGGTGGCGGTGGATGCCGTCCGCATCCTGCTCGATGCGCCTGCACCGGTGGATTGGTCCCCACTTTGGGGCGGAACTCCGGCGCGCTCGGTGCTGGTGCTGAAGGCGGTGGGGGATACCGAGGATCGACGCCTCGTCCCGGCGGTGATGCCGCTGCTGACCGGGGCTCCGCAGCCTATCGAAGTCCGTCGCGCCGCCGTGGGAGCGCTCGCGCGGGTGGCGGATGGCGCGCAGGCGTTGATCGGACTCACGCGGTCGAACCGACTGTCTGACGACCTGCGGTTTCTCACCGGGAATCTGCTTCGATCGAGCCGATGGCCCGCAGTCCGCACTGAGGCTGCGACGGTGTTCCCGGCGCCTGCGGCCAAGGGATCCGATCCGCTCCCGCCGATGTCTGAACTCATCCGCCGCACCGGCGATGCAGCGCGCGGGGCCGCGGTGTTCCGTCGGGCCGACGTGGGGTGCATCCAATGTCATCAGGTGAACGGCGAGGGAATCGACTTCGGACCGAAGCTTTCCGAAATTGGTACAAAGCTCGGCCGCGAGGCGCTCGCGGAGGCGATCCTCGATCCGAGCGCCGGGATTTCGTTCGGCTTCGAGGCGTGGGCGATTCAGCTCAAGAACGGCGATGACCTCACGGGATTGATCGTGGGGGAGACCGAGGACGAAGTGGCGGTGAAGCTCCAGGGCGGCACGGTGAACCGGTTGAAGAAGAGTGAGATTGCGCGACGCGACAAGCAGGCGTTGTCGATCATGCCGGCGGGGCTGCAGCAGGCGATGAGCACGCAGGAATTTGTCGATTTGCTGGAGTATCTGGCGTCGCTGAAGAAGGCGTCGAAGTGATCCGGGATTTGCCCGCGGTTTCGGCTTTTCGCCAGAGCGGTTCCACCCTCTGATCGGCCTCCGGATGGTAGTTCGCGTCGCCCTCGATATCGCCCTTGGACGGGAGTTCGACTACCTGGTGCCCCCGCAGTGGGAGGCCCAGGTGGAGGTGGGTACGCGAGTGCGGGTTCCGTTCGGGGCGCGCGAGTTGTTGGGGGTGGTCACGGAGTTGGTCCCGCAGTCGGATCAGCCCGGGCTCAAGGCCATCCGCAAGGTCATCGGCGCGCAAAGCCTCGTGACGCCGAAGGTGCTGGATCTCGCCCGGTGGATCGCCGGCTACTACTGCTGTCCGCTCGAGATCGCCCTCAAAAGCGTGCTGCCCGATGCCGTGCGCAAGGAGGAGGACGGTTGGCGCGAACGGCTGCACGTCACCCGCCTGCAGCGTCCCGGTGAAGCGCCGAAACTCACGGCGCGACAGGAGGAGGTTTATCGCATCGTGGAAGAATGGGGCGATCTGCCCCTGCAGGAATTGCTCCGCCTGGCCGAGACAACTTCATCGACGGTGCGAAAGCTGGAGGATCTCGGGCTGCTGCGGATCGCGGCCAAGGTGTCGGAACGGGACCCGCACGCTTCCGACGTCTTGGTGGCGAGCCGCCCGCTGGCCTTGAACGAAGAGCAGCAGGGCGCGCTGAGCCAGATCACTGCCGCCATGGATGTCGCGATGGCCAAGGAAGCCGGCCTTCCGGGCGTGGTGGAGCCGCCGGCTGCGCAGGCCCCGGGTTCCACGGCGTCGCAAACCTTCCTGCTCCACGGCGTCACGGGTTCGGGCAAGACCGAGGTGTATCTCCAGGCGATGGCTTACGCGCTCGAGCGCGGGCGCGGGGCGATTGTGCTCGTGCCGGAGATCGCGCTGACCCCGCAGACGGTCGAGCGGTTCAAGTCCCGCTTTTCCAGCGGCCCACTGCAGACCCTGGTGGCGGTGTTGCATTCGCATTTGAGCGCGGGGGAGCGTCATGACGAATGGCACAAGATCCGCCAGGGCCGCGCGCGGATCGTGATTGGTGCGCGCTCCGCGGTGTTTGCGCCGGTGGAGCCGCTGGGGCTGATCGTGGTGGATGAGGAGCACGAGCATTCCTACAAGCAGGAGGAATCCCCGCGCTACCACGCACGCGACGTGGCCGTGGTGCGCGGTCAACGCGAGGGCGCGGTGGTGGTGCTGGGGTCGGCCACGCCGTCGCTCGAGAGCTACCACAATGCGATCCGGAAAAAGTACCGGCTGGTGAGTCTGCCCAATCGCGCCACCGAAATGAAACTGCCGGTGGTGCGCATCGTGGACATGCGACAGGAGCAGTCGCGCGGCGGCGGACCGCCCCCGTTGTTTTCGAACCGTCTGGTGGAGGCCATCACGCAGCGTCTCGAACGCGGCGAGCAGACCATGCTGTTCCTCAACCGGCGCGGATACTCCACGAGCCTTCAATGCAAGAAGTGCGGGTACGTGGCCGGTTGCCCGAATTGCAGCGTGTCCCTGACCTACCATCGCAACGCGCAAAAACTGCTGTGTCATATTTGCGGACACGAGGAGCGGGTCCCGACGAAATGTCCCGGTCCGGAATGCGGGGATCCGGCGATCCGCTTTTCCGGCGCGGGAACCGAGCGCGTCGAGGACACCCTCACGCGCCGATTTCCGAAGGCGCGGATTCGTCGGATGGATTCCGACACGCTGCAGCGAAAGGATGATTTCCGAACGGTGCTGAACGACTTCCGCACCGGCAAAATCGACATCCTGGTCGGCACCCAGATGATCGCCAAGGGCCTGCACTTTCCGAACGTCACGCTGGTGGGGATCATTCATGCGGATCTTTCGTTGCACCTGCCGGATTTCCGCGCGGGCGAGCGGACCTTCCAATTGCTCACGCAGGTCAGCGGACGCGCGGGCCGCGGCGACGTGGAGGGCGAAGTGATCGTGCAAAGCTTCACTCCGTTTCATCCCGCCATTCAGTTTGCGCGACGCCATGATTTCCTGGGGTTCTACGATCAGGAGACCGAATTTCGCGAACAGCTCGGGTATCCGCCATTCAGCCGGGTGGCCTTGCTGACCCTGCGCGGACGCAACGAGGACAAGGTGAAGTTCGGAGCCGATCATCTGCGCAAGTGGCTCGACGAACGCGTGGCCTCATGGCCCGGCACCATCATCGCAGGTCCGGCCCCGGCTCCGCTGGCGCGCGCGGAGAATTATTTCCGATACCAAATCATGCTTCGCTCCCCGCGCATGACCCGCCTGAGCCGCGATCTGGCCACCCTTACTGAAACGCTCACGCTGCCGGACGATTTGCGTCTGACCGTGGATATTGATCCGACGAGTTTGTTGTGACGCGGCCCGCGGCGCGGAAATTAAAAATGAGGAATTGAAAATTAAAAATGGGGAAAGCGGAGGGGGAAAGCCGAGGTTGAAGGGTTGAAAAGTTGAAGCGTTAAAGGGGTTAAGAACACACCGGCGCGAGAGTATCCCGAGGCCCGCTTCAGCGAATCAGAATGAAAATAGCCCAGCGCCTTCAGGCCTGGGTTCAGACGATGTGGTTTTCGTCGAGTCCCGGAAGGGACGGCAGAGATGTATTGAGGCCCAATCCCCAACCTCAACGCCTCGGCAGTGCCCCCCAGATCCAGCATCTGCCATCTGCCATCCACGCCTTCGCGTTCCTCTACTTCGCCGCTTCCTGCAACACGGCCTGCAGTTCGATCAAATCCAGATACCCGTCGCCGTTTTTGTCCCACGGGGTCAGGTCGGCGTCGGGGCCCTTCCAGAGTTTGAATTCGGCCGCGTTGAGTCGCGCGTCGCCGTCGAGGTCGCGTCGTTGCAGCACTTCCTTGAGGGCCTCCGGGGAGACCGGGCCCGCACCGGCGGGCGGCGCTTGCAACACCGGGGCAGCTGCAGCGGCCTTGGGCACGGGCCGCACGGCACTCGCGATTTCGGTGAACAGGCTGTCGGGATGCCGCGTGCGCAGTTCGTTGAGATAGCTGCCGAGTTTATCCGGGTGATCCAACCCAACGGCGTCGTTCGCAAAGGCGAGCAGGAACAACGTTTCCGCATCGGCTTCGGCGGGGACGGTTCCCTCGGGAGCCAGCAGTTCGGCGATCTTTGCAGGCTCCCCGCTGAAGAAGGCATACACGGCCCGTTCACGCGGAGGCAGGGAGGCGAGGCGTGATCCGAGTTCCTCGGCGCGCAGGGGATCTGCCGTCCAACGGAATTGCGGCAGCGCGATCAGCGGCGTTTTGTCGATCGCCACCAGCGGCGTTGCGCCCGGGGCGCGGGTGACGTCGAGCCCGATCCAGAGCAGTCGTTCGTTGGCGGTCATCGACCGAACCGGCGATCCAATCGGGAACCAGCCCAGCCAGCGTCGGCTCGGCATGTGGAAGAGGAGGATGCGTCCGCGCGTGGTGTTGGCGCCGTCGGTGGTGGCGATCCACAGCAGGGATCGATCCGCCAGCAATGCCGTGACCGCCCCCGGAAGTCGGCTGGTGGGGGTGACGGCATTGATGGCGCTGTGGGTCTCGGAGCTGAGCCGGGCCGCGCGTGCGCGGAGGCGCATGCGATCCCGAATCCCGTTCGCCACCCGGGCGCGCGCGGCGATCAGACCCGCCTGGCTGGGTTTGAATCCGGGTGCGACCTGAATGCCGAGCCCTCCCGGCACGGTGACGCCGGGCGGGGCAAACCGGTTTTCCACCGCACCCGTTTCCGGATTCAGGAAGTGGAGTCCCGCATCGCTTCCAAACCAAAAACCGCCGTCGCCATCCGCCGCCGTCGCTCGAAGCGTGATCGCTTCCAGACGCGGCGAGTTGCGTCCGAGGTCGGTACCGGTCGTCACCCATTGCGATCCGCGCGTGTGACGGACCGCCACCTTCTGCGGACTGACCGCGGCGAGCCAGTCCTTGGAAAGTCGCAGATCGGTCCAGGGTTCGGATTCCGCATCGCCCACCGGAGCCGTGTTTCCCGGTGCGCGCAGGAAATTCCCGGCGCCGGTGGATTCGCTGAACAACACTCCGTTGCGGCCGAGCACCTGCAGACCGCTGTCGAGCTGCACCATTCCGGCAAGGTTGGGCGTGGTGATTCCCTCGGGCGGGCCGAAGGCATCGATCACAAAGGGATCCACCCCGAGCGAAGCCAGGCCTGTATCCAAATTGAGCCAGATGCGCTGCGATCCGGGCAGCAGCGAACGAACCCGGTTGGTCTGTAGCATTCCGCGCACCGGCTCGAGTCGGTTCTCGGTGAGTTGGAAGGTCCACAAACGCCCTTCGCCCGGGAACTGGTCGCCAGCGCCCTTGGGACGGGCAACCAACCAGAGCCGGCCCGCCCCGAAGGCGAGACGTTCCGCCGACTCCACCGGGGTCTCGCGCGGAAACGTGGCGGGGATGAACCGGGGAACCGTGGGAAACGGCGGGATCAATTCAAAGCGTCGAAGGACAAAGGCATCGGCCGGGGCACCAGTGAGCGCGGCCGGGGATGCGGGCGCCGCGGTGTTGGTGGCGGGCTTGAGGCTAAGGCGATTGGCCACGGCGACCGGACGTGAACCCGCTGACGTCGGCGGGTTCGTCTGCGGTGTGGCGACCGCGGGAGATTGCGCGAAAGCGGCGGGCTCCAGATGAAGCCCGAGGACGGCCAACAGGATGAACGCAGGGAAACGCAAGGCACTGGAAGGTGCCGAGCGATTGCCGCTGAGTCAAAAGGCGAAGGGCAAAAGAGAACGAACCACCGGCGGGAGAAATCAAATCTGGAAAACAGGAAAGCAGGAGCGGGACTCCGAACTCGAGGTTTCGGACCGGGCTCGGTTCTCCATTTTTAATTTCTCATTCCCAATTTTTCATTTTTTCGCCCCTCCCCACGGATGCTTGATTCCGGCCCAGGCCAACAACGCCAACCCCACCGGCGTGCCCGTGACGGAAAAGGGCACCGCTGCCACCACACCGAGGAACAACGCCTTCAAGGCCGCCACGCGTCGGGAGTCCCCGTGGAATCGACGCTGAATCCAGAACACCGGTCCAAACACCGAGGCAAAACTCATCGGCACGGTGACAAACCATCCAATCACCGAGAAATCTGGAAAACTCCAAAGGTTGTCCACCACCAGCAGCAGCCCCGAAGCAGCGGGGTGAAACGGGGTCCGCCCCGCGGGTGGCGGTTGTGTCGGCACCGGCTCAGGAATCCGGGTGAGTTCGGCTCCGACGGGAGTGGGAGTGGGAGGTTGTGGGTTGTTCACACTGAAAACGGAGTTTCAAACCACAGATGGACACAGATTCACACAGATAGATCGGAAACTCGGGCTCGAAGCGGGCGAACGTTTTCACCCACCGGGTGACCCAAGATTCGTTCCATTCCGAGCATTTTCATCTGTGTTGATCTGTGTTCATCTGTGGTTGAACTCTTCTTGAACCGCTTGTTTTGATTTTACACGTGTGAAGTTCAAAGCCCCAGCGGCCATCCCAACGCGTGCCACGCCACCAGCAGACCCGACCAGGCGGCGATGAACACGATCGAGTAGGGCATCATGAGCCGGATCAGCGTGCCGATGCCGATCTCGCCCCGATACCGTCGGCAGAACACCACCACCAACGGGAAGTAGGTCATGAGCGGGGTGATGATGTTGGTGCTCGATGATCCCACGCGGAACGCCGCCTGGGTGAGTTCCGGCGGGAGGTCGGTGGACATCATGATCGGCACCATCACTGGCGCGAGGATGGCCCACTTGGCCGAGGCCGATCCGATGAACAGGTTCAACGAGGTGGAGAGCAGCACCATGCCCGCGATCATCACCGGCACGGGAAGGTGCATCGCCTTCAAGGCCGACGATCCCTTCACGGCGAACAACGCGCCCAGATTTGATTCGCGGAAGGCGTAGGTGAATTGCGCCGCTGCGAAGGCCATGACCAGAAACGAACTCATGGTGGCCAGCGATCGCGTCATCCCCGCCACCACGTCCCGGTGCGAATGAATCGTCCCGGCCCGCAGGCCGTACACCACGCCGGGGACCAGCGATCCCAGGAAGAGCAGCGGGACAATCGAATCCATCAAGAGCGAACCCGGTGCGGTCAACGAACCGCCCTTGCCGCGGAATGGGGAACTCTCAGGCAGGGCGAGCAGGGCGATGACTCCGAAGAGCGCCAACATCGAGACCAGCGCCAGGGCCAGTGCGCCGCGTTCGCGGGGGTGGAGCGGGCTCAGCAGGTCGGGCTCAGCACTGGTGCCGGCGTGTGGAGTGTTGGTACCAGGATTGGATCCGTTCCCGGCCGAGGGGGCGGGGCTCCACGGCATGCTTTGATTGAGCCGCGGTTCGATGAATCGATCGGTCAGCCACCAGGCGAGTCCGATGATCATGAACGACGACACGCTGGTGAAGTACCAGTTGCAGAGCGGATGGATGAGCCGGTCGGGAGTCACCAATCGGGCCGCCTCCTGGGTGAAGCCCTGAAGGACGGGATCCAGGCTCGTGGGGAGGAAACTCGCGCTGTAGCCCCCGCTCACGCCGGCAAAGGCGCAGCAGATTCCGGCGATGGGATGACGTCCCGCGGCGGCGAAGATCAATCCGCCGATCGGCACCACCAGCACGAATCCGCAATCCGCCGCCGAGTGCGACAAAATGGCCGTGAGCAGCAGGGCGGGAGACAGCAGGCGTCGAGGCGTGACCTCCAGCAGCCACTTCAATCCCGAGCCAATGAACCCGGCCTGTTCCGCGACGCCGACGCCCATCATAGCCACGAGCACAATCCCCAGCGGCGGGAACTCGGTGAACGACCGAACCATGCGGGAGAGGAATCGCAGCGCGGGCCCGAGCGAAAACAGATTGATGACCCGGAGCGGTTGCCCGCCGGTCACGTGTCCGGCGGCATCGCGCACGAGCGTGCGGGGATCGGACTCGGCGAACTGGACGTGGGACAACACCGCGGACAGCAGGCAGACGGCAAGCGTGGCGAAGACGAAGATGAGGACGGGATCGGGGAGGCGATTGCCCAGCCGTTCCAATCGCCCGAGCCATCCGCCCGTGGGAGCGGGAAGCGGCGGGGAAGATGGATCCCGGGTTGGTGCCATGCGGCGGAGATCGTGAGGAACGAATCGCAAAGTCCAAAGTCCAAAGTCTCAAGTCCAAGGTCACAGCGGAGGCTCAGTCCGAGTCCCACGCCGAAACGCAAAAAGCCGAACCAAGTCGCCCGACGATTTTGGAGTGCGATGGCAGAGGGCAGCGTCGACACCGCTTTCGAAACCGTCTGTGGCATCAAACCGACCGGTCCCGTCGTACACATCCCGTCAGAAGAACCGGGGCCGTCTCTTCTCCGCGTCTCCGCGCCTCTGCGGTCCCTTCACCTCGTGATGCGGTCAGCGTTGACCAAAGCGGCGTGGCGCTCCGCTTCCCGCCGCACTCCACATGGAACCGACCCAGAATCCCGGTCCAAATCGAGGTCGGCTCATGAACCGTGGCACATGCGACACCTGCGTTTTTCTTTGCCACGAATCTGGGAACAAGGCATATCCACCGTCCTCCGCAGCACCCGCCGGTGTGGCGAAATGGCAGACGCGCTAGACTCAAAATCTGGTTCTCGCAAGGGAGTGGGGGTTCGAGTCCCTCCACCGGCACCAATTTAGTCCAGGATTCCCAATCCTCGAATTCTTCCCCCCGCCCGTTTTCCGACAGTGACCGTCTCTGTCGTCAGCCGCCGGCTTTCCCGATCCGCCTCTGAATTTCTCCCACGAACTGCCCTCGTTCGATCTCCGATCCAAACGCTTTGAACGGGACGATGATACCCGCCGTTTGGTCCACCAGAATGAAAACGTGTTGTCCCGAGGTGTGGACGCTCAACACGCCAGGCCATCGAAACAGGGACTCGTGATTGCGAGAAGCTTCACGGAGGCCCTCGTCGGAGAGAGTCACCTGCCGTGGACCGAGAATGAATCCGGCGGATGAAGGGGTCATTTTCCGCATCTGGATTCGGGAATAGCTCACGAACCACACGAGGCAGCCGAGGGCTCCGACCAGGAGGCTCGGGAAATGCAAATTCACCCCGACGAACCCGAACCCGACTCCAATCGCTGCGCCGATACCCAATGCAATCAACCAGCGCCAAAGGATTCCGCTGGAGCCGTTGGAACTCTTTCGTGCCACGAAACGCACGAACGCCATGAAATCGGAAGCGGTGATGTCGGTGTTGATCGTCATGGCCTTGGTTTGACCGGGCGAATCTATCCATCAGACCGAAGTCGGACAGTTCAAATCGATCCCCGCAACAGAGCCCAACCGCAGGTGATTTGGAATCGTGTCCCGACGCCGCAACGACGGCGAAGATCTCGTTCGATTGGCTCTTAACCGATCGAAGTTCATATCGAGGTCCGCCAGAATTCGCTCCGCCAGGAATGTACCAAACATGGGCGTTGTTGGAGCCGTCGAGAATGGGCTACAAGGGAACGAACTCAAATCATCCCTTGGTCACCCCAACACGTGCCATCACCCTACTAGGTGCTCTCCTATTCGGTGCAGTCTCCTACTGCCATTCCGCCGAACCATCCCGAACGGATCCCGCCCCGTTGGACGCGGTGAATTGGGTGGCCTGGCATATCAACCACATCGACCGACACTTCCGATTCAACTACGAATCCACGACGTGGGTAACTGCAGGCGCTGATGAAAAACACCTAACATCCGCGAACCATCGTTTTTCCGGCTCAGGTGAATTCTGGAAAGGTGGCTTCGATGTACAACAAACCCACCAGTTCGGGATGACCGAACAGTCGGTCCGTGATTACCAGGCCGCAGGTTCGTTTGAAACCAACTCGGGATACCGCAACTGGGCCTTCCAGAGCGATGCCCTCATGCAGTCGGCCGGAAGCCGGCAACGCATTTTGTGGGATTCAATTCCCATGGACGATCCGGTAGCGATGCAAGCGCAGTCGTTCGGGGAACGGCTCATGCTACTCTCGGCATTCTATCTCCCGTTGGGTCTGAATACGACCGCAGCGGTGAGAGGGAGGGAGATGATGGTTCAACGAGACGACCGAAATCTGATTCCTCGAAACGGGAGCACCTCGAAGATGGGGCGGGTAAGCGCGTCCCTCGCGATTGTGGACAGCGGCCGGGATTTCGCCCGATTCAGAATAAAGTCCGCTCGCGAATCGCAACGCGAGATTCGCATCGAGTTTAAGCGGGATCGTGCGGGACATCTTGTTCCCCACCAATTGGAATATCGTGATGTCCAGGGCAATGCCGAGACGCTGCTGGATAAGGTGAAGTTTCTGGAATGGAGTGAGGTTGAATCCCCTGCGCCCTTGGAGATCTATCGTCGGATCTCCGGCCAAACGAACCAGATGATTTCCCTCTCGTTCACCAATGGAACCTACTCAGGTCGAGTTGGTACGAACGACGTCGTCGTACGCAATGAGACCGCAAGCACGACGACACCGCGCATTCTCATGTTTCTTCTGGCCATCGCCACTGTGACGCTGGCTGCTGTGTTAGCAAAAACCAAACTCAAAGAGTAATATGAATCCAACCGATGTCCGTAAGAATCTCCTGAGCGCTGGCCTTCTGCTGTGGTTGAGTGCTCCGTCAGCCCACGCAGGATGCGGTTCCATCGAACTTGGGATCTGCGCGGCTCCGCAATACATTTTCACCCGGGTCATATGTCTGGATTTCGCTGCCATTAGCTCAAGCAGCGTCGCCGGTGCCTGCATTGGACAATATGAAAACACCAGCCCATCCCCCAGTGCAACGGTGGGTGTGATTGCCCCGAATGGAACATCTACCTGTGTGAGGGTAAGGACCATCACCATTTACACCTGTGACGATTCAGGCAATTTAGCCACACCATCGATTTCCAGCTACTATATCACGAATACTTGTCCACGGCTGAAATTCGTCGAGAACTGCGCAATCGCTGCCAATCCAGTTCCAAGGGATACGCAGAGTCAACTTGCTCTGATCTCGCTTGGTTCAACCCAGTGAGGTGCCCGGGGGTTGTGCATGTCGATCAATCGCAAAACGGCAATTGACCTCGTCCACGCACTGATTGCGGTGAGCTTGGTGGTGATTGGGTTGGCTAAACTAATTTCTTGGCTCTCGGATCATCGAATACTCGATGCCACTGATCCCATTGTTGGGCTTGAGTATCGGTACATCTATCCACCAATCGCAGTCGTTGAAATGGGGGTTGGATTGCGGGTGATTCGGGTGCGCAGAGTCTCAATGACTTCACGGGCACTGTTGTTGACGTGGCTAGGTGCCTGTTTTGCGTGCTATAGAACGGCGGCTTATCTCGTCGGGTACCACGGCCCATGCCCGTGCCTTGGAAGTATATTTGACCTGTGGCCGGTTGTTGCTCGAAAACAAGACCCACTGCTGATTGGCCTCATTGTACTTCTATGCAGCCAGTCTCTCCTCCTTGTTCGCCCCTTCCTTCTGAAGCAGAACGTCTCTCGGATGCCAATCCGAGGACCTGAGTAGCAACGTGAGGCGTTCACTTCAGCGGAAGCGGATCACTATTGCCGCTCCACAGGGATAGCTTTTGCCGAATGAAAAGCCTCGAAAGATTGGTTGTGCCGAGGGAGTTTCTGCTGGCAATGGCTCTTTTTGCCGGGAAGCTCGTGTACCTGGGGGTGGTCTTTGGCTTTCTATCTCAATCGGGCTTCGCGCCGATCCCGTCGTATGCCCTCGCGTGGCCCAAGAACAGTGAACCGGGAGTTGCGACGACCCTGTCTGCCTGGGATGGGGCTCACTATTTTCTTCTCTCAACCAGCGGGTATTCGCGGGGACTTCCCTCATGTGCGTTCTATCCGATGTGGCCCATCGTTCTGCGTGCTGTTTCCAGGCTGTCTCCTTCAGCGGAGTTGGCGGGAGCATTGGTTTCGAATCTGTTTTCGTCGCTTGGCTTTGCGATCTTCTACTCTACGACAAGGAGGCGCTACGGGGATGCTGTTGCGGCTTGGGCGCTGGGATCTCTCTGTCTGTATCCTGGATCGATTTTCTTCCAGTTTCCGTATTCCGAGAGTCTGTTCCTTCTTTTGATGATGCTCGTGTGGATGGGGCTGGAGGAAAAACGGTACCTCCTTGTGATCGTCGCTGGAGCTGTTCTTCCCATGACGCGTTCGATAGGTGCTTTCGCACTGATTCCGATCGTCATCTCAATCGTTTTCCCGAGTTCTGGAGCCAATCCATTGGCGGGTGGTCTTCGAGAGGGGATTGCCCACCTGTGGAACGAAATGAGGCCATCGCAGGAAAATGGGAGAGTTCAGTTCGAGCGATTGGTGGCCTGCGTGGCTCCCGTGTTGGGGTGGTTCACCTATTTGGGTTGGATGTACTACTGGACCGGCAATCCATTCGAAGGAATCGCGGCTCAGGCGAACTGGGGGAGGCATTCGATTTCAAACCTGCTGAACCTCCCCAGCTTTCTGGTGGAACTCCTTACTCCTACTGGTTTTCACGGCGTTGCCGGTTCGTTGATCGATAGGATCCTCTTTCTGTTGAACCTGTTGGCGATTCCGTGGCTTTGGAGGAACGATCGGCTTTTGCTTGGCTGGGTGTATGCGCTTTCCATTGCTCCAGCCATGAGCGGTCGCTTCACTTCCTACACGAGATTCAGTGCTCTGAACTTCCCGTTCTTTATTTTTCTTGGCGTGATTCTGACTCAACGGAAGTGGTTTGTTCAAAGGGCGCTATTGGTTGTCGTTTTTGGAATAGTGCACCTCTGGTTGTTGTGGCGGTTTGTAAATTGGCAATGGGCTGGTTGAGAGTGGAGGAGAGGAATGAGCAAGAGGAGAATTTGAACCGACTTTGTCATGAATTCTAAGCGAGCAATCGTCGCGCTTGTTCTCCTGTGCCTTTTGGGGTTGGTGATGAAGAGGTATGTGGGAAGGCAAGAATGGGCCAATGTCCCTCAGGATCCGAACCCAGAGGAACCTTCGCGTGAGGTATCGCGGCGCGCGCCGGTAACGGTTCAGTCCATGCCGGCTCGGCCAGAGCAGGTGGAGAATCCGCCCGTGGTTCTTGATCCGCGGGCGGATCCTCGGTTTCGAAATGCGGTTGCCACTTTCGATTCGTTCGAGCTTGAAAAAGCCCGGTTCCCGACCAACCGCAACGGTTGGGGCCGGCTCGGGGCCATGCAGCGAAAGCTCTTCCTGGATGATTGCGCGATCCTGGCTTCAAACGGAGTGATTGGCTGCGAGCAGAGGGAGGAGGTTTTTCAGCGCGTTAAGGCGTCGTGGAATGGCGTCGCTCAGGGTGAACACAGCTCGACATCGGATGTGCACCCATCCCAGGGCAGTTCCATCCTTCAGGACCGTTACACGCTTTTGAAGTCCTCGGGGAACGAAGGAATGTTGAACGTGGCCCGAGCCCTTGAAATCCGCGTCGATTTGGACCCGTTTGGAACCCAGCTGTATTTGGATGCCAGCATCTACGTGGCGTCTCAAACCTACTTGCGAGGGCTGATCCAGGAGGAAATCCGTCATGGAGAAGGAACCAAGCAGCGCCTCGCAAAACTGTTGGAAGGGGAGAATTCATCCCAAATCGTCGAGTTCTCCAAAACGGTTGAATCGGAAGTGGAGGATCTCAGATCCGTCGCACGTTCCTATCGAACGATTTTTCAGAAGCGCTTCGAACGCGAGTACGGCGGGGAGTGGGACGAGCTGATGAACCGGTTGGACGGCATTGATCTCGTGGGAGAGGGGCCTGAGCTTTCCGTGCCGTGTCCTTAGTTTTTTAATGAGTACCCCGATTTGGTTGCAGACGGCCGCTGCAATGGCTGATTTTTATTGAGCGACTATGGTGAAAAATGGTAGCGGATTTTAATGAAAACACATAGACGCAGTACTGAACCTGCACTTTAAGCGCCAAAGTTAGAGCAACGTTTGTTCTATCAAAGAGGGTTTGGGCAATTGGCTCCGACTCATGATCAAGTGTTGGTGTCGGAGGAGTTGGGCTTTTGGTGTCTGGCGTTAAATCCTGAATTGATGCCCACGGATCGATTGGGGTTAGCCGTTGAATGGAGTTTTTCTGTCGTCCCTACGAACTTCAGGAATGGTTGGGTGGAAACACTGCGCCTAAATCCTGGGTTATTGTTGTTGGAGGGGACTGATAAAAGGCGGCATTGACCTTCCTTCGAAGGAGTTCCCCAGGAGACGCGGAGCGCATTGGACCAAACACTCCGGAAGTGTAAAAAGGGGCAGACCCGTTTTAAGGACCTGCCCCCTTTTTCCGCGTTTGATCTTTTGCCCTCGTGATCTGCCCGAAGAGGCATCGCGGAACCGCGATGGCGCGGGTCAACTCTTGAAACCGGGAAAGCTTGTTTTGCCCTGCTTCAGCGCTTCACGATAGGCTGTCTTTGAGTCCACGGCGCGTCCGCTGGCGGTCTTGAAGTGGATGGATTGTCCCCCTTGCAAATCCAGCTGGGCAACCATCTCGGTAAGGGGTTCCCCGTCAATGATCGGGCTGAAGACTGTCTCGATGGGCCGGGTGGCGATCGCGGTGATGTAGGTGCCGCCGGGAGTGATTGGAATCATCATCTCAGCCCGGCAAACCCCGGGTGCCGTTGTGAAGGTGGGAGGAAAATTCAGCGTGGTTCTCCCGATCTCTGCACCATCCGATGGTCTCAAAAGGCGCGAAGTGCAGCTGAAAATGATTCCAGAGGGGAGGTTGCGGGTTTCCAACACCAACTTGTATTCACCGGATTTCTCCAAGACCACCCGATCGGGTTCGCCGACCGCCGTCAGTGACTTGCCTGCAAATTCCACAAAACGAGCCGAAGGATCGATAGGCATATCGGCCCCCCGAACGCCCACGGGCCATGGGGGAGACATGCTGTTTCCAAAGAAGAATTCTTGTTCAAAGGCGGCGACTAGATTCACCTGATCAACAACCGGGCCCTTCGTCTCATTAGCGAAGATGACTATCATACCCGGGGTGGCGCCACCACCATAGAGTCCTGCTGTACCATAATAGCCAGGCCGATTTGCCCAAAAAAACGACGATGCACTGGTAGAATCAAAATGTCTAAACTGATCACCGATGGCTTGCCATGGAGCTCCTTTTTCGAAGATCACTTTACCAGAACTGGCGAGAGCCAAAGTCCCTCCGCCTCCCGTACGTGAGTCACCAGTTGATATATCTCGATAACTCGAATGGCCACCCCCCCCGGTCAGAGGCAACGTCACACCTGCGGGTTCCGTAGGCCCGAGCGGAAATTGGTTGGCACCAAAGCCGCCGGAAAGTCCTCCACGAAATCCGCCAGGTCCAGGAATCGGACTGTTGATTAATTGCTGGTCTTTCAGTCCTGAAAAATCAGAGGTGGACGCCAACCAGGTGTGTAGGGGTGATACTGATATCATGCCCCCAATCCTCATGTCCCCGGTAGCTAGAATGACGACTCCGGGGTTGGTTGTGCCTCGAGTGTCAAAACACAGCAGATGATTTGCTGGCAAAGTGAAGGTGGTGAAGTTGAAAATTCCACTCGGTGGAAGAGGTACCAAAATATGGAATACTTTCACCGAGTTTTGCAGAGCCACAAACACTCGGCTCCCCGGGGGGACGGATCCCTGCAACTTGGATCCGGCGACGCCATCGACCACTTCTGGCGCAAACGGGCCATCTATTCCGGTGCTTCCGGATGAGTAAAAGTTCAGTTCACCTGCTGAGGCGATGACCTGCGTGGCGACGGCCGCCAGTGCAACGGTAAAGGGTTTCCAAAGGTTCAACATGGGAGGGTGGGGTTACTTCGATTCTACAAAAAGGCCGTTGGGAACAAAGGGGACGTAGCCAAATCGCCGTGGCCTAGCCGTTTCCCACGTCGAAACGTGGAGGCCTTGCGCCACAAACGGCACATAATTGAACCGCCGGGGTTTTGCGGTTTCCCAAGTGGAAACGTGGAGGCCCTGCGGGACAAAGGGCACATATCCCAGAAAACTCGACTTCACCTGCAGCGTTGGACCCATCAGCAGCCGGCCGCCCTGCGTGACACTCAAAACACCACCGGGGGTTCCGATTGGGATTTTCGCGCCCAATTCCTTGCCCGAGGCGGAAACGGCGACGACCTGCAGCGGGATGCTGCCGATAAAGACCCGGGTTTCGGAGCTCGTGAAGCCGCTTCCGGTCAATCGAATCAGCCCTCCTTCAACCACAACCTCTTTCGGAAGAGGTCCAAGCGTGATTTCGGCCGGTGGTGGGGACACTTTCAGGGCGATTTCGCCCTGGATGAAGACTCCACCGACTTTGACCCGGAAGGTGAGGTCGGCGGCCTGCGAAGGCGCCTTCACCAGGAGGGTTTGGTCGTTGATCACTTGCGAGCTCAATTCCCCCCGGTTGGAAACCACGGCCACGGCTCCGGATTTGAATCCGGTCCCATAGACATAAAAATCCGAACCCGGGGCCACTGCGGTGGCTTGAGCCAGATAAACGGCGGGGAGGATTCCTCCGCCGATCCATTCGATCTGGTAGAACGTGTAAGCGGCATCGACTGACTGCGCCCAGACCACCTGGGTACCCGTCACGCCGGTGGCCTGATCCCGATCCAGATTGCCCGAAACGGTGAGCGCAAAGGGTACCGGCTTGAAGGGCATCGTCGCCAGATTGGTCGAAGCGAGGACGCGGAATGCCACCTTTCCGGGCAGAGGGAACTCCAACCGATTTCGTCCCCCCTCCATCACCAAACCCACTCGCGCCGTGTATGCCGGGTCGAGGGCGTCCAGACCGAATTCCTCGAGGAACGGGCGCGGGACGATGGTTTCGAAATGGGCCACCCAGTGGGTATTTCCTGAATCCAGCACCCGGTAGCGCTCGGGATTCGTGGAGCCGTCTTCCCATCGCAGAAATCGGGCACCCACACCCGGGATGGCCCGGGCGACATAGCCTTGACCGATCTGATAGGGCCGCGGGCAGGGAGTTTCGACCGAGCCGGCACCCGATGCTTTCAGGTCAATTTCGATGGGTTGGGACCATGCAACCAGCATCGGGAAGAGTGCCAACCACAACGTCAGCCCACCGAAGGCCCAACGCTTATGCCTCCATGAAAGCGGCAGAATTCGGACGTCCTTAGTCTGATTGCCAATCTTCATTCGCAAAGGGTTGATGGATCTGTGGGAACCTGTATGCCCGACAATCATCCCTATTCTTTAGGGCTATTTGCCCCTACTCGAATGTCGCACTTCGGCCTAGGTTCATACCGTGGTTACCACTGCCGCCAATCCTTTCCCTTTGGGCCGATCCTCGACCCTAGGTCCGGTCGGGTTGGTTCTGCTGGTGGGTTGCATGATCAGTGTGTTGGCTTCGGGCTGGTTTTGGAGGGAAGCTGAGCGATTGGATCAGGCGAGGTTCTCGGCTGCGGTCACCAGCCTGGTGGAGCAATTGGACAGCCGGACCGAACGCTACGCCGAACAATTGGAGCGGCTGGGGGAGTGGACTGAGAATCGTCCGGATATTTCTGCTGCGGGATGGAATGAGCTGGTGAAAAAGCTCGAGCCGCAGAGCAATCTTCCTGCGTTTGTCGAGTTGACCTATGCCACGAATACGTTGATGCCGAGTCGTGCAGCGATCGAGAAGGCGCAGCGAAGCAAGCCCCTATTGTCCTTCCTGGAAAGTCCGCGGCTGGAGGTGGCCCACCGGTGGATCAGTGGAACCACGTTGACGTCTGATGACACCCAACAGTGGCTGCATACATCTCCGGTGAAAGCCTGCTGGTGGGCAACTGCCAGCGGTCGGCCCAGCTCCTCGCCCCGTCGCCTTGTCCCTCACGCCCATGCCGATCCCACGCCGGCCGTCAGTCTCTTTGTCCCTGTTTTTGCCACCGACTTTCTGGAACTGAACGAGTTCAAACCGGAGAACTCCCGGCAGCTTCGGCATCATCGATTCCAGGGGCTTGTGATCGGGACCATCAGTTGGAAGGGGTTTCTTGAAACCGCACTCCCGTTGGCCAATGAACAGGTGGACTTCGATGCGTTCGCGGATGCAGACGGTCCGGCGAAAATTCGTCCCGAGGCCTGGATGGGAGCGAGTAGCGGCAACTGCCGGGTGTTCGCGCAGGGGTTCAACCCACGATTCCAGACGATTCACAAGTGGCCGTTTTTCCGTAACCAGTGGCAACTGGTCTTCTATACAACCCAGCGGTTTGACCAGCATTCCACCCGCTACCGGGCCTGGTTTGCCCTGGCTGGAGGGATGATGATTTCAACAGTGATGGCCGGTGCAATGGCTGTCCAACTGAGGGCGCGTTTGCGGCAAGAGGTTGTGTCCCGCGAACTTCAATCGACTGTTCAGGAACTCGAGGCCACACGGCGCGAACGCGAACGGCTGAGTCACGACCTGCATGATGGCACGATTCAGGCGCTTTATGCCCTGCAGCTCGGACTCAGCCGCGCAGCCGACCAGGCAGCCGAGACTTCCCCCTCGTTGGGAATCCGCCTGACCGAATACCGTCGAAATCTCACGACCATTATCGGGGAGTTGCGGGGGCACATCGTGCGGCGCGACCCTGACGAGGGGCCACAGACCGACCTGGCGGGACTCCTCACCGCGTTGGTGGAGCGCATGCGCTGCACCACTGAAACGGGGCTCTTCACCGAGGTGTCGCACGACGCCGCCGAACTTCTTACCAGCGAACAATCGGTTCACTGGGCCAACCTTGCTCACGAAGCATTGAGTAATGCCCTGCGTCACTCGGAGGCCCGCCGGATCACAGTGGCGCTCCGTAACACCGGCAGCCACGTGACCATGGAAATTCGCGATGACGGGAACGGTTTCGATCCGACCGCGCTTCCCCGAACAGGAGTCGGTCTCCTGAGCATGAAAAAGAGGGCTGCCAGCACCGGCGGAACCTTTGAGCTGGAGTCCCTCGCGGGAATTGGCACGAGGGTCAGTGTGACGGTTCCGGTCACTCGCGAACCCCGGTCGCAACTTGAAACATGAAATCCTCCCCCGCCATCCGTGTGTTGATTGTGGACGACCATCCGGTGGTTCGCATGGGTCTCCGAATCATCGCGGAAGTGGATGCAGGGATCGTCGTGGTCGGAGAAGCTGCGAGTGCGTCAGAGGCCATTCTGGCTGTGGCCAACCACCGTCCCGACGTGGTCCTTCTCGACGTGCGGTTGCCGGATCGCAACGGGATGGATGTGTGTCGGGAACTCAAGACCCGTCCTGGCGCGCCTCGTGTGTTGTTCCTTACTTCATTTGCCGACAATTCATTGGTTCTGGCCGCCATGCAGGCCGGTGGTGACGGATACCTGATCAAGGACAACGAACCACGCGACATTGTGGCGGCCATTCGCACCGTGTTGGGTGGCGACATGATGTTTGATCCGGTGGTGGCACGCGCCGTGGATCGTGAACTCAAGTCCGTCCTTCCGGTCGCACCGCCGGATCCGTTGGGAGCCCTATCAGAGCAGGAACGTCGCGTGCTCGCAGAGGTTGCCGACGGAAAAACCGACAAGGAGATCGCCTCAGCTCTGGGCCTTCAGCCGAAAACAGTCCGCAACTACCTCGAACGGGTGTTTGAAAAACTCGAAGTTAATTCTCGCACCCAGGCAGCCGTGTTGTTCGACCGCAACCGAAGGCTCTGAATCTAACTTTGCCGAAGCGGGTATCTCGGGTAGTTGGAAAAGTCGGTCGCGAATGACCTATCGAACTGTTCTTTGCTCGGGATTGGATCGTGGTTTGCGGTGACCGCGAAGTGATTAGGGTCCGCCTTTGGTTGGAGTGACTCTGTCGTCCCTGTGGGACTCGGGGAGTTCCTGGTGTGCGAGACCCAGCGTTGAAACGCTGGGCTATTATCGTGGGAGAGGGATGTTGTGAAGTCTTGGTAGAGCGGCAGTCCTACCTCACGTTCCGAGGACGACGTCAGCGCGGAGTCGTCACTGAATTCCCCTTCAACGGTTCAACCTAGAAACGGCAGTTGAAGGGTTGAAAAGTTGAAGCGTTGAAGGGCAATCCGACGCTGTCGCGAGGGTTTTCTCACTCGTTTGGAGTCCCGTCTTCAGACGGTTCTGGGAGGTGCGTCTCGAGGGATGCAGCCGGTTGATTTCCAACCGCTCGATTGCCCAGCGTCCAACAGCAGAGCCGCGTAAACGCGGTACTCCAAACGTGTGAGGAACCCCGTCGCCTAAATCCGGCGCTGCTAGAGAAAACCACCGCGGGGCAGAGACCGTGGAGACTTACCCAGCAGATGAATGAATCGGAGGCGCATCCAACGATTCATCTCACTCCGTATCAGCGTTTATCTGCGTCCATCTGCGGTTCGAAAGGCCTTTTTTGGGTTCAACCCGTCAGCCTTTCAACCATCTCTACCCATCACGCCTTGATCCGGTGGCGGAGTTGTAGAAACGGACGTTCCACGACGAAGTACAGGAGGCTGCCGACCAGCAGGACCAGCAGGTCGAGGCTGAGAATGCCGGCGACGGACGAGGGAGCGATGGAGTGCGCTTTGCAGACTCCCATCCAGAAATGGACTACGAGCTTGTGGCTGAGATAAATGCTGTAGGCAATTTGCGCGAGGAAGGCGACACCGGGAACGCGCACGCCGTTGAAGGGGAGTCGATCGCTAACCGCGCACACGAGGAAGAGCGCCATCCCCAGAGCGATGAGCGGAAACTTCCACACGCACGAGACCACAGTTAATTCGCCGTCGCTCAGGTACAGGCCCGCGGCGACGGAGGCGAATGCCGGAATCCACAGCCAGCGGGCACAACCGGTCAGGGTCCGCCACCACGAGGTGCGATGACGCTCGATCGCCGCCAGCGCGACGCCGAGGACCATCGGGTCCAGCCGCGTCCAGCTGGGATAGTAGATCCATCGGTAGTATTCCAAACCGGGTACATGTCCCGCGGGGTCACGCAGCCATAGCCCGAGTCCGGTGCGCAGCAGAATCCCGCCAATCACGATGCTGCAGGGAAACCAGATCGCGGCACGGCGCGAGCGCACGAGCCAGTACAGCAGGCAGGGAAGGATGAGGTAGAATTGATCTTCGACGGCGAGGGACCAGGCGTGGGTGAATGCGGTTCCGGCGCGGAGGTCGATGTTCTGAACCGACAGGATGAATTTCCAGAGGGGCGAGATCACGGGCCGCTCCCGCCAGTCGGGAAGGAGGAAATAAACGGCAAGGACCACGAAGTACGCTGGCAGGATTCGAAGCGCCCGGCGGGCGTAGAAGCGTCCGAAATGGATGCGGCCCGTTTCCTGAAACTGAGCCAGCAGTTGTCCGCCGATCAGGTATCCGCTGAGGACAAAGAACAGATCCACACCCACCCAGCCGAATCGGTGCACGTCATACGGGAGCGAGAATCCGAACCCGGCCGCGTGGAATGGGACCACCATCGCAATCGCGATGGCCCGCAACAAATCGAGACCAGGCTGACGCCGGGGCGCGGGAGTAGGCGTCGGCGTCGGGTTCAGATTCGATGAAGCGGAGGCGGCGGAGATCACAAAGGCCCGCGAGTCTGTCTTGAAGCGGGACGTGGAGGGAACGCGATTTCCAAAAACTCGACGGCAAGGAGATGAATCAAGATTGGTGCGGCCAGTTTTGATTCAGACGAGTTCAGCGCAGCTCAATTCCGGCTGGTGAGACGGAAGAAGCGGTTCTCCCGGAGGCGGGTTTCGAAGGTGACCACGAGCGTGCCGTCGGCGGGGACGGTCAGGATTTGTTCCTCGGTCCAGAAGGAGTTCTGGAATCCATCGTTGGATTCGAGGGTGAAGGCACGGCCCGGTGTGGCATCGAGGAATCCGGTCACCACGCCGCGTCGGGAGACATACACCCGCACCGCGGCTTCGCCGCTGGCGTTGCGAGGGTCGGTTCCGTTGCGTTGTTCCGCCCGGTCGCTGAATCCATCGCTGTCGGTGTCGAATCCGTGCTCGATGTCCACCGGGCCTGATTGGGCCTGCAGTCCGTTCTGTCGCGCCCATTCGTCTGGAACGCCGTCCAGGGTGTCATCGGCTTCGCCCGGAGTGCTCGGCGTTGGAATCCATTCGGCGGGGTCGGAGGCTGCGGACCACGGGAGCCGGCGCGAGAGACTGAATCCGCGCCGGAATCCGGCAGCAGTGACTGCGGCGGGATCAGAGGAAACCGTCGCGGCTTCCACCGCCACTTCGGGCCCGGCGCCATCCGCACGCGGGGCGGGACGCATCAGCCGCACTTCAAAGCCCGTCACGCCCGGGGATCCTCGCCACGGGCCGAAAATACGTACCGTTTCTGAAACACGATGACGGGCCCGGAATCCGGCGAGTTCGAACGGGTCGAGTTCCGGATCGAATTCCACCACGAGGATGCGCTCGCCGGGGGCGAGGCGGAGTCCGGTAGGGAAGTTGAACTCGATGTCGCCCCGAAGATGCCAGGTGCGTTGCGGGGCCACGGAGTCGAACAGAGCCACGGAATCGGAGGAGATGTTGGCGAGTTCAACAAAGGAGTCGCGAAGTCCGGTGGCGGCGGTGGCGAGGGATCGCGCGGGGGCGAGTTCGGAAAGGATCACCGGGCCGACCAGCGGTCCTGCATTGGCCGCGCCCGGGGTGGGACGCGATTGCAGGGTGGTGATCTCACGTCCATCGCTGGTGCGGACGAGTCCGTACGAGATGTCGGGCAGCGAAGCGCCGAAGCGCAGGCCATGGATCCAGCCGGTGAATTCTCCGGACGCATCCGCAGAGATCAACCACACGGTGTCGCCACTGGCGGAGAGTCCGAAGCCGACGCCCGGGGAGGGGGTGAAGAGCTTGCGGGGAACCACTTGGAATCCGTGCGCGGGCACGCGGTATCCGGCTGGGAATCGGGCGAGCCGGGGTTCGGACAAGGTGTCGGTGAGGAACCATCCGGTGAGGTCACATTCGCGGTCGCCGGGGTTGAACAGTTCGATCCAGTCGCCGCCGTCGGCGGTCGGACCGGCGAGGACTTCGTTCACCACCACGTGTACCGGTTCTGATTCAGGGGCCGGATCGGGATCGGGAGTGGCGGGAGAGCCGCCGGGCCGGGTGCTGCGTCGCCAGCGGGCGGGGGTGTTGATGGAGGACGGATCGGCGGATTCATCGGTCGGGACGAGTGAGAACCCGAGTCCGTCGGTCATCGGCTGCCACGCAGTGGAATAGGTGAGATCGAAAACAGTCTCCTCTGCGGGGCCGAGCAGAACGATGCGTTCGCCGGATCCCGAGAGCTGGCCCTGGTATTGACCGGCAACGAGGGGGGCGAGCTCCGGATGGAGCGCGAGGAAGGCGTCACGGTTTCGGACCACGACGGCGCGTTGTCCGGGCTCGAGTCGGCGGAGGGTGTTGGTTCCCGCAAAGGAGAAGGTGACGCCGGTGGTGAAGTGGTAGCCGGCCAGGTCCACCGCGTGGGTGGAGCGATTTTTGACCTCGATGAATTCGAAGTCACCGGAGCTGTTGGTGGAGAAGGCCGGGTTGGACGGCAGGGCCGGATGGTACATCAGCTCGGTGAGCACGAGATCGGGCGGGGTAGCGACATAGGTGGCGGCCACCGGCGCGGACCAGGGTGAGGTGGCGAGGGTGCCGCGCTGGATGCGTCCCTTGTCCAACAGCCGCGCAGTGATGCGGGTGTTGGCGGTGATCGGGATCGGGTTGGTGTAGATCAGCGCGTTGGGAATGGTGATGCCGTCGGGCGGACGCGGATCGGTGCCGTCGAGGGTGTAGTAGATCGTGGTGTTGAGGGCGGTGGAAATGTTGGTGGGGCGGAGCAGGCTGATGGTGGTTCCCGGATTGATTGTTCCACCGGGAATTGAAAATGCGGGCGGCGCGGCGAACTGGGTGTCGATCCAGACCAGGCGGTTCGAGATCCAGGATTTCATGATCCCGATCTCGTTGTTGTAGTTGATGCGCGGCGCGGTGATGGACCACTTGCGCACTTCGCGGGGTTGGGAGTACCGGATTTGATTCGTGAGGGAATCGAGGAAGCGGAACATGTTCGACTGCGAGAGCGTGGTTTGCCGGTGCATTGTCCAGCGGTCGATCCAGGTCTGCCACGCGTCGCGATCGGTCAGGAGGCGGTTCCACCAGGGCGGGCCGAAGAGTCCGCCGCCGGTGTCCCAGACGCGCGGGTTGTTGTCGCGGTCGTCCCCCTTGCTTTCCCACGCGCGGTCGTAGTCCCAGCGGGGACCGTACCGCAGAGGGCCGTTGCGCGGTTTGTAGAAGAAGGAGCTGAGGCGGATGGCATCGACCTGGCCGCTGAGGAGTTCGAGGATGTGGTAGTCGATCAGGTTGGTGAGATCGAGGTAGGCGCGGTAGCCGAGGACGGGATCGCGGAGGTTCGGGTTCCCGGCGCGGAGGGAGTTGTCGAGGTTGCGGAAGAACTGGGTGAGGTAGGCCACCTGCGGAGCGCGTTGAGGGGAGCGCATCTCGCGTTCCTTGGGTTCGACGTACGCGCTGGTGGTGCCGCCGGCGCTGAAGCCGGAATCGCCGGGATCGAGCCGGTCGGTCTTGAACAGGTAGCTTCCGGTGACCTCGGGGAGGGCCACATCCTCGGGCGCGGCCTTGGGTTCCTCGACCCGGCCCTTGGCCAGACCGGGCTTTTGCATCAGCACATAGAGGCCGAACCAGTCGGTGGATTTCACCGGTCCGCCCCGATTTAGGTACACTTCGACGAAGCGGGTCTGCGGCGCGGAGAAGTTCATTTGCCGGCTCAAGCCCATGGTGAACGGGTTGTGAACCATCGTGGGGTCGAGATCGCTGGGGGCGTAGAGAACCCATTCGGAATCCTGAGGCATTCCCAGGATGGAGAGGTCGCGGTCCTGATTGAATTCATCCCACCATTCGATGGCGAAATTGGACTGCGCCTGTCCGCCGGTGCTGGAGCCGCGGGTTTTGATACCGCCGCGGGTGACCAGCGTGGGGCGGGTGAGCAGGCTCGTGAGCCCGTCGCGCGGCTCGAACAGGCTTACGTGGACCGGGGTGTTGAGCGAGGCCCCGATGCTGACGGTCTTGAACGTGGTGAGGACCAGAATGGGGACCGATGATGTGAGGGTGGAGAGCTGGGTGAGGTCGTCGGCGAGCATCAGGTAGGTCTCGCTCGACGGGGCGCCGGGAAGGAGTCCGGGGACCGTGGCGCGGGCGCGGACCTGAACGGTGTTGGTGATGGCGATGGGGCCGGTGTAGATGCGGTCCGAGGTGGCTCCGGGGCTGGGGAGGGATCCGTCGAGGGTGTAGTGGATGACGGCGTTGGTGTCGGAACAGAGTAGGGTGAGTCGGAACGGATTGATGAAGGTGAGGCTCGGCCGGGAGAATTGGACCGGGGGCGCAAAGCCGTCGCCTGTGGTGGAATTGGCGGTACCAGGAGTGGGGCGGGTGAAGTAGCCCACCACGCCGGGCGAGGAGGGGTCGCGTCCGTAGCTGACATCGCGCCGCTGCGGCGGATAGGCGGGGCCGAAGTCGGAGATGACTTCACCGTCGGGAGCGACCAGCGCGAGGTATTCGCCGTCGGGATCGAGTCGGAAATTGGTGTGGAATCCGACGAGGGTGTTGGCCTTGGTGCGGCAGCCGCGGAGGGGGAGAGTGAGTTTGTTTTTCTGCGAGGCCCACACGACGAGATACGCACCGGGTTGGAGTTCGTAGCTGGGGAACTGCCATTTGGCGGGTTGGGTGGCGTCGTCGGTGAGCGACCAGTGGAGCAGGTTCACCGCAGTGGTTCCGGAGTTGTAGATCTCGATCCAGTCGGGCCGGTCGCAGTCGTCGTCGTACAGGCTGACATCGTTGTCGGCCATGAATTCCGAGATCATGACGTGCCGCCGCGCGAGGGCGGGATCGTAGGTCACCTTCCAGGATCCGCCGGGGAAGAGCTGCGTGGGCTGGCTGGCGTCGGAGATGGCCGGTGCGGCCTGCCAGCGGAACTCAACGGGTCCTGCGGCGGGCTGAGGAAAGGAGAAAACATACACCGACGGGGAGGCGGCGTGGACGTCGGTGGCCGGGGAGCCGTTGACCAGAAGATCGAAGGCATCGACGCCGGAGACTGCCACATCGAAGTGAACCTCCATGGTGGTGAGGCCTTCGACGGTGGTACCGGCGGCGGGGAAGGTCTCCAACTGGGAGGGCGCGGCGATCAGCGTGGCGGCCGACAACACGAGCCAGCCGATGCAGTGAAGCAGTCGGCTGCGGAATGGGGACGAAAAAGGGGCCATCGGGAGGTTGTCCCATGACCGTGCGGACGGGGCGAACGGTTGCCAAGGATTTCCGGGGGATGGGTTTTGCTGGGGAAATGAACCGCAGAGGCGCGGAGCTGAAAACGGCAGTTGAAGAGTTGAACCTAGAAACGGCAGTTGAAGGGTTAAAAAAGTTGAACCTGAAAACGGCAGTTCAAGAAGAGTTCAACCACAGATGGACACGGATAAACACAGATGGAAACGCGCGAAACGGACGGATTCATGGATCACCCAGAAGGTGAAACCGTTTGAGACCTCTTGAGTCACCCATCTCCCTCTCTATCTGTGTGAATCTGTGTCCATCTGTGGTTTCAACTGCCGTTTTTAGGTTGAAGGGTTGAAGGGGAAATCGGCAGGCCCCGCGGCGTGGAAACGTCGCCGTTTCGTGGGCCGGTAGGGCGGCGTTGCGCGCCGCCGATACTTCAAAAACGACCAGCGACAGCGCTGTCGTTTTCAGATTGGAAACCGGGCGTCAAAAAGTGATGGCCGCTGGTGACTCACCCAGCGGTGTCGGCGCTGCGCTCTGCCACCGAACTCCAAAAAAGGACGGCGCCGTTCAATCGCCAATCGTCCGGCTCTCATCTGCTCCGCGTGTTCTCTCCTCTGCGTCTCTGCGGTTGCTTCCAAGTCTCAGCCTGCGACTTCACGCGGGTCCGCAGACGAATATGGGGCGTGGGTGGAACCCCGCCCTCCACCGAGACATGATCTCCGATCCGCAATCGCGGTTTCGGTGTCGACGGTGCGCTCCGCCGCCGCACTCCAAAATCGTGCGGCGCCGATCTAGCTGCCATCTCCCAACTACCATCTCCTCCGCCTCTTCCCCCCTTCTGCGTCTCAGCGGTTGCTTCCAAGTCTCGGCCTGTGACTTCAAGCGGGGTCCGCAGACGAATATGGGGCGTGGGTGGAACCACGCCCTCCACCGAGACATGATCTCCGATCCTCAATCGCGGTTTCGGTGTCGGTGTCGACGCTGCGCTCTGCCACCGCACTCCAAAAGGAACGGCTCAATTTTGGAACGTCGATCGAGGGGGCGAACCGTTACACTCCGGTCATTCAAGGTGCTGTTTTCGTGCGGGCGATGGCGGCGGCGACGCGGCGGTGGACTTCGTCGCAGATGCGCCGGTAGTCCACGCCCACCAATTCACCGCGCAGGGTCTTGAGCACGCCCCCGACATAGACCTGCTCCAGATTCATCTGACTGCAGGCAAGGACCATCGTCGCGTAGGGATCGTGGATCGGTCCGACATCGCGTCGGCGCGGATCCACCACGATCAAGTCGCCAAACTTTCCCGGCTCCAGACTCCCCACCCGCTCGGCCACGCGCATCACTTGTGCGGATCCGAGGGTGTGGAATTTCAGGACGTCGTAGGGCGACAGGATGGTCGCGTTCTCATGACGCGCGCGGATCATGTAAAGTCCGGTACGCATGTTCTCGAACGGATCCGGGATGTCGCTGGCGCATTGATCGTCCACGCCCATGCCGACGTGGATGCCCGCCTTGAGCACGCCCGGGATGTCGGCGATGCCCGAAGCGAGTCGCCCGTTCGACATCGGATTCCAGCACATCATGG
Source organism: Verrucomicrobiota bacterium (assembly GCA_947454705.1). Classification (GTDB taxonomy): domain Bacteria; phylum Verrucomicrobiota; class Verrucomicrobiia; order Limisphaerales; family UBA9464; genus CAIVQB01. Next base: position 128,109 of record CANGKZ010000011.1, read on the forward strand.
CCCCGGCCTTGCCGCTGGCTTCGATGATTTCGGGAGTGGTGTGGATGAAGTGTCCGAAGGTGAGGTTGGTGCCAAGTAACCCCGCTTCGGCGAACCAGGGAAAGCGGTCGCGCTGCTCCAAATTGTCGGGTGGTTCGAGGTAGTGCGACTGGTTGTCCAAGCCGAATTCGCGGAGGGCCATTCCCTCCTGTCGGGTGGTCTCGGGCGTGCTCACATAGGCGGTGCTGCCCATGATGGAGAGTTTCAGGAAATTATCGTGAGCGGCTGCGTATCGCTGGCCAATCTTGACCACACTGGCCACATAGGCGCGGTTTTCCGATTCTGGTACACCCCGACGCAGCGCGAACGAGTGAACCACGCGGATGCCGGATTCCACCGCGCCCTTGATCTGTTGTTCGTCCCATTGGCCGGGGCGGAGCTCGGCGGGTTTGCCTCCGTAGCCGGTGAAGGTGGTCCCGCTGTAGTCGAAATTGTAGGCGCTGGTAATGCCGTACTGGAGGAAGTCGAGGCAGCCGTGGAGGGTGTAATAATACAGGTCCTCGTCGGAGGATGCGGCGATGTAGGGAATCCAGGCGCCGAGCCACGCACGGATGGTCATCGATGCACCAAGCCCGCGCATTCCCGTGGCAAACACGTGGCTGTGGGCCGAGATGAATCCCGGGCAGATGAACTTCCCGCGGGCATCCACGATGGTTTGAGCGGTGAGGTTCTCGGGGGCTTTTCCGTGTCCCACCGTTTGGATCTTTCCATCGTGTCCCACCACGACGTAGCCGATGAAGGGGGTCGGCTCGCCGGGCTTCATGGTGAGCACCAGTCCGTCCCGAACGAGGAGTCGCGCGGCGGGTTCGGCAGCGGTGGCGACGAGGCCCGGCGCGATGGCGAGCAGGAGGATTCGAAGTGCTTGGAGAGGAGATCGCGTCATGCTCCGGGCCGACAGCACAGCGGGTGCCAAGGGGATTCCACGGAGGGCCGAGCCATGCGAACCCCATTCCTCGGGACGAAAGGATTGAGGGATGGAGTCAAAGTCGGTAGGCATTCCTCCTCCGCCTTCACCCATGACAGCAACGGTCTCCACCGCTTCCCCGCGTCGCCACGATCTCGACGCGTTGCGGGCGTTCGCGATGTTGCTGGGGGTGGTGTTTCACGCGTCGCTTCCCTTTGTGACCTCCGATTGGATGGTGAGTGATTGGAAGCGCACCGATTTGCTCGGACCCTTTATCTTGTGGGTCCACGGGTTCCGGATGCCTCTGTTCATCTTCATCAGCGGGTATTTCACGCAGATGATGTGGCGTCGTCGCGGACTGGCCCCAATGGTGAAGCAGCGGATTCTTCGGGTGTTCCTGCCGATGGTTCTTGGAGTGTTCACGGTGCTTCCGTTTCAGGACCGGGTGGTGGCCTGGGCCAATCGGCGCGCTGCCGAGGCGGATGCCCGGCGGTATTCCACGCCTGGAGTCCGATCGGATCTGGTGGAGGCGGTGCGACAGCGGGATACCGCCGCGCTGCGGAAGTTGCTCGATGCTGGAGCGGATCCGAACCAGGTGGATCCTGAATTCAAACAGCCGGCCCTGAGCTGGGCATCGCACCTGAACAACGTGGAGGCGGCGCGCCTATTGATTGAAAAAGGGGCGGACGTGAACCGGCCCAGTCCCGGCGGACACCGGGCCCTAAATTCCGCGGCGTATTTTGGTCATCCGGAAGTGGTGGAGCTGTTGCTCCGAAACGGGGCGGATCCAAAACTCAAAAATGATGCAGGGGATGTTGCCCTCGATGCGACGACCAAGCCGTGGGAGGAAGTGAAGGGGATCGCGGGTTACCTTCGACTCCCTTGGTCGATGAAGGAGGACGAGCTTCTGCGTGCGCGAGAGCTCTGCCGAAAGCAGCTCAATCAGCACGTGGGTTCCTCAGCATCGGTGGGAGCCTCGAGTGAGAAGTCTCCCGGGTTTATGGATCGGATGCGGAGGGGATATCGCGAATTCCTGGCGGCGGATCAGTTCAAGGTGAAGGGCACTCTCCCGCTTCTGCGATCCAATCCGCCGCCATCGTGGCATCTGATCTTCACCTCCATCTTTGATCATCTTTGGTTTCTCTGGTTCCTCTGCTGGCTGGTCGCCGGGCTGGTGATGGTGGTGGGTGTGGGAAGAATGCTGGGCCTTCCTGCGGTTCCCTCGGCCTGGCTGACCACGCCCGGGGCTTGGGGATGGTTGATGGCGATCACCATGATTCCCCAGTTGTGGATGGGAGTGTTCGGGTTCGGATTTGGACCTGATACCTCGGTGGGACTTCTACCGCAGCCCCACCTCTTGGTGTATTACGGAATCTTTTTTGGCGCGGGGGCGCTGTATTATGACAATGGCGATGTCGCCGGCCGATTGGGAGCGCGCTATCAGTGGCTGCTTTCGGTGGCCATGCTGGGACTCCTTCCCTTGGGGTTCTTCACCCAAACCTCCGTACCGCTGCTGTCCGGCGTGTTCCAGGTTGCGTTTGCCTGGGCGATGTCGTTCGGATTAATCGGTCTCTTTCGGCGACATTTGAGCGGAGAGAACCGGACCCTTCGCTATCTCTCCGATTCGGCCTACTGGCTCTATATCGCGCATCATCCGTTGGTGGCGTTGATCCAGTCGATCTTGCGTCCGTGGGATGCGCCCGCCCTGTTGAAATGGTTCGTTCTGGTGCTGACGCTGCTCTCCGTCCTGCTGCTGTCGTATCACGTGATGGTTCGCAACACGCCGATCGGCTGGCTGCTCAACGGCCGTCCGAAGGCCCGGGCCAAGAGCTGATTCGCCGGTGCGACCATTGCCATTTCCTCCAGCGGGAAGGGGGCCCAATTAATATCCGACCGCCCTGCCGTCTGGGGACCGTGGATCGGAGGCGCCGGAGCGAATGCCGGTTCTGGGGTCCACGGTGATTCCCATGGCTTGGCCGATGGGCGCGGAGTCCTTCAACACGTGTCCGCGCGACTCGAGTTCGCGTCGGGTCGATTCCGGAAACGCCCCCTTTTCCAACAGCAGCGTGTTGGGCAGCCATTGATGGTGGATGCGCGGAGCGGCGATGGCGTCGGCAATGTTCATGCGGAACTCGACCACGTTGAGCACCACTTGAAGCACGGTGTTGATGATGGTGCGTCCGCCCGGAGATCCGATCAGCAATACCGGTTTTCCATCCCGCGTGACGATGGTGGGCGACATGCTGGAGAGCATGCGCTTGCCGGGTGCGATGCGATTGGGTGGCGTGCCGATCATGCCTGAGGCATCGGTGCGTCCGGGCTGTGGGCCGAAGTCGCCCATTTCGTTGTTATATAAAAAGCCTAGACCCTCGGCCACGATCCGGGAGCCGTAGGAGTACTCCAACGTGTAGGTCACCACCACGGCGTTGCCCTCGGCGTCGATGACGGAGTAATGGGTGGTCTCCGGGCTTTCATACGCCTCGGCAAACCGGGCTGGGTCGCTGGGGGATGCGAGCTTTGGATGGATGCTCCGGCGCAGGGTGGCGGCATGTTCCTTTGAGATTAGTTTTTGGATGGGCATCTCGGGATTGAAGTCCGGATCCCCCAGATATTGGGCCCGATCGGCAAACGCCCGGCGCATGGATTCGGCCATCAGATGCAGGGATTCCGGGGTGTTATGACCGGAGGTGGCGAGGGGATATCCTTCGAGAATGTTGAGCATTTCCACCAGTGCGGTCCCGCCCGAGCTCGGTGGAGGCATGGAATAGATGTCGAATCCTCGGAAGGTGCCGTGAATCGGGACGCGTTCTCTGGCTTCGTAGGATTTTAAGTCGGCTTCGGTGATCAATCCCCCGTGGGCGCGCATGTCCGCCGCAATCGCCCGCGCGGTCTCGCCGGAGTAAAACCCTGCGCGTCCCTTGGACTGAATGCGTTCGAGGGTTTTCGCGAGAAGCGGCTGCTTCCATCGTTCGCCGGATTGATAGGCAGAGCCGTCGACGTGCTCGAACATCGACTGGGCGGCGTGATTTTTGAATCCCTCCTCGTGTAGCGCCTTGAACTCCCCGGCCAATGCGGGGCTGAGGGCGAAGCCGTCCTTTGCGAGTTTCACTGCTGGGGCGGCCAGTTGGCGCCAGGATCGGCTGCCAAATCGCTTCAAGGCCAGGTCGAAGCCCGCCACCGTTCCTGGGACTCCGATGGCACGATAGCCCTCGTGGCTCGAATCGGGGACGTATTGGCCATCGGCTCCCAGATACATCCCCTCGGTTGCTGCGAGCGGGGCTCTCTCGCGGAAGTCGAATGCGGTGACCGTTCCATTCTTGGTGAACACCAACATGAACCCCCCGCCACCGATGTTTCCGGCTGAAGGATGGGTTACGGCGAGAGCGAGACCGGTCGCGACCGCCGCATCCACCGCATTCCCACCGTCGCGCAGGACCTGGACTCCGACTTCCGAGGCGAGCGCGTGCGAACTCACCACCATTCCGTTCTTCGCTTGAAACGGATCCGCTCCCCGGAGGTTAAGGGCCACGATCAGAGCGAGCAGCCAGACGCGCAGGAGGAAAGAGGGGAACGAGGGCTGGAGGAGGTGGTAGGGGATCATGGTTCCGAGGGGCATTCCGGGATCCTGCCACGGGTGACCCTGAAGCGTTGTGGCACAATGCGATTGATCATGAAACCACGATTCTCGGGTGACCTATTCGGTGAAACTGAGCTTACGCGTAAAACGGCAACGATAACGGGAGTGGAAACGTGCTTGGAATCGTAAAAAATCCTTAAAATGGGTCACATTACCTGGGAACCCCGAATTGAACCTGTCCTTTGAGACGCATCGGAGTCGCGAGGCAGACGTCGAGTACTAACCGCAGAAGGCTCAATGAGTTGAATGGTATCTCTGGGGCAGTGGTGAAAAATATCCAAGGTGGTGCGGTTTGGAACCGCTTTTGTGCAGTTCGCCACAAAGTGGTCAGCCATTCGTCACCCAAAGTTTGACAATGCTACCCGGTTTGGGGTTGTCTCCCTCTGTTTCCTCGAATCCGAAGTTGCCCAGGCATTGTTCTGCCTCCAGATGTGCGCGTGTGCGCCTACTTCTAGAACAGTGTGCAGGGCAGCATCTTACGTGAGGAAGCAAAAGTTCACCTATGCGTAAACCCAACACACAAGGTTGGTCTCGCTTCGTTGGAACCCGGTTTGCAGCCGTTTCCATCGCTTGTGCGACCGCCGCAGCCCTCCAAGCTGCCAACGTCACCGTTTCCGGTGTCCTGAAAGACCAGTTCTATACGGGCGCGTCTCGCGCTTCCGTGGCGAATGGTACCGCGACGCTGACTTCCGCCTCCGCGCTGACCGCGTTTGAGGCTCCGTCGGACATCGCCGACAACTACGCCCAGTCCGTCAGTGGCTGGTTCACCCCGGCTTCCACCGGCAAGTATGTATTCTTCGTGTCCGCGGACGACGATGCTGATTTCTACATCAGCACCGACGCCACCCCGGCCAACAAGCGTCTCGTGGCGCAGCAGCCCTCCTGGGGCAATGCCCTCGAATGGACCACGGCTGAAGGCGGCAAGTCCGACGGAACCGTGGTGACCCAAAAGAGCTCGGCCACGTTCTCCCCGGACAACGGCGCGACCACTCCGTTCGCTGCGGGCATCAGCCTCACTGCCGGAACGAAGTATTTCATCCAGGCGATCCATCATGAAGGCGGCGGCGGCGACAATCTCGCCGTGACCTTCTCCACCGTGGGTGGTGCTGGTCCGTCCAACGGCGACCACAGCCTCCTCACCGGCAACCTGATCTCGGCCGAGTTCGCGAACCCGACCAAGCTCGCGATCAAGACTGATCCGGCCGACACCAAGGTGGCCGAGACCGCGACCGCGACCTTCACGGTTGCCCTCGATACCGATGGCGAACTCTCCCCGACCTATCAATGGCGTCGTAACGGCGCTGATATCCCGGGAGCCACCCAGTCCAGCTACGCGTTCCAGACCAAGGCGTCCGACAACGGCGCCAAGTTCAGCGTTGTGGTCAAGACTGCCAGCCTCGCCGGTCTCGCCTCGCTCACTGCGACGAGCAAGGAAGCCACTCTCACGGTGGATGCCGCGGTTGAACTCACGGGTTTCGTGAAGCACGAATACTACGCGGGTGCCTCTCGCGCCTCGGTTGAAGGTGCCACTGCGGGTGCTCCGACCTACACCGAGCTTCTGACCAAGTTCGAAACCGGCGTGAACTTCGCGGACAACTACGCGAACCGCGTCAGCGGCTACTTCACCCCCACCGTGACCGGCAAGTACGTGTTCATCGTCGCGGGTGATGATGACTGCGACCTGTTCCTCAGCACCGATGCGGAGCCGAGCAACAAGCGCCTCATCGCTCAGCAGCCGACCTGGGGCAACAACCTCGAGTGGAACACTGCTGAAGGTGGCGCCAAGGATGGCGTCAGCGATGCCACCCAGAAGAACTCCTCGACCTGGTCCCCCGACGGCGGAGCGACCACTCCGTTTGCCAACGGCATCTCCCTCACCAAGGGTACCAAGTACTACTTCGAAGGCGTTCACCACGAAGGCGGCGGCGGCGATAACTTCTCCGCGACCTTCTACCTGATCACCGAATCCGCCCCGGACAATGGAACTGCTACCGCCCTTACCGGCAGCGTGGTTTCGACCAAGGTTCCGAAGGGTGAGATCACCATCAGCCAGCAGCCTGCTGCGGTCAGCACCATTGAAGGCGTCAAGGCGACCTTCACTGTGGCTGCTACTGCTACTGGTGTCGTGAAACCCACCTTCCAATGGCAGAAGTCTGTCAGCGGCGGTGCGTTCTCCGACATCGCTGGTGCCACCTCCCCGAGCTACACCACCCCGATTCTCGTGCTCGGTGACAATGCCACCAAGTTCCGCGTCGTGATCACCGCCCCTGGCACCGTCGTCAACAGCTCTGAAGTGCTGCTGACCGTCGCCAAGGACACGATCCCGCCGCAGGTGGTCTCCGTGGGTGCAATCAAGAACTCCGCCGGCACCTATGACGTCGGCGTGATCTTCGACGAAGCCCTCGACGTCGCGACCGTTGTGCCCGCGAACTTCACCCTCAGCGGTGGAACCGTGACCGGCGTCAAGTACGTCGAGAACAGCAGCACCCTCTCCTCGCTCCAGCGCGGTGTCATCGTGACCGCTTCCGGCCTCACCGCTGGCAGCACCTACACGATCACCACCAAGAACGTGAAGGATCTCAAGGGCAATGCCTCCGCCTCGGTGGCCTCCTCGTTCACCGTGCAGAAGCTCACCTGGGCTCAGCTCGGTGACCCCGCCAACCACGCGTTTCCCTCGTCCACCATCGCGGTGGGCAACGACGGCCTGAACCTCCAGTGCGGTGGCAATGGCTTCTGGGGATCTGAAGACGACGTCAACTTCGCCTACGAGCAGATCAACGGCGACTTCGACAAGGTCATCCAAATTGAAGCTCAGGACGCCTCCTCCAACTGGGCGCGCGCCGGCCTCATGGTCCGCGAGACCCTCGACAAGGACAGCCGTTATCAGGCCGTCCACGCCGATCCGTATCCGACCAAGTTCGACGGAACCGCCTCCAACCAGCAGTACGAAACCAACCGTCGCCTCGGCACCGGTGGTGCGACCGACTCCAGCGCTGGTGGCGGCACTCCGAAGTATCCCGACGTGTATGTGCGCCTCCGCCGCGTGGGCAGCGTGATCCACATGTACCGCAGCAGCGACGCCATCACCTGGACTGAGCACGGTTTCACCGACTTCAGCGCCAGCGGCGACGCGACCCCGCTCCCCGCCTCCATGTATGTTGGCGTGGTGTTCGGCCCTGAGAACGGCAACATCAGCCCTGACACCGAGAAGAAGCTCTGGACCGCGCGTTTCCGCGGCTACGGCGACTACAAGGCGAACAAGGCTCCTGGCACCCAGTCGTACTCCATCGGCGTGAACTTTGGTGACGACGACAACGGCCGCCTCGGCTCCATCGGTTGGACCGAAGTCGCCGGTGTGGACGCTGTCGCTCAGGCTCACTGGAACGCCGCCAACGGAAACAACTCCGACAACAGCGGAGCGCTGACCCTCAAGGCTGACGCCAAGGGCACCGTGACCACCACCACCGCCACGGCGACCTGGGGCGGCTCCGGCAACACCTGGGCCTCCACGGGCCGCGGTGAAGAAAACAACGGATTCATCGGATCCGATCGCGTGCTCCTGACCGGCTACCTCGATACCGGCAACGCCACCACCACCCAGGTGACCGTCAGCGGTCTGCCTTCGCAGCTCACGGGCTCGAAGTACGACCTCGTCGTGTACTCCCTCGGCGGCGTCGCTGGCCGTGGCGGTGCATACCGCGTGACCGACCTCGCCGGCAAGGTTCTCAGCGATTACGTTGTCGTGATCGCTCCGAACACCCCGTCGAAGTTCCAGGAAGTCGTCAACAAGACTCCCGGCACTGCGAGCGAAGGCAACTACGTCGTGTTCCGCGGCCTCTCGGCCAAGGACGTGATCATCGAAGCGACCACTGAAAACGGCTTCGGTCAGAGCGGCACTCCTCGCGCTCCGATCAACGCCATCCAGTTCGTCTCGCCGATCGGCCTGCTCGACTCCGTGGCTGTGACCCCGACGATCTCGATCGATGCTGCTGGCAAGATCACCTTCGTCGGCAAGCTGCAGTCCGCCACCAACCCGGCCGGTCCTTGGACCGACGTGAGCGTTGCGACCAGCCCGATCACGATCGACAAGGCCAGCGCTGCCAAGTTCTACCGCACCTCGAACTAATCGAGTGCTGATTCACGGAGGCCGGGCGTCATGCCCGGCCTCCTTTTTTTTGGGGGTAGCCGAAGAGGGTGATCTGGGGGCTTAAGTCCGGCAGTTGAAGGGTTAAAAACTTGAAGGGTTGAAGGGGAATTCGACGCTGCCGCGAGGGTTTTCCCATTCGTTTTGAGTCCCGTCTTCAGACGGTTCTGGGAGGCGCGTCTATAGGCCTGCCGCCGTTTGATTTCCAACCGTTCGATGGCCTCGCGTCCAACAGCCGAGCCGCGTAAACGCGGGACTCCAAACGTGTGAGGAACCCCTCAGGGCGGCGTTGCGCGCCGCCGAAACTCCAAAAACGACCAGCGACCGCGCCGTCGTTTTTTTGATTGGAAACCGGCTGTCAGAAGGTGAGGACCGCTTGTGACTCACCCAGCAGGTGATTGAATCGGAAACGCATCCCTTGCTCTTTCTCCCTGCCCATCTGCGTTCATCTGTGTTCATCTGCGATTCAAACTTCCTTGGTGGTTCAACGGCCTCTCATCGTGTCGCTTTCCGCATTGAACCCGGGACCCCGGAGAACCGACTCTCGTTTCCAGATTTCCTGGATGCTTTTGAGTTCTGCCATGAAGCCGTTTGCCCGGATGCTGGGTCGACCTTTTCGGAGGTTTTGCACCTTCGTGTTCTGGGCTGGCATCGCGGGGATCGGGACTGACGCAGCATCCGCGGCTGAGCCCTTTCGAGCCCTGAGTGTTGTTGGAAATCGTCCCGCCTCGATGGTTCGAATGAGCCCCGAGCTGTCGGGAATCCGGTTCACCAATCGTCTTTCTCCCGAATTCGCCTCGCAGAACCAGATCCGCATGAACGGATCGGGCGTGACCTCGGGAGACATCGATGGCGATGGTCGACCGGATCTCTTTTTCTGCGGAACGGAGACCGCCGCGCGGCTGTATCGAAATCTCGGAGGTTTCAAATTTGAGGACGTTACCGCATCGGCAGGACTCGATTTTGCCGGTCGATACACCACCGGTGCGGTGTTTGCCGATCTGGATGGCGACGGGGATCTGGATCTTCTCGTCAATTTGCACGGCGAAGGGACACGCGAGTACCTGAACGATGGCCGTGGGCACTTCACCGAAAAACCGAACTCCGTCTCGGGTCTTTCGACGCAATACGGAGCCATGTCCATGGCGCTTGCCGACGTGGATGGGGACGGCGACCTCGACTTGTACGTCGCGAACTACCGCACAACGACGATTCGCAGCACCGGGTTTTCAGTGCTTCGCATCAATGGCCGTCGCGTGATCCGACCCGAGGATCGCGAAACGCTCGAATACACTCCGCAGGGTGCCGTGTTGGAACATGGCGAGCCCGACATCCTCTACCTGAACGACGGCGCGGGAAACTTCACTCCCGTTCCTTGGAATGGAGGGGCCTTTCTCGATGAGTCCGGCGCGCCGCTTCAACGTGCGCCGCGGGATTGGGGGCTTTCGGTTGCGTTCCGCGATTTGAATGGGGACGGCGCGCCGGATTTGTATGTGTGCAATGACTTTCACAGCGTGGACCGAATCTGGATCAACGAGGGTCGAGGTCACTTCAAGGCGCTTCCCTCCACTGCGCTTCGATGCACCCCTACGTTTTCCATGGGTGTCGAGTTCGCGGATGTGAATCGCGATGGGCACGATGATTTCTTCGTGGCCGACATGCTCGACCGAGACCATGTGGGGCGCATTCGACACAGCCCCGGAGTCATGGCGGCACCCGGCGATTTTGAAACGATGTTCAATCGTCCCCAGAACAGCCGGAACGTGCTTCAGCTGAACCGTGGCGATGGCACGTATTCCGATGTGGCATTTGCGCGCGGGGTTCAGGCCACAGGTTGGACGTGGTCAGCGGCCTTTCTCGATGTGGACCTCGATGGCTTCGAGGACCTGCTCATCACCAGCGGAAATCTTTTCGACACCCAGGATCTGGACGCCAACGAACGCATCGATGCTGGAGGGCCGTATCGGAAGGAACAAATCCCCAGAAAGCTCCTGAAGTACGATCAACGGCCGGGTCGGTATCAGCTTTACCGAAACCTCGCTGGAGTACGGTTTGAGGAAGTGGGAGGAGCGTGGGGGTTTGGGGAAGTGGGAGTGGGGCACGGGATGAGCGTGGCGGACCTGGACGGGGACGGGGACCTGGACGTGGTGGTGAACGAGTTGAACGGAGCTGCTGGCGTGTACCGGAACGAGGGCAGCGGAGGCCGGGTGGCGGTGCGCTTGAAGGGCGAGGGCAAGAACACGCGTGGGATTGGAGCGCGGATCACGCTCAAGGGCGGAGCGGTGAAGGAGCAGGCGCAGGAGATGATGGCGGGAGGTCGGTACCTGTCCTCGGACGACGCGATGCGTATGTTCGCGAGCGGAAGCGTGAAGGAAGGGATGGAACTGGAAGTGAAGTGGCGAAGCGGAAAGCGGAGCGTTGTGAAGAACGTGGAAGCGAACCGGGAATACGAACTGGAAGAAGCCAAAGCCACGGAGCGGTGGGAAAAGAAAATGGAAGAACCGGCGAAGTGGTTCCGGGAAGTGGAAGTGGGAAGCACGCATCACGAGGAAAGCTTCGATGACTTTGAACGTCAGCCGTTGCTGCCGAGAAAGCTCAGTCAACTGGGCCCCGGCGTCGGCTGGATGGACGTGGACGGAGACGGAAAGATGGACGTGGTGCTGGGCAGTGGCCGCGG
>CANGKZ010000012.1 GCA_947454705.1 Verrucomicrobiota bacterium
CTTTATCCGCCTATGGCCCCTCTTGGTCGCCCCGATTCGACTTCAAGCACGACTTCAGCCCGCAAAACATTCCGCTCTGCGTTCAACTTCCACAGAGCGTTCATTTTTACTCCACTTCCGAAAACACCCGCTTTTTTGACGGGCTGCTAACCAGGCGCCGGAGCCAACCGCCGGGAGGCGGGGCAGTTCCGCATTCGCGGGTTGCGCCGGGAGTTGGCGGCGGATCATCTTTGGACGTTAGCCATGAAACTGCGCATCACCCGTCGCATCGTTGTTTGGATTGTGATCGTTGCGGCGGCTCTCGTTCTTATATCCTTCTTCGTGAATGGCTTTGTTGAGATGGTTCGCCCCAAAGACGTGAGCAAGATGAAGCCAGAGCCGCTTTTTCAATGGCTGGTCTGTAACCCGATTCCTAGGTCTGTCACCAACATCACAGCAACCGGTAGTATTCTGTTCACCGGACACTTGGTGGATTTGATTTGCGAAATCCAGCCCGCGGATTTCAAGATCTTGCTTGAAAGAGGGAGTTTTGTGCCCATTGAACGAGTCGAAGACCGCTGGTTTGAGCAGCAGCTAGCAGGTATTTCTGCACCGGAGTATTATAAGAGGCGCGGTGGCGACTTCGACAACCTGAGGTCAGTTGTCATGTTGACCTCAACCAATCATCAGCGGTTTTTCATTAGATACTTCAGACCGTGACGCTGGCAAACCGAGTACAGCAGCGAGCCTGGCCGTCGCGCTCCTGTTTCAATTCACGCGTCCCGTGCGCCGGGTCGCTGAGCCTGGGTTTTTAGGTGCATTTCACGCCATGAGTGATTCCGAAGAGTTGGTGCTTTATCCGATGCCCAGTTTGGTTGCAACGTTGTTGAACCGCGAGCGCGCCAAGGGCAGTCCCTTGACGGAAGCTGAGGTCATTGAGATCAGGGATTCCTGCCCATCGGTTGCGACCCCAATTGACATCGCAGCGAAGATTGATGCCGAGCGTGGCTACAAGGACATTGACCCGGAGCGATGTTGGGATCAGTGGCAGGAAGTGCGAAAAAGTTTGGTGTGACGACGACCGGTCCAGACTTTGCGCTGCCGGCGCTTGGGGGTGTCTATGTTCTCAGTAGATTCGTTTGGTTTTGACCGCGTCGCGACTGAACCCGGCACCAGAGCGGACTTGGGTAGGTGGCACCGGTTCGACGCGGCGATGCAGAGACCTTCTTGGCTTCGGAACTTTGCTTCCATAGACCCGCTTGCTGCCGGTACGACGGCCGCTCACGGGGTTCTTGAACGGGGGCGGATGGAATGCGGCGGTGTTTCTGGCATATTGCCCACAGCTTTAGGCGGGTTTTGAAGGCGGTTTCCTGGAATCTTCTCATGGTGAATACAGCGCAGACCAAACGGGTGGTGATCGCCGGCGGGAGCGGTTTCCTCGGGGTTTCTCTTGCCTGCCATCTGGCAGATGCCGGGTGGCAGGTCACGATCTTGTCGAGGAATCGGCCCCGAGTGGATGGGCCGTGGCAGCATGTGAACTGGGATGCGCGGTCGTTGGGCGCGTGGGCGTCATGCCTGAACGGGGCTTCAGGATTGGTCAATCTGGTGGGCCGGACGGTGGACTGCGTGAAAACGCCGGACCATTGCGACGAGATCCTTCGGTCGAGGGTCGAGGCGACGCGGGTTCTTGGTATTGCATGCCGAACGTTGCCGTCTCCGCCGCCTGTCTGGGTGCAGATGAGCACCGCGCACATCTATGGGGATCCACCGAGCGTGTGGTGTGACGAGGACAGTCCTGCCGGCTTTGGGTTGGCACCGACGGTTGCGGTGGCCTGGGAAAAGGAGTTTGCCAGCGCCGTGCTGTCGCAGCAGCGGGGTGTCGTGTTGCGGACAAGTTTCGTCGTGGGCAGGAACCGCGGTGCCGGGGGAGGAGCCTTGTCCAAACTCGCGCCTCTGACGCGGTGCGGTCTTGGCGGCACGGTTGGCAGCGGCCGGCAGGGAATGAGTTGGATTCACGAGGTGGACATGAACCGGCTCTTCGAGCGGGGCCTCAAGGACGACTCCATGCGTGGCGTCTATGTGGCGAGCAGCCCACATCCGGTGAGCAACTCCGATTTCATGCGGTGCCTGCGGCGGGCAGCGCCCTGGCCGAAGGTGCCGATTGGGCTGCCTGCCTTCAGCTGGATGGTGCGAATCGGCGCGAGGCATCTGCTTCGAACCGATCCGGAGATTGCGTTGTATGGTCGATACGTGAAGAGCAGTCGCCTGGAGCAGGAGGGATTCGTGTTTCGGTATCCCCGTCTTCCGGAGGCGCTGGAGGCCTGCTTCGCGCCACAGGCAAAATGAAACCTCGCTGTGTGATGCTTTCATGAATCCCTCAGTCACCGAATTCGGCCTTCAAATTGTTTCTGATGCTTTGCATTCAGAATCGCCTGCCAATTGGCTGGTCGGACTGGTTGTGGTGCTGCCAGGGAGCTTCGGCCTCGGATTGTTCTCCTGTTGGATGTTCCGCGGCCGACGGGATTCCAGCTCCATCGATTTCTTTCGAATTTGCGCTTGGTTGGCTGCGGTTTTGGGATTGGTGGCGTGTTCGATCAGCATCGTGATTCGGCCGTCTATCGCGCACTTCCCCTTCATGGGGTTCATGTTCGGATTGGGGTCCGTTGTCGCTTTCAGGCTGCATCGTCACCTGGCCAAGAACGGGCGGAGTCAACGTGATGCTGCAGGATGACGTAATCGATCTGGTTCCGCGATTTGGATCCGGCGTTCCTGAGTTTTTCGTTAGACCACCATGACGATCTCCGAACAAGCAGCGATCGTCCTTGAAGCATTCGAGCACGGGGTGATCCGTGTTGAGGGTGTCGTCCGATGGGCTGATTCACGGATCATTGCTGACGAGAACTCCTCATCCTGGCTCATTGATCTTTCGACCCACAGCCCGCAGGACATCACTGGCTTTCAAAGTCTTCTTCGAACTCACGCAGCAAAATCGCTTCCGCTTCGATGGCGGGTTCAGATTATTGTCCTGGGAGTCGACGCTGGACTATTGAGCGTGGCGGCGAGCTTGCCGTTGCTTTTTCGTGTTTTGATTTTGGAGCGCTTGGACGCAAAGAGGGATCCAGCGGACGAGCAACTGGTTGACGCGTTGATCGAATGGGATTTTCAGGACAAATTGAGCGCAATTTCTGCGCCGCTGCATGCCCGATTCGAGGGGATATTCCGCCAGTATTTGGCCGATGCAGATGGAATTTCAGCGGTATTGCAGCTTGGGCATGAAGACGAGGCCTAATCGCGCTTTGGCGCCGACTTCCGGGAAAGGCGGTTGTTCCGTATTCGCGGATTGCGCCGGGAATAGAAGGTTGATCATCTTTCGGAGCCAAACGCCCCAAATCCTATGAATTCCACCATGCTTTTCGGAATGTGCGCGGTGATCTGGCTGGCAAGCATGATCGCATGTGTCGTCGCCGTTCGATTGGCACGCCGGGTGGATCAGGGCTGGACGTGGACTCCTGCCTTTCTCTCAGTTTCGGCGTTGGCGATTGGGTATCTTGGTCTGACTCGCTTCCGTCTGGAGGCATCGGAGACGGTCAATGGAGTGATGCGATGGCATTTCGATTCTCGCTGGCTGTTCGTTGTGACCCTCGTGGTTGGGACGTGCGTGGCGGGCTATTGCCTTTGGCGGCAGCGGAGATCCATTCGTGTGGCCTAACAACTCGCAGGAAGGCAATTGAGAGAAAAGACCGCAGATGAACGCGGATGGACGCAGATTTGAATGCGGAATCGATGGGCTTCTGACGTAATACAACAATCCGGATGACATCATCCGTTCGGATTAGATGTCATGCTCCGAGAAGTTCCAATCCACAGAGAGCTGCAGGCCGAGATTGGCTGGCAGTGTGAGGGGACTGGGCTCGTGACAGCGAAGCGAAACGACGGTCGAATTGATGGGGTGAGAAATCCACGTGAGGGCTTCAGTTTGATTGAGTTGATGGCTGTCGTGGCCATCATCGCCATTCTCGCAGCCCTTCTGGTTCCGGCGCTCACGCGGACGATGGGGCGGGCGCGACTGACCCATTGCATGAACAATGTCCGACAGTTGGGCCTGGGGCTGCAGCAGTTCGTCTCAGAGAATCATTCCTACCCGCTTTGGGTGGATGCCGAGTTCGACAGTTCGAATCATGCCACGAACGCCACCGTTTGGGCTGAGGCGGTCGAGGGGAATGTCGGCGGTTCCAATACGCGTAGCGCGCCGTCCTTTCGGGGTAGAGGAGTCTGGCTTTGTCCCGGTGTCAGATCCAAAGGCATTCTCGATGACGGCTTCATGTCCTACGGCTACAACGCATTTGGTATCGGCGTGAGTTCAAATTTGTCACTCGGTTTGGGTGGGCGGTACGGATTTACCCATGAGATGCGACTCGGGGAACCCCCCGTCGTTAAGCCTCCCGTGGCGGCATCGGAAATCGCCAGTCCCAGTGACATGATGGCGATCGGCGATGGCGTTCATGGCAATGGAACAGAGATTTTTTCCGGACAGGACATGCTTTGGCGGCATGACTCATACGGAGGGTTTCTGGATGCGACCTCACCCAAGGCGCGCCATCTCGCCAAAGCGAATGTCGTGTTCTGCGACGGCCACGTTGAATCCCCAACGTTGAAATCACTTTTTGAGGACACCACCGATGCTGCGTTGAGTCGCTGGAATCGCGACCATTTGCCGTATCGAGAGATGCTTTCACCATGAAAGCGTTGCCCAACCAAGTGCTCCAGTGCACTGACCTGGTGAATCGGTGTTTTGGAACCGCCGACTTGGTCGTGGCCGGTCGCTGAGCTACACATTTGGCGCTTCCTCGTAGCCCGTATAGATGGGCAGGGTACAATCTCTTCATGAAGTTCGAACGGCCCGAGCACCCATCGGTCTGACCCTTGAAGCGATGAAACTATTTCGATTTATTCTCAACGTGCTTTGGATCGGTGCCGCTTTCGTCTCCAACGCCGGCGAGCAACACACCGCCGTTGCCAAAAGCACCGCAAGTCAATTCACCGATGCAGATTTGCAACTTCTCCAAGGGACCTGGGAAGGAGGCGCTCTGGGTGAACAGGAGACTTCCAAAAACGCGGATTCCCTGGAGACCGGAAAGCGAAAGCCCGGTCAGATTGATTTGGATTTCTCGACAACCGGAGTTCTTGGGCGTGCCACTCAGCCTGAAGCTCCCACGCAGTCGCACGAAAAAATCACCATCACGATCACCGGCAGTTCATTCCGTTTTCACCGCGACACGAACTTTTGGTTTGATACGACCATCGCACTGCCAGGAGGCACAAACCCAAAGCAGCTGCACGCCACCATCAAGGATTCTTCGTCACCAAAGGAATCCAACGGCAAAGTGGTCGCCGCCATCTACAAGGTTGAGGGTGAGACATTGACCTTGGCCACGGGCGGTAATGGTGCCGACAAGATTCCGAAGGGCTTTGATGCCACTGAAAATGAAGTGGTAACCCGCTATGAACTCCGGAAAGTGAAGCCTGCAAGGAAGAGTTCCGAGACACCCAAAACCAAATAGACCCGACACGCGTATCCCCATCGCCTCGCCAGGCGCCGGAGCCAAAGGCCGGGAGGCGGGGTGGTCCAGTCCGTCGATTGGGGACCTGTTGCGGCGAGAGCCGACGGTGGCTCGCCGTTGGACGCAATGCGTGGCCACATCGTATGAGTAATCAACGTGAAACCATTGACTCCGAGCTCGCAGCTTGGATTACCCAGCAGCGCGTTTTCTTCGTCGCGACGGCGCCGCTTTCTCCCGATGGCCACATCAACACATCGCCCAAGAAGGGAGATTCGTTTCGCATCCTCGGGCCGCTGGAGGTGGCCTATCAGGACTACACGGGCAGCGGTGCCGAGACCGCTGCACACCTCCGTGAGAACGGACGCATTGTGATCCTGTTTTGTGCCCTCGACGGTCCTCCCAAGATCGTTCGACTCCATGGACACGGGACGGTTGTCACTTCCAGCGATGAGAAGTTTCCCGAATTGGCCGCGCGATTTCCTGCGAACCCCGGCACTCGGGCCATTGTTCATGTCGTAGTCAACCGTGTTTCAGATTCTTGCGGCTGGTCTGTGCCGCTTTTCGATTTTCGCGGCCATCGCGACGCGCTCGACCGATGGGCTGCCAACAAGGGACCGGAGGAGCTGGAGACCTACCGGGCGGCAAATAACGTGAAAAGCATTGATGGTCTTCCCGCATTCGACAGGAACGCCTAACTCGGAATGGGTTTGGTGGTGGGCGCCGCGTGGGGCGTAGGAGCCGTGTACGGCGGCGCTCTTGAAGGCCTCGCGCGGAATCAAAAGGACGACGCCAAATCGTGAGTGGAGTGCGTTTCGGCGCGTGGCGTGGAGTGCGCCGCCCGAAGTTCGCGAGTTGGCGGAGGTTCGTGTTTGATCGATAGGCGGTTTACGATGGCGGCAATGATCCTTCGCGTGGTTCAAGCCGTGGTGCTTACGGCATTCGTCGCCTCGGCGGATGAGGCATCGATTTCCGAGCGGGTATCGAGCCGAACGTTTCCGTCGGTGTTCCAAGCGTGGAACGGTGCCACGACCAGCGCCGGAGCGGACGCGACGACCCTGCAGGCAATGCATGACCTGGTGTTCGTGAATCCTTCCATGGTCGGCCTTCGATCCGAGGCGGCCTTTGAGGGGACGGCGTTTGATTTTACAGCGGCGGGGATTGCCCGGGCCAAAGCCAGGCGGGCCGAGCTATTGAGGAAGAATCCACACCTGATCCTCCTCGCTGAGATTCGCTACCGGGATGCGCCAAAGGGATTCATTCCGGAGGAGGCTGCGTGGTGGAAGCGGGATGCGAAGAACCAGTTCGTCGTCGGATGGGCCGAGGGCGGGTATCGACTTCTGGATGTGGCGCAGGCGGATTGGCAGGCCCAGGTGGCGCGGCGCGCGAAGGCGGTCATACAGACCGGAGTGTTTGACGGGATCATGCTCGATTGGTGGGAAGAGGATGAAGCGCGGCTGAGCCTCATCCGCCAGATCCGCGAGGCCATTGGCAAGGAGGCGCTCGTGCTGGTGAATTCCAACGACCACAAAATTCCCCTGACCGCCGAGTATGTGAACGGCCTCTACATGGAATGCTATCGCACCCGGGGACCTGAAGACTGGAGGCGTATCTCGGACACGCTTCGATGGGCGGAAAGTCGGCTTCGCACTCCGCGCATCAATTGCCTGGAGAGCTGGTTTCATCAATCGCGTCGTGACTCAAACTTGATGCGTGCCGTGACGACGCTTTCGCTGACTCAGTCGGACGGCTACTGCCTTTTCGCCGATCCGAATGACCTGCCAACTCCGGACCATCTGCACGACTGGTATTCGTTTTGGGACAAGGGGCTTGGGCGGCCTACGAAGCCGGGTGTGCGGCGTGCGGATGGCGCGTGGGAGCGGACGTTCTCAGGCGGCACCGTCCTCTACAACCCCGCCGGAGGATCGAACGTGACGGTGCGACTCGACGCCCCGCAGCGGAGCAGGGCTACGGGGCGCACCAGCACCGAACACACGGTTGGCCCCAACGATGGGGACATCTTTCTCAAGAACTAGACGACCTCGGGAGATCTTCGGAATGCGTGAAGCGTACCGCCCGAAGTGCGCGAGTTGGCGGCGGGGCGGGTTACCAAGCCCGAAAACAAATGGACGGAAGGCGATGAACGCCTAGCTTTTTCCGCGACAACCGGATCCTTCCGAAGTTTCAGACAGGCGCTTTTTTCCAAAGGTTCCTCATGCATCCCGATGTTTTGGCAATTTTGGAGCAGGTTAAAGGCACGGCCGATTTCGGATACGTTGAGTTTCCCGACATCAATTCGAAAAACTACCTGGGCGAGAATGCGCTCCACATCGTAGTTCGGTGGGGGGATTATGAGGCTGCGAAGTTGCTCATCGCCCATGGTATCGATGTCAACCAGAAGGGCGAGGAGGATTATACGCCGTTGCACTATGCCTGCTCCTACGGGCGAAAGGAAATCGCGGAGCTTCTGCTGGAGAATGGTGCGGATCCGTTTGCCCGAACCGCTGGCTACCTGCCGTTCACCGTGGCTCGGTTGGGACAGCATGGAGAGGTTTGCGACCTGATCCGGGCTTACACCAGCAAGCAAACGCGCCGGGAGATGAATGGGAACGACAAGCACCTTCAAGCGTTGTCCGAATCGATTGAGAGATTGGAGAAACAGATTGAAGAGAACTGCGGATCAGAGGTGAAACGCTCCGACTGAACGGATCGTAACCGGTAGTTTTCTTCCGGGGACTGAATACTGATCAAGCTGGGTTTTGGTTTTCACTGATTTTTCTGGCTATGGAGGCCCAGGTGCGAGCTGCGACACGCGCTGAATGGGGCGGGATCTTCCGTCCTGTCGCCTGCGTTGTCGGAACCCGTGTGGTTTATTTTTTTCGATCGTTTAAGGGGATTCTTTGCGACGGCGAGAAGCGGGAGATCTTCAAGATTCCGTTTGGCTATTCCGGGGGACCGTTTTGCTTTCCGGATGGAACATCATTGACCCTGGATCGTGGCGTTTCGGGTCGCGTGTTTGATGGGTGTCCACTTGAAGAGAGGTGGCCAACGCCAAAGCAACGCATTCTGGTTTCGGGAAGGCGGATTATCCGGGTGCGCCCAGAGGACGACGTGCTGCTTTTCGATTTCGAGGGCGCGTTGCCCCCGATGGATCTGGCGGTGATGGCCTTCCTGATTTTGTCGTTTTCGGAGGATGGTTGATAGGCCATGAGGGTTCATCCTAGAAACGGCAGTTGAAGAGTTAGAAAGTTGAAGCGTTGAAGGGGGATCCGACGCTGCCGCGAGGGTTTTCCCATTCGTTTGGAGTCCCGTCTTCAGACGGTTCGGGGAGGCGCGTCTCCAAGGGGGTAGCTGGTTGATTTCCAACCGTTCAATGGCCCCGCGTCCAACAGCAGAGCCGCGTAAACGCGGGACTCCAAACGTGTGCGGAACCCCGTCGCCTAGATCCGGCGTCGCGAAAGAAAACCACCGCGGGGCATAGACCGGGGAGACTCACCCAGCAGATGAATGGTGAGAGGAGTTGGTTTGGTGCTGCGAAAGGGTTTGGCGTACTCTCAAAGAGCGTGAAGGATCTCTTTCGATTACCGGCCGCGACGCGGCAAGACCAGGCGGTTGAGGACTGGTTTGAGGGGCAGCGGGATCCGCTCGGGATCATCGCCAAGGAGTGGTTTGACGCGATGCACCACCAAGCCACCGACGTGTGCGTAACACTGCATGACGGGTTTCCGACTGCCTGTATCGGCGATGCGGCATTTGCCTACGTGGCCCGGTTTCGCGGGCACGTGAACGTGGGGTTTTTCCGGGGAGCAACCCTGTCGGATCCCAACCGAGTCTTGGAAGGAACGGGGAAGTTGATGCGTCACGTGAAGATCAGGGTGGGGGTACCCGTGGACCAGGCAGCGGTCCGTGCCTTGATTGTGGCTGCCTATTGGGATTTGAAGCGCAGATTGGGCAAATAGAATCAACCCGGCCTGACAAAAGGCTTCGCTGGAGCTTCGGATTGACGTTGAGCGGGGATGGTTGCCGAATGACCCAAAGCCGGCAGCGCTCCGGTTTTTGCGGGTCGGGATGGCGCAGGGGCCCGCAGCGGACGCTGTGCCATCAGCCACACACCAATGAAGATCCAAAACACCAAAGAAACTGTCTTCGCCAAAAACGCCAATCTCTCCGGATCGGAGTTTGACGACGTGAATCTTCAAGAGGCCACGTTCAGGAACGTGAATCTGTCGAAATCGACGTTTACAGATATCAATTTCAGCGGCGCGAAATTCAGTAATCTGAACCTGACGAATGTTGAGATCGAAGCCTGTGAAACGACTGGGATGAAGTTTCGGGGAATTCTGGTTTCGGAGCTTTTCGAAGCCTACAAACGAAAAGGCTAATGCGTACTTCGGCAATGCCCGCCTTCGCGCCTGGAATGGGACGGACAATCCGACGTTCAGGCCTGTTGGCCGACCGTTGGATTTGTGGGTTTGCTCCCGGGCTTCACCCGAGATCCAATTCTTGATGATTGGCCGGGATGCCCCTGGCCCGAGATTGCATGCCAATGAATGAAACCCATGGACAGTTTGAGGAGATCCTCCGCGCTGGGGGACCACGAATGGGGCCGCTCTGCCAGGCGTTGAGAAGCCTGGTTCATTCTTTGGATGCGGATGCGTTTGAAATCGTCTGGCCGCGCCAGAAGATCGCGAGTTTTGGCATTGGGCCCAGAAAGATGACCGACCACTACGCCTACATTGGGATTCAGAGTTCCCATGTGAATCTTGGGTTCTATCACGGTGCGTCGTTCAAGGATCCTGACCGCCTGCTTGAGGGAACTGGAAAGCGGCTGCGGCATGTCAAGATTCGCACGTTGAGGGAGGTGGAAAACCCGGCGGTTGTTGCGCTGTTGCGGGAGGCCATCGAGGATCGCGAAACGTGCGCAGCTTTGAAGTGATCCGCCACTGAAGTTGCGAGTGAGATGGCTGTTGTGGGGACGGGGTGATTCTCCTCCTGGGGTGCGGTGATGACGATGTGAAACCAGGGCATGGCCGTGTTCTGCCTCCGTGTGGGGAGGGCCGTCCGCTATTTTAGGAGCGGCGCTTGGGGTTGTGACTTCGGGGTGCTTTACGCCAAATTCAATGAAACTTCATTTGTTGCTTCGCGCGGTTGAAGAGGCGGATCTCCCGATCTTCTTTGCGCATCAGCTCGATCCGGAGGCCACGCGCATGGCGGCATTCCCATCGCGGGATCGAGAGGCGTTCTTCACCCATTGGCGCACCAATATCCTCGGCAATCCGGCTGTGGTGAGTCGCACGATTCTTGTGGGCACCGAGGTTATGGGAAATATGGGCGCGTGGACCGATGCGGAATCCGGCGAACGATGCATCGGATACTGGTTGGGGCGTGAGTTCTGGGGGCGGGGGATCGCTTCTGCTGCGCTCCGGCAGTTTCTTCAGTTGGAATCGACCCGTCCGTTGAATGCCCGGGTGGTGAAACACAATCTTGGCTCGATTCGGGTGCTGGAGAAGGCGGGTTTCGTGCGCGTGGGCGAAGATGCGTTTCCGATGTCAGGTGAAGATCGAATGGAGGAGTGGGTCTATTTGCTGGCCGTTTGAATTGGCCCAGCGGTTGGCTCGATTCGCGAAGGGCGAGGGGGAATTTTAAATTAAAAATTAAAAATGAAAAATTCAGAGCTAGGTGGTTTTGAAGTGGGGCAACCCCAATAGCGGGACGGGTGACCTGAAATGTTCGGGTGATCCGCCTTCTTCCGGCGGCGGCTACGGGGAGGAGAGAATTTAAAATAAAAAATGAAAAATTCAAAATGAGGAGCAAGGCGGGTCGAGGAGGGAGGCTGATGCACAAACGACGCGACGACATCGCGGTTGAGCCGGGAGGACAACGACGGCATCGGAGGTTCCGACTTCTTCCAGCAGCGGCTACGAGGAAGGGCAGGCCGTTGTGTGCTGCAAATTGACCAGATTTACATCCTTTCGCTGCGCAACTATTGTGGGTGCTTGTTAAGAGGAGATTTCCCATGGCCACTTCTTCGGATCCCATTGAGTCCTTTTTCGCCGGTTTTGAATCCGGTTTCGTTCGAATCCCAATTGGGTTGATCGCGATCCTGGCGGGCGAGGCGGTCTGCTATTTCTCCACGACAGAGTCGTTGGAGGTGAGTGCTCTTCTCCTGGCGGTGCCCTCGCTGGTGGGGATGCCGTTTGCCTGGATGACAAAGGGGGCTTTGGCGCTGGTGGGGCTGCTTGCGCTTGTCGCAATGCTTGGGTCGGCGTGGGCGTTCACCCAGAGAATGGCCGGGAAGGTGACCTTTTATTCAACCTTCTTTGCCTCGGCGGTGTTTTGTCTTTCTCTCTGTTTCACCGAAGAGGGTTTGCCCCGATGGTTGGCCTTTCAGTGTGGTCTCTTTGCCATCTACTGGGTGGTACCCTATTTGTTCCAGCGCCTTAAGCGGGGGGCTGAGTAGTCACAGAGCATAACCCAAAAACGACGATTTAGTCGACTGGTGAAAGCGGTTGAATGTTGTATCAAAAATGGGAGCTCGGCGGCGCAGTTTTGGGGTGCAGGAACAGAGCGGAGCGTCGATCCCGCTCTGGAGGACGGACGGGGGGGAAAGACCGACCGTTGAAGCGCAAGGTGGTTGTTGAGGTTCGCGAACGGGAACATTTTCCCGCGACGTGTGCATGCCAAAGCGGCGTGGCGCTGCGCTTCCCGCCGCACTCCAAAAGCGTGGCTGGGCGCTGTTAAAGTGGGGCAACCCCAATGGAGGGACGGGTGACCTGAAATGTTCGGGTGATCCGCCTTCGTCCGGCGGCGGCTGCGGGGAGGAGAGAATTCTAGATTTGGAATGCTAAATTCAAAATGGGGAGCGGGGCGGCGTGATTTTTGGGCGGCGGCAAATTGTTTTCACCTTGGTCAAGATTGGTTGGTCGGCTTTTGGCTGGAGAAACAGCAGTGCTTAAACGATAGTGCGAAGACTACCTGTTTTCAGCGATTCCGGCGCGATGGGGAGGGATGTTTTCGACGGAGAGAATTGGTTGGGCCCGCGAAGGCAGGGATTCTAGGATCAAAATGATGATATCCGCAGGAAATTGGAAACGTGTGGCGGTGAGTTTGATCGCTGCCGGACCGGTCGGGGGGTTCCTGTTTGGGACCCTGAACGCTGGCGATCCGGATCCCAACCCGATCGGGCGGGTGGTATACGCGTTTATGATGGCGGTGCAGACGCCGTTGCACGGAGGGTTTCCTCCTCATGATCTGGCTGGGACAGGGCAGTCTGCCAATGCCTGGCCCCATATCGCGGTTTCATTTTTCCTGCTCCTGGGGGGGCTCAGCTATCGCCGTTGGAAGCTGGCCAGGTGAACCGGACCAGCGGCGGCGGTAGCAAATAGGTGGAAAATCCGAAGATTTGTTTCTCAATTTGGGAATGAAAACGGCGGAATTGAGGCTGAGACGCGCCGATGCTGGATTCGCGATGTGGGCTGATTGGAAGTGAGAGTTATGGAGGCCAAGGCCACGTTTGCCCGCGGCAGACTGATTTTGTGGGAGATCAATCCGACCAACAATCTGTACCAGTTTTCTGGCCGGAGGGATGGACCCTTTGAGATCTGGCTGATGGATTACCACGAGATGATCCCGGAACAACTGAGGTACGCGGAACGCCAACAGGTGCAGGCGTTCAATGAGCACATGCGGTACATGTACGATCATCCTGAACGGTTTACTCCCGGAGCAGGTGCACGAAAACGATCGCCGGCAGCCGGAGCAACCAATCAGGGGACTGGGAAGGCTGATTGAATTCAAATTTGGGAACAGGGAACTGAGAGATGGGGATGGTCTTAAAATCGACTCGAGGCTGCGTTCGCGAGAGCGGACGAGGAATCAACACACCGTTTGACTTATGCCTCTGAACGCCCGCTATGTTCACACGAATCTCACCGCGCGGGACTGGCGAAGTCTGGTGCGGTTCTACTGCGAGGTGTTCGGATGCGTTCCGAGGCCACCGGAGCGTGATTTGTCCGGCCCGTGGTTGGATCAACTGACGGCCTTGAAATCGGCGCATTTGACCGGAATGCACCTCAGTTTGCCCGGGTTTGCGGAAGGGGGGCCCACGCTCGAAATCTTCGGATACGACGAGCTCATCGAGGGGGCAAGGCCGGTGGTGAACCAGCCGGGGTTTGGGCATCTTGCCTTTCTGGTGGAGGATGTTGAGGTGGCGCTCTCGGCCGTGTTGGAAGCCGGAGGCGGGGTGGTGGGGAAGGTCAGCACGACCCGAGTTGCCGGCGTTGGAACCTTGAATGTGGTTTACGCGCGCGACCCCGAGGGCAACATCCTGGAACTCCAAAACTGGAGTTAACGCCGGGCCACTCGACAGGAGAATGACTGGCGGGTATTTCCGATCATCGACTGGGTTCAGACTGAATGAAGACACCGTCAATCGCCGGGGCCGGTTCCCGTTCGGTGCAACATCGTGGTTGTCGACTGTCCTACCGCGTGTCGGGCCAGGGGCAGGGGCCGAATGTGATCTTCATTCACGGCAGCGGACTGCATGGAGACGGCTGGCGGCCACAGGTGGATGAGCTCTCGAGTGGATTCCAGTGCCTGACCTTCGACAACCGCGGGATGGGGGCGAGCCAACCGTTTGGCACAAGCATTACCGTGGAGCAAATGGCGGAGGATGCGCTGGTGTTGATGGATGCCGAGGGGTGGGAGTCGGCCCATGTGGTTGGGCATTCGCTGGGTGGGCTGGTTTCGCTCCAGATTGCATTGTCCGCGCGAGCCCGCGTGCGGAGTCTTTCGCTGCTCTGCACGTTTGCCCGGGGTTCCGAGGCAACCCGGCTCACTTGGAAGATGTTCTGGCTGGGATTGCGCACCTATGTGGGGACGCGTCGGATGCGGCGACGGGCGTTCACTGAGATGGTTTTGCCGCCCGCGTTGCAGAATGATCCGGACACTTGGGCGGATCGCCTCGCTCCCATTTTTGGCCACGACCTTGCGGATCATCCCCCGGTGGTGATGAAGCAATTGGCTGCGATGCGTTCGTTTGACGCGACCCCTCATCTGGGGAAGCTGGCCGGAGTACCGGCATTGGTTGTGGGCGCCCGTCATGACCTCATTGCGCGGCCGGATGTGGTTCGGGCGTTGGTTTCGGGTTTGGGAGGTTGCCGGTTCGTTGAGTTTGAAGATGCGGCTCATGGAGTCACGATTCAGCACGCTGCGAGGATTAACGCCCTGCTCCATGAACACCTGTCTCTGACGGAATCCGGAAGGCGGGGAGGTCCTGGTCAATCCAGGGCCCAAGGGTCGGTGGCGTGATTGCCGATGAGGCTGAACACGGATTGGGATTCGCGGATTGAACGCGGCGCTGCAGATGAAGCTTTGGACGGAGTTGGTACGGTCCAGGCGCGTGAGGCGCTGGGACTCAACAAACACAAACACGAACGAAGGAACAGCAGAACTCTATGAAACGCGTCACCGGCATTGGCGGCATCTTCTTCAAGGCAAAGGACGCTCCGGCGCTTCAGGCCTGGTATAAGCGTCACCTCGGTATCGATGTTCAGGAATGGGGCGGTACGGCCTTCACCTGGACCGGGCCGGATGGAAAGTCAACGGGAGGGATGACGGTTTGGTCGATTGGCCCGAACGAAGGCGACCATTTTGCGCCAAGCACGGCGCCGTTCATGATCAACTATCGGGTGGAGGATCTTGCATCGCTTGTGAAGGTGCTGAAGGAAGAGGGCTGCAACGTGCTCGATAAGATGGACGATTCCGAGTTTGGGAAGTTTGCCTGGGTGATGGATCCCGAGGGAAACAAGGTGGAGCTCTGGCAGCCGCCGGTGGGGCAGTGAGTCCGATCGGAAATGGAATCTAGAAGCGGAAGTTGAAGGGGTAAAAAGTTGAACCTAAATTCAGCAGTTAAGGAAGAGTTTGACCACAGATGACCACAGATAAACACCGATGGAACTGCGCGGAACGGAAAGATTTTTGGATCACTCAGTAGGTGAAACCGTTCTAGCCCAATCGAACCACACACCTCCTTCTCCATCTGCATTCATTTGCCTCGATTTGCGGTTCAAATTGATGTTGTCAGGTTTAACCAAAGCCGAGGAGCAGGAGAATGGCATGTCGCGTCAAACTTCAATGAAGGATGGGTTGTGGAGTGTTGCGTCGTGGGCCCTTTGGATCACCGGTGGCATCGTGATGATCTATTTTCTCGGGTTTGCGGTGCTCGTGATGTTTCCCAAGACCAGTGGCACCCTCCAGGCTTTGGGAGTGTCTTCGGAATCGTTGGAGACGCTGTATCGTCCGGTCATTCGCTGGGTGGAGTGATTGAGGGAGAGGGGATTGGGGATGCAGAGTGGGGTTGCACGATGCTGCATGCTTGATGGGCGTGGGGCGGATTGAGCTGTTTCTGGAATTGACCGCGAGGAGTTGCGTGGGAGGGTGGTACGAATGATTCGGCATCGTGCATTGGCTTTCGTTCTGGTGATTGGGGCTTCAGGCATTCCCGGGATTGCGGCGATTACTTCGCCGGTGGTGATGCAGTTGGAACTGACCGGGATTGCCGGGGATTCCGCCGATCCCAGGCATCCCGGCACGATCGATGTCCAGGGGTTCTCCTCCGGGGTTCAATTGCCGGTGACTTCCAGCTCCGGGGGGCTGGGTTCCAAGGCCTCGTTCTCCAACCTGTCGGTGACCAAGTTGGTGGATAAGAGCACTCCCTCGCTGTTTTTCTTCTGCGCCTCCGGTACGCATCTTGCGAAGGCGACGTTGTACGTGCGTCCGGCCAATTCCACGAATGACATGTACAAGGTCATCCTGCAGGACGTCGTCATCGCCTCGGTCAACAATACCTTCGCTGCGGGAGGGGATCGGCCCACGGAAACCATCACTCTCTCCTACAGCAAGATTCAGTGGTCCTATCAGGCGTTGGATGCAAACGGAGGATTTTCCGGCGCGCCGAGCGTGACCGGCTGGGATATCGTGCAGAACAAGCGTCTGTGAGAGGCTGGTACCAGTTCGATCCGGTTGCCCTCTTGTTTACCTCCCGGGGATGAAAGCGATTCTTGCGTTGAGCGTGTTCCTCCTTGGGGCGGCATGGAGCGGAGTCGCGGACTCGTTCCTGCAGGTGAATGGAGTCTTTGGACCCGCCCGAAAGGACAAGTATTCGGGATGGATCCCCGTATCGGGATTCACCAGCCGTGGGGCGCCTTTCAAAACGACGGGCACTTTCCTCCCGCTGCTCACTGTGTTGCGGTCCGTGGATTCAGTGTCGCCGGCCCTGGCGCTCAAGTGTGCCGAAGGAACGAGGATTTCGAGTGCGGTGATGGAGTCGACCGTCACCAACCGGAACGGATCTGGATTCTTCCTGCAGGTGCGATTGACCAATCTGCTGGTCCGTTCGTTCCAGCAGGCAGCTTCGGTCTCTTCGACGCCCCTTACGGAACAGGTTGATTTGGCGTCAGCCTCGATTCAGTGGACCTATACCGCACTGACAACAAGTCGTGTCGCTGCGACGGGAGCATCCCCTCTGGCTGCGCGCGTCGGAGAAGCTTCTGCGGACGCCCCTGAGTCGAACTTTCACTCCACCGGCACGCTACTTCCGGGGGGCGTCCTCAGGCTCGAGTGGACCCCGGTTCCAGGCGGGCGCTTCCGTTTGATGGGATCTGCGCGTCTTGAAGGACCTTTTGAGTTCGTCCGAACTCTCGACGCGGGCGACGGGGGCACTCGAACCGCAATTGAAATCCCCACTTCTGGACCGTTTCAGTTCTTCCGCGTGGAGTTGGAATAAAACCGGTTAATCGCTGAGGAGATGGAAGTTGGAGGCTGGTAGAACAGGAGCTGAGGTGGAGATTTGCAGATGTTAAATGCTGGATGCTGGATGAGGAGTGGAACATTTCCGACCTTCATTGCAGGCGGGCCAAATCGTTTGATGGGGACTAGGAGGTCGAAATGAATGGGAAACTGATTCTACCGTGCTTGGTGGCTTTTGTGCTGGCTTGGGGTTGTTCGGCGCCCGGTGCGGAGCGTCGACCAGGCGCTCTGGTGGAGGTGTTTCGAGACGGGCAAAAACCGTCCAAGGCATTCAAGGAGATTGGAATGCTGACGGACGACGGAGGGCTTGGAGAGCAGGGGGAAATCGAAGGCAAATTTCTGCGCAAAGCGAAACGGATGGGAGCGGATGCGATCGTCCTGCATCCTCTTCTCAAGACTGGGGCAGAGCTGAAGGGGTTCAGTCTGGTTGATACCTACCTCTACAAGGCATCGGTGATTGTCTATGAATGACAAAGAGCAAAGGAGGTGCACGACGAGAGCTGGTGGTTCATCAACGGTGTCGCCATTGAAACTGAAAGCGATGTCGTTGCTGGGAGGCTGTCTGAGTGCGTTTTCTTACGGAGCGCCCAGGCAGGCTCTGACGTTCGTGGCTGGGTTTTTCCTGGTGCTTTCCTGCGAAGCGGAATCGGTGGTTGACCAGTCCTTCACTCCGCCCGAGGCCGAGGTGCGATTGGACACCCAGATCGGAATCGCCCCGTTTTTCGCCGGGGCACAAACGTTTACACCGCAACGGACCGGTCAATTGGAGGGATTTGATTTTTGGATCCGACCTCTCGGTGGTGAACCTTTGAAGGCGAGTCTGCGATTGGAGGTTCAGACGACCACGGCCCAGGGGAAGCCTTCGGGGAGTTCGCTCGGGTTCGTGGTGCTTCCGGCGTCGTTCCTGAGTGAACAGACCGGGATCTACAAACACATCGGCATGGAGGGGCTGAATCTCTCGCTCAAGGCGGGAGAACGCTATGCGGCGGTGTTCCAGGCGGTTCCCTTCGTGTCGGGCGGGAACGCAGCCTATGATTTCAAGGGCTATTCCAGGAGCCAGCTCGGCGGGAAGTTTTCCTACGATGCCGGGCAGGGCATGTATTCCGAAGATGGGCGCATTTGGAGGGACTATGCGGGGGCCGACTTTGATTTCGCCTTTCGGACTTCGATGATGGTTCCGGAGCCTTCAGCGGTGGATCTCCTGCTTTGCGGAGGGGGGCTCCTCGCGCTGTGGCGTTGGCGTGTGGGCGGACGCCGGAGCCGAGCGGAATGATCCATGGTTGATTAAGGATTCGAAAATGGCCGATGTGCCGACGTTGATCGTGGGACGGTTCGTCTCATCCTCGGAACGGTGCATCCGGTTGTTGCTTGGCGTTGAGTTGGAGGCGGAAATGAGGTAAGCCGGAATCCCTGCATGCGCTCGCATCGGTATTCCTATCAGGCAGCGAAGATGTTTCTCCGGTTTGTCGTGCTGGGATTCGGCGGTACGGCGGCTGGTCAGGCGTTGTATCCGGGGTGGGGAGCTGGCGTGGGCGCAACGGCAGGGCTCCTGGCGATTGGCACCCTGCTCGTTCGCGATTCGTGGGTTCAACGTCGGGGGGAAGCTTGGGTGCTGCAGGCCCGTGAGCTTGGATTGAAGTCGGTGGTGTCCTACCGATTTCCGGCGGTCCCTTTCGATGGGATGGACGAGCCGGCCAACCTGCTTTCGGACTCGGCCGAAGGTGGCCTCTTGTTTATCGGGGATCGAATGGAGCGGGTCCTGGTGGAGCGAACCGGAGTTTCCGGGCAGGGGTATTCGTTCACCCATGGGTTTGGGTCGTACGTTTCGGATCCCTTGATGGTGGAAACCTTCTTCCTGCTTCGCGTGCCCGGCCTGTGCCTCCCGGTGCTTTCTGCGGGGCGCTCCCGCGGGCTTTGGGGCCGGGGCGCCGAGGCTGAGTTGCCCGCCCTCGGATTGCAGGGAGTGGCCCGATGGCTTGATGATCATCGAGGCTGGCGACTCGAACTTGCAGGAGAATTTGTGCTGGGCTCGTGTCCCCGAACCATTTTCCCCGAGTCGCGACTTGCTGAGGTGGTGGTGGCGGCGCGTTCGCTCCAGCAGGCTCTGAACTAGGAATTGAGATGGAGCCGGGGATTCAGCGCATGGCTCAGGGTTTTTGCTCCAGCCAGGCTTTTAGTTCGGCAATTTCCTCGGGCTTGAGCCGGCGGTTTGGGGGCATGTAGCCGAAGTCCACCAGGATGCGGATGGGATGCGATTGCACCTGATACAGGGCGTCGCGGTCCGATTCCGAATCCTCCGCGTGGCAGCGGGCGCAGAATTTGAGCGTCAGCGCTTTTCCCCGGGGCGGCATGGGACTGTCCTTCGGGAATTGGGGCACTGATCTGGGTTGGGTGGCGATGTGCTGGCTCACCGCGGCGGCCAGTGCGGCATCGAGGACCAGATCCTCCCGCGCCGGATGAATGGCCAGCGGTCCCGAGGAATGACATTTATAACAACTGTTGCCGTCGAACTTCGGGCCGGACTTCTTTAACTCGGCGTAGTAGTCGAGAGCCGGGGTGACGGTCAGATCCTGGACGATGGAAAAGTAGGACCATCCTTTGTCGGTCGCTGTTTTCTGCACCAGAAGGTAGACGCGGGCGACTGAATTGGAGAAGGCGGCGATGTGGTTGAGCATGGGTTGCCGGACGACATCCTCCTGCGTGCTGATGAGGCCGACATCGGAGATCGGGATGGATTCCCCGGCTTCGAACAGGCGTCGTGCCTCGGTCATGTAGGCTTTTACTTCGTCCTCGGTCAGCCGCTTCGCGTCGGCGCGCGGGTGCGGAGGGAGCGGGACGACGGGCTGGGTCCACTTCCGTTGGATCCGGTTGGTGCCAATGCTGGAACTCTGCTCCACGAATTTCGCGCGGGTGTACCAATTCAGGTCGAGCGGCGGCTGGAGGAGCAGACCGGTTGCGGTGGAAACGGCCGGTGCGATGGGTTGGGTTTTGACCGGGGTGGATTCCTTGTGCGGATCCACGGCGAAGACGGGCAGTCCGGTCAGGGCAAGGAGAAGCGACAGGCCGGAGGTGTGAATGCATCCAAGGCGGCGGGCGAATGGGATTCGGTGTGACTGGGCCATGGATGCGGCGGGTTGGATTGCGGATGGCTTGGGGCCGGAGGTGCTAGGGGGTGCTGTTCCAACTTTGGACACCGGTCCATGCGATCTGTTGGAGGTGGGACGCTTCTGCAGCAGAGATGCCGGCAGGACGGTAGGTGGCACCGACGGGATTGATGCCGGTGACGGTGGCAAGGATGACGCAGGCCGCGAGGTAGGTGCCGTGGATCGTCTCGTGTTCGCGATCGGGAGCAAGCATCGCGAGGGAGGGCTGCAACAGCAGCGACTGACGGAATGCCGAACCCACCGGGGCGACCGGAATGCCGTTTTCGCGTCCGACGGTGCGGTGGGCGTTCTCGATTTGTTCCAGCGAAACCCAGTTCAGTCGTTGATAGGGCCAGGCCATGAACAGGGCGGTCCGGGCTCCGGTGGGTTTGATTTCGTCCTGCAAGCGTCGGACTTCCTCTGCGAAGTGGGAGAGGTTGTGGTCGACGAATTCCGGGATGTCGTCCTGCAGGATCACCCAGTCGTATCGGCCACTCTGGATCGCGGTATGGACCTCGGGAATGCCTTGAAGGATTTTCAGCGTGGCCCCGCCCTTGGTCACGCGATCGGCCTCCATGAGGAGCGGCGTTTTGGCGCCTTGTGCGAGCAGGCGGACGTGGGTTTCAAGGCCCCCGTTGTAGTAGGTGAAGCTGTTTCCCAGGAACAGGAGTCGCATCGAAGTGTTCTTTGGTTTTGCGGATGAGTTCGTGGATGCGGCTCTTGGAAGGCCTTCGATTCCCGCCACGACGTGAACGAGGGCGGCAAGGAATGCGGCGATAAAAAGGAATCGGGGCACGTTCAAAGCGTAGAGGGCGCGTTGAATTGCAGGCAAGGGGGGATCATGGGGATTGCAGTCGGGGCTGGGTGTTCCTGTATCGTGACGCAGCGTTCAGTCGTCCTCGCTGCCATCCCATGCTCCGCCTCAAATCCGTCTCACAGCCCTCCGAACTTCTTGGGATCCTGGATCTGCAGCGGCGGAATCTTCGGAAGAATCTGACTGAATCCGAGGCGGCGGAGCAGGGGTTCCTGATCGCGGAGTATCCGTTGGAAAGTCTGCAACGGATGAATGCGGCCCGACCTTCGATCGTGGCTGTGGATGGAGATAGGGATGTCGATCGGGTGGTGGGCTACGTGATTGCGACCACGCGGGAGGTGGGGCTGACGGATCCGTTCCTCGCGGACCTGATTCGCCAGATTGACGGGCTGGAGTTTGACGGCGAGGCGTTGTCGAAGGCGGACTACGTGGTGGTGGGGCAGTTGTGCGTGGACAAGGAGTATCGCGGGCAGGGGCTGGTGCCCCGGTTGTATCAACACTTTCGTGAATCGCTGGAGACTCATTATCGGTACGGGATCACCGAAGTGGCCCGGTTGAACGTGCGTTCGTTGAAGGCGCACGCAGCGGTGGGATTCCGTGAGATTCACACGATCGAATCCAGCGGCCTGGAGTGGAGTGTGGTGTTGTGGGATTGGCGGAAGGGGTGAGCCTCGCGGCGGCAGTTGAAGGGAGAGTTCAACCACAGATGGACACGGATGAACACAGATGGAACTGCGCGGAACGAGTGGATTCATGGATCACCCAGGAGGTGAAACCGTTCGAGCGGAACCGAACCGTCCTGCTACCTCTCTATCTGTGTGAATCTGTGTCCATCTGTGGTTTCAACTGCCGTCTCCTGATCGACGGGCGGGAGATCTGACGGCTGCGACCCACTCGGATTTTGCCATTGTTGGGTGAGCGATTGCGGTTTTGGGCGGTTTGCCGCGATTTCCGTTGAGAAGCGGGGACGGACCTGCCGATCTTCTTTTCGACGGAATGAAACCCAAACATCCCATCACCCCGCGCATCCTCGCGTCTGCATGTCTCCTGGCGATTCCTTCGCTTCAGGCCGGACAGGAACCGGCGCGGCCTGCGGGTGCGTCGTTGACGCCGGCCGGCGGCGGCGCGGCGACGGAGCGCTCCGATCTGACCCTGGCGAATCTGTTCACCCTGGGCTGGGATGAACCGTGGTCGAAGCGGCCGCATCCGGACGGGGCTCCGGACATGACGCTGCTGAAGGTGCAGTCGAACCTGCTGCTGTATTCGCTGCGGACGGATTACTTTTTCGAACGGATGACTCCGTCGAACCGCGATCGCCACATCCAGTTCGTCAACCAGCTGTTTGAATTCAGTCCGAACCGGCGGGTGATGTTCGGCGCGTTCGGCAATCTTCAATGGCTGGAGGGGCGTACCAGAAGTGATCGGGAAGGGGGCGCCTACGGTGCGCTGGCCCGGCTCCAGCTGGTGGACCTGAAGAACACGTCATACGCCTTCAATCTCCGCGCGGCGGCGCCCAACGAGGGAATCGGGGAGAAGCAGACGGTAACCAGCGTGGCACTCGCCGGTTGGCACGATCTGACTCCGCTCGGATTGCGGCGGGTGGGATTGTACTGGCACGTGCAGGAGGAGACTTGGATGGGGCCATCGGCTCCCGGGGGACGACGCAATGACCTCACCTACGACCTGACCCTGGCCAAGACCTGGTCGGCCCCGACGGCGACGCTGGAAAACTTCACCACCTTTCTGGAGGCATTCTCCAAGACGGATCTGGACGGGCCGAATCACGGCCACTCCGTCGTGACTTTGACACCGGGATTTCGGTTTAACCTCCACCACCACCACGTCATCATGACCGGTGTGGATCTGCCGGTGAGTGCGCCCCGGCCGTTCGAGCAGATCCTTCGTTTCACGTATATCTACAGCTTTTGATCGATGGGTTTGCGGAGGGGATTTGGCATCAGATCAGGATTGATTCAAACGCTATGACTTTAAACGTGGGGGCCTTGATGGCCGCTTCCTCGACAGGTTGGTTGGGGGAATTGCAATCGCTCCAGCCGGTGGCGTATGCGCTGCTGATGCTCGCTGCGGTGGCCGCGGTCGGGCTCGCCTTTGGCAAGCTTCGGATCCGCGGAATCGGCCTTGGAGTGGCCGGAGTGTTGTTCGTCGGGATTCTGTTCGGACACTTCCAGGTGGGTGTGGAGCGATCGGTGCTGGAGTTCGGACGTGACCTCGGCCTGGTGCTGTTTGTGTACACCATCGGACTTCAAGTGGGGCCGGGTTTTTTCACGTCGCTGCGTCGTGAGGGGCTGCCGCTCAATTTGATGGCGGCGGCGATTGTTGTGCTTGGAGCCGCGTGCGCGGTGGGGCTTGCGTTGGTGTTCAAAATCGATCTGGCGGCGGCGGTGGGATTGTTCTCCGGTGCGACCACCAACACGCCCTCGTTGGGCGCGGCCCAGCAGGCGTTGCGTTCGCTTTCGCTGGAGGATGCCAAGCGACTGGAGCTTCCAGCGCTGGCCTACGCGGTTTCGTATCCGTTCGGCATCGTGGGGATCATTTTTTCGATGATCGTATTTCGCGGGCTGTTCCGGGTGAACCTGGCCGATGAAGCCAAACGATTCGGAGACACGCATCGGAGCAATGCCGAGGCGTTGGAGCGTCTCACGATTCTGGTGGAGAACGAGAATTTGAACGGGGTGGCCATTCGCGAGCTTCCCGGGAGGAGTGAGCTTTCGATCGTGATCTCGCGTATTTTGTTTGCCGGGGAGGATTCGGTGCAAACGGCGCGGGGCGACATGCCGATCCATGTCGGCGACACGGTTCTCGCGGTGGGCACGCCGGGGCAGCTGAAGAAGTTCATGCTGATCCTCGGACGCGAGAGCGCGCTGGATCTGCTGCATGCGCCAGGCGAGGTGACCTTCCGTCGCGTGGTGGTGACCCGGCGTCAGGCGTTGGGAAAGACGGTGCGGGAGATCGGATTCGATCAGGCATTTGGCGTGTCGGTCACGCGCCTGAATCGCGCTGGAGTGGAGATGCCGGCGTCGAGCTGGATGCGGCTTCACTTCGGCGACGTGCTCCAGGTGGTGGGGCGGGATTCGGACATCGACCGGGCGGCGAACGAGGTGGGCAATTCCTCCAAGGCGCTGAATCACACGAATTTTGTGGCCGTGTTTGTAGGAATCGCGGTGGGCGTGCTGCTGGGAGTCCTGCCGATCCATGTGGCCGGGATTCCGGTTCCCGTTCGACTCGGCATTGCCGGCGGACCGTTGCTGGCGGCGATTTTGTTCAGTCAGATTGGCCGGATCGGTCCGGTGGTCTGGTACATGCCGGAGAATGCCAACATTGCGCTCCGGGAATTGGGAATCGTGCTGTTCCTGGCCTGCGTGGGGTTGAAGGCCGGCGAGCACTTCACGGAGATCATTTTCAGTGCAGATGGTGTCCGGTGGATGCTTGCGGCGATTGGCGTGACGCTGATCCCGCTGATGATCGTCGGAACCTTCGCCCGTCTGGTGTTGAAGCTGAACTTCATGAACCTCTGCGGTCTGTTGTCGGGCAGCATGACCGATCCTCCCGCGCTGGCGTTCGCTAATTCCACGGCGGGATCCGATGCGCCGGCCTTGGCCTACGCCTCCGTGTATCCGCTGACGATGATCCTCCGCATCGTGGTGGCGCAGTTGATCGTGGTGTTTTTCGTTCACTAAGCGAAGGGCTCAGCGGCGGTTCGCGTCGAATCGTCTTCCCTGAGGACTCTTTTCCGACGCCGGGACTCGCTTTCCCCGCCCCCGGTCTGACTCCCCGCTCGTTCGGGTGAGCATCCCCGCCGGTTCCCGATCCCGCCCGCCTCGCAAAGTTCCCTAGGAAGCGTGCCCCAAGGGCGAAAAGTCGGTGTTTTGAGGGGTTTTGGCCTCCCGGGGATCGGGTGAGACCACCATATCTTGTGGTATTGTGAATAACTTACCCTCTATCTGGTGTGTTTCCGCTTGCCCGTTGAAGGGGCGTTACCTTGACTCTCGGGTTGTCATGTACCTCAAGAATCTGACTGCGTTGGGCTTCAAGTCGTTTGCCGACAAGATGTCGTTGAACTTCCAGCCGGGGGTGGCGGCGATCGTCGGACCCAACGGCTGCGGCAAGTCCAACGTGTCGGACGCCATCCGGTGGGTGCTGGGCGAGCAATCGGCCAAGGTGCTTCGCGGCGGCGAAATGGCGGACGTCATCTTCAACGGCACCGACTCCCGGAAGCCGCTGGGCATGGCCGAGGTGAGTCTGACCTTAGGCGACGTCGATGTGGACCAGCTCAAGGCCGCCGGGATTCCGGTGGACTTCAACGAGGTGACCATCACCCGACGGGTGTATCGCGACGGCGGATCCGAGTATTTCATCAACAAGGCCGGGTGCCGCCTGCGGGATATCCAGCAGTTGTTCATGGGCACGGGCATGGGCAAGGCGTCCTACTCGATCATGGCCCAGGGCAACATCACCCAGATCCTTTCCAGCCGACCCGAGGATCGCCGGCTGGTGTTCGAAGAAGCGGCCGGCATCACCAAGTTCAAATCCCAGAAGAAGGAAGCGCTGCGGAAGCTGGAAAGCACCGAGCAGAACCTCCTGCGCGTGCAGGATTTGATCAAGGAAGTGAAGCGCCAGATCGGGTCGCTTCAACGCCAGGCCGGAAAGGCGCGCCGGTTCAAGGCCCTCCAATCCGAACTTCAGCACCTCGAAACCCAGCTCGCGCGTCATCAGTTCGACGTGCTCCAGCAGGAGATTTCGTCCCGTCAGGAAGAACTGGTCACCGTGTCGCGCGACATGGAGCTGAGCCAGGAACTGGTGCTCCGCACGGAAGACGAAATCCTCCAGCTCCGCACGCGGCTGGGAGAACTCGAACAGGAAATTTCGCTGAACCAGCAGCACGGGCTCGAACTCAAGGCGGACTCGGATCGTCATTCCGCCAAGATCGGTTTCAACGAGCAGCGACTGCAGGAGCTTGAATTCCAGAACGAGCGGGCTCTGCACGACATCCGTCAATCGGAGGAGCGCAACGCCATCGCGCAGGAGGAACTCGCAGCGGTGAACGACCGTCTCGCCGCCTCGCAGGCATCGCTCGCGGTGCAGCGTGCGAACATGGAGGAACGTCGCACCGCGCTCAGCGCCATTGAGCGTGAAGTCTCGGTTGCGCAGGAAGCGCTGCGGCTCGCGCAGTCCCAAGCTTTCGCCGCCGCGCAGGGCTTGGCCCGGTCGCGCAATGAGCTCAACCAGCTCGATCTCCAGAAGCAGGGCAACATTGTCCGACTCGAAAAGCTCGCCGCCGAGCGCGTGGGGTTGGAGGAGGAGCGCAACCGGTTGGAGGCGCGTCTCACGGAATTCTCGCTGCAGGTGGAAACCGAGCGTCTGAACGTGCAGGCCTCGCGCGGTACGCTGGAGGAACGTCAGCAGCGCGTTCGCGAATTGCAGGGCGAGATTGCCTCGGCCCAGCAGCAGCTCGACGCCGTGGTGCGTCAGCAGGCGGAGAAGCGCAGCCGGCTCAACGTGCTGGAGCAGCTCGACACGCAGCACGAGGGCTTCGGCGCCGGAGCGTTGGCGGCGCTGCGTCAGTCGCAGTCGGTGCTCGGCTCGCTGGCCGACAAGATCCGCGTGCCGGGCGATTTCGTTCAAGCCGTCGAAGCCGCGCTGGGAACGCATCTGCAATTGGTGCTCACCGCCGATGCCGAATCGGCCACCAAGATTCTTTCCGATTTGAGCGCCGGCGGAAAAGGCCGCGCGAGTATCGCCGCGCTGGCGTTGCCACTCGCCTCGACCGAACTGCCTTCGGTGCCCGAGGGGTTGCCCGGTCAACCGGCGCTCGAGCTGGTGGAATCGGATCCTTCGGTGAAGGCGCTGATCGACGGATTGCTCGGCCGCACGCGCGTGGTGGCGGATCTCGCCGAGGCCACGGCGGCATGGAATGCGTGTGGCGGCACCTTTGATTTCGTCACCCGCAGCGGGGAAGTGCTGACGCGGCTGGGCATCTACACCGGCGGCGCAGCGGGCAATTCCGGCAAGGCTCCGGCGAGCATTCTCGGTCGCAAAAACCAGATCGCCGAACTCCAGGCCGAGCTCCAGCGACTGGGCGAACAGGTTCAGGAAGCGAGCCGCGCCAAGGCCGCATTGCAGGCCGAGCAGACCGCGCTGCAGGCGAGCCTCGAAGAAGCCCGCACGGAACTGCGGCAGCAGGAAGTGGCCATCGCAACCCGCCAGGGTGAATTCAACGCGCTGAAGAACTCGCAGCGCGCGCTGAATGCCAAATTTGATACGGTGGTTCACGATCTGGAGACGCTGTCCTCGGCGGATCAGGAAGGCCTGGCCCGACGCGAGAAGCTGGTGGCGCAGATTGGCGATCTCGAATCCACCGAGCTCAACGCATCGACGGAAGTGGCGCGGTACAGTGCCGACGTCGAGGAGCACCGCCAGCGCCGCGAGGCCGCGCAGCAGGCGGTGAGCGATGCCAAGGTGGCACTCGCCACCGAGGAGCAGTTGATGGCCAGTCATGGACGCCAACGCGCCCCGCTCGAACAGCGGATCCGCGAGCTCACCGCGCTGGTGCAGCGTCTCGAATCCGAGATGGGTGGATTCATGGGCCGCCGCGAGCAGTACACCCGCGAGATCGAGGAATCGCGCCGTCAGATCGAACGACTCGATCACGAGCGTCATTCCGTGGCGGAGCAGGTGGCCGGCTTCATTCAGCAGAAGAATGCGCAGGAGGGCGAAATCGCAGGACGCGAGGAAACCCTGCGCGATCATCGCGTTCGCCTCACCACCAGCCAGTCGCGCCGCGGCACGCTTGAGGTCGAGCTCGCGCAGAAGACGATGGCGGGCGAAAACATCCGTGAACGCATTCGCACCAAGTATCAGCTGGAGCTCGATACGATCCGGGGCGAGGGGATCAAGATCACGCTGGCGGAGGAGGGGACCGCGAAGGTGGAAACCGTCTCGCTCGAGGAAATGCAGGCCGCCGGTCTCAGCACCGACTGGACTGCCGTGGCCGATCAGGTGTCGGCCCTTCAGAAGCGCGTCGATGACATCGGTCCGGTGAACCTCGTGGCCATCGAGGAGTACGATGAAACTGAGCAGCGCTACAACTTCCTCACCACGCAGAACGACGACCTGGTGAAGGCCAAGGAGCAGTTGCTGGAAGTGATCAACCGGATCAATTCCGAAACGAAGACGATGTTCGTCGAGACCTTCACGCGCATCCGCGACAATTTCCGCGTGCTGTTCACCGAGATCTTCGGCGGCGGTAAGGCGGACCTCGAACTCGTCGAGGGCGAGGATGTGTTGGAGTCCGGAATCAACATTGTGGCGCGGCCTCCGGGCAAGCAGCTGCAGTCGATCTCGCTGCTGTCCGGCGGTGAGCAGACCATGACTGCGGTGGCACTGCTGTTCGCGATTTATCAGGTGAAGCCGTCGCCGTTCTGCGTGCTGGACGAGTTGGATGCACCGCTCGACGAATCGAACATCAACCGGTTCATCAAGGTGCTCCAGCGCTTCATCGACCACAGCCAGTTCATCGTGATCACGCACAACAAGCGCACCATTGGCATGGCCGATGTGCTCTACGGCGTGACCATGCAGGAACAGGGCGTGAGCAAGATCGTGAGCGTCCGCTTCAACCGTGAGGAGCCGGTCGGCGATCGCGCCCCGGCGCTGGTGTCGGTCGAGCCGGCGCCGCAGGGCCTCGGTGGATCCCCGGGCGAGCACGACGTGGTGATGGCGAAGTAAGCGCTCCCGATCGCGGTCATCTCAGAAAACGAAAACGCTGCGTGATACGATTCACGCAGCGTTTCTGTTTTTTCAATTCGACGCCTCAGCGCACCCTCGGTTCTTTCGAATCGAGACTACTTCTGCAGGAACTTCATCACCGCCTCCGTGCGCGTGTGGGCGCCGAGTTTTTCGAAGATGTGTTTGAGGTGGGTGTGAACCGTCAACGGGCTCATGCCCAGTTCCTGGGCGATTTCCTTGTCCGGCATGCCGCGCTGGAGGCAGTGGAGGATCTGCTGTTCGCGACCGGTGAAGCGGATGCCCTCGACGGCCGGATCCCGGGTTTCGCCGTTGATCAGTTTGGCGAAGTAGCTGCGCAGATGCCGGGTCAGTTCTACGCCCGTTGGGCTGCGTCCGCCCTGGGAGCCTTCGATGGGTTCCATCCAGCTAATGGGGGGGCGGCGTCGCAGGTAGTAGCCCTCTGGAACGCCGCTGACCGATTTGAAGATGTCGTCGCTCTCCGAATAGGTGCCGATGGGAAAGGCATGGGCGTTCGGTGCGGTGGCCTTCAAGCGGGACCGGAAATCGTCCATCGTGGAATCCGGGAGCAGCCGATTGAACAGCACGATGTCCGCACTCTTGAGCCGTTCGTCGCTCAGGGCGGTGGCTGCACTGGGCGCGATTCCGCACAGGGCTGCGCCGGGCTGGCGACCGATCCATCGTCCGAGTGCGTTGCGGAATCCTTCATCCGGTTCGACCAGGTAGATCTGGCGTCCATCGACCCGACGAATCGGAGTGGGAATCGGAGGAAGTCCGGAGAAAAACGTGGCGTAGGTGCTGACCACTGGGCGGTCGAGCCAGAAAATCGCCGCGACGAACTCACGCGGATGGCGCGAGCAGAAGGTGACCCATCCGACTTTTTGGAGTTCGTCGTTTAGGGTAGATGCGCGATTAATCGCCTGTCGCTCGTCGGAGAGGCCGAGCGGGAAATACGCGCTCCGCTCTCCGTGTTGAAGCAGCACTGAAAAGCCTTTATCGACAATGCCTTGTGCGGCTTCGGTGTAACGTCTCGAACTGAGTTTTGAGCTCCATTCTGAGTTGAGCGGCATGGGATTTGTACCCCGGTTGGGGGATTTCCGGATACCCGAGTTGCTGGGCAGGCTGGGTGACATGTCGTTTTGCGTGTGCGTGAACTTCTCGCAACACCGGACGCACGAACGTAACTAGGTCGAGTACCGATTCCAGCCTATAAAGCTGGCAAATCGGGGACAGCAAACCCTCTGCAGTCTGCAATCGCTGATGACAACTCGAAAAAACCGTACGAGCCGCGGCTTCACGCTCATCGAACTGTTGGTGGTGATCGCGATCATTGCGATCCTTGCCGGAATGCTTCTTCCCGCGCTCAGTCGAGCCAAGGCGGAAGGCCAAAAAGCCCGGTGCATGTCGAATCTGCATCAGATCCACATCGCGATGACGATGTACGCGGACGACAATAAAGACTCGCTGTTCTACCAGCGGGCCAACGCTGCCAGTGATCCGTACATCCCGAACGACGGTCAATGGACGGCGAATCCCGCCAGCAACACAATGCTTCCGGTGACCGACCCGAAGGCCTATTGGGGCATCGGCTACGCGAGCTATGTTGGCGGACTTTCCGGCCGGAATCTGTTCCGCTGCCCCGGAGCCAAGAAAGTGGACGAGTGGTGGGATGATTCCTCGCGCCCGCACTACCCGCACGATTTCTGGTTGAACGCTTCTTACGGAACCCCGGCGTACTTGGTTTCGGCCTCGTCGTTCGAAGGCGTGACGGAAGGGCCCCACACCAAGGTTTCCCAATTCCTGAGCCCCACCAGCACCGTGTTCTGCCAGGACGCTGCGGAACAACGGATGGAAGGACCGGACGATTCCCCCGGTCAGTTCCCGGGCAGCTCCGAAATCCTCACCCAGTGGACCGGCCTGTCCTCGCTCTACTCTGGATACAACTTCACCTGGGAGTGGTTCCGCCACAACCGCACCTGCGAAACCCTCTGGATGTCCGGCGCAGCCTCTGGCTTCAAATTCCAGGGCATGAAAAAGGGCGTCGACTACCGCTGGTACACCGGCGCTCCGCCGAAGCAAAACCCCACTGGATTCTAATTCGGTAACCTTCTGCACCAAAACTGGTCTCTCTAGGCAGCACCATGACGTTCCCCAAACGCGCTCATTTCGTGTCATCAAGTGTGCTTGTTTTGCACACGGCTCTCTCGCTGCTTTTGAGCGGTTGCGGCGCCTCTGGCGGTGGCCAGGCCAAAACCGAGGAAGAGGTGCGCACCGGCTTGAGCAAGACCTTCGGAGGTGCCTCGGCCGAAGCCAAGGCGCTCGCGGACGAAGCGGCTGCGGCCTTGAAGGCGCAGGAAGATGCCAAGGCCTTCATTCAATTGAACGCCCTCGCGGCCCGGCAGGATCTCTCCCGTGAGCAACGGGCCGCCGCTGCCGAATCCATGCTGACGGTGAACAAACGCCTCAGCGAAGCCGCGGCACGCGGCGACAAGGACGCAGCGAAACTCGTCGAAGAGTATCGCTCCAGCAAATAGCCGGGAGCCCGGTCCTCCGGGTTCCTTTCCCAAACCAAACTTTCGATTCGATCCCTCCAAACCACTGATTCGAACATGAACCAAAAACAAAAACTCAAGTACTCGGTCGTTACGGCCGGGGCGCTTGCGGTCTCCCTGACTGCAATGGCCCAGACCGTGATCCCGCCGACGTTTGCACTCCCGAAGACCGTAGCGGACTCCGCTGCGCGTGGCTTCGTCGTCCGCACGGTCCAGGCCTCCAAGAATGAAGGCACCCTCCCCAACACCCTCGCTCGTACCGAGGCTCAGTTGGCCGGAACCCTGATCAGCCCGGTGACGGGTCTGCCCATGGTGGACATCTCCGACAAGACCGCGTTCCAGGCGGACGGCACGTACAACGAAGCTGCGACCATTTCGTACGACCGAAGTGGCAACATCTTCCCGGGTCTCCCCAGCACGACTGAGGACACCAATTTCAACAACATCGCTCTCGACGCAGTGGCCTACCTGGATCT
The DNA here is from genome assembly GCA_947454705.1 of Verrucomicrobiota bacterium. Taxonomy (GTDB): domain Bacteria; phylum Verrucomicrobiota; class Verrucomicrobiia; order Limisphaerales; family UBA9464; genus CAIVQB01. The sequence goes on from CANGKZ010000012.1 coordinate 32,095, forward strand.
CGATCCCGGCAGCTACTCCTTCATCGTCAACAGCGATGACGGTTTCCGCGTGTACATGGGTTCCGACGCCCGCGACCAGCTGACTTCCGTCATTCTCGGTGAATTCGACGGCGGCCGTGGCGCTGGCGACACTGTCATGAACTTCTCGGTCTCCCAGGCCGGGTTGTACTCCATGCGTCTGATCTATGAGCAGGGTGGCGGCGGCGCGAATGTGTCGCTCTTCTCCGCTCCTGTGGGCAGCCCCGAGAGCCGGATCCTGGTCAACGACGCAGGTGGCATCAAGGCGTACCGCAAGGTTACGACCCCCACCGCTCCGTACGTTTCTCTCGCCAACCCGGTGCCCAACGCGGCTGCCGCGGCTCCGAGCGAAATGACCTACGTGATCCAGGACAGCGGCCGCGCGGTCAATGCCTCCACTGTGGCGTTGTACGTCGACGGCGTGAAGACCTCGGCTGTGGTCACCAAGACCGGCAAGACCACCAAGGTCACCTACAAGCCCTCGCCGATCTTTGCTCCGCTCTCGAAGCACACGGCTGGCCTGACCTTCTCCGATGACGCGAGCCCCGCGAACGTTCGGACCAATGGTTTCGCCTTCACGGTCAAGAACTACGCGAACGTGAAGCTCCCGGCGCCGTTGTTCCTCGAGAACTTCGACACCACGGCTGAAGGCACGCTTCCGACCGGTTGGACCGGTGTGAACTACACCGATCAGCGCACCGCGGGTGAAGATCTCGACGATCCGAACTCCGACTCCTACCTCGGATGGCTCACCATCTCCTCGAACCGCATGTGGCGCATCGGTGAGGGCGAGCTCAACAAGTGGGAAGCGCTTCGTCGCTTCACCGTCGATGAGCAGTACATCAACGGCATCCTCGTCACCTCGCTCGTCACCAACAACTTCGCCTACGCGGAGTCCGACCAGCGCGGCGGCAGCCAGGTTCAGTACATGTTCACCAAGGACTATGACCTGACCGGCAAGACCAACCTGTACGTCTCCTACAACAGCATGTACGAGCAGAACCAGGACAGCATGGGCTCGGTGGAATACTCCATCGATGGCGGCAAGACCTGGGAGCCGATCGTCATCATGGTTGACGTGGCTGACATCATCACTGGCACCGACGGCAAGCCCGACGCCTACAAGACGCTCATCGAGCCTCGTGGCGACACGGCGAAGTACGTGGATCCTGTCACTGGCGAAGACGCTGGCGGCACCTACGGCGCGTTCCTGGGAGTCCAAGACACGAATCGATGGGCCACCTTCAACGCCTACATCAGCGGCCGCGTGAACGACGACTTCCACGAGTCCAAGCGCATTGAGCTGTTCCCGATCGCCAAGGCTGCCAACCAGAAGACCGTCCGCTTCCGCTTCGCGCAGGCTGGAACCGGCAGCTGGTACTTCGGCATCGACAACCTCGGCATCTACAGTATCAACCAGATCGATCCTCCCACGATCGCTACGGTTTCCGGTTCCACCTCCGTGATCACCGGCCTCAAGGCCTCCTTCACGGCGACCGTCACCGGCAGCCAGCTCTCCTATCAATGGTTGCTCAATGGTTCTGAGATTCCCGGAGCCACTGCGGTTAACTACTCCATCGCCAAGGCCACTGCGGCTGATGCTGGCAACTACCAGCTCCGCGTGACCAACCCCGGCGGCGTGGTGACCTCGACTGCAGTCGCACTCGCCGTGGCTCCCAATCCGGAGCCCGTTACCTCCATCAGCAATGGCCTCGTGACTCACTTGAAGTTCGACGGCGACTACGCTGACGCCTCCGGCAATAATGTCACCGGCACTCCGAACGGCACCCCTGCCTTCGAGAACGGTGTCATCGGCAAGGCGGTTCACATCACCAACAAGAAGGACGGAAGCCGCAACGACTATGTGTCGCTCGGTTATCCGAACGTCTTGAAGTTCGGTGACAGCACCACCGGCACCGACTTCTCGGTGTCGTTCTGGGTCAAGCAGATCTCCCAGGCGGACGACCAGGCGTTCATCTCGAACAAGAACTGGAACTCCTCCAACAACAAGGGCTGGGGCATCTTCTCCCAGGGTGGAGCCAACATTCGCAATCAGTGGACTGGACCCGGCGGCAGCTCGGACAAGTTCGACAACAAGCCCTCTCCGGGCCTGAACGACGGTGCCTGGCACTTGCTCACCGTGACCACTGCCCGCGCTGGCCAGGTGACCACCTATCTCGACGGCAACGTCCTGAACTCGGTGGCGCAGACCTCCAAGGGCAGCATTGATACGGATGACGCCGGTTACACGGTGAACATCGGCCAGGACGGCACGGGCACCTACACCGACGGCGGATCTGCGGAAATCGACATGGTGGTCGATGACCTCGGCATCTGGCGTCGCGTGCTGACCGCCTCTGAAGTCGCTGCGATCTACTTCCGCGGCCAGGCCGGCAACCACCTCGAAGCGGTTCCGACTGTCTCCACCGGCATCACGATCGCCCCGGCCACCCTCACGGGCGGCAAGGTGACCTTCAGCTGGACCGGCGGCGCTGGACCCTTCAAGGTTCAGACCCGTTCGACGGTCAACGGAACCTGGACGGACCTCGCCACCGGTGTGACGAGCCCGTACTCGGTGACTCCGTCTGCCGCGGCCGGATTCTTCCGGATCGTGGATTCGGGTAACTAATCCGAAGTGTTTTGTGCGCCACCGAGTGGTGGCCGTGCAGGGCGGGCTTGGGCGGTGAAACCGTGTGTCATCCCCAAGCCCGCCTCTTTCTTTTTCAGAGGCGGGTTTTTTCACGTCCTGCTGTTTGCGGGTGGAATTCTTGATCCCACGCCGATGACGTGATTGGCTGCGGGCTTCGCGCCGGACCTTACGGCGAACGGTTTTTGTCCCGCCCCATGTCCGCCCCAAATCCCCGCGCCATCTGTTCGCGCTGCCGCCGTCCGCAGTCGGCGTGCTGGTGCGAAGCGCTGGTGCCAGTGGAGGCCCGGACCCGGGTGGTCTTCCTTCAGCACCCGCGGGAATCCCGAGTGGCCATTGGAACCGCGCGCATCGCCCAACTGGGTCTGACCCGCAGCGAACTCCACGAGGGGATCTCCTTCTCAGACAACGCCCGCATTCAGGAACTTCTCTCCCAGCCCGGCACCGCACTCCTGTTTCCGGGTGAAGGCGCAGTGGCCCCCGGAGAGTTGGCGGAGCCCCCGGAAACGTTGCTGGTGATCGACGGCACCTGGCCGCAGGCGCGAAAGATGTTCGCCCTCAATCCGGCGCTTCAATCCGTGCCCCGCATCGGCTTTGTGCCCGAGAAGCCGGGGAATTATCGGATCCGACGCGAACCCGCCGCGCATTGCGTGGCAACGGTGGAAGCGGTGGTGGAAGTGCTCGCGGCATTCGAGCGGGACCGTGCGCGGTTCGAGCCGTTGATCCGCGCGTTTGATTCGATGGTGGATCATCAGATCGCCGCCAAGGCAGCCCGCGTCGAACCCGTCCGGTGTCACGCCAAGCCGGCGGATCCGTGGTGGTTTTCTTCGGCCATGCCGGATCTCGATGCGCTCAGCCCTCACCTCGTGGTGGTGGCAGGCGAAGCGAACTCGCATCGACGCGGAAGCGGGGTTCCCGGCATGCCCGAGCTGATTCATCTGGTTGGGTTTCGTCCGTGGGCGGGCGAAGTGTTCTCGGAGTTTCTTCTCCCGAGACGCCCGCTGGCTTCCGGTGCCGCTCATCATCTGGAAGTGACCGAGGATCAATTTCGATGCGGGCTTCCTCTGGAGACGGCCCTCGAACGCTGGAATGCGTTTCTCCGCCCGGATGATCGATTGGTCGGGTGGGGACCGTTTGCGTGGGAACTGCTGGCGCAGGAATCGTGGCATCCCACGCAGCCTCCGCTGGATCTTCGCGCTGTGGCCGCGCATCGGCTCAAGCGACGTCCGGGAGCTCCTGCGGTTGCTGCTCATTCGATCGGTGCCGAGGTCCCGGAAGCCACGACTCCTCCCGGCCGCGCCGGAAAAACCGCACGGGCAGTGGCTGCATTCCTGATGCAGCTGGCGGCGGAGAAACGCGCGGGAATCCAGGCCCCGGTTCGTTGATGGCCACTCGCGGATTTAGGGTTCTCATCGGTTGCGGCTCGTTCTAACGTCCACGGCTCTCATGTCCGACACATCGGCGAATTCACCCATCCTTCCCGGAGCCACCCTGGGCGTGCTCGGAAGCGGCCAGCTGGGCCGGATGTTCACCATCGCAGCACGGCGCCTCGGCTATCGGGTTCACGTGTTCTCGCCCGATTCTGATACACCGGCAGGGCAGGTGGGCGATGTTGAACGCGTCGCGGCCTATGAAGATCTCGACGCGGTTCGCGAGTTCGCATCGGCCGTGAACCTGGTCACGTTTGAATTCGAAAACGTCCCCAGCGCCACCAGTCAGGCTGCGGCGGAAATGGTCCCGGTTCGTCCCGCCGGTTCGGTGCTGCACATCACGCAGCAGCGGCTTCGCGAGAAGACCTTCCTCGCTGAACACGGAGTTCCGGTGACGCCGTTTCGACGCATCATTTCGCTGGAGGATCTCCAATCGGCCGCGCGCGATTTGGGACTGCCCGCGATGCTGAAGACCGCGAGCTTTGGCTACGATGGCAAGGGGCAGCAGCGGCTGACTCCGCAGTCGGATCTCGTCGCGGCCCATGCGGCGTTGCGCGGTGCCGAGGGGATTTTTGAGGCGTTCGTCGATTTCGTACGCGAGATCAGCGTGATCGCGGCGCGGTCGCCTGATGGATCGTTCCAGGCCTTCCCGGTGTTCGAGAATGCGCACCAGAATCAAATCCTCGATGTGACCGTGGCGCCGGCGCGCATTCCGGACTCGGTGGCGGCGGAGGCGATTCGCATCAGCCGGGAAATTCTCGAAGCGTTGAACGCGGTGGGGTTGATCACGGTGGAAATGTTCCTCACGCGGTCCCACAAGATTCTGGTCAACGAGCTCGCGCCCCGCACCCACAACTCAGGCCACCTCACGATTGATGCGTGTGTGACCTGCCAGTTTGAACAGCAATTGCGCGCGGTGTGTGGGCTGCCGTTGGGCTCGGTGGATTTGCGGTCACCGGCGGCGATGGCGAATCTGCTCGGAGACGTCTGGATCGAAGCCGGCGGCACCCCGGATTGGGCCGCAGCCCTTTCCGATCCGTCGGTGAAGCTTCACCTGTACGGCAAGACCGAGCCTCGGGCCGGTCGGAAAATGGGGCATCTCACCGCAACGGCCGCAACGCCGGAAGAAGCGATTCAAAAGGTCCGGGCCGCGAGAGCGCGTCTGGTGCCGTCACGCTAAAAGCGGAAGTTGAAGGGTTGAAAAGTTGAAGCGTTGAAGGGGGATCCGATACTGGGGCGAGGGTTTTCTCATCCGTTTGGAGTCCCGTCTTCAGACGGTTCTGGGAGGCGCGTCTCGAGGCATGCAACCGGTTGATTGTTAACCTTCCGGTGGCACCGCGTCCAACAGCAGAGCCGCTTATACGCAGTGCTGAAAACGAAACCCCAATTTGGAATTAATCCCCCCGCTGCGGGACTCAAATGCTCGGAAGCTCGCGTGACTTCATCGTGACCGCAATGACCTGGGACCATTGTCCAACGCGGTCGCCTGCGATGATGTAGCTCGCACGGTACTGCCACGCGGCCGGAGTTCCCGGCGGCGGCGGGGGCAGGGTGTCCACGATGCTCGAAGCCGTGGTGATCGACAGCAGCATCCAGCCGGTGCCGCGATTGACCTCGAGTTCGATCACGTCGAACCCTTCGGACTTCTTCCACGAAATCTCGGGCTGACCGTTGTTCCAGAACACCACAATCTCGGGCTTCACCGCGGTGAGATCGAGCAGGTCGTTCGACCCGTGGATGCCGAGGTTTTTGCCGATCGATTCGGTGTAAAGCGGATGCGCCTTGATGTCGGTCACGATCCGGTGAACCCGGCGGAAAATTCCCGGCGGTACGCTCGGAGGACGCGGCGTGTGAAAGGTCAGGCTGGGAAGGTAAGGATCCTTCGCGCCCTTTTGTCCGAAGCCGTACTGGTTCCGGGCTGCCACGTAGGCTGCGGTCAGGGTCTTGAGCTGGGACGTGGTGGACACGATCCAAGCGAAGTACCGCGCATCCATCTGGATGTCGTCAATCTTGGTGCCAGACAGCCCGAATGTCGCTTGGTACGACGGCAATCGGGCAGAGAAGTAATTCAACCAAACAACTTGGGATACCAAGTCGGAGGGGAGATACGTTTGCGCTGGCATATCGGGCTGCGGGGAGAGAATTCACCGAACTCCTCGAACGAATCCAGTGTAGAATGATCGGCGGAGGGGATTCCGCGCTTGAGGAGAAGCGAGTCCGGGCGTGAATTTTTGCTGGTGAATGGCGGCTGATCCCACCTCCCGCTGATCAGCCGAGGAGCGTCCGGGCAGCTCCAACGTCGGATCGAATTTGATCCACCAGCGCTTCGAGGTTGGGAAACCGGCGCTCGTCGCGGAGGCGGGCCACGAATCGGATTTCGAGTTCCGCGCCCAGCAGGTCGCCATCGAATTCCAGCAAATGGACCTCAAATCGCAACTCCCCCTGTCGCGTGACCGTGGGACGCACCCCGAGATTCAGAACGCCACTCAACGCCCGGCCCTGATGCAGGACGCGAACGGCATAGACCCCATGGGGCGGCAGTTCGAGTCCCTGCACATTGAGATTGGCCGTTGGGAATCCGATCTGGCGACCGAGTTGATCGCCGGGCATCACCACGCCGGTGACCGAGTAGGGACGGCCCAGAAGTTCGGCCACTTCCTTCAGCAATCCGGCCCGAAGGCATTTGCGAACGCGGCTGCTACTCACCCGGCTGTCGCCGATGGAGACCGGCGCGCATTCATTGGCGGTGAATCCGAGACGTTCACCGAGCGCTTTCAACACGGGCACGTTGCCGCTGCGGTCGTGGCCGAATTGAAATCCGGTACCAACGCTGATGCTGCGCATCCCGCCGGATTCGCGGACCAACTGCTCGACGAACGCTTCGCCGGTGAGTTGGGAAAAAGCCGCGTCGAAGGGGATTACCAGGGCGGCATCCAGTCCCAGGGATTCCATGGCACGCAACCGGGCCGAAATCGGCTGGAGGAGCAGGGGGGCGCGGTCGGGGCGCAGGACCGCCATCGGATGGGGATCAAACGTAATCGCGGCCGCCATGGCACCATCGGCAGCCGCATCGAGCAGGGCGGATCGGAGCACGTGCTGATGCCCGAGGTGCACGCCGTCAAACATGCCCAACGCAAAGCACCATCCGCGCGGATGGCGGGGCAGGTCCCTGGCGTGTCGGACAACGAGCATGGCGGGAATCAATCAGCCTGGCTGCTTCAGCTTCAGATACGGGATCACGTGCTTCTCCAGCTCGGCCTGGTTCCACTTGAGAATGGTTTCCAGCGTGCTGGCTTCCTCGACGTCGAACCGTCCGCTGCTCAATCGGCGCAACCGGGTGAGATGCGCGCCGCATCCGAGCAGGTTGCCGAGATCGTGCGCGAGTACTCGGATGTAGGTTCCCTTGGTGCACGCGACTTCGAAGTACGCGAAGGGTTCCTCGTAGTCGTGAAATTTGTAGGAGTAGATGTGAACCAGTCGGGGCTGCCGTTCCACTTCCTGCCCCTTGCGGGCGAGCTTGTGCAGCGGGACGCCGCCGATCTTCACCGCGCTGACCATCGGGGGGACCTGATGCTGGTCGCCTTCGAATCCCTTGGCCGTGGTGTTCAGCTCTTCAAGCGTGAGCGGAGGAACGAGCATCGATCCAGTGAGCTCGCCGTCGGCATCGTGAGAGTCGGTCGATTCTCCTAGGCGCATCACGCCTTCGTACACCTTGTCGGTGGCCATGAGGCTCTCCGAAAGCCGGGTGGCCTGGCCAAACACCAGGATCAACAGGCCGGTGGCCATCGGATCAAGGGTTCCGCAGTGTCCGACCTTTGGAATGCGGAAATGATTTCGAACCTTCGCCACGACGTCGTGCGAGGTCCAGCCCTCGGGCTTGTCCACGAGCAGGGCACCATCCAATGGGGTAAATTCGCGCATCCGATCTCCGATATCCGATATCCAAGTCTAAATCCGATTCCGATTCTGTTCCTTGTACCAATCCTGGGGCAGTCGTCGCCTCAGGAAATGGGGCGTCCTGCGAGGGCCCGCTTCACGGCGCCGAGCACGCGGCGCTGAACCCCCAGGGCGGTTCCCGCCACACGGGCTCCGGCGGCCGCCTTGTGTCCGCCGCCGCCAAACAGCGAGGCGATCTCGTTGACGTTCACCTTGTCGTTCTTCGAGCGGAAGCTGATCCGGGTCATCCCGGGTTCCATCTCCTCGAAGACAATCGCCACCACCACGCCTTCGATGGCGCGGATGTGGTCGATCAATCCCTCGCTCTCCTCGGTCGAGGCCCCGGTGCGGGCGTAGTCGGCGCGCTTCAGCCAGAAATAGGCGGTCTTCGCGTCGTGGGTGAGGCGGAACTTGTTGTACACGTGCCGCAGCAGGCGGACGCGGGTGAGCGGAAAACTTTGGTACACTTCCTGGCAGATCTTTCCGAGATCCGCACCGCGCTCCACGAGGTGGGCCGCGGTTTCGAGGGTTTCAGGAGTGGTGACCGGGTACTGAAAGCTCCCGGTGTCGGTGCTGACCGCGGTGAACAGGCAGTCGGCCATCGGCTGGGTGATCTTCCACCCGGCCCAGCCGCAGAGGTCATAGATCAATTCGCCGCTCGACGGTTCGCGCGGGGAGACCCAGTTGATGTCGCCGTACTTCGTGTTCGAGGCGTGATGATCGATGTTGATCAGCAGGCCGCGGTCCGCGATGTGGTTGGCGACTTTGCCAAGGCGCTCGAAGCTCGCGCAGTCGGTGGCCACCACGACGTCGAACTTGCGTCCATCCACAGGACGGTTGAAGCGGCGGTCGGGATCGAGGAAGCGCAGCTTGTCGGGGAGAACGTCCTCGTTCCACACGGTGACCGTCTTGCCGGCATTTTCCAGGGCCATGGCGAGGCCGATCTGGGATCCGACGCAATCGCCGTCGGGACGGACGTGGCCGACGATGCAGATGGTCTTGGCGTTGTCCAACGCCTCGAGAATGCGCTCGACGGTCTTCGGGATGGGCTTCATGCGATCGCGACAACCTCGGGGTTAGGCCTTCTTGGAACCCGGGGTGCGCGGAACGATCGGCGTGCTGGAGGGCGGGGTTGGCGGGGTGGGATTCTCGCGCTCGAGGGCATCGAGGATGGCCACCACCTTGTTGCCCTGCTCGATGGAGTCATCGAGTTGGAAGCGGAGCATCACCGTGAACTTCAGTCGAACGGCGCTGCCCACCATGCTTTGAATCCGCCCGGCGTGGGCGGCGAGCACCGCGGGGGCGCGCTTCTTCTGCTCCTTGGTGCCGACGAAACCGACGAACACCGTGGCGGTCCGGAGGTCGCTGGCCAGACCCACGTCATTGACGGTGAGCAGGCCCACTTCCTCGATCGAGAGCTCGCGGCGGATGCATTCCGCGATCTCGTGCTTCAACAGCTCCCTGACCCTGGCGGTCCGGCGGTTGGGTTGCATGGATTTCTCGAAGATTCAGAACCGGAAGCTCAGAGCTTCTGGGCGACCTTTTCCGTGGTGTAGCACTCGATGAGATCGCCTTCGATGAATTCGTCGAAGCCGTCGAGCTTGATGCCGCACTCCATGCCCGAGCGCACTTCGTTGACCTCGTCCTGGAAGCGCTTGAGCGTGAGCGAAACGCCTTCGTAGATGAGGTGGGTCTTGCGGCGCACGCGCATCTTGCCGCGGACAATGCGGCCGTTGATGACGGCGCAGCCGGCGACATTGCCGCCCTTGGAGAGACCGAAGATCTTGCGGACCTCGGCCTGGCCGATGACGACTTCCTTGAGCAACGGATCGAGAAGGCCGGCCATGGCTTCCTTCACGTGGTCGATCAGTTCGTAAATGATGGCGTAGAGCTTGATCTGCACGCCCTCGTGCTTGGCCTGTTCGGCGGCGCTGCTGTCCACACGGGTGTGGAAGCCGAGGATGACGGCATCGGAGGAGCTCGCCAGGAGCACGTCGGCGGCGCTGACCGCACCGACGGCGCTGTGGACGATTTCCATCGACACCTTGCTGGAGTCGATCTTTTCCAGAGCGTCGCAGATCGCTTCGACGGAACCCTGGGTGTCGGCCTTGACGATGACCTTGAGGATCTTCGCGGTCATGTCGCTGATCTGACCGAAGATGTCCTCGAGCGTCTGACGCTTCGGACGGACGCCGTCGAGTTCGGCCTTCTTGCGGTCCATGAACCGCTGTTCGGCGAGTTCGCGGGCGGCGCGCTCGTTTTCAACCGAGCTGAATTCGGAACCGGCGTCGGGCACGCCGTTGAGGCCGAGGACGCGAACGGCCACGGAAGGAGTCGCCTCCTTCAAACGTGAACCTTCCTCGTTCATCATCGCGCGAACCTTGCCGTAGTGCTCGCCGCAGAGGATGACGTCGCCGACGCGCAGGGTTCCCTTGCGCACCAGCACGGTGGCGACAGGACCGCCGGGTTCGACACCGGATTCGATGACGTTGCCCTTGGCGTGACGATCGGGGTTCGCCTTCAGTTCGAGCAATTCGGCCTGGAGGAGAATGGAGTCGATCAGCTTGTCGATGCCCTGACGGGTGATCGCGGAGCAGTCGACATACAGGGTGTCACCACCCCAGTCGTCCGGAAGCAATCCACGTTCCTGAAGCTGCTGGCGCACCTTCAACGGATTGGCGTTCGGATGGTCGCACTTGTTGACGGCGACGATGATGGGGACCTTGGCAGCCTGGGCGTGGGCCAGCGCTTCGAGCGTCTGGGGCATCACACCGTCGTTGGCGGCCACCACGAGAACGACGATGTCGGTCACGTTGGCACCGCGGGCGCGCATTGCGGAGAATGCGGCGTGACCCGGGGTGTCGAGGAAGGTGAGCTGTTGGAGCACTCCAGAAACCGGATGCGGATACGAAATCGTGTACGCGCCGATGTGCTGGGTGATGCCGCCGGCCTCACCGGAGGCGACGTCGGCCTTGCGGACGACATCGAGGAGGGAGGTTTTGCCGTGGTCGACGTGACCCATGATGGTGATCACGGGAGGACGTGGCTTCTGGGTCTCGGGACGATCTTCCTGATCGAGCTCGACCTTGGCTTCCTTCGGCACGTTGACCGTGTGAGCGGCCTTGTCGCGCTTTTCGGTTTCGAACCGGAAGCCGTGCTTCGCGGAGACCTTGATGGCGTGCTCGGTGTCGATGGTCTGGGTGACCGTCGCGAAAACGCCCATGCTCATCAGGTCGGCAATGACCTGGAACGGCTTGCGGCCGATCTTCTCAGCGAGTTCACGCACCACAATCGGCGGGCGCATGATGACGATCGGAGCATCGGCAGCGATCTGGACCTTGGGAGCGGCGGGCTTGGCAGGAGTCTGGGACTGCTGCGAGCCGTGCTGGCCCGGGCGTCCGCCGGATTGACCACCGCGGCGGTCGTCGGGACGGTTTCCACCAGTGTTGCCACCGCGGGAATCGCGGCGGTCGTCGCCACGCTGCGGAGGGCGGGCAAAAGATCGGGGATCGATGCGGCCAACCAGCGAGCCGATCTGAGACTTGGGAGCCTCGGGAGGCCTGCCCGGGATCGAACTGCCCCCGGCCGAAGGCGGCGGAGGGAAGGGGCCGGTTTGAGGGCGGGACGGCGGGACGGTCGGCTTCGGAGCTGCGCTCTGAGCGGCCGGCGCACTGGGTGCGGCGGCAACCGGAGCCGCGGGGGCTGCCGGCGCCGGAGTGGCAACGGGAGCTGGCGCAGGAGCGGGTGCGGGTGCGGCGGAAGCAGAGGCGGCGGCGGTCGGTGCCGTCGGCGCGGGAACGGATGCTGATTCCGCGGCGGGCTCGTGGGCAGCGGCTTTGACCTCGGGCTGGGCCGGGGCGGAAGCAGATGCAGAGGCGGAAGAAATTGGGGCAGGGGCAGGGGCGGCCGCGACGGGCTCGTGCACGGCGGCGACGGGAGCAGGAGCGACGGGCTCGGCTTCCACGCGCGGCGCGGGTGCCGGCTCGGGTTCGGGCTCTGGTTCCGGTTCCGGCTCAGGGGCGCGGGGCGCGGGGATGATCAACACCGGCTGCTCCGGCTCAACCGGGGCGGGGGCGGCGGTTGTGGCCATCGGGGCCATCTGATCGCGCAGGTATTCGGCGGTGATCTTGTCGAGCGAACTCGACGGCACCTTTGCCGCCGCAATGCCAAGTTCCTTGGCCTTGGCGAGCACCACCTTGCTCTCCAAGTTCAGTTCCTTGGCAATTTCGTAAATGCGAACGGGCATAGCTTCTTTTCGTGCAATTTCTACCGAATTATCTCAACCAACGCCGGCTCCCGACTCCGACTCGATTCACTGCCGACGTGTATATGTCGGACGGAAACCGATTCATTCTTGCCGGGAACTTCCCGGCGTGTGCCTCGGACGATCCTGTCGTCCCGAGGTCACCGTCTCAAGCCAACGGGGACGCGCCGGCACCTCCGGCTTGTCGTCGAACAATCTCACCTTTGACAGCCTCCACGATCAACGGGGCGGCTTCTTCACCAATTTCAGGAACCTGCGCCAAATCCCCAACCTCGGCTTCCAGCAAATCATTGATGCTGTGGAAACCCATGTTCACGAGAACGCGGGCGTGGGCTTCGGAGATGCCGGGGATGGAGGCCAGCTCATGGACCGCGTGGTCCACCTTGGCATCGAATCCGTTGACCTCGGCTTCGGCTTCAATGTCGATCTGCCAACCGGTCAGGCGGGAGGCGAGGCGGGCATTCTGGCCGCGCTTGCCGACGGCCAGCGGGAGCTGATCGGGCGTGGTGTGAACGAGCACGCGCTTGCGGGCTTCGTCCACGTGGAAAGACTTCACACGGGCGGGATCCAGCGCCTTGGCCACAAACACCCGGATGTCCGACGACCAGGGGATGATGTCCACCTTTTCGTTGTTCAACTCGCGGACGATGTTCTTCACGCGCTGGCCGCGGAGGCCGACGCAGGCGCCGACAGGATCGACTTTGGAATCGCGGGAATAGACCGCGATCTTGGTCCGGAAGCCGGGTTCGCGGGCGATGGCGCGGATCTCGATGGTGCTGTCGTTGACTTCGGCCACTTCCAGACGGAAGAGCTTCAGGACGAAATTGGGATCCGCGCGGGAAAGGATGATTTCGGGTCCGTGGGTCGTGTTTTCCACGGCCTTCACGAAGCAGCGAATGCGCTCGCCGACCTGATATTCTTCGGTCGGGACGCGTTCGCGGTTGGGCATGATGGCCTCGAACTTGCCGAGGTCGAGCACCACGTCCGAACGATCAAAACGGCGGACGGTGCCGCTGACGATGTCACCCACGCGATCCTTGAACTCGTCGTAGATCATGGCCTTTTCGGCCTTGCGCACCTGGGACATCAACGCCTGTTTGGCGTACTGGGCGGCGATGCGACCGAAGCCGGCTGGGGTGACTTCGACGTCCACCTCGTCGCCCATCTTGGCTTCGGCGTGGCCGGCACGGCGCGCGTCGAAGACGGAGATTTGATCGTGCTTGGACACGACCCGGTCGGCGACCATCAATTTGGCCCATGCCTTGATGTCGCCAGACTTGGGATCGATCGCCACGCGAAGGTCGCGCGCCGGACCCACCGCCTTCTTGGCGGCAGCCAGGAGCGATTCCTGCACGGCGGTGAGAAGGATCTCTTTCGAGATGCCTTTTTCCTTCTCCCAATATTCCAAAACGGCCAAAAACTCAGCGTTCATAACGTCAGCGTCCTCGCCCTCATCGGGGCAACAAAAAAGCCGGTTGAAAAACCGACTTTTGCGTGGCGGCGAAATGCAGCCAGTAAAACGTTTACGGTTTGGAAGGTACCTTTGAAAGCCGTTGACCGTCAAGCCCTAGTTCCCCCGCCGATGCGTTGCCAAAGGCGGCGACTCACCCGCGGGTCAGGACGGCATCGAGGTTTAATAAAACGTTGCCTATCAGGGTCCAAGCCGCGGCCTCTTCGGCCGGAAGGCCACTGGGAAGAGGCCCTAGGGGCGTTGAGGCGAGGCGCCGGGCTTCGGCTTCCCGGTTTCGATAACGGAGACGCTCTTCGTCCCACAATCGGCGAAGCGATTGAATCTGCGATTCAGTCGGAGGACGGCCGGTGACCCACCGGTAGCCGGTGGAGAGTTGATTGTCCACCGAGCCGCGCTGCGCCGCGATCTTGCGTCCCAGGGCCTGGGCACACTCGACGAAGACCGGGTCATTGAGGGTGACGAACGCCTGAAGGGGCGTGTCGGTGGCGACGCGACGGAAGGTGCAGGTTTCCCGGCTCGGGGCGTCGAAGGCCACCATCCCGGGGTAGGGAACGGTTCTGCGCCAAAAGGTGTACAAACCGCGGCGGTAGCGATCCTCGCCCTCGCTGGTGGTCCAGGAGCGTTCGCCGTTGAAAGCCGCGCGCCAGAGTCCATCGGGCTGATACGGGAACACGCTCGGTCCGCCAATCTTGCGGCTGAGGAGCCCGCTCAGAGCCAGGGCCTGGTCGCGGAGGGATTCGGCATCCAGACGATGCCGGTGGGCGTGGGAGTAAAGCAGGTTGCGCGGATCGCGTTCCAACGCTTCCGGGGAAGTCACCGCGGATTGGCGGTAAGTTGCCGAGAGCACCATCAGTCGAACCAGGGCCTTGAAGTCCCATCCAAGCGCCGGCGCTTCCAGGGCGGTGGCGGGATTGGCCTGGGATTTCGGGGTTTGATAGGACACCGCGAGCCAGTCGAGGAGTTGGCGATGCGTCGGGAGTGTTCCCTGCGTTCCGAAGTCTTCCTCGGTTTCGACCAATCCGCGTCCCATGAGGGCAGCCCAGATCCGATTCACCTGAACGCGTGCAGTGAGCGGATTGTCCCGCGAGGTCAACCAGGCGGCGAGGCCGAGCCGATTCTTCGGGGCTCCGGCCGGGAAGGGATGAAACGCCTCGGGGACCCCGGGCTGAACGGCATCGCCGGGCACGAGGTAGTTTCCCTTGAACAGTACGTGCGTGACCCGCTGCTGATCTTCGGGGAGTTCCTTCATCACCGGCACGGGCGTGCCTCGAATGGAGGCGATGGCGGATTTCGTTTCGGAAATCTGGCGGTTAACCGGTCCCAGCGCGGTGGACATCGGCTTGTAGAATTGCGCGAGTTCGCGCGACTGCTCGGGGGTGCGGGTTGCAGGGGCTAGCGTCAGGATGGATTGAATCCGATCGGGCCATAGACGCGCCGGGGTGGCATCGGTGGTGGCCTGGAGTTGGAATTGTCCGAGCGTGCGTTCGTCGCCCGCGGATTGCCGAAGTTCGATGCGAAGATCGGCTCCGTCTTCCAACACCAGCGGAGATCCAAGTTCGAAGGCGATCGACGAGGGATTGGTCCGCGCGGGCGGTGCCCAGCCGGCGCCGTCGGTGGGTTGAATGGCGCGGTCGGGTCCGGAGCCGTCGTTGGCCGCGTTGGCCGAGGCGTTCTTCAGGGTCAGATGCTGACGCGCCCGCGGTCCGACATGCGCCACCGGACGCGGCGCTTCGGTGAGCGTGGTATTCCATCGGAGCGAGCGATCCGGAGCCAGCAGCTGCACTTCGGCAGAGGCGAGTTGTTCGACCCCGTTGTCGGTGCGATTCCAGAGGACGACTTCATCCACCGCGGCCTCGGATCCGAGATCCACTTCCCACCAGGGCGACTCTTCATCGCCGGTGTGGGTGACGGATTGTGAGCGTCCGTGGTGACCATCGGTGTTGCCATCGACCGCACGGGCCGCATCGCCGAGGTAGCCGGTGCTCGATTGCTTCGCGGTGCGGTGCAGGGCGACGTTGGTGTTGCCGGACCAGACCTGCACTTCGCCCAGCATGATGCGGCGGTTGGTGCCCGGTTTTCCGGGGATCTGAACGCGGACGAATCGAGCGGGAATCGGAGCGGCGGACTGGGCCTTGGGAGGCAGAACGGAAAGGCTGATGTTCTGCAGGACGAAGGTTCCGTTGGTCGCTTTTCGACCCGCGCCCTTTCCAGGCAGGGATTCGGACGGAAGGGCGTTCAATCGAAAGCCGGTCCAAGTTCCCGCAGGCAGCGCCGCGTTCAGCGTGTAGGTGTCTTTCGTAGGCGAAGGACCACCCGCCAGAACGGTGCCGTCAGCGGAGATCGAGAACGACGGCGAGGGCGTTGCTGCGCTTTGAACAGATTTGGGAACCAGGGGAGTCCAGTGGCCGGGGCGTGCAGCCGTTTCGGACCACGATTTGAGTTCCGATTCGAAGGCGGCGTCGGGCGAGTTGTAGCGGGCTTCGAGCGTCTCCAGCTTCGACTTCAGTTCGGAGCGTTGTCGGAGTTCAGCGGGAGAATACCGGGCCAGGGTGGGGCGTTCGTCGGGTTGATCGTTGTCCTCGGTCTGATTGAAGAACGCGTAGAGCGAGTAGTACTCGCGCTGGGTGATGGGATCGAACTTGTGGGTGTGGCATTGCGCGCAGCCGAAGGTGAGGCCCATCCAGACCTGCCCGGTCACGCTTGTGCGATCCTTCACGGCGGCGACGCGCCATTCCTCGTCGTCGGTGCCGCCCTCGGTGTTGGTCATCGTGTTCCGATGAAACGCGGTGGCCCAACGCAGCGAATCGTCCGCGTTCTCCACCAAGTCGCCGGCGATCAGGTCGCGGGTGAACACGTCGAAGGGAAGGTTTCGATTCAGCGCGTCGATCAACCAGTCGCGCCAGGGCCAGATGTTGGGGCGCAGCGGATCGCTTCCGTAGCCCGAGGAATCGGCATAGCGGCCGAGGTCGAGCCAGAGGCGTGCCCAGCGTTCGCCGAAGTGGGGCGATTCGAGCAGGCGATCGACGAGTCGTTCGTAGGCTTTGGGCGAAAGGTCCGAGGCGAAGCGTTCCAGCTCGTCCGGAGGAAGCGGGAGTCCGGTGAGGTCGAGGGCCACACGACGGGCGAGGGTGCGGGAATCGGCCGCCGGGGCGGGGTCGAGTCCGGCGGATTCGAGACGCGCGAGGATGAAGCGATCAAGGCCATTCCGCGGCCAGGTCTTGCGCAGCACGAGCGGAAGCGCGGGACGTACGGGTTTGCTCCAGGCCCAGTGCGGCGTGTAGGGCGCGCCCTGTCGCACCCAGCGTTCCAATACCGCCACTTCGGCGGGTTTGAGCGGATTCTTGGATTCGGCCGGCGGCATCTGATCATCGCCGTCGTGCATTTGGATGCGGCGAATCAATTCGCTGCGGGCCGGATCACCGGGCACCACGGCGCGTCGACCCTTGATCTCGCGGAGCGCGTCCTCGCGGGTGTCCAGACGCAGATGCGCCTTGCGTGACGATTCGTCGGGTCCGTGGCACTGGAAGCATTTCGAGGCCAGCACGGGGCGGACTTCCGATGCAAAATCCACGGCGGCATCGGAGGCCGCGGAGGCCGGTGCGGCGAAGGACGAAACGCGCAGGCACGACCCGAGGATCAGCACGATTAGAAGACGGATGTGGCGAAACCGGGACATGATGACGCGGCGAACTGTACTGCCGAAGCGGGGAGGATCAATGATGCGCACCGGAACTTCTTCGAGAATCCGCACGACCTCCCGAACGGATCACCACCAGGCGTTCGCCGGATTGGGAGGCTGGCTCCAGAACGGGTTTGTATCAGGAATGGTCGGGAACTTGTACGCCTCGGCGTGTCCATCGCCGAACGCCACCACGGAGAGGCTCTTGCCCTTGTAATTGTGCCATTGGCTCTTTCGGTCATCCCATCCGCGGTTCGGGTGCCAGGGCCAGTCGCCCTGGATGATTTTGTTCGCGGCGCTCATGGCGACTTCGGATCCCTTGATCGATTGCGCGGCGACTCCGGTGCCGTTGCGGTCGCCGGTGACGCGGCGGGTCCGGGCGAAGTCCGCCACCCATTCCATCAGGTAGCTGGTGCCGTATTGAACGTAGCTGTTGGTGCACTTCTTGCCGAAGTTGCGTTCGTAGAAGATGTCGCCGCGGTCGGCCGGGCAGTGGAAGATTTCGGGCGATCCCTGGTATTGGTACAGCGGCCGGTTGGTCATGGCCGTGTAGATGTCGTAGGTGCCGTTGGTCCCGCCGGCGGAGTTCCAGTCGGTGCAGGTGGGGTAGGAGTCGCGGTTGTCGTCCACGTACATGTGGAAGGCGAGGATCACCTGCTTGTTGTTGGCCACGCACTTGATGGTGACCGCCTTCGATTTGGCCCGGCTCAACGCGGGCAGGAGCATGCCCGCGAGAATCGCAATGATGGCGATCACCACCAGCAACTCGATCAGGGTGAAGGCGCGGGGGCCGCGCTGGAACGGTTGGGCGAGGCGGGGCATGCCGAAGTAAACGGAGGCCCCGCCCGCGGGTAAAGGCGGAATCGCGTCCGCTGGCGGATCCGCCTCAAAAAGAGCGGTTCAAACCACAGATGAACACAGATTCACACAGATTGGTCGGTCGGATGCTTCGACGCCGGTTCGGGCGAATACACCTTCCCGGTGATTCATGAATCCTTCCGCTCCGGTCATTTCCATCTGTGTTCATCCGTGTCCATCTGTGGTTGAACATGTTTGTGGCCGGCGTTTTCGGGATCAATCAATGAACCGCCGGGTGAGGTCCCCGTAGGCATCGATGCGCCGGTCGCGCAGGAATGGCCAGTGCGTGCGGGTCACGTTCACCGAATCAAGATTGATCGGCACGATGAGGTTCTCCGGCTTGTCCACCGAGGCCTTGGCGAGCAGTTGACCCGAGGTGCCGGCGACGAAGCTCTGGCCCCAGAATTCGAGACCATCGCCGCCGATCGGTTGTTCGAGTCCGATCCGGTTCACCGAGGCGACGTAGCAGCCGTTGGCCACGGCGTGCGAGCGCTGGATGGTTTCCCAGGCCTGGTGCTGGTTGGTGCCGTATTCCTTTTTCTCCGAGGGATGCCAGCCGATGGCGGTGGGATAGAAGAGAATCTCCGCGCCCTGCATGGCGGTGAGGCGCGCGGCCTCGGGGTACCATTGGTCCCAGCAGATCAGCACGCCGATGCGGCCGAAGCGGGTGTCCCAGGCGCGGAAGCCGAGGTCGCCGGGCGTGAAGTAGAACTTCTCGTAGAACAGCGGGTCATCGGGAATGTGCATCTTGCGATAGCTCCCGAGCAGGGATCCGTCGGCATCGATGATGACCGCGGTGTTGTGATACAGGCCCGCGGCGCGTCGCTCGAATAGCGAGGCCACGATGACCACGCCGTGTTTCTTGGCGAGCTTCTGGAAGGCGGCGGTGCTCGGTCCGGGGATGGGTTCCGCGAGATCGAAGTACCGGTGCTCCTCGCTCTGGCAGAAGTACTGCGAGCGGAAGAGCTCCTGGGTGCAGATGATCTGCGCCCCATCCTTCGCAGCGCGTTCCGCGGCGGCGAGCGTGGTGGCGAGGTTTTCCGCAGGATTTCCGGAGCAGGCGTGCTGCAGAAGTCCGAGGGTGACGGTCCTGGGGCGGGGGGATTTGGGTCGGCTCATTTCAGTCGAGATTTGATGCGCTCCACGAGGCTCTGCGGCTTGGCCACCTTGCGGGTCTGCGCGCGGACCTGGGTTTGGGTGCGGCTTTGGGTCCGGGTCACGGACTTGGTCCTTTCCGCGGCCGGAGCGGCAGGGCTCCGAACGGTTTTTCCGGCGGCGCTGCGGCGCTCGGTGACCGAGGTGGAAGACGGAGGCGGCGCGGTCGGCGTGGTGTCGTACACCTGACGCAGGAAACGCCCCATGGTCTCGTTGGTGGGGCCGTAGCCGCGGTGGTAGATGAAGTGCTCTAGCTCGTAGAGGAACTCGTCTGCGGTCTGATAACGCAGGGCCAGATCGCGGTGCAGCGCGCGTTGGAGGATCTGGTTGAGGCGGGGTTCGATCGTTGGGCAGAGCTCCTGGAAATCTGGAATCGGAGTGCTGAGGACGCGTTCGCGCGAACCCTCCGGGGTGTCGGCCCGGAACAGGTTCTGGCCGGTCAGCAATTGTGAGAGCACCACTCCGGCGGAGAAGAGGTCCGACCGCTTGTCGGTGATTTTGAAATCGGCCTGCTCCGGGCTCATGTACTCGGGCTTGCCGGCGACCTCCTCGCCTTCCTTGTCGGTGAGGAATCCACGCGCCTTGGCGATGCCGAAATCGGTCACCTTCACGTCGCCCTCGAACGCGAGCATGATGTTTTTCGGACTGATGTCGCGGTGGACAATGCCCAGCGGGCGGCCCTCGGGATCGGTCTTGGAATGGGCGTAGGCGAGGCCGCGGGCGATGCGGCTGACGATGAACACCGCGAGCTCCGGGGGCAGGGCGCGGCCGGACAACTGCAGGCGCGTCATCATCTCGTCGAGATTCACCCCGCGGATGTATTCCATGCAGATGAACCACGATCCGCGGTCCTCGGCCAGGTGGTAGGTCTGCACGATGTTGGTGTGGATCAAATCCGCCACCAGTCGGGCTTCGCCGATGAAATTCTCAATGAATTCGGGCTGACGCGCGAAGCGTTCGCGAATGACCTTGATGGCGACGCGCTTGGAAAATCCGCGCGCGCCGAGCTGCTTGGCCTCGTACACCACCCCCATGCCGCCCTCGAAAATCTTGCGCACGATTTCGTATTTGAAATCGCTCTGGAGAATGCGGGCGGCGGACACGGGGCGAGAGTGCGAATCGGCGTCGATGGGGTCAAGTCACGGTCCTGAGGGGAGGACGGGCTCCCTAGGTCGGACAGCGCAGGAATGCCGATTTTACAGGGAATTTCCCTTGCTCCGGCTAGGTCGGTTGCTTAAATGCCGCCGCATTTCGGCCCTTCAAGGTCCGAGCAACAGCAACAAAACACTCCTCTAACCATGGCCAAAGCCCTCACCAAGTCGCAAATCGCCGCCGCTCTCGCCGAGAAGGTTGAAATCTCGAAGAAGCAGGCCGTCGCCGTTCTCGAGACGCTCGCTGAGCTCTCCTACAAGAACGCCAAGAACACCTTCACCTTCCCCGGCGTTGGTAAGCTCGTTCTCGTCAACCGCAAGGCTCGCATCGGCCGCAATCCCGCGACCGGCGCTGAAATCAAGATTCCCGCCAAGAAGGTCGTGAAGTTCCGCGTGGCCAAGGCTGCCAAGGACGCGATCCTCGGCGCCAAGTAATCCGATTTGATTCGAGAAAACGGCATCCTGTTTCGCAGGGTGCCGTTTTTCTTTTTGGAGGCTCGATTCGGAACGGAACGACGAGAGCAACCACAGATGGACACGGATGAACACAGATTGCCCAGCGGGGAGGGGATGAATTTGGAACGCATGAAAGCAGGAGTCGGAAGGACGGCGGAAACGGGCGCATTCCCGATCCAGAATCCAGAATCCAGCATCTGCCAATCGGTCTTCCCCATCCGCGTCCATCTGCGTGCATCTGCGGTTTAAACTTCTGGTTTTAGGTTTGAAGGATGGAGCGGCAAGGCTCCGCAGCTCGAAGGTCGGCACTCCAAGCTTCGCTTTTTTGACGCCATGAAAATCGCCATCGTCGGATGCGGTGCGCTCGGCAGCTACTACGGCGCGAGGTTGTCCAATGCGGGACACGAGACCCATTTTCTGCTGCGTTCCGATTTTGATACGGTGTCTCGCGACGGCGTGCAGGTGCGGAGCGACATCCCGGGGGAAACCTTCTCCGCACGTCCGCACGTTGCCAGAACGCCGGAGGAAATCGGCGTGTGTGATCTCGTGATCGTGGCCATCAAGACCACGGCCAATGAATCGCTCCGCAACTCGATCCCGCCGCTCTCTGGAGCCCACACCGCAGTTCTTACTCTGCAGAACGGACTCGGCAACGAGGAGCTGCTCGCCACGTTGGTGAAATCGGAGCAGGTGCTCGGCGGACTGTGTTTCGTTTCGCTCAACCGGATCGCGCCCGGAGTGATTCTGCATCTCAACGGTGCCCGTATCCTCATGGGCGAATTTCAACGTCGCCCCTCGGAGCGCACCCACCAGATTGCCGATGCCCTGCGCTCCGCCGGGATTCCCTGCGATGTGGCCGATGACCTCGCGCTCGCCCACTGGCTCAAGCTGGTGTGGAACATTTCCTTCAACGGCCTGGGTGTGGCCGCGGCCGCCGGGGCGGAGGCGGTCGAATCGGGAATTCTGGATCCCGCGAAGCCGCTGCTGCCGTGCCGGACGACCGATCAATTGCTCCAGGATCCGATGTGGCGCGGATGGGTGCGCGAGGTGATGGACGAAGTCATCGCCGGGGCCCATGCGCTCGGATTGCAGATCGATCCGGAGTACGCGCCTTCCGAGATCGAACGGACGTTTGGCATGGGGAAATATCGTCCATCGACGCTGGTGGATTTCGAACGCGGATCGCCGCTGGAGCTGGACAGCCTGTTCCTCGAGCCGTTGCGACAGGCCAGGGCCGCAGGGGCTGAAATGCCGCGCGTGGAAAAACTCTGCCGCCTGCTGCAGTCGCTCGATCAACGGCGTCGCTCCGCAGTCTGATCCACGAATCGCAATCCCGGGCTCGCGGGTTTTCCATTTCCGGGGTAGGCTACCCTCCATCTTGAACGACGAAGGGACAAAGGCCGTACGGAACCTGGTGGCGATTTTCATCGGGACGCTCTTTCTTTACATCACCCTCTACGGGGGCTGCGCCGCCGCGCGTCAACGCGGGGGCCCCTGGGTGGTGATTCAAGGGAAGGGGACCGACGGGCAGCCGTGGATGCGCATTGGACACCACCGGATTCTCGGGACCAACGAGATCACGCTCACCTTTCCCGGCGAAACCGCACCGGCGCGTTTCACCAACGATCCCTACATGCGGATCTTCAATACTCCGAACACCAATGGCCTGCCCTACGGCCCGGCATTGTTTGTGGATGTGACCTTTTTCCCGGGGACGATTGCCCTCGATGCCTTCGGTCACTTGGTTGAGATGGTGCCGCGAACGCTGTATCTCGACGGACACGAAATCCCGTGGGTGCCGGGCACGAACATCGTGGTTCCGACCACTGGAAAACTGCCTCCCGACAAACGCCCGGTCCGCAAGCCGGCTCGATAAGAAACGGTTTCCGAACTCCGAGGCCCTGACTGATGGAAGCTGAAACATTTACCGTCGATATGCCGGGACCGGCGCTGCGGCTGGACCGTTTTCTCCAGGCGCGCTTCACCTCGCGATCCAGGGTGGAACTCCAGCGACTGCTCTCCGATGGCTGCATTCTGCTGAACGGCAAGGTTCCGAAGCCGTCGAACAAGCCCAAGACCGGGGACGTGGTGGAGATCCGCTGGCCCGATCCCAAGCCCGCCGGCGTGGAGCCGCAGGAGATTCCGATCGAGATCATTTTTGAGGATTCCGACCTGCTGGTGCTGAATAAATCGCCGGATCTCGTGGTGCACCCGGCTCATGGTCATGCCGATGGCACGTTGGTGAATGCGCTGCTTCATCATTGCAAGGGCAGCTTGAGCGGGGTCGGCGGCGTGGAGCGGCCGGGGATCGTGCATCGACTCGACCTCGAAACGAGCGGGTGCCTCGTGGTGGCCAAGAACGATGAGACCCATCGTGCGCTGCAGGAACAATTCGCAGCGCGAACGGTGGAAAAGATTTACCACGCGATCCTGTGCGGTGATTTGCAACCGCCCGTGGGAGAGATTCGCGCGGCGATTGCGCGTCATCCCTCGCATCGCAAGCGGATGGCGGTGACCACGCCGGGCAAGGGCCGGTCGGCCCGCACGACGTATCGGCGACTCGAAGTGTTGAACGGTGCCGCGTACGTCGAGGCGGTGATCCACACGGGCCGGACGCACCAGATTCGGGTCCATTTTCAGCATCTGGGTTTCCCCCTCGTGGGCGATTCGACCTACGGGGTGCGGCAGAATGCGCGCCTGACGGCGGAGACCGGCTATGCGGCCGCGCGGCAGATGCTTCACGCGCGTCGGCTTGGGTTTCACCATCCCCGCACCGGCGCGTGGCGCGACTACGAGGCCCCGCTGCCCGCGGATTTTCTCGGCGCGCTCAAGGCGCTGCGCAAATCGGTGTGAGCGAAGGACGGAAGTTCACACCGCAGATAACCGCGGATGAACGCAGATGGGTGGGATGAGGAATTGGAAGATGCTGGATGCTTGATGCTGGATGGGCCGATCCACTTTCGCCTTTTTCCTTTAAACTTTTGCCTTCTCGCTGAGGTCGTGTTTCGACGCCTTGCCAGTCGGATCCGGGTGTGAACACCCTCACGCCATGAACCGTCGCTCCTTCCTCGCCCGTTCTGCCGCTGCATCGATTGTCGCCGGCGGCGTGTGGCGGGGCGGTTCGGTCTTCGGCGCCGAGCCTGCCGCTGCGAAGTCCTCCAAAGCCGCAGCCAAGCCTTCCACCAACGCGCCGGCGAAAAAGGATGTGTACGTGCCGCCGAATCTGGTGGCGCCCCTGGTGGGATCGCAGCTCTACGGCTGGGGCCAGTACTTCGATCGCAAGGGGACGAAGATGTCCGGGCACCTGGACGACGTCTTCAAATCGCTCCGCAGTTCCGGATACGACTACGCCGAGGGTTCCCTCGATGTGGCCGCGCCGGAGAACAACCGTCGGCTGGCGGATCGGATGACCAAGCAGGGGCTGAAGCCGGTGAGCCTCTACACCGGCGGGGCGGTGCACGTGTTGGGAAAGGCGACCGAAACCGTGGAACGCATCGGCGTCGCCGCACGCGAGGCAGCGAAGGCAGGATTCGGGATCGTGAATTTCAATCCGGATCCGATCGGACGCGACAAGACCGACAAGGAATTGGAGATCCAGGCCGAGGCATTGAACGAGCTGGGTGCGTTTCTCGCGGAGTCGGGAATCCGCCTGGGGCTGCATCATCACACGCCCGAACTGCGAAACGGGGCGAAGGAGTTTCATTCCAACTTTGAGCGCTGCCCAGGGAATCAGGTCGGATTCTGCTACGATGTTCATTGGGTTTTCCGCGGTGGCATCGCTCCGGCGGACTGCCTGCGTCAGTACGGATCGCGCATCGTTTCGTGGCATCTGCGACAGAGCCGCGATCGCATCTGGTGGGAAGATCTCGACACCGGGGACATCGATTACACGGCAGTCGCGGAGTTCGCATCGGGTCACAAGCTGCCCCAGTTTTACACGGTGGAACTGGCCCTCGAATTCGGCACGCGCATCACGCGCGATGCGGAGGCGAACCACGCACGCAGCCGTGAATTCGTCCGTCGAATCTTCGGAGTCTGAACGACGCGCCGAGATCCCCCATTTTGGCGGCTGGCCGAATGGAGCCAGTCTGCATCAAAAAAGACACAGCCCGCTTTCAAGGCGGGCTTTTTTGTTTCCCGGAGGCGAGTCCCTGCACCGCTGGTGATAGGTCTCCTGTGACCTCGTTGTGACACAAACCGGGAACGCTCGCGCCTTCTCATCAGCCCTGCAGGCGGGCCTGCAATTGGGCTCATGAAAATGGTTCATGCAGTCGAGCAATTATATGGGGGGCATGCATGCAGCCATCCTCCGGGCTTGGCAGTCCGGGTGCTACCTCCCTACGCGGCACCGGAGGTTTTCCTATCTCCCAGTTTGATGCGCGACCGGTTGTCGGCGCGCGGACTGGGGGAAGGGGAGTGCGGGTGCCAGCACGACACAGAACACACTCGAGAACGATGAACCACTACACCACGACGAAATCCAAACACCGCCGTCAGCTCGCAGCCCTGGGTCTTACCCTGGGAGTTGCCCTGACCCCTTCCGCCGCGCTGTCGTTGCGCGCTGATGACGGGGCCAAGCTCGACAAGCTGGAGCAGGAGAACAAGGACCTGAAGAAGCGTCTGGATGCTCTGGAAACGGTTGCCAAGGCCGAGGGAATTCTTCCCGATGGCGACAAGGTTTCCAATCCGCTCCTGACCCGCATCGCGGGCACCAAGATTGAGGGATTTGTCACCGGCTCGTATTTCTACGACACCAGCACGCCTCCTGGACAGACCTCCCCGGGTTACCTGTGGAACCGCAAGTCCGGCAACTTCTCGCTGAACAAGGTCAAGCTGACCCTCGCCAGCCCTGCTGTGGAACGCAGCGGTGACACCTGGGGTGCCGGCTATCGCGTGTCGCTCGTGTTCGGCCAGGACGCGCCGATCGTGAACTCCGGTTCCGGAATCACCGGCTTCAACAGCGTTCGCGAAGGCTATGTGGAACTCAACGCCCCGGTCGGCACCGGCCTGAACATCAAGGTCGGCGAACTGATCTCGCTGCTCAACTACGAGTCCGGCGACGGCGGCGCTGCCAACGACAACTTCTCGCAGGGCTATCAGTGGTTCTACACCGGCAACGGTCCGGCCGCCGGTGCCCAGCTCGGCTACACCTTCACCGACTGGCTCGACGCCAAGGTGCGCGTGCAGAACGGCCTCTATGCCGGTCCCGTGGACAACAACCAGGGCAAGACGGTCATGGCCTCCATTGGCCTGAAGCCTTCGGCCACCACCTGGGTGAACCTCGTCGGCTCCACCGGCCGCGAAGCCGGTCCTTCGAGCGACATCAACGTGGCGTCCCTCCTCGGCGGATGGGCAGTCACCGACAAGTTCCACCTCGGCACCGAGCTCGACTACTTCTGGTTCGAAACCAAGGGCGGCACCGCCCCGGTTTGGTCCACCGGCGCCTTCGCCTCCTACAGCTTCACCAGCGTGTTCGGTGTGGCGCTCCGTGGTGAGTTCGTCAGCGACGCCCGCGGCGTGGACGCCTCCGGCGACCCGCTCGGCTTCCCGGTCAACACCGGCAACGACCTCACCAGCTTCGCCTTCACCATCAACATCAAGCCCGTTCCCAACGTGAAGATTCAGCCTGAAGTGCGTTTCGACCACTCCTCGCTGGCTGGCGCGTTCGGCAAGCACGCGGACCGCGTGATCCTGGGCCTGGGTGTTTCGTATCTGTTCTGATCCGGCGGTTTCCTTCCACTCGTCCCCTGAACCTGCATCCGAAAAGTACCTGAACCAGCACCTATGAAATTCAGTCCCTGCAACCTGCTTGGCGCCGCAGCGGCCGCCATGCTTACGTTCGCCACGGCCACGGCCGAATCGGTGAAAGTCGGTATCCTCCACTCGCTGAGCGGCACGATGGCGATCAGCGAAACCTCGCTGCGCGACACCCTGTTGTTCGCGTTTGACGAGATCAACGCCGCCGGCGGCATCAAGGCGGGCGGAAAGACCTACACGATCGAACCCGTGATCGTGGACGGCGCCTCCAACTGGCCTCTCTTCGCTGAAAAGGCGAAGCAGCTGCTCGAACAGGACAAGGTCGCCGTCACCTTCGGCTGCTGGACCTCTGTGAGCCGCAAGTCGGTGCTCCCGGTGTTCGAGAAGAACAACGGACTCCTCTTCTACCCCGTCCAGTACGAGGGCGAAGAGCTGTCCAAGAACATCTTCTACACCGCCGAGGCCGTGAACCAGCAGGCGACTCCTGCCGTGGATTACCTCCTCAAGATGGGCAAGAAGAAGTTCTACCTCATCGGCACGGACTACGTCTATCCGCAGACCACCAACCTGATCCTCTACAAGTACCTCCTGCTCCACGGAATTCCTGCCGAAAACATCGGCGGCGGCTTCCGCAAGGACGCAGACGGCAAGGTGATCTCGGCTGGCAAATACACCCCGTTCTCCCACACCGACTACCAGCAGATCGTGGCGGAGATCAAGCAGTTCGCCGCCAGCGGTGACGCCTGCGTGTTGAACACCGTCAACGGCGACTCGAACGTCCCGTTGTTCAAGGAAATCGCCGCCGCCGGCCTCTCCGCCGCCGACTGCCCTGTGGTTTCGTTCAGTCTCGCCGAAGACGAACTCCGCGCGCTCCCCACCAAGGATCTCGTCGGTGAACTCGGCTGCTGGACCTACTTCATGTCCATCAACACCCCCGAGAACAAGGCCTACCTCGGCCGCTGGGATGCCTGGTTGAAGACCCAGTCCTACCCCGGTGTGGTGAAGGAAAAGCGCGCCATGGATAGCCCGATGGTGTTGTCGTACAATGGTGTTTACCTCTGGAAGGCCGCGGTCGAGAAGGCCGGCACCTTCGATGTGGACTCCGTCCGCACCGCCCTCGAATCCGGCACCATCACCTTCAAGGGACCCGGTGGCAAAACCACCATGCAGAAGAACCACCACACGATCAAAAACGTGTACATCGGCGAGACCAAGGCCAACGGCCAGTTCAAGATCCTGAAGGAATTCAAGGATGTCGCCGGCGAGCCCTTCATCCTGAAGAGCCTCGACGAGAAACTCGCTGCCAAGAAGTAATCCTTCGCGGTACAGGCTTGTTCGAACGGCTGGTTTGAAACCCCGGTTAGGACTGCGGTTCCTCCTGACTGCAAGGGTTCGCCGGGGATGGATGCCGGTCGTTCGTTCGAAGTAACGGTTGAATCAGCGGAGTGGAGTTGTGTGCCTCCACTCCGCTGAACCTCGCAGCCCCTCCCCATTTTTCGAATGACCTATCGCGCCTGGTTGAAATCGCTCCGAAGTGCCCCGTGGATGTGTTGGATCTCCACGATGCTTCTTCTCTCCGGCCTGGCCCGCGCCGCCGAGACTCCACCAGCGCAACCCGCGGATTCCGTCATTCGCTCCAGACTCGCCAAGGCCGTCCTCGCCGAAGGGGACGAACAGAAAAAGGAAATCCTCTCGCTCGCCGCCACCGGATCCAAAGTGGTGCGCGAAGTTCTCAACGCCTGGCCCAAGGACCGCATCCTTTTGTTCGCCGGTGAGAACGACACCAAGATTCCCGCGCTGATCGAGGACGAGACGGATTCCGATGGCAAAGCCCGCGCCGTCCGCATCGACACCGGAGCCTTCCTCAGCGATGCCTCGGGCAAGCCGCTCAAGTTTGCCGCAGCCGACATCACCACCGCTGAAACGGACTCCGACCTCCGTCGGACGCTTCAGCAGGGGCTCGATGCCATGGCGCTGGCCGATCCGATTCCCGACGCCCGCAAGACTGCGATTCTCAAACTCGGCAACTCCCAGAAACTTCAAAACCTGCCGCTCCTCCGCGACCGCCTCGCGATTGAATCCAATGCCGAGGTGCGCAAGGCGATCAACGAATCCATCGCGCTGCTCCAGCTCGGTGATCCGGATCCCGCCGTTCAGAAAGAAGCCGTGATCCAACTCGGCAAGCTGGAAGCGATCGGAAGCCTCGACCTCCTCAAGAAGATCGTGGCGAAGGAATCCACTCCCTCCGACATCCGTCGCGAGGCCACGTCCTCAATTCAGTCGATCGAGAACCACATCGGCGTGGTGAATTTCGTCGGCACCATCTTCCGCGGGCTGAGCCTCGGCTCGATCCTCCTGATTGTTGCCCTCGGCTTAGCCATCACCTTCGGCTTGATGGGCGTGATCAACATGGCCCACGGCGAAATGATCGCCATCGGTGCCTACACCACCTACGTGGTTCAAAATCTCTTCGGAACCGGGTTCGCATTCTCGATCACGCTTCCGTTCAGCTTCGGAGGAAAGCCGATCGGATTCGGTCTCAGTCTCCCCGGACTCAACGCCACCGGCGCGTTCTACGAATCCTACTTCCTGGTCGCGATCCCGTTGAGCTTCCTCATGGCGGCGCTTGCCGGACTGGTGATTGAGCGGGTTGTGATCCGCTTCCTTTATCGCCGTCCGCTGGAATCGCTCCTCGCCACCTGGGGCGTTTCCCTGGTGATGCAGCAGCTGTTCCGAATGGTGTTCGGCGCGAACAACGTTCAGGTGAGTTCCCCCTCCTGGCTGCTCGGGCATTTCAACCTGAGTGACGTGCTGTTCGGATACAACCGCGTGTTCGTGATCGGCTTCGCCATCTTCATCGTGCTTGGCACTTACATGCTGCTGACCCGCACGCCGCTCGGCCTGCTGATCCGCGCGGTGATGCAGAATCGCGACATGGCTTCGTGCATCGGCGTCCGAACCCAGCGGGTGAATCAACTCACCTTTGCCTTCGGATCCGGCCTCGCAGGCCTCGCCGGGGCCTTCCTTTCACAGATCGGCAACGTGGGTCCCAGCCTGGGACAGAGCTACATCGTCGATGCCTTCATGACCGTCGTGGTCGGGGGCGTCGGCAGCATCGTGGGAACGGTCTGCTCGGCGATCGGAATTGGTACCGCAGACCAGATCCTCCAGCAGGCGACCGGATCCCCGGTGACCGGCAAGATCGTCGTCCTAGTCGCCATCATCCTTTTCCTTCAGTGGAGGCCGGGTGGTCTGTTCTCCATCCGCAGCCGCAGCCTCGATTGATCGATCCCATGCGCACCGATTCCAAACGCCTTGAAACGTGGTTGACGCTGGCAGGCGGCTTCCTGCTCATCGTTCTGCTCCCGGCCCTCAATGTTCTTCCGCTGCCGGAATTCCTGAAGGTCAGCGACTTCACCATCAACCTCTATGGAAAGTACCTCTGCTACGCCATCCTTGCGATCAGCGTGGATGTCCTCTGGGGCTACACCGGTCTGCTGAGCCTGGGGCAGGCGCTGTTCTTCACCCTCGGCGGGTACATGATGGGCATGTACCTGATGCGAATGATCGGCACGCTCGGTCAGTATCATCAGCCGATTCCCGACTTCTTGGTCTTCCTCGGCTGGAGCAAGCTGCCGCCGTTCTGGCAGCCGTTTGACAGTTTCGCCTTCGCGATGCTGATGGCGCTTGTCCTGCCCGGAGCGCTCGCAACTCTGTTCGGGTTTCTCGCGTTCCGTTCCCGGATTCGCGGAGTGTATTTCTCCATCCTCACCCAGGCGCTGACCTACGGCGCCTGCCTCCTGTTCTTCCGCAACAGCCTTCTCATGGGCGGCAACAACGGGTTCACCGACTTCAAGTTCATCCTCGGACACGACCTTCGATCCGCCGGCACGCAGCGCGGACTCTACATCGCCACCGCCATCACGCTCATGCTGGTGCTGGTCGGATGCCGGTGGTTGAGCCGTACCAAGTTTGGTCTGGTCCAGCAGGCGATCCGGGACAGCGAAAACCGCGTGCTGTTCAGCGGCTATGCGGCGGCCCACTACAAGCTGTTCGTGTTCGTGCTCTGCGCGCTGGTCGCCTCGATCGGCGGCGTTCTCTACGTACCCCAGGTGGGCATCATCAACCCGAGTGAGATGGGCACCGAGAAGTCGTTGGAAGCCGTGGTGTGGGTGGCGGTGGGCGGACGCGGCACGCTGGTGGGACCGATCCTCGGAGCCTTCGGAGTGAATGCGCTGAAGAGCTGGGCGACCCGTGCTTATCCGGATCTTTGGCTGATTTTCCTCGGCGTCATGTTTGTGCTGGTGACCGTGTTCATGCCCCGGGGACTGGTGGGAATTCCCGATCAACTCCGCGAACTCGCGGCCCGGTTCCAGAAGCGCAAGACGGATGCGGAGCCTCCCGTGACCGGCATCGAGCCCGACAAGAGCCTTCCCTGATTTCCCTCCCAACTCCCCTCTGCATGAGCGTCCGTCCCAAGGAATTCATTCTCACCCTCGAGGGGGTGAACAAGCGGTTCGATGGCTTCAAGGCCATCACCGATCTCAACTTCTACATGGATGTTGGGGAGTTGCGCATCATCATCGGCCCCAATGGAGCGGGGAAGAGCACGATGATGGACATCATCACCGGGCGTACCCGTCCTGATACCGGCAAGGTGGAGTTCGAGAAGGACACCGACCTCACCCGGCTCAACGAGTACCAGATCAACCGCCTGGGAATCGGACGCAAGTTCCAGACTCCCTCGGTGTACGTCGGTCACACGGTGTTCCAGAACATTCTGCTCTCGCTCAAGGGCACCCGGAGCGTGTTTTCCGCGATCTTTCACCGCGTGTCCTCGTCCGATCGGGATCGCATCCAGACGGTGCTGGAGACAGTTGGTCTTGGGGCCAAGGCCGATTGGAAGGCCGGCGCACTCAGCCACGGGCAGAAGCAGTGGCTCGAGATCGGCATGCTCCTCGCCCAGGATCCCAAGCTTCTGCTGGTGGATGAACCCGCGGCGGGCATGAGCGATGAAGAAACCGCAAAGACCGGTGAACTGCTCCTCAGCCTCGAAGGAAAACACAGCGTGGTCGTGATCGAGCACGACATGGCCTTTGTCCGGCAGCTCGGACGCAAGGTCACCGTCCTCCATCAGGGCACCGTTCTTTGCGAAGGCAGCGTCGATCAGGTGCAGAATGACGAACGGGTCATCGAGGTGTACCTGGGCCGCAAAAAGAAGGACAAGACGTGACCTCGGACGTCCGCTCCCTCGTCGTTGTCGGATTCCTGTGCCGCTCCGTGTTTGATCGTTTCGTTTTGTCGCCATGCTGACTCTTTCCAATTTGACCGTGTCCTATGACGGGTCCCGCGTGCTGCGCGGCGTGAATCTCAAGGTGCCGGAGAAGAGCCTCATCTGCCTGATGGGGCGCAATGGCGTGGGCAAGACCACCACGCTGAAGTCGATCGTGGGATTGGTGAAGCTCGACACCGGCACCGTGACCCTTGGTGACGACAACCTCACCGGCCTCCCGCCCGACGCCCGCGCGCGCAAGGGCATTGGCTACGTGCCGCAGGGACGCGACATCTTCCCGCACCTCACCGTGCAGGAGAACCTGAAGATCAGTGTCGTGGTGCACGGCGCCAAGGCCGCGGAGCAAATGGATCGTGTCCTGGAGCTGTTCCCCATCCTGAAGGAATTCCTCCAGCGCAAGGGCGGCGTGCTCTCCGGCGGACAACAGCAGCAGCTCGCCATCGCCCGCGCCCTGTTGACCAATCCGCGCGTGCTGATCCTCGACGAGCCCACGGAAGGCATTCAGCCCAACATCATCGACCTCATCGGCGACGCGCTGATGAAGATCAAGAAGGAGGGCAAGATCAGCATCCTGCTGGTCGAACAATACCTCGATTTCTGCCTGTCGATCGGGGATTTCTTCTACATCATGGACCGCGGCGCGGTGGTTGCGAACGGTCCCATTTCGGATCTGAACAACGACCTGGTTCGTCGCCATCTGACCGTATGAATTCCAAAACGTCTCCACTCGCACGCCTTCGGAGTTCGGTGTTTGCGGCCTTCGCCGCGTCGTCGTCGATGCTCCTCTCGATGGGCCGCCTGTCTGCGCATCCCGGGCATTCCCTTGCGGATGAAGGCGTGCTCCATGCGGTGACCAGCCCGTACCATCTGGGAATCCTGCTCGCGACCGGATTGGGCCTTTGTGGCATTGCCGGACTCGCGTTGCGCGAAGGCAGCCGTGCGCAGCGTTGGATGCGAGTGGCGGGCGTTACGGTCACGTGTTCCGCGGGTGTGTTATGGGGATTGGCCCGGTGACGCCTCCGGGGGCGATGCCTCCGGAGCGACGCGGCCGCGCGTCGATGACGGTCCAGAAAGTGGCCGGCCAATCTGCGGTCGTGTCCGCCCTGGCGCGCGATCCTCTGAAACTGCTCACACCGGTTTCCCGCGGACCGGCCGTGTGGGCGTGCCTCAGCAGCTTCGGCGGAGGCATGGTGGCGGGCGATCAGACCGAGCTGGACCTCGACCTTCGCGAAGGCACCACCTGCTACGTCGGCACCCAGGCTTCCACCAAGGTTTATCGCAACCCGCACGGACGCGCCTGCGGTCACACCACGCGCGCCACGGTCGGTGAAGGATCCTGCCTCGTTTTCGCGCCGGATGTGGTCCAGGCGTTTTCGGATTCGCGGTACGAGCAGACCCAATCCTTCGACCTCACACCGACGTCGGATCTCGTTCTGGTCGATTGGCTGAATGCGGGTCGATCGGAATGCGGGGAACATTGGGCCTTTCGCCGATTCGTGAGCCGCAATGAAATCCGCGTCGCCGGAAAACGGCGCGTGGTGGATGCCCTGATTCTGGATCCCGATTCTGGGACGTTGGCCGGTCCTTCGCGTCTCGGAAGCTGGCGGTGCCTTGCCATGGTGGCTCTGGT
The DNA here is from genome assembly GCA_947454705.1 of Verrucomicrobiota bacterium. Lineage (GTDB taxonomy): Bacteria > Verrucomicrobiota > Verrucomicrobiia > Limisphaerales > UBA9464 > CAIVQB01. The sequence continues at coordinate 65,840 of CANGKZ010000012.1, forward strand.
CGGACCCGGCCTCGCCGAGCTCACGGCATCGATCGCCGCCGAGGTGCAATCGCTCCCGGTTCAACGTTCCAGCGAGCTCATCCTCAGCGCGAGCCTGGTCCGCGAGGGACTCCTGCTGCGGATTGCGGGTCACTCGGTTGAACGCGTCCGTCTCGAATGGCAGCGCCTGCTCCAGCCGCTGGCGTCGCGATTGGGCGATGCGCCCTGGAACCGGAAAGGATAGCGCGATCCGGCCTCGTCACCGTCTGGCGTTTTTTCCACTCTTTCTCGAACACCGACTTACCTATGCATCTGTCACCCCGGGAACTGGACAAGCTTGTTCTCCACAACGCCGGCTTCCTCGCCCAGAAGCGCCTCGCCCGCGGCCTGCGCCTCAACCATCCGGAATCCGTGGCTCTCATCGCCACCGTGCTGCTGGAGTTCATCCGCGATGGACGCAGCGTGGCCGAGTTGATGGACCTCGGACGCCAGCTTCTCGGACGCAACCAGGTGATGTCGGGCGTCCCGGAATTGATCTACGACGTCCAGGTCGAAGGCACATTTCCGGACGGATCAAAATTGGTCACCGTGCACCACCCGATCGCCTCCGAGAACGGCAATCTGGCCCTGGCTTTGTACGGAAGCTTTCTCCCGGTGCCGGAGCTCTCGAAGTTCACGCCGATCGCCGAGGAACCGCAGCCCGGTGCGTACCTGCTCGCCGAGGGCGACATCGAGGCCAATGTCGGACGCACGCCGGTCGAAGTGGAGGTTACCAATCTGGGCGACCGACCGGTGCAGGTGGGCAGCCACTATCATTTTGCCGAGACCAATCCGGGTTTGCGATTCGACCGGACGCTGGCCTATGGACGTCGACTCGACATCCCGGCGGGCACTGCGGTGCGTTTCGAACCGGGTGAGACGCGGACCATCCGGCTGGTGGAAATCGCCGGCAAACGTGTCATCCGCGGCGGCAACAATCTCGCCAGCGGCAAGGTGTCGGTGACCGCACGTCGCGCCGTTGCGGCCCGCGCCAAGAAGCGTGGTTTCGGAATGAAATAGGACCAAGGACACGCGCTTCCAGAATCCGAACCGACGACTTACAACCCCTTTCCGGAGAACTTTCCATGGCTCATAAAATGAAGCGGTCGCAGTACGCCGACATGTTTGGCCCCACCACCGGGGACCGAATCCGTCTGGGCGACACCACGCTCGAAGCGCAGATCGAGCGCGACTTCACCACCTACGGCGACGAGTGCAAATTCGGCGGCGGAAAAGTGATCCGCGAAGGCATGGGTCAGGCCGCGGGCGTCGGCGCGCGCGAGGCGCTGGACTGCGTGATCACCAATGCCGTCGTGATGGACCACACCGGCATTTACAAGTGTGACATCGGCATCAAGGACGGCCGCATCGCCGGTCTGGGCAAGGCGGGAAATCCCGACGTGATGGCCGGCGTCACACGCAAGATGGTCGTGGGCGTGACCACCGAAGTGATCGCCGGCGAAGGATTGATCGTCACCGCGGGCGGTCTCGACACCCACATTCATTTCATCTGTCCCCAGCAGGCGCACGAGGCGATCGCGGCCGGCTTGACCACCATGGTCGGCGGCGGCACCGGTCCGGCCGTGGGCACCTGCGCCACCACCTGCACGCCGGCGCCGTTCTACTTCAAGGCCATGCTCCAGGCGGTGGACAGCCTGCCGCTGAACTTCGGATTCACCGGGAAGGGGAATACTGCGCTCCCCGCCGGCCTGAAGGATCAAATCCGGGCCGGAGCCATCGGACTCAAACTCCACGAGGACTGGGGCACCACGCCCGCGGCAATCGATTGCTGTCTCACCATTGCCGATCGCCACGACGTGCAGGTGACCATCCACACGGACACGCTCAATGAGTCCACCTTTGTTGAGGGAACGATTGCAGCGTTCAAGGGACGCACCATCCACACCTACCACTCCGAGGGCGCGGGTGGAGGACACGCGCCGGACATCATTCGAATCTGCGGCGAGCCCAACGTGCTGCCGAGCTCCACGAATCCCACGCGTCCGTTCACCGCGAACACCATCGATGAACACCTCGACATGCTGATGGTGTGTCATCATCTCGATCCCTCTTTGCCCGAGGACGTGGCGTTCGCCGAAAGCCGCATCCGCGGTGAGACCATCGCTGCGGAGGACATCCTCCACGACCTCGGTGCAATCAGCATGATGAGCTCCGATTCGCAGGCGATGGGCCGCATTGGCGAAGTCATCACCCGCACCTGGCAGACGGCCGACAAAATGAAGCGCCAGCGCGGACGCCTGCCCGAAGAAACCGGCAACAACGACAACGTCCGCATCAAACGGTACCTTTCCAAGTACACCATCAACCCCGCGCTCGCACACGGGATGTCGCATCTCATCGGGTCCATTGAAGTGGGCAAACTCGCCGATCTCGTTCTGTGGCGTCCCGCCTTCTTCGGTGCGAAGCCTGAGATGGTGGTGAAGGGCGGTGTCATTGCCTGGGCACAAATGGGCGATCCCAACGCCAGCATTCCCACGCCGCAACCGGTAATCATGCGTCCCATGTTCGGTTCCTTCGGTCGCGCCACGGGCAGCTGCTCCGTCGCCTTCGTGAGCCAGCTCTGCCATCGCGATGGCGTGGCGGCGAAGTACGGTTTGGTGAAACCCATTGAGCCGGTGAAGGGCTGCCGTTCTGTCAGCAAAAAGGACCTGAAGTGGAACAACGCCATGCCTAAGATCACGGTCGATCCCGAGACCTACGAGGTGCACGCCGACGGTGTGTTGCTCACCTGCGAGCCAGCCAAGATCCTTCCCCTCGCGCAGCGCTACTACCTGTTCTGATCCGTGCTGCGGGATACCCCAATCGTGATACCGCCTGCCGATCCGCGGGGCGGCCTCGAAGCGCCCCCCGACGACTGGTGGGTGTGGCAGTGGATTGATTCCGCCTTTCCCACCGGCGGCTTCGCGCACTCCGGCGGGGTGGAGGCGGCGTGGCAGCACGGGGCCATTCGGTCGCGCGACGATTGGCGCGGGTACCTAGTGGCCAGCCTTGATCAGGCGGGGCATGCGGTTCTTCCGTGGGTCTCAGCGGCGCAGCGGGATCCCTCGCGGCTCGCGGAACTGGATGACTGGTGCGACGCCTTCACCACCAATCACGTCGCCAACCGCGCCAGCCGCGCGCAGGGCAGGGCCCTCTGGCCGGCTGCCTGCCGCATGTTTGGTGAGGCTCGGCTAAAGCTTCTCATCGATGCCGGCGGAGTTGTGCCTGAATCCCCGGGACACTTTGCGCCGCGCTTCGGAGCCGTGCTCGGAGTGCTCGGGCTCGAACGCCTGAAATCCCAGCGGCTGTTCATCTTCGCGCATCTGCGCGGGCTTCTGGCGTCCGGAGTGCGACTCGGGATTGTCGGTCCCATGGAGGCGCAATCGCTCCAATTTCAGCTCTCGGTCCACGGCGAAGATGTGCTGACCCGCTGCGCCAGTTTGGAACCCGAGGATGCGGCGCAGACTCAGCCGCTGCACGACCTCTGGCAGGCCGCGCAGGACCGCCTTTACTCACGACTGTTTCAAAGTTGATTCAACCCATGCGCCGTGTCACCCCAGAGTCCAGCCGCCGGGCTTGAGTTTTTATCGTTCGAATCCATTTGTTTTTCACCATGGCCACCACGTCGAACTCCTCGTCGTCCCAATCTCACTCGCATTCGCATTCGCACTCCCATTCCCACGGGCACAGCCACTCGCACGGACACGATCATGGCCACACCCATGAAGTGATGGAGCATCCGGGACACTTTCACGAACGCGACCTGCCGTTGGATCGCGATTTCAAGAAGCGCGCCTTCACCGTCGGCGTGGGCGGTCCCGTGGGCAGTGGCAAGACGGCACTTATGCTGCAGCTCTGTCGTGCGCTGAAGGACCGCGTGCAGGTGGCGGCGGTTACCAATGACATCTTCACCCGCGAGGACGGCGAGTTCCTGATCCGCAACCAGGCGCTCGCGCCCGAGCGGATTCGCGCGGTGGAAACCGGTGGATGCCCCCACGCGGCGATTCGCGAGGACATCTCCGCGAACCTCCTCGCGCTGGAGGATCTGCACCGGTTGTTTCATCCCGACGTGCTGCTGCTCGAATCGGGCGGGGACAACCTCGCGGCCTGTTTCAGTCGGGAGCTGGCCGATTACACGATCCAGGTCATCGACGTCTCAGGCGGCGACAAGATCCCGCGCAAGGGCGGCCCTGGCATCACCCAGAGCGATCTGTTGGTGATCAACAAGACCGACCTCGCCGCCGCCGTGGGCGCGGATTTGGACGTCATGGCCCGCGACTCAAAAAAGATGCGTGGCGCCGGTCCCTTCCTGTTTGCCCAGGTGCGCAACGGCGTGGGCGTGGAGGCGATCGTGGACCACATCGTGCACGCCTGGCAGCACGCGACGGGCGTGGAGCACGGGCATGCGCATGCGTGATGGGGCGGTTGAAGGGTTGAACCTGGAAACGGCAGTTGAAGGGTTAAAAAGTTGAAGTGTTGAAGGGGTTAGTCACGGCGGCGCGGTGACACCGCCGATGGATCAAGAGAATAGCCCAGGCCTTCAGGCCTGGGTTTCGACGGGGCGGCTGCCTGCGAGTCCCGGAGGGACGACAGAGGAGAGCTGTTGCCGTGCTTCCTTGATCCGATGGTAGCCTCCGGAAGTCACCGGTTGGTCTTGTACCACACCCGGACTCAAAAGCGGTGTCGACGCTTCGCTCTGCCACCGCACTCCAAAGGGACGCCGCCGTTTTCTCTGCTTATCTGCGTTCATCCGCGTCCATCTGCGGTTCAATTCCTAGCGGGCTTCGATCTGCGGCTGAGGGTTGCGGCGAGCGCGGCTCCGAGGCCGATGATCACGGCGATCGGGAGCCACGGGCGTTTCACCTTTGGCGTCGCGGGATGCAGCGGATGCGCGGTAAACTCGATCACAAGTTCACTCTGCGTGAAATCACGCGTCTGACGCACGATTTCGATTTCGGCGGTTTCCGGCTGAAGCGCGTTCGCGAGGTGAATCGTGGAGTGATTCGTGTGCCGGTTCTGAATCCGAAACCGGTGAGCCCCCTCTGCAAACGGTGCGCATGGGACTGCGGCCTTGAGTTCCACGACGCCAACCCCATCCCGCACCGCGGAAACTTCCGGAAACCGCACCGATTCAAGACGGGGCAGGGCGGCGGCATCGTCGATGTCGATCCGCAGGTGCTTCAAAATGGATTCCGCGTAGGCGCGTTGTTCCAATTCTGAGACGCGTCCGTCGCGGTCGGAATCCATCTCAACCAGCACTGCCTCGGCCACCGCCTGTCCGGGCGTGAGCGACAGTTGCAACTCCACGCCGGCGGGACGGATCGCGACGAACGCGGCGTGGAGGTACTCGTCGATCCGATGCGCCTGAACCTGCGTCGACGCTGCAAATCCGAGCGCCAAAGCCAGTCCGAGGTTTCGGAGGCGACGCCCGGTCGGTGCGCCGATCTGCTGCGGGAATCCCGTTCGATCAACGGCCGCCGAACTGGACGCCGTAGTCATTGGTCGGATCGCGGTAGATCGTGTGGATGTGATTCACCGGGTTTCCGCCCAGGTTCTGCGGCGCGTATTCGATCACCACGGTCGGACCCTGAATGCGGAAGTAAGCCGCGCTGCCGGGCGTCGTGGGGCCGCTCCAGGCGAAGTACGTGTCGGCCAGGTTCGACTCGATCTCGGCGAGTTTGGCCTTCGCGGCGGACTCGTGGACGATGCCCACCCATTCACTCGCCAGGTCCAGCAGCAGCGCCTTCTGAGCCGCCGTGAACGTGGATCCCTTCACGCCTTCGGGCGCGATCTTCTTGCCGTCGTGGCCAGGCCCGAGAACGAGGTCGCGGAACTTGGATCCGAGAATCGCGCTCGTGCGCTGTTCCGGAGTCAGGGCGTTGATCAGGGTGAACGCCTTGCTGTCCTCCGCACCGAGCGGACGGATCGTTTTTCCATCAAGCTGATAGGTGGCGGGCTGGGCTGCGGTGAGGCTCGGGGTGATCACGCCTTTGGCACCGGCCAACGTGACGTTGATGGCCAGGTGATGGCCGCCGAATTGCAGCATCCACGGCGTGCGGTCCGACGGAGTTCCAAGAATGGAAATGTAAAACTCATCGCTGCCAAACATCAGGTTGGGCGGATTGCCCGGACTATGTTTCAAGGCCTCGTCGCCATTCACGATTTCTATGAGCTTCTGATATCCCTTCGGGCTGAAGGTCGATGCCAGCAGGGCCAGGAGTTTCTCGCGCTGCGCGGCGTTGAGCTCGCCGAGTTTGAGTCCTGCACGGGGCACCATGGTCACCGGGAGGTTCGACCAGTTGGCGCGCTGCTTGTCGTCTCCGTAGGTGAACACCGCGCGGCCGCGTTTTGCTTCATCGAGCGAATCCAGAAACGCCTTCGCCGCCTTGGCTGCAGCGGCGGTGGAGGCGGTGGAGGCGGTCACGCCCGTTGGGACCTGCGTCTTGTAATAGGTGCCCGCGGCCGAATCGGCTCCGCGCAGGGTGAACGCGGGCGATGCCGCGAGGAGGCCGAGCCCCGCAAAAAGCCAGGGAGTGATTGAGCGGAACGAGGAACGCGTGGGAGTCATGATGAAATGCGGTGTTGAACCCGGAAATGCGATGCGATGGGGGAGTCAACCGGGGGACGCGAAAAACTCAAGAACGCAGACGTTGGATCACGCAGAGCCGTTCGAGATCGCCCTTCTGCACGAGCAGGCGCAGCACTGGGGCCGGGTTGCGTCCATGGCCCCAGTTGTGGTCGGCGCGCTGGATGGCCTGTTCGAAATCTTCGACAACAGGACGCGATCGTCCTGCGGATACCGCATGCCAGCGTGCCAGCCAGGTGATGACCGCCTGCTGCAGGGCGAGCGCGAGGAATCCCTCGTGCAGGGGGAGGTTGTGATACCCGACCCCGCAAAACGCCACGCTCTGCAGCTTCACCCGGAAATAACGGGTGAGGAGGGCATCGGATTCTGGAGACGTCCCGGCGGTCATGGACTCCACCGCGTTGAAGGAAACTTTTGAAAATCCCGCTCCGAGATCCGGCGTGTTGCCGCTTCCGGAAAGAAACTGAATCGCCGCCTTGAGCAGGAGCCAGCGGTGTCGGCCCTTTTGCTCCAGATCGTGGACGGTGGTTCGACGCGCCTGATCGAGCACCTGCTGTCGAAGCAGCACGCGCGCCACCACGGTTAGATTTCCCGACCCGGTCACCGCGCTGGCTGCCGAGGTGAGGGCGCCGCGGAAGATGCCTTCGAGCAGCGTGTCGGCATCGCGACCACTCATGGGGCCGAGCCCTGCCTTGCGAAGCGCGGCGAGTCCGTGCATGCCGCGAATCCAGCGTTGAGACAGGGGGACATCGGACGCAGCGATCACCGCATCGAGTCGGCGCAGCACCCGATGGAACGTGGGCCAGTCGGTTGAAACCCCGGCAAAAAGCATCGGGGCGGGAACGGACTCCGGCATTCCCTGAAGCGCACTGGGAGCGATCGGCCGAAGCGCTTCGAGTTGACTCGACAGGGTGGCGCCGCGATTGGCGACGGCGGAGGGACAGTCGAATCGAACGCCGACCGCAATGCGCGGGCCCGATGGATGGTAGGTGAGGGGATAAAGGCGGCAGGGAAGCGGCTTGGCGGCTTCCCCGAAACGCGCGTGGATCCGGCATCGGCCTGCAGGATCGAGAAACACACAGGCTCCGTCGGGCTGGTGCCCGAGCCGGTGTCCGCGCCCGTGCGGGACCATCATCGATGCGGGATCCACTCCGTCGGTCGTGGACCAATTCTGATCCAGGATCCGTTGTCGGTCCGCCGCATCCAGCGTGATCAGCAGACCTCCGCGGCAGCACTTCGAGCAGCCGTGGCAGCTCCAGTTCTGCCCGGCCGGGGCTTCGAGCACGGGGAGTTTCATTCGGGGGGAGAACTCTGGCGGCGAATTCGGGAACACCAAAGTCGAAAGTCGTTCAACCTGGAAAGCGCGGTTCAAACCACAGATAGACACAGATTCACACAGATAGGGAATCCGGATGGAAGTTTGGCGCGCTTCAACGTTCTTCACCGTGCATTGAACTCGTGCCTGTCTCCGTTCCGCACATCTGGATCTGTGTTTATCTGTGTCCATCTGTGGTTCAACAAAGAGCCGGCTGCAGCTTGTTTTCGCGGTTTGATTCCTGGCCGGGGCGACGCAGTGTTCGGCCCATGAGAATTGGACGTTCGACGATCTCGATCCTTGCCCTGGTTTTTGGAACGCTCGCCGCCATGTCGGCAGATCAACGCGTGGAAGTCGCCCCGGGCCTGACCGGGGCCTGGAATCAGCCTTCTTCTGGATGGGATGGCCGCACGGTGCTGCTGTTCCACGGGCTCGCGCAGGACATGGACGAGGTCGGGGACCTGCACAAGAAACTCGCGGCGCGGCTTTCGGCGGTGGGGGTCGCGAGTTTGCGAATCAACTTTCGCGGCGAGGGCGACCGCCTGCGGACCAACATTGAATCGACTTTCCCCAAGCGACTGGAGGACGCCGCTTCGGCCCGTGCCTTTGCGCTTCGACAGCCCGGGGTGCGGGCGGATCGCATGGCGGCAGTCGGATTCAGTCTTGGTTCGGCCACGGCGATTGAGACCGCCGGGCGGCATCCCGACTGGTTCCGGACCCTGGTGCTTTGGTCGAGCCCCAGCGGGAAGGTGCTCGACTACCTGATGACGCGTCCCGACGCGCAGGCAGCGATGCGTGACGGCGTGGGGGTGGATGACGTTCCGGGTTGGAAGCCCGTGTACACCAAGCGCGAGTTCTACGAGAGCTTCCGCGGGATCGATCTCGACGCCTCGCTGGCGAAGTTCAACGGCCCGGTGCTTTCAATCCGGGGATCGGAGGATTTTCTCCCGCGCCGCGATTTCGAGATGCTCAACCACGCCCCCGGAAAACCCCGCGAAGCCATTCTGCTCGGCGGGGCGGACCACATTTTCAAAGTGTTTCAGCCCGAGTTCGGATTCGAGGAGCGCGTGCTGGATTCCACGATGACCTGGTTGAACAAGCATTTGTAGTCCTCCTGCGAAACCGCTCATGAACCGCCGTCGTTTCCTTCTTCAATCCGCGCTGGCTGCTGGCGTGGCTCCGTGGGCGGTGCGTGCCGAGACGCGCGGACCGATTTTGGGGCAGGGAGGCTTCCGTTATCGCGTGGTGCCGGGCTGGGGACAGCTCGGGGCATCGACGCCGGTGGACAACTGCCACGGCATCGTGTGCGACCGCGCGGGCAATGTGGTGCTGCTCACCGACGAGCCGAAGAACAACTTCATTGTCTACGATCCGAAGGGCCGACTGCTTCACAAATGGGGCACTGAGTATCCCGGAGCGCACGGCCTCTCGCTGGTGGTGGAGCACGGACGCGAGGTGCTGTACTTCACCGATCTGAAGCGGCACCGGGTGTTCAAATCGACACCCTCCGGTGAGTTGCTCGGCGAATGGGGCTGGCCTGAAAAAACGGGCCGGTACGCGAAAGAGGACGATTACCGGCCGTCTTGGACCCTGCATCTCCCCGATGGCGGGTTCTTCATTCTGGATGGATACGGACGCGACTACATCACGCGTCACCGTGCCGATGGATCGTTTCATTCCATCTTCGGCGGACAGGAAGGCGGCATCACCCACTGGGGTCCGCACGGCGGCATGGTGGATTTCGACGCCAAGAAGCGGCCGACGCTGTTGATCGCAATGAGTGATCAGCAATACCTCCTGCGATTGGATCTGGAGGGAAAGGCGTTGGGACGCGTGCCGTTGCCGGGAGGGAATCCGCGACAGATCCGTCGCGTGCGGAAGAACTACTTTGTCGCGCACCTTGCTGACAACTGGCCGGCCGATCGGAACAGCCGTGGATTTGTTTCGGTGCTGGATTCCGAACTGCGTGTGATTTCAAACGTGGGTGGGACTCCACCGGAATACGACCAAAACGGGACGCTTCGACCGATGAAGCATGTGGGGGAGACTTTTCTGCATCCGCATGATCTGGCGGTGGGGAAGGACGGCAGCCTGTACGTCGCGCAATTTGCCTCGGGCAAGACCTACCCGATCAAACTCGACCGCGTGTAGCAAACGTCGCGGCAGCGTCGTGGAGTTCGCCAGTCCTCTGGCGCTTTGGAATGGGTGTAGAGCCGACGCCCGGGAAACAAACTCCATGCGGGGTGAAAGCGGTAGAGGACTACCGCAGTCCAAGACCTGACGGTGATTCGACGTGGGGGGCGGAGTGCTACCAAAAAAAGGGCTGCACCACTCGCGCGGTGCAGCCCTCTTCCGGTTTAACTCTTCAACGATTCAACGTTTCAACTGCGGCCACGCCGCTTCACTTACGCCAGCACGCGTTCGAGCAGTTGGTTCATGCGCTTCAGCATGGTTCGCGGATCCTCCAGCACGCCCGCGGCGACGCGTGCGTTGTCGAGGATCTGTTCTGCCACCTGCCCCGCGAGCGATGCGTCCTTCTGTCGCATCTGGTCGAGCCGCGCGATGATCGGGTGCGCCGGGTTGATCTCCAGGTCCTGCTTCTCGGCCGGGAATTCGGATTCGTCCTTCTTCATCGCCTTGAGCATGCGGCGCATGCTGGAGGTCATGTAACGGTCCGCATCCACAATCACGGCCGGGCTGTCCACCAGACGCTGCGAGGCGCGCACTTCGCCGACGCGTTCGCCCAGCGATTCCTTGATCCAGGCCGCCAGTGCCTTCGCCGCTTCCTCGCTGAGGGCGCCGTCCTTCTTCGGATCGTTGAGGTTGAGGTCCGCCTTCTCCGCGGGCTTGAGCGTCTTGCCTTCGAAGGTGTGGAGATGCTCGGTGACGAATTCGTCCCATTCATCGTAGAGGAACAGCACTTCAAACTTCCGTTCGCGGAAGACTTCGAAGTACGGGCTGCTTTCCGCGGCTTCGCGGTTGGGAGCCATCAGGCAGTAGATTTCCTTCTGCTCTTCCGGCATGCGCTTCACGTAGTCCGCCAGCGAGGTGCGCTTGCCCTTCTCGGTCGAGGAGGATTCATAACGCAGCAGCTTGCCGAGCGCCTCGCGATGGGTGAAGTCGGTGACCACGCCCTCCTTCAGGAAGCGGTGATACTCGTCGTAGAACTTGTCGTAGGTCTCGGGATTCTGTTCCGACTGCTCGTTCAGGAACTTCAAGAACCGGCTGGTGAGCGCCTTGTTCAGTTTCTGCATCAACGACGTGTCCTGCATCGTCTCGCGCGAGATGTTCAGCGGGAGATCCTCGCTGTCCACGACACCCTTGAGGAAGCGCAGCCATTCCGGAAAGAGGCCCTTGGCCTTGGACTGGATGAGCACCTTGCGGCAGTACAGGTTCACCTCGGATTCGATCCGCCCCATACCCATGGTCTCGACATTGCGGGCGGGGACGAACAGGAGCGACTGAATCGCGATCGGTGCGTCGGCGTTGAAGTGCAGGCGCAGCAGCGGGTTGTCCTGGTCGTGCGCGATGAACTGGTAGAACTCGTTGTACTCCTCCTCCTTGATCTCGTTCTTGCTGCGGGTCCAGAGGGCCTGAACGGTGTTCACCTTCGTTCCGTTCAGCTCGATCGGGAAGGGGACGAAGCTGGAGTAGCGCTTGATGATTCGCTCCAGCGTGCCGGCGGTGGCGAATTCCTTGGCCTCGTCCTTGAGCTCCAGGGTGATCTTAGTGCCGCGGGGCAGGTCGGATGCGGGCGTGATTTCATAGCCGCCGGTGCCTTCGCTGACCCACTGCCATCCGGACTCGCCATCGAGGTAGGATCGGCTGTGAACGGTCACGCGCTTGGCCGCCATGAATGCGGAATAGAAGCCGACGCCGAACTGGCCGATCAGGCCCACGTCGGGCTTTTTGTCCTCGGCCAATTGCTTGAGGAAGGCCTTGGTGCCGGAGTGGGCGATGGTGCCCAGGTTCTTCACCAGTTCGTCGTGCGTCATGCCGACGCCGGTGTCGATGAAGGTCAGGGTTCCCGCGGCCTCGTCGGAGGTCAGGGAGATTCCCGCCGCGATCTCGGGCTGATGCACCGGGGTGCCGGAGGCCTGGGTGAAACGGAGCTTCTCGCAGGCGTCGGCGGCGTTGGAAATCAACTCGCGGACGAAGATCTCCTTATCGGTGTAGAGGGAATGGATGACGATGTTCAGCAGTTGCTGAATCTCGGCCTGAAACGTGTGCTTTTCGCTCGAACTCATAGGTCGGCTTAGGAGTAGAAACCAAACTGCGGTCCGTCAAGACGCCCGCTGAATTTCCTCCGGGATGTTCCCGGGGCTCGCTTCCTCAATTCATCCGCAGACGCGGGGTGCCATCGAGCCGTTTGGAGAGATCAATCGGATCGCCGACCGACACCTGGAGCGGATTCACCTGGTAGGCCCACACTTCGAAATACGTCAGCGTGGCCTCGCCGTAGATCGTGGAGAGCGCCCCGTCCACGGCGTCGAGTCCGTGCGCAACCTTGATCCGGCCGATGCGCGGGACATTGAAGCGTGCATCAAAATTGAGCCAGTTGCCGCCCAGGTACACCTCGAAGTAGGCGTGGAAATCCATGGGGGTGCCCGGATCGGTGAAGCCGATGTCGGGCAAATGTCCCGTGACGTAGCGGGCGGGGAGGTTGAATGCGCGGCAGAGGGCGATGGCGCAGTGGGCGAAATCCCTGCACACACCGTAGCGACGTTCGATCACTTCGGTGGCCGACAGATCGGGACGCCCGGAGGCGAAGCGGTACTCGATGTTCTGATGGACCCAGTTGCAGATCGCCTGCACGCGCTGGGGGCCGTGCAGCACGTGTCCGAATTGCTTCCATGCGAAATCGCGGAGCTTGTCGGAATCGCAATACCGGCTGGGCAGCGTGTACCGGAGCACATCGGTGGGGAGAAAGTTGATCGGCTCCGGGATCAGTCCCTTGCCCTGCGGATCAGGGAGCGATGACACGGCCACTAGGGCATCGTGATAAATCTCGTTCCGGCCGGGCAGAAGCATGGCCCGATGCGAGATATTCCCCTGGCTGTCCTGGTATTCAAATGCCGGCAGTCCGAATCCAAACGAGAGCTTCTCGGAACACACCATGTGGCGTTCGTCGAATCGTGGACGGAGGACAAAAAGAATGGGGGTGGCAATCGGCGCCTCGTACACCATGCGGCACCCGACACGGACCGTCAGATTCAACGGAGTAAAATTCATCAATGACTGCGGGAAACGGCTTCGACGTCTCCCACGCCCGGAATTGGTTCGCGGTGGAGGCGGCGTCGCGGGTTCTCCGGGACTCCCCACCGTCTGCGCTTGGACGGCAATAAGCGATCTAATTGCACCGACCGCGCCCGAAACCTGCGCAAGACCGCGCCACTACTTCGATCCAATGCACCAAAGATGGGACGTGTTGCGGATGAGGATCCGTCCATTGGCGGCCGCCATGGAGGCCTGGAGTTTCTCGCCGATTGGATTCGTGGCCAGCACTTCGAACTTGGGTCCGGCACGCAACACCGTGGTCACGCCTTCATCGGAGAGGAAATACAGGCGTCCATCGGCGGCGATGGGTGAGGCCGAGAAATTTCCACCCACGCGCTCCTGCCACACGATTGCTCCGGTGTCGGCGGCGAAGCACGACGCAATCCCACCGTCGGTGATCGCGTACAGATACGGTTTCACGAAGAGCATCGAAGGCACCTTGGGGATGCCCTTTCGCTGTTCCCACACGAGGTTGGATTCCTTGAGATCCCCGCGCGCGCCGATGCGGAATGCCTTGATGGTTTCCTTGCCGCCCCAGCCGCCCGAGGTGAAGGCGAGTCCGTCGCCAACGATGGTGGAGGGAACCTTGCCTTCGCCGAGGACCTCGCTGGACCACAGGCGCTCGCCGGTCTTGAGATCGAATCCCTGCACGACATCGCCCGCTTCGCTCACCACCTGGGTTTTTCCGTGATCGGTGAACAGGGTGGGGACGCCATGGGAAATCCGGGAAAGGCCGCGCCCGGTTTTCCAGAGGAGCTTGCCCGTCGCGGCATCGAGGGCGAGGACGTAGGATTTATCCCAGGGTTTTTGCCACCCGATCTTTTTGTCCTCCCCGTCGCTGCTGCCGTCGCGCGCCATCACCAGGATTCCATCGTGAAGGATCGCGGAAGTGCCGAGGCCGTGCTGGCTGTAGAAGGGGAAATCCCGGTTGGTCCAAACGATCTTTCCCGAGAAATCCAGCGCAGCGAAACTGCCGTCGCCGAAGCACGCGTAGACCCGTTTGCCGTCGGTGGAAGGGGTGGGGGTGGCGTAGGAATTGCGGCCCTCCTTGCGCCGCGGCGTCTGCTTGAACACCTCCTTGTCCCACACGATCCGTCCATCCTTGGCATTCAACGCCAGCACCCGGCACGACTCGCCATTCTCGGTCGCTGTGGTGAGGAACACGCGGTCCTTCCATACGATGGGCGACGACCAGCTTTCACCGGGAATCGAGGCCTTCCACAGCACGTTGCTGGTGGAATTCCAGGCCAGCGGAAGTCCGCGTTCGCTGGAAACTCCCTGATGATCCGGCCCACGGAACTGCGGCCAATTCGCGGCGAGCACCGTGGAAGCGGCGAAAATCGCGGCGGAAAACAGCGGAAGGAATCGTGAGGGAGACATGGCGTTGAATGGCGTGGGTGCGGGAATCGGGAGGACTGTATCGAAGCCCGAATCCAATTTCAGCCGGGAAATGGGAGTGGTTGAAAAGTTGAAGAGTTGAAGAGTTGAAGCGAGGAGCCGCGGGTTGTTCACGCGTTCGGAGTACAGCGTTTACGCGGCTCTGCTGCTGGACAAGGAATCCAGCCGAGGGGTGAAAATCGCCCCTCGAATCGATTCCCGTGCGCCTCCCCGAACCGTCTGAAGACGGGACTCCAAACGAATGAGAAAACGCTCGTGGTAGCGTCGACCTCCCCTTCAACGCTTCAACTTTTTAACCCTTCAACTGCCGCTTCTAGGTTCAACTTTTCAACCCTTCAACCACCCCCGAGACTTGCCCCGCACCCGCGTTCTGGTGTTCGGTTAACCCATGTTCCCGCTCCCGCGGCTGCGCCGCTCCTCCGGAACCCTGCTGACGCTGGCCTTGATGGGCCTGGGGCAGGGAAGTCTTCGTGCCGAACTTTCGTGGATCTGGGCCCAGGGCCCGGGCAGTGATTCCGCTGCGGTGATCCGACGCTCCTTCGAAGTGCCCGCAGGCCTCCGTGAGGCCACGCTGGTGCTCACCTGCGACAACGGCGCCACCACCTTCCTCGACGGCCAGGCCGTTCTCACCAACGCCGATTGGAACCAACCGTCGAAGGTGGACCTCACCCGCAAACTCAAACCCGGCAAGCACGAGCTCCGCGCGGAATGCCGGAATGAAGGCGGTGCCTCAGGTTTGGTCGCCCGCCTCACGTTCAAGACCAGCGATGGCAAGATCACCACCATCGAGACCGATGCGTCCTGGCAGGCCACCGTTCCCGGCAGCACGGAATGGAAGCCCGCCAAGGTGCTCGCCCGCTATGGCGATCAGCCCTGGGGTAAGGCTCTCGAAAACCCCGGCGCCGGCAGCGCCTCCGCCGTGGCTTCGGTCGAATCCATCCAGGTCCGACCCGGATTCAAGGTGGAACTCATTCACCAGGTTCCCAAGTCCAAGCAGGGGTCGTGGGTCAGCATGACCGTCGATCCCAAGGGACGCCTCATTGCCTGCGATCAGGGCGGCTCGTTGTATCGGCTTACCCTGAACAAGCCGGGTTCCAAGGAAGCAGCCTCGGTGGAGAAGCTCACCAATTCGGTCGGTGGCGCCCACGGATTGCTCTGCGCCTTCGACAGCCTGTACGTGATGGTGAACGAGCAGGGCGGACGCCAGGGGCTCTGGCGGCTGCGCGACACCAACGGTGACGACCAGTACGACGAGGAGAAGTTGCTGCGTCGCATCGAAGGCGGCGGCGAACACGGTCCGCACGGCATCGTGCTCGCTCCCGACGGTAAGTCGCTCTACATCGCCTGCGGCAATCACACCCAGCTTCCCAAGCCGCTCGAATTGTCCCGCGCCCCGCGCGCGTGGAATGAGGACCAAATCGTCACCCGACTCTGGGACGCCAACGGCCACGCCCGCGGCATTCTCGCCCCCGGCGGATACATTTGTAAGGTGGATCCGGAGGGAAAGACCTTTGAACTGTTCAGCCACGGGTACCGAAATGAGTACGACTTCGCCTTCAACGCCCTGGGCGACATCATCACCTACGACTCCGACATGGAATGGGACGCGGGCATGCCGTGGTACCGCCCCACGCGCATTTGCCTCGCCACCAGCGGCAGCGATCTCGGCTGGCGCTCCGGCGCGGGCAAGTGGCCGAGCTATTATCCCGACAGCCTCCCGGCTTTGGTGGATATCGGCCCCGGCAGTCCCACCGGCGTGATCTCCGGTCAGGGCGCGAAATTCCCCGCGAAGTATCAGAACGCGATTTTCGCCAACGACTGGACCTACGGCACCATGTACGCCATCCACCTCGTTCCGGACGGTGGCGGCTACAAGGCGGAGAAGGAGGAGTTCATCAGTGGACGTCCGCTTCCGTTGACCGACCTCGTGATTCATCCCAAGGACGGCGCGATGTATTTCGCCATCGGTGGACGCGGAACGGAATCGGCGGTTTATCGTGTGACCTATGTGGGACGTGAGAGCACCGCAGCCGTGGCAGCGGCCAAGCCGAACGCGGGGCATCAGCTCCGACGCGAGCTCGAGAAGCTCCACCTCGAAGGCACCGGCCCTGAAGCCATCGACAAGGCCTGGCCGCATCTGGCGAATCCCGACCGTTGGATCCGCTACGCCGCGCGCGTGGCCATCGAGCGTCAACCCGTGGGTGCGTGGTCCAATCGCGTCTTCAGCGAGACCCGCCCCTGGGCCGCCATTGAAGGCGCCGTCGCCCTCGCGCGCATGGGCAAGCCCGAGCATCGCGACCGTCTCCTCGAGTTCCTCAATCGCCTCGATCTGAACCCGCTCGACGAAGCGGCACGCCTCGCCGCGATTCGTGCGTATCAGTTGACGCTCATCCGCCAGGGCAATCCCGAGGGCGCGATCCGCACAGCGACCATTGCGCGTCTCGACGCGATGTATCCCGCGAAGAGCCGCTCGATGAACCGCGAACTCGCGGGAACGCTGATCCACATTGGTGCCCCGGGCGTGGTTGCCAAGACCGTGCCGTTGATGCTCACCGCCAACGACGCCGATCTGAAGTACGCCAGCGACGCCTTGTTGGAGCGCAACCGCGGATACGCCGGTGCCTTTTCGGATGCCGCCGCGAGCCGTCCGAATCAGGAACAGATCGCCTTTGCCTATCTGCTCCGCGAAGCGAAGACGGGATGGACCCCGGCGTTGCGGAAATCGTTCTTCGCCTGGTTCCCGCGCACTGCACCCTGGCATGGCGGCAACAGCTTCCGCGGCTTCCTGGAGAATATTCGCAAGGACGCTCTCGCCACCGTGGAAGATCCCACCGAGCGCGCTGCGTTGGAAAAGCTCTCCACGCTGAAGGTTTCGGGAGCCAACACCCAGTTCGCCGCGCCGAAGGGCCCGGGCCGTTCGTATTCCGTGGATCAGGCACTCGCCGTGGCGGCCAAGGGCGTGAAGGGACGCGATTTCGAAAACGGTCGCGCCATGTTTAACTCGGTCGGATGCGCCTCCTGCCATCGATTCAACGGCACCGGCGGCAGCGTTGGACCCGACCTCACCGGTGTGGCCTCGCGCTACACGATGCGCGACCTGTTGGAGAACATCATCGAGCCCTCGAAGGTGATTTCGGACCAGTACGGATCCGAGGAAGTGCAGCTCGCCGATGGTTCCACGCTGGTGGGACGCGCGTATGTGGACGGCGGCAAACTGGTGGTCACTGCGGATCCTCGGAACCCGGATGAATCCACGTCGGTCGCGCTCGACCAGGTGAAATCGCGCAAGCCCTATCCGGTCTCGCTGATGCCGGAAGGCCTGATCAACTCGATGAACTCCGAAGAATTGCTGAACCTGATCGGGTATCTGCAATCGGGCGGGAATCCCCAGCACGCCGTCTTCGCGAAGTAATCGAATCCGAGATCAAAAACGATTCAACCGCCGGTGCTGTTCCGCAGCGCCGGCGGTTTTTGTTTGGATTCGGATCACGGGGAAGATGGGGATCGATGGGGCGATGCTAGATGCCGGATCCTGGATGCTGGATTTGGAGAGGCGCGGATCGATTTTGGAGTGCGGTGGCAGAGCGCAGCGTCGACACCGCTTTTGAAACCGGATGGAAAAAGAAAACGACCGGTAACCAACGGTCTCGTGCACGGATTTCACACGTCCGGCCCAATCGGAGTGCGTGCCCGATTTGAAGCCCGGCTGATCCGCCTCGTTCCCTCGGCGGCTACGAAAACAAAGACGCGGAGTTCCGCGCCATTTGCCTTTTTCCTTTTAACTTTTGCCTTGGGCGCGGCCGCGCCTTGCGGCCCCGGGTTCCGCGTAGCCGCCGCCGGGAGAATGCGGATCACCCCAAGCCTGAAAGAGTTCGTCGCTAAATTGGGCGCGCGGGATGGGAGAATGAGGACTCCAGACGGCGAGAAAAACTGCCCGGGGTTTTGGTATTCACACGTCCGGCCCAATCGGAGTGCGTGGCTGATTTGAAGCCCGGCTGATCCGCCTCGTTCCCTCGGCGGCTACGAAGACAGGGTGGCGGAGTTCCGCGCCATTTGCCTTTCGTCTTTTAACTTTTGCCTTGGACGCTGCCGCGCCTCGCGCTCAGCGGCCCTTCGCCCGGTGCATCAGGGCCTGCTTCATCTCGCGCTCGGAGTCGCGGCGCTTCATGTCTTCGCGGCGATCGTGCGCTCCCTTGCCCTCGCCGACGGCGAGCTGGATTTTGACCCGGCCGGTCTTCCAGTAGAGGGATAGGGGAACGATGGTGTTGCCCTTCACCTTGCCCAGCTCCGCCAGCTTGCGGATCTCGGCCTTGTGCAGGAGCAGCTTCCGCGGCGCCACCGGACGGTGGTTGTTGATGTTGCCGTGGCTGTACTCGTCGATCTGCATGTTATGCAGCCAGACTTCGCCCTTTTCCACCCGGGCAAAGGCATCGGAGATCTGTCCCTTGCCGGCGCGCAGCGACTTCACCTCGGTGCCATGCAGCACGATGCCGGCCTCGTAGGTCTCCAGGATCGTGTAGTCCCGACGCGCCTTCGAATTGTTGATGGGATCAGCCATGCCTCAAGGGAGTGTTCAACCTAAACCAGGAAGGTCAAACCGCAGTTGGACGCGAAGGTTCGCACTGCGGCGGGGACTGCCGAGGACCGGGGGAAGAATGGATTCATCTGGGTTCATCGGGGATTCAGCGGAGCGAGGGCCGGAGACGAAAAAGCCGGAGAGCGTGAGCCCTCCGGCGTTTCAAATTCAAATTCGAATCCGACAGCCGGATCAGGCGGCAGCGGCGGGAGCCGGAGCAGCGGCCGGAGCGCGCTTGGCCCGCTTGCGGGGGGGCGGGGCGACTTCCGCCACAGCGGCTTCTTCCACGATCAGTTCATAACCGATCTTGTCCTCGATCACTTCGAGGAGAGCGATGTCGGCAGCGCCCATGCCAGGGGTGACTTCCACCAAAGGACGGCTGGATCCACCCGAACCACTGTTGAGCTGGCGGACACGCCGGGAAATCACGTTAACCAGGATGTGCTGGTTTCCGATCTTCTCGAGGGCTCGCTTGGTAAGTTCAATATTCATCTGGACAACAACAATTCGCCAATTCGCAACGAAAGAAGCGGTAAGGTAGTCGCAAGAATCCTTGGAGCAATAGAATTTTCGGAAGGGTTGGGCCTCGGTTGGAATCGTCTCCCAGTCCGCAGTCCCCGGGGCCCGAGGCTCTTGCGATTGCCCCGCGCCGGCCTAGGGTGGGGCGAATGTTGTCCTGGATTCGATGGCTGGCGGCGGTGGTGGCGGGCATCTGGCTGGGTGCGGCGGTGTTTCTCACCGTCGGAGCCGGCCCCGCGTTTTTCTCCCCGGCCATGCTCGAACTGATGCCCCGCGAGACCGCCGGCCGGGCGGCGCAGTTGATCCTCAGCCGGTATTTCGTCCTGGTTCAGATCCTCGGCATTGCCGCGGCCCTGCTCCTGTTTCTGGAATCCCGGCTTCAGCCCGCGGGAGGTTTCCGCCGACGGTGGCTGCTGCTCGTCGGGATTATCGGACTCGGGGCGTTCGTTGGGTACGGGCTCCAGCCCCGGCTGAAGGAGTTGCACCGAATTCGGTACGCTCCCGAAACCTCGGCAGAAGTCCGGGAATCGTCCCGCAAAACGTTTGGGGCGCTCCACGGCGTTTCCCAGTCGGCGAACCTGCTGATGCTGGTCGGGGTGCTGGTTCACTTCACGTGGGCGGTTCGGGGGGCGGAGGCGGAGAGGAAGTTGGAGGGGTGAAGCGGGGCTGCGTGAATGTGGAGTGCGGTGGCAGAGCGCAGCGTCGACACCGCTTTCGAATTCGGGTGCAGCGCAAATCCGACCGATTACCCTTCCAGCAAAGCCCCGGATTCACACCCGAAGAGTCCCCTTATCCGGCGTGCGGACCAAAGCGGCGTGGCGCTCCGCTTCCCGCCGCACTCCAAAGGGCCGCGTCATCTGGGCCGCCCACGGCGAAAAAAAACACCAGCGGCCCACAGGGAGCACGCTGGCGTCGGGAAAAACAGGGTTGAAGGAAGCTCAGGCAGACGGAGCGTCGGCGTCGGCAGCCTTCTTCTTGGTGCGGGGACGCGCCACGCGCGGGGCGTCGCCCCAGAGGCCTTCGAGGTCGTAGCGGGCACGGACATCGGGCTTCATCAGATGCACGATCACATCGAAAAAGTCGGCCACCACCCAGTTGGTCTGGGCGCTGCCATCGGTGTGCTGCGGCTTGATGCCGTAGTCCTTCTGCAATTGGTCGAGCACCTCGTTTTCGATGGCACGGAGGTGCGGTTCGCTGCTGCCGCTGGCGACGACAAAGAAGTCGGTCACGGTGGACAATTTGCGGACATCAAGGACCACCACGTCCTCGGCCTTCTTGTTCTCTGCGAGTTCACGGCACAACAGCGCCAGCTTCTTGGAATCCATCGGGCGGGGACGATGCCAGAATTCTGGGCGAATTAAAAGCCGATTGTCCGGGAAAGCGGGATCCCCCGGTTCAAGACCGGGCTTTTCCCCTCCCGGATCGCATCGGAATGCGTCGAATGGCGGCCCCGCTTCAGCTCTTGCCGTAAAGGCCGGCAACTTGTTCGGCGTACCCGTTGTAGGGCAGCGTGGGGACGCGATCGCCGGTGTCGATCAAGCGCTCCGAGGCCTGGGACCAGCGGGGATGCGGCACGCGGGGATTCACATTGGATTCGAAGGGATATTCGTCCGGGGCAAGGGTTTCCCAGAGGGTGGCCGGTTGTTTGGCCACGAGTTCGATGCGGACGATGCTCTTGATGCTCTTGTAGCCGTACTTCCAGGGCACCACGAGGCGCAGGGGGGCGCCGTTCTGCTTGGGCAGCGGTTTGCCGTAGATCCCGGTGGCGACCATCACGAGGTCGTTCATGGCCTCATCGATTCGCAGCCCCTCGGTGTAGGGCCAGGGGTATTCGCGGAGACGCGCGATCCCAGGCATCTGCTCGGGCCGGAGCGCGGTGGTGAACTTCACGAACTTCGCGTCACTGGTGGGCTTCACGGCGGCGAGCAACTTGGCGAGCGGGAACCCGGTCCAGGGAACAATCATCGCCCACGCCTCGACGCATCGGAATCGGTACACCCGCTCCTCCAGCGGGAATTGCCCGATCAATTCGCGGGCATCCACGGTCATGGGTTTTTCACACAGACCGTCGATCCGCACGGTCCAGGGATCCGTGGTGAAGGGGCCAACCAGCCGATGGACGCGCTCCTTCGAGGTGCTGAATTCGTAGAAGTTGTTGTACTCCGCAGTAACGGTGGCGTCTGAGAGGGTGAGCCCCTTGCCGTCGAACTTCGGATTGCGTGGTGCCGGGTACTTGCCGCCGGTGGCTCCACTGGCCGCGGCTGCGGCTGCGGCGGGCTTGGCCGGGGATGCAGTGTCGGCGGCGAAACTCATCTGCGAAGCCGCGAGCAGACCTGCACCGGCGAAACCCATTTCCTGGAGGAAGGCGCGTCGATTCCGGTACACCGATTCCGGCGTGATCTGGCTTTCGGGGATGCGCCAGCGCGGGGGGACAATGATGTTGGGCATGACGTACGGGGTGGGATTGGACTGGTTCGGGAGCTGGATGCGGGCCGCGGGAATCGAGGACTCAGAGGGCGCTGTTGCGGCCGATGCGCCAGAGTCGCTTGTCGCTGCGGACGAAGAGGGAATCTCCGGCGATCGACGGCGTTCCCACGATGATGTCCTTGAGCGGCAGTTCGCTGACCACTGCGCCGGACGGGGCGTTGGGATCCACGACTTGGACGAGGCCGTCTTCGTTGACGCAGTAGAGAAATCCGCCCGCGGAAACCGGGGTCGCACTGAACGCGCCCTTCAATCGGAGCTGCCACAGGCGGCGTCCATCCTTGGTATCGCCGCAGGTGAGGATTCCGCCGTCGTTGAGCGTGAACACGCGTTCGCCGAGCACGACGGGGCTGGCGGTTCCCGGACGCAACTGCGCGGACCGCCACACCTGCTTGAGGGTGCCGTCGGCGGCGGGCTCGAGCACGGTGAGTCCCTGCGAGGGCACGTAGAGGCGCCCGCCCGCGGGGGTGGTGCTGGGGAGCGTGGAGGCTCCGTCGGCGTAATTCCAACGGGTCTTGCCCGTCTTGGGATCCACGGCCACCACGCCCTTGGACGATTGGAGAATCACCGAGGTCCGGCCATCGGCTTCGCGGAAGGCAAAGGGCGAGGTCCAGTTGGCTTTCTTCGGGCGATCGAGCTTCCAGACGTTGAGACCACTCTTGGCATCGAGACCGGCGGTGAAGGATTCACTGTCGTTTTCCACCTGGGCCACGACCACGCCATCCACAACCGCGAGCGATGAGGCCATGCCGAGCGAATTGCTGGCGTTGGGATAATCGCGTCCGAGCCCGCGGTACCAAATCAGGTTCCCGTCGAGGTCGAGCGCCACGCAGTCGTTGGAGGAAAAGAGCGCGTAGATGGCGCGTCCATCGCTGGCCGGCGACGGGGCCGCGCTTGAAATTTTCTCGTGGGTCATGGTGCGACCCGTGGCCCAGAACTTCCGCTCCCAGCGCAACGAGCCGTCGGAGAGGTTGTAGCACAGCACGTGGAGCCGCTCCTGGCGTCCGCCGCTGGAACTGGTGAGGAACACGCGGTCGCCTACCACGATCGGCGACGAGATGCCGCGTCCGGGGAGGGGCAGGGACCACACCAGCGAATTGGTGCTGAGAACCGAGGGCACCCGGCCGGAAGGCTGGAGCGAATCACCACCGGCTCCGCGGAACTGGGTCCAATCGGCCTGCAGCGACAGGCTTGCCACCGCCGACAAAACCAACGGAGTCAGCGAACGACGGAGGGACTTCGGGAGTTGGAAAAAAGAGGGGTTCATCGGCTGGAGAAGATGGGGTTGCCGGAGAGGTCGGTGACGCGGAGCTGGAATTCCCACTCCTTGGTCCAATCCTCCTTTTGTTCGTTCTGACAGCATTTCACGAGGATCACGTTGCGGCCCTTCTGGAGATCCACGGGCATGCGGTATTGATCGATTTCCACGCCTCGGTGGTACTCATCGCGTCCGAACAGGAATTTGCCGTTGGCCCAGACCTTCCAGCCGTCCTTGCATCCAAGGCGGATTTCGACGCGCCGTGCGGTGTCGCTCCAGAATTCGGCCACGGCATAACCGGTGACTTCCTTGATCGCGCCGTACGGGGTGTTGAAGTCCACCAGGCCGTAGTCGCTCTTGGTGGTGTAGTCGCTCCACTTCACCTTGCCGGCCTTGCCGTCGTATTCGGCGTTGGGATCAATCGATGTTTCGGGCGGGTAGGCTTTTTCAAATCCGGCGCCGGCGGTGTTGTCGAAGGGGCCGATCAATCGCCACTGGGTGACCCATCCGAACACGCGGGGCAAGTCCACCTTTTGTCCCAATTCCTTGAGCCGGGTGGCGAGGTCTTCCACCTGATCGGCATCGCGAACGCTGGCGAGGGCCTTTTGGAAAATGGGGATCGCGGCTTCCTTGTTCTTGGCGACGGTCTCCACGCCTTGCGCAATCAGTGCGGCGACGGCCTCGCGTCGGAGGTCGGGCGAGGGATCGTTGAGAAAGCCGGGGAGTTGTTTTTGCGCGAGCGCCTTGTCCTGCTGGGACACGAGTTCGAAGGCGAGATGGCGGGCGCGGGGATGATGCTTGGTGTCGCGGGCGAAGCGGAGGAGGGCATCGACTGGAAGGGCGCGGCCTTGCGAGGTCTCGCGTTGGACGACTGCTTCGATCGCGCTGCGGATCCAGTTCAGTGAGTAGTCATTCGCCCCGTCCATGGCGGCGAGGAGGATCGGGAGAGAACGTCCATCAGCGGCGGCGACGCGTTTCCATGCGGCCGATGCGGTGGGGTTTCCCTTGCCCTCGGCGGCGACCGCCTTGAGCTCCTTCAGGGCCGACCCGAGGTCTGCCGCATGGATCGAATTTGAAACCGTGAGGGTCGCGGAAAGCGCAAGCCCGAGGAGGAAAGCCCGAGGGCGATGGGTTCGCCGGGGTTGGGCGGAAGCCGGGTGCGCGGGCCCCCCGGGGTGGAATCCGATCATCATGGTCCCGACCGTAGCGATCGGAAGGAGGAGGACAAGTTTGGAACCAGTCCTCCCGCGGAATGTCGGACGAGCTGCAGCCCGGATTTTAAACCGCTGATGAACGCTGATGAACGCAAATGGGCAGAGAAGCGGTGGGGTACCGGGATGCCACGAAAACCGACCTCGGATTTCGTGGTCCTCGATTTACCTCACGGCATTCATATCTGCGTCCATCTGCGTTGATCTGCGGTTCGTTCTCTCTGTCTTTTCGAAACGCGGTCAGCCCTTGGTGAATTCGAGACCGTCGCCCTTGTCGGCGCGGACCACGATGGTGTCGCCGGGCTTGAACGTTCCCTTGAGCAGCTCGGAGGCGAGGGGATTCAGGAGCGAATCCTGGATCGCACGCTTCAGCGGTCGGGCTCCGAACTGTGGATCGTAGCCCTCGTCGGCCAGGCGCTTCTGCGCGTCGGGCTCGACCTGGAGGGTGAGTTGTTGCGCGGCGAGACGTTCGATCACGTGCTTCAGCTGGATGGCCACGATCTTGGTGAGCTCCGATTCATCGAGGCTTCCGAAGATGATGGTGTCGTCCACGCGGTTGAGGAACTCGGGACGGAAGTGGCCCTTCAGCTCGGACATCACCTTGTCCTCCATGGCCTGACGCGCGCCCACGGTGGTGCGTCCATCGAGGAAGTATTCCTGGATGATCGGCGACCCAATGTTCGAGGTCATGATCACGATGGTGTTCTTGAAATCCACGGTGCGGCCCTGGCCGTCGGTGAGGCGTCCATCGTCGAGCACCTGGAGGAGCAGATTGAACACGTCGGGATGCGCCTTCTCGATTTCGTCGAAGAGCACCACCGAGTACGGGCGGCGCCGGATGGCCTCGCTGAGCTGGCCGCCTTCGTCGTATCCCACGTAGCCCGGAGGGGCGCCGACGAGACGGGAGACAGCGTGCTTCTCCATGTATTCCGACATGTCGATGCGCACCAAGGCCTGATCGTCGTCGAACAGGAATTCGGCGAGGGCACGGGCGAGTTCGGTTTTTCCAACGCCGGTGGGGCCGAGGAAAATGAAGGATCCAATGGGACGGTTCGGATCCCCAAGACCCGACCGGGCGCGGCGAACGGCGTCGGACACGGCCCGGACGGCACTCGACTGACCGATCACGCGTTGGGTCAGTCGTTCCTCCATTCGAACCAACTTGTCGCGCTCGCCTTCGAGCAGCCGGGTGACCGGAATGCCGGTCCACGAGGCCACCACGCGGGCGATGTCCTCCTCGGTCACTTCCTGGCGAAGGAGCGTCGCGCGATTCGTAGCCAGCGCGGTCTGCTTTTCCACGGCGACGAGTTTCTTTTCGAGGTCGGGAATGCGCCCGTACTGGATCTCGGCCGCCGCGTGGAGGTCTCCCTTGCGGCTCGCCTTCTCCAGATCGGTCCGCGCCTGTTCGAGCTGCGCGGCGATCACGCTCACGGCGTTGATGGCGGCTTTTTCATTCTGCCACTGCGCGGTGAGTGCGGTGGAGCGTTCCTTCAGATTGGCGAGGTCGCCCTCGATCTTGCGCAGGCGTTCGCGGCTGATGTCGTCCTTTTCCTTGGCCAGCGATGCACGCTCGATTTCGAGCTGCAGAATCTGACGGTCGAGCCGGTCGATGTCGGTGGGCTTGGAATCGAGATCCATCTTCAACCGCGACGCGGATTCATCGACAAGGTCCACCGCCTTGTCGGGGAGGAAGCGGTCGGCGATGTAGCGATTCGACAGCGTGGCGGCGGCGACGAGGGCGGAGTCCTGGATGCGGACGCCGTGATGGGTTTCGTAGCGCTCCTTGAGTCCGCGAAGGATGGCGATGGTGTTTTCGACCGTCGGTTCCGCCACCTGCACGGGCTGGAAGCGACGTTCGAGCGCGGGGTCCTTCTCGATGTGTTTGCGGTATTCATCGAGCGTGGTGGCGCCCACGCAGCGCAGTTCACCGCGGGCGAGCTGTGGCTTGAGCATGTTGGCGGCATCAGCTGCGCCTTCTGCGTTGCCGGCTCCGACGATGGTGTGGAGTTCGTCGATGAAGAGAATGATCTGCCCCTGCGCCGAGGTGACCTCTTTCAGGAAGGCCTTGAGACGGTCCTCGAATTCGCCGCGGTACTTTGCGCCGGCGATCATGGCCCCGATGTCCATCGAGATGACGCGCTTGTTCTTGAGCGATTCCGGAACGTCGCCATCGACGATGCGCCGGGCGAGTCCCTCCACGATGGCCGTCTTGCCCACGCCGGGTTCGCCGATGAGCACCGGGTTGTTCTTGGTGCGCCGGGTGAGCACCTGCATGACACGACGGATCTCGTCGTCACGCCCGATGACCGGATCAATCTTGCCCTGCCGCGCAAGGGCGGTGAGGTCTTTGCCGTATTTTTCGAGGGCTTGGAATTTGTCCTCCGGGGTGGCGTCGGTGACCCGCTGGTTTCCCCGCAATTCGACCAACGCCTTGAGGACGGCGTCGGGCTTGATCTGATGCCGATCGAGAATCTTCCCGAGGCTGGTGCCGCCCTTGTGGATGAGGGCGAGCAGCAGGTGCTCGGTGGACACGTACTCGTCCTTGAGTTTCGCCGCCTCGGCCGGCACTGCGGTCAGCGTGTTCTGGAGATCCTGGCTGGGGTAAACGGAATTGGATCCCTGGACCTTAGGTCGACGCGAGAGCTCGGCCTCGAGATCGGCGGTCAGCTTGGCTGCGTTGACGCCGAGCTTCTGAAGCAACTGGGGGACGAATCCCTCAGGCTGCAATGCGAGGGCGAGCAGAAGGTGTTCGGAATCCAGTTGCTGGTGCGTGCGCTCCTGCGCGAGCGCCTGCGCGGATTGAAGGGCCTCCTGGGCTTTGAGTGTCCATTTGTCGAGCTGCATGCCCCGGTAGTTGCACAGGGAGTGCCAGTCTTTCAACGCCCGTATTTGCGGGGCTTTACGCGCGTATCAAAAAAGATCCGCGCCGGGTGGGACGAGCGGGCTGGCGCGGGGCGTGTCGCATCGGCTCATCGTGGCACGCCTCGGTGCCGCGTGCCGGGCCCGGGGAAATCGGCGGCGATTCCACCGACCCATCCAGGGCGCTTTTCAGTAGCGCGGGACCGATGGATCGACCTCGAGGCTCCAGCGGTCGATGCCGCCGGTGAGGTTGGAAAGCTTGGTGAAGCCGACGGCCCGGAGGTATCCGATGGCGTGGGCGCTCCGGACGCCGTGGTGGCAATACACCACGACGTCGCGTTCGCGCCAGTCGTCGAGCTCCCCGTGTCGATCCGGAATGTCGGCCAGCGGGATGAGCCGCGAGCCGGGCAGGGAGCAGTAGCCGTGTTCCTCCGGCTCCCGCACGTCGAGCAGCATGGGCGGGTTCTCCGACTCCAGCAGTTGGCTGAGTTCCGTGGGGGAAATGGTGGCCATGGCTTGGAGCGTCGGGACTTGGGGGAACGGCGAAGCGAATCGTTTCGACGCGTCAGGCGTGGAGTCCGGCCAGGAAGCGTTCGGCCTCGATGGCGGCGGAGCATCCCATGCCGGCGGCCGTGATGGCCTGGCGATAGACGGAGTCGGCGCAATCGCCGGCCACGAACACGCCCGGAACCGAGGTGGCGGTGCCCTTGCCGAGGACGAAATAGCCGGCGTCGTCGAGGGTCAGTTGACCGCGGAACAACTCGGTGTTGGGGACGTGGCCCACGGCGACGAACAGGCCCTTGCACTCAAGGGTGCTCTCGACGCCGGTCTTGAGATTCTTGAGGCCGACCCCGGTGACCTTGCCGGTGGTGACGTCCTGCACGGAGGTGACCACGGAGTCCCAGACCATCTTGATCTTGGGATTGGCGAGGGTGCGCTCGGCCATGATGCGCGAGGCGCGGAGGGTGTCGCGACGGTGCACGAGGTACACGGTCGAGGCAAAGCGGGTGAGGTAGTTGGCCTCTTCGCATGCGGAGTCGCCGCCGCCAACCACGACCAGCGGCTGGTTGCGGAACATGGGCAGGGCGCCGTCGCAGGTGGCGCAGTAGGTGACGCCCTTCTTCTCCAGCTCGTGCTCGCCCGGGATGCCGAGGTGCTTGTGGCCGGCGCCGCTGGCGATGATGAGCGTCTTGGTCTCGATGGTCTCGCCGTCGATCAGCAGGCGGATCGGCTGATGGCGCAGGTCCACCGTTTCAACCGTACCAAATTTGACCTTCGCGCCGAACTTCTCGGCCTGGGCCTGCATGCGGGTCATCAGCTCGTAGCCGTCGATTCCATCGGGGAATCCGGGGAAATTCTCCACGATGCTGGTGGTCGTCAAAAGTCCGCCGGGCATGGTGCCGGTGAGGACCAGGGGGGCGAGATTTGCGCGGGCGGTGTAGATGGCGGCGGTGAGGCCGGCGCAGCCGGTGCCGATGATGACGACGTTTTCCATAAAGCGGCCGGACGTTAGGGTCGGAGCGACCGGACGGCAAGTGAGGGGACGAAGAAAGACCGGGAGTAGTTCAGAGGCAGCTCAGCAGTCCGCCGGCGAGCGCGGCGGCCCAGAGGGTCATGACGGCCGAAGGTCTGGACATGCCGGCGCGGACCAGTCGGTGGGAAAAATGCTGATTGTCGCCGATCCAGAACGGTTTTCCGGCCCGGGTGCGAATCCAAACCACGCTGGCGAGGTCGAGCAACGGGACCGCCAGGACAATCAGCGGATGGAACACTGCGAGCCGGGAGGGATGGGTGAGCTTGGTGGAATAGAAGTGCGGGAGGATGGCGAGCACGGCGAGGAGGAAGCCGACCAGGTGGCTGCCGGAATCGCCGAGGAACACCGTGGCCCGCGGGAAATTGTAGGGCAGAAATCCCAGCAGCGCTCCGGCGACGAGCAGGGCCATGGATCCGACCAGATATTGTCCGTTTCGCGCCGCGATGATCCCGAAGCTGAGCGCGGCGATCATTCCGAGCCCGCCGCAGAGGCCGTTCATGTTGTCGTTGAAATTCAGCGCATTGGTCACCGTGAGGATCCACAACACGGTGATGAAGTAACTGAACGCCACACTGGGAACGAACAGCGTCACCCGCACTCCGGCGGCGGCGACGAGCAGGGCCACGGCGCACTGGCCGCAGAACTTCACCGACGGACGAAGCTCCCTCAGATCATCCCACGCCCCGAGGGCGACCATGCCCGCCGCCCCGACCAGGATGGCCAGCAACTGGGGCGCACGGCGGCCGAGTCCGTAGGCGAGCTTCCCCACGGCATCGGGATCGAGCCACCGGAAGTGAACCGCGATCCAGGCACCGAGAAGAACGGTGATTACACCCGTAAACACCGCGGGGCCTCCGGCGAGGGCGACGGGGGTGTGGTGGATCTTGCGATGGCCCGGGTCATCGACCCAGCCGCGGCGCTGGCAAAGCGACCGCCAGAGTGGCACGGCCATGACGGTTGCCGCGAACGCGCCCAGGAAGGCGAGCAGGTAGGCGTTGAGCGGAAAGGTCATGGGGAAAAAGCGTATCCAGCCGCAACCTCCGGGGAAAGCGTTTCAAAAATCCTGATCAACATGTGCTTTAGAAATACGCGGGCCTTCCGATAGAATAAGTGTGAGAAACGCTGCGGTGGCTCCGAGGGGGGCAGGCCGCGCGGCCCGCTCGTGAGGCGGGTGAAGGCAGTGTTGGTGAGGAGATGGAGAACCGGGTCCTGCCCGTGGCCACAAGCTGGCCCACGAGGGTGGATCAGGTTGCCGGACGTCACCCACGCTTCCGGACTTTTCACACCGACGACATCGCCGTTCCAACCAGGTATGGATTGCAATCCACCCTGAGGGCGATTGTCCGGAACCCGATTTTCGGATGCGGTCGCTTGGCCCGTAAGGGTTGAGTTCAACCGGCACTGGAAGGAGCCTGAGAAGGCAGTCGGGCCGGGAGACTGTGGAAGGACTCCCGGCCCGACCCGTATCTCCGGGAAAATGGGTCGCAACGGCCCGCCAGAAAACCCGGTGTTCCAATTTTGATCCTTATTCTTATTCCCCACCCACGAACCGCCGCTTAGTCCGCGATGCCTCGTGACCGTGCCTGCGGACTCTCAAACAACACTTCGCGGGCCAGCGTGAGCGCCTGATCGATGTCGTATTGTCCCTGCTGGATCCGTTGCTCGAGGAATCGTCCCTGTTCATTCCGCACGAACACGGCCCGCGCGTGAGCCCATTCCACGCACGCGGCTTCCGAGCCGAAGGCCGAGAATCGCGCGGTCGGGAGCAGGTCGAACCGTTCGGCCAGCATGGATTGAAGGCAGCCGGGGTGAATCAACGGCGGGGTGATCCCGGCGAGATTCAAATTGGGCACTTCGGGTGCGAGGGCGCAGAGGGCGGAATTCGAGGCCGCATCGGTGACCTGCGCGTGAAAACGAAGGTGGGGATGACGCCGCGTCCACGATGCCATGGAGGGAACGGCTTCCATCCCCAACCGAATCTGGATCGCGAGTTCGTTGCCCCGTGAGGCAAGCGCATCGAACAGCGAGTTCAGGACGTAGGCCGTGAACACATCGCGTTCGTGGACGCCGGCCGATTCGCGTCGCGCCAGCGCGGCGGTCATCTCGGCTGTGGTGGGAATGGTGGAAGCGAGCGGATTCGAGACTTCGAGTCGCAGCACGGTGGCCCGGGATTGGAGAACGGAGCCAACGAAATGATCGAGCGCGGCGTGAACATCGTCGAGGCTGCGGATCACCCGGTAGGTAGGTGGACGCACTTCGGATTCGCGCGGGCAGGGGCCCTCGGGTTCGCGTCCCCAAGTGCGTTCCAATTCGTAAACGGCGGTGTCGAACTCTCCCGCACGAGCACGCGCGAACTCCGCCCAGCGGAGCGTGTAGGTGAAGAGATCGTCGGCCTGGCCGAGTCCGCGCAAATGCAGCGGCGTCGCCAGCCGGTGAATCCGCGCCCGCTGCAACACCGTCCGCGGCCAGTCGGGATCCCGGCTCCGCTGTCCGATGAGGTCATCGAGCTCGAGCCAGTTCGACGTGGTGAGCGGTTCCTCCCAATCGTAGAGATCGCTCAGCAGGGTCCGAAGATTCCACGCCGCAATGGTTCCATGGATTCGCGACAGAATTGGGACCACCGACTCCACCCACGATTTCGATTGTTCCCGATCATCGCCGACCCGTCGGGGGCGGGGCGCGCCTGCGGATCGAAGGGCGGACACCATGACCGAATCTGAGAGCAGATCGTGCAGCCCGCGTGCGGAAAGGGTGGATCCGTGCAGGCACGCCGAGTCGTCGAACAGAGGGACTTCCTCCAGACGCGTCTGCAGATCGATGTGGGCACGGGGCGAAGACATGGCGGGCGAAGAGTTCGGCGCGATTCCAGCTTTTGCAGAACAGGAATGCAGTCTAGCCAACGCGATTCGGGGTTTCGAGCACAAGTCTGGGGACTTTCCCCCAAACGATCGGGGGGGATTCCCTGTTTTTGCAAAAAGAGCCTCCGCTATGAAACCCGCCAACGCTCCCACGCGTCTCGGCGAGCAATGGTGTCGTGTTGCCGCAACAATGTTCCACAATTCCTGCGCTGGGAGTTGGTTTTTCAACGCCTGATGGGCCTTGGAGCGCTGCTGATCCTGGCGTGCTGGTGCGGGATTTCTCCGACGCTGGCGGGTACTCTGGGACCGCGTCCCGCCGTTTCCCCGGTGCGGATTCCGAGCGATACTCAAATTTGGAACTATCACCTGGAGGACCGTTTTCCCGGCGCGGCGCTGGTGCATCCGGTGTTTGCGGTGGTGCCGCCGGGGGAGACCAATCGGCTGCTCGTGGGACAGCACGATGGCAAGATCTTCGAATTCTCCCTGACCGATCCTACCCAGGTGCGGGTGTTTGCCGACCTCTCGGATCGCGTTCACGAGGAGAGTGAAGGCGGCCTGCACGGAATGACCTTTCATCCGAACTTCCGGCAGAACGGCCAGTTCTTCGTCACCTATCTGCATTCGGGAAAGGATGGCTTTCAAACCGTGCTGTACGACCGTTTGAGCCGCTTCACGGTTCCGGTTGCTGAGCGTGAGTTGGGAGCGACTCCGCAGCCGGAGGCGACCCGCGCCTCCGAGGTGGTGATGATCCAGCAGTACGATCGTCACACGGATCACAATGCGGGCGACCTTCACTTCGGCCCGGATGGATATCTCTACGTTTCCCTCGGCGATGAAGGCGGTCAGTACGATCAGTTCGAGAACGCCCAACGCATCGACCTGAATTTCTTTGCCGGCATTCTTCGCATCGATGTCGACCTGCGTCCCGGAAACCTGGATCCGAATCCGCACGCGGCGGTTACGCCGGGGACCTATCGCATTCCTGCCGACAATCCGTGGGTCGGGGCGAATTCATTCCGAGGACAGCCGGTGGATCCGTCGAAGGTGCGGACCGAGTTCTTCGCGGTGGGTCTGCGGAATCCGTGGCAGTTCGGGTTCGATCCGTTGACCGGCACGCTCTACGCCAACGACACCGGGGATCATACGCGAGAGGAGGTCAACCGGGTGGTCAAGGGTGGGAACTACGGGTATCCCATCCTGGAAGGCACGGTCACCGGCCCTCGACTGGCGGCGGGTGAAGCGGGGCCGGATTTGCTTCCGCCGCTGGTGGAGTACGGACGCGAGCAGGGCGGTGCCGTGACGGCGGGTTTGCTGTACCGCGGAACCAGGTATCCGGAATTCGATGGCGCGTGGCTGGTGTCGGATTTCTGGCAGGGATTTCTCGGCGCAGTTCGATTCAAGGCCGATGGCACCGCGTATCCGGTGGACTGGTTCGCGTGGTCTTCGGGGGTGGCGAGCTACGCGTTGGATCCCTCCACTGGCGACCTCCTCGCGGTCGATTTCTTTGCCGGAAGGATTCTCAAGGTGGTGGCGGGACCGGATCCCTCGCGCGCTCCGATTCCCTCGAAGTTGTCCGAGCTGGGTATCTTTTCCGATACCACCCAGCAGGCTCCCAATCCCGGTGTCGTGCCCTACGAGGTAAACGTGCCGTTCTGGTCCGATGGCGCAGAGAAGCAGCGCTGGTTCGCGCTCCCGGAGGCGACCGCTGCGTTTTACAACGCGAACACCGGGCCGTCCCCGTGGTGGATGCCCTCGGGAACTGTGTTCATCAAAACGCTCGGGCTGGAAATGAAGCAGGGCGATCCCACGAGCCGGAAAAAGCTGGAGACGCGAGTGCTGGTGATCAACAGCGGCCACGTGGCGGAAGGGTTCTCGTATCGATGGAACGACGCGCAAACCGATGCCGTGCTCATGCCGCCTTCGGGAACCAACGGTACCTATTCGGTTTCGACACCGACGGGAATCACGACGGTGAACTGGCGGTTTCCGTCGCGGCGCGAGTGCTTCTCCTGTCACCACGCCAGCGCCGGAGGCGTGCAGGGGTTCTCACCGGCTCAGTTGAATCGCGATGTGGTGATTGATGGTGTTTCGGTGCATCAGATCGATGCGCTGGTGGGCGCGGGATACATCGCCACGCTTCCGAGTGTACGGACACGCATCCCCACGTATGCGCCGGCGACCAGCACGGCATGGAGTCTTGAATGGAGAACGCGATCGTTCCTCAGCGTGAACTGCTCGCCGTGTCATCGGGCCGATGGCATCGCGTTGGTGAATTGGAATGCCGACATCCGGGTGGTGCTTGAATCGGCGGGGATCGTAGGCGCCGAGCCCTACAATCATCTGGGCAACTACCAAACGAAGGTCATTGCCCCCGGAGACCCCGATCAATCGGTGTTGTTCCGGCGATTGTCCCAATTGGGGCAGGGGCACATGCCGCCGCTCGCCAACTCGGTGTTGAATCTGACGGGGATCGATCTCGTGCGTCAGTGGATCGAGCGCGATGCGCCGAAATTCCAGTCGTATGAGGATTGGGCGTGGACACAGTTTGAAGCCACGACGGCGGATGGATTTCCGTTCGATCGGAACGACGATCCGGATGCGGATGGCTATCCGAACGAGTATGAGTGGCTGGCCGGTTCATCGCCGTTGGATGCGAGTCCGGAGCTCGCGTTGAATGTGGTGAACACGTCGAACGGAGTGATTCTCGGCTATTTTCGAAAAGCAAACCGGGATTATTCGGTTCAAGTGACCTCCTCGCCGTGGGATCCAGAATCGTGGACCGATCTCGATGATCCGCAGAACGCGTTCTTCCTCGCGGAGCACGATGAGGACGTGGCGATCGAGGTTCCGCCGACGCTGGGGAATCGGTTTTTCCGCCTCGCGATGAATCAGCACTGAGCTGGGATGAAGTTGAAGGGTTGAAGAGTTGAAGGGGAAACGAGGCGCAGGGATCCCGTATGGAGTACCGCGTTTACGCGGCTCTGCTGTTGGACGAAACCGCGCATTCTGTTTAAGCGCCCACTTCAGTCTCCATCCCAGAATTCCAAACCGCAGTGCCCCCGGAGCCGCGTAAACGCGGTACTCCAAACTTGATGGCCGACAAAATCCATCATCCGCGCGGACGGAACCGCGAGTCGGCGGGGATCAGGAGCGTCGGGGTCGCGGGCGTGACGGGATTGGCGCTCGTTTCCGGGGATCCGAGTTCCGAATGGGTGGATCGCACCGCATCCGGTCCGCGCAGTTGGAGCGCGCCGGAGTCGTGCGCATTCCACCACGCCCGGCTGTCTTCCTGCGTCCAGAGCATCGAAGGTTGAATCGCCCGCAGCCGGTGCGCGACTTCCGGCGCGGACGCCGGCCGGCCGGTTGGATCTTTTTTGAGGCAGTCAAGAATCAGCGCTTCCAGCCGTGGATCCACCGCCTGTTTCGCGAGCTGCGAAAGAGACGCCGGTTCCTCCTGCTGATGCTGCTTTCGGAGGTCCTCGACCGAGGGACCGGAGAACACTTCGCGTCCGGTCAGAAGGAAATACGCCGTCGCTCCCAGGGCGTAGAGATCGATCCGTGGCTCCGGCGTCGTGTCCGCGGAGAAGGCTTCCGGGGCCATATACTGGGGCGTGCCCGCGTGTCGATCGGGCACTCCCTCCTCATCCGCTTCGCTGGCGGCGGCCCCGCCCACGAGCCCGAAGTCCAGCACCTTGACCAGGTCCGCCATGCCGCCCTGGCAGCAGAGGTAGATGTTCGCCGGTTTGATGTCGCGATGCACCAGCCCGAGGGCATGCGCTTCGGCGAGGGAATCGCAGACCTGAATTAAGATATGGATCACACGCGACTGCGGCAGCGCCCCGTGGGTTTCGACCAGCCGCTGCAGGGTGAGGCCCTCCAGGTATTCCATCGCGTAGTAGAAAATGCCGTCGAAGGTGCGGCCGTAGTCGAACACCTGGATGGTGCACGGGTGCTTGAGTCGACAGGTGAGCCGCACTTCTTTTTCGAACCGCGCGACGGTGGCGTCGTCGGCGTGCTCCGGCAGGAGGAGCTTCACCGCGGTTTCGCGTCGCATCAGGGCGTGTCGGGCCTTGTACACGACGCCCATGCCGCCTTCGCCGATTTTTTCCATCAGCGTGTATTGCCCCAGCGTTCGGGCGCGGAGTTCCGCCTCGCCCATGCGCTTGCGCCAGCGGATCCCGGCGTTGGAGATCATCAGCAGTCCGATCGACGTGAGCGACAGCAGGAGGATGAGCACGATGAACACCTGCTGGAGCTGTCCGGCGGCGAGGTAGGCCTCCGATTCGTCGAGCTGGGTGACCACGCCGAAACCAAGATGTGGCAACCATCGCCACGTGCCCACCACCGGAACCCCGCGGTAATCGCGCGTGGGTTCGAGGTGGGTGCCGGGGACGCCTTCGATCGCGGCATTGACCAGATGCGTGAGCGGCCAGTTCGTGGCGGAGGCTCCGGGGCGCGTGCCGGGTTTGAAATCCGCGCCGGGTTCGCGCAGCTCGAGCGTCAGGGCGGATCCGCCTTTTCCCTCGGGATCGATCAACGCGAGGCGTCGAAGTTCGCTTTCGAACCGACTCCGTGAAATCAGCACCCCGTGTCGATCGAACGCGTAGGTTTCGCCGCTGTCGCCGGGGCGGGCGACGGAGAGGATCCGGGTAAACTCTTCCTCGGGATCGAGAATGAGCCCGAGCGCGCCGAGCGTGCGTCCCTCGGCGTCGAGAATGGGCGCGGCGACTTGCATCAGGGCCGATATCTCGCGCGGGAATCCGGCTCCGTTGCGATTGGTGGGATTCATGGCTCCGGGGCCAAACCCGGGGCCGGAACCGAATCCACCTCCGGGCCCTCCGCGACGTTCGCCGGGGCCGCCTGGACCAAAATTGGGACCTCCGCCCCGGGCGCCGGGGCCGTCGTCCGGACCGGGGCCCATTCCTGCACCCGGGCCTGGTCCCGGTCCAGCGGCGAGCCCGGCTTCCATTGGTGGAGGTTCGCGACGCGGAAAGCCGAATCCATTGGGGGCATTGGTGTCGCCGGCAAATGGACCTCCGCGTCCGTTGAAGCGGTTGGTGTCCATTGCGAATCCCGGACCGCCTCCTGGACCACGGCCGCGTTGGAATCGGGTGGGACGGGGCGGCTTGAAGGGCGTGATCATCACCGGCTCGCCGGTCTTGAACAGCTCCTGGAACTTGGGCTGGAGCGACTCGGGAACGCTGTTGGGACCGCGGCCGCGGCGACGTCCCATGCCGCTCTCGGCGAGCACGGACAGGTTGGTGTCCACGATCTGTCCGACCTTGTACCCAGTGCCAACCAGTCGGCGGTTCAACACTTCGGCAACCTTGGCGGACAGCTGCGCGCGTTCCCGGAAACTCGCGGGATCGGGACGCTCGTTGGCGGGGCCCGACGCGGGGGCATTTGTGCTTTTGAGTTGGAGAAGCGTTCGGGCGAGGGGAACGAGTTCCGGATCCCTGGCCAGGGTCGATGCGAGGCGTTTTTGATCCGAGACCCAGATTTCAAGCGCGGTGACGTTGGCGTTGATTGTGGCCTGAAGATCGCTCTTCAGCTGTTTCTGCAGGGCATCGCGAACCCGGGCGTGGCCCCACCAGCCCACGAAGGCAACGAGCCCCGCGGTCGCCAGCGGGAAAAGCCAGAGGTAGTGACGGCGCAGCCATTCGATCCCGTGGGTAAGGGCGCGTGTCATGATCGGCTCAACTGGGGCTTGCAGGACAGGTCAGCGGATTCCCGACGGTTCACAGGTGTATTGACTGACACGTGCAGGATTCCGTTACGCATCGAATTTGAAAAACTCCGTTGCACCCCGTGCAGCGGAGCGCGTTGGATTACCGCATCGCACCATGAAGTTCCATCGCTTTGGTTTTTCCCGGTTCTGGCTTCGACTTTTCGCAGGGGGGCTCCTGGTGGCCTCCGCGCGGACCGGATTTGCCCAGACACCGTCTGCGGTCATCCGCGATTCCGTGTACCTGCAGGAGGCGGGCAGCGCGGTGGCATCCGAGGTGCCGATCCTGTCGGTGGCCACTCTCGCAGACCGCGTGTGGGTTGCGGGTACCAACGGAGTGCGCGAACTGAAGGGGGATCATTTCGAGGCCGTGGCCGGGGAAACTGCCCCGGTGGAACGACTGGTGGTGACGGGCACGAATCTCTGGGCGCTGGGCCCCGCCGGGGTGCGTCGATGGGACGGATCCGCGTGGAGTGCGGGAGGCCCCGGTGGCATTCAGGACGTGACGCTGCATCGCGGAGTCCTCATGGCGGCGCAGGGCAAGCGTCTCCTTCGGTGGGAGGGCGACGGATTCAAGCCAGTATCCGGGCCGGAAGCCCCGTTTGAGATCCGCCACGTGGTGTCGCATCAGGAATCCCTCTGGGTGGCCGGCACGGATCGCATCGCTCCGTGGGTCCGTGGCGCGTATGGCGGGATGGATGTTTATGGATTTCCCGCGGATCAATCCTGGGACTGGGGCGACGTGCCGGCGAAGGCGTTTCGCGCGGTGCTCGGGCTGGAGGATCGTCTGCTGATCGCCACGCCGCGTGGTGTGGGACAATTGCGCGGAATGGTGATGCGTCCGTTGAATGGTGCGGCGGGATTGCCGTACGAGGATGTGATCAGCCTGGGACGCGGATGGAACGGCGACGCATGGATGGGCACCACGCGCGGGGTGATCCGGAAGACCGCGTCGGGCTTTCATTACTTTGCGGGACGTCGATGGCTTCCCGATGACCGGGTGAATGCAATCGCATCGGCAGATCATGTGGTCTATCTGGCCACGCCGCGCGGACTGGGAATCATCCGCTACCTGCCGTTCACGCTCGCGCGCAAGGCGACGTACTACGAACGCTACATCGCCGCGTCGGGCCAGAAGCGGCTGGGGCTGCTGCACAAGCTGGAGTGGGACGATGCGCTGGGCGAGTTCGTCCGCGAGGCGGGTGACAACGATGGCGGGTATTCGGGCGATTACCTCGCGGCGCAGTCGTATCGATACGCCGTCACCCACGATCCCGCGGCGCGGCACGAGGCCACCAATTCCTTCGCTGCGCTGCGTTGGTTGGAGCGCATGACCGGGATTCCGGGATTCCCGGCCCGGGGCGTGTGGGTGAAGGGCGAACGCGGACACAAGGCCACGGGCGGATCGGGCGGCTATCCGGCGGAGTGGCACGACGCGGCGGATGCGCGCTTCGAATGGAAGGGCGACACGTCGAGCGACGAGTTGTGCTCGCACTTTTATGCCGTCACGCGGTTCCTCGAACTCGCGGCCGAGGGTGCGGAGAAACAACTGGCGATCGACCACCTTGCGCGCATTGCGGAACACCTGATTGCGCACCAGTGGCAGTTGATCGATGTGGACGGGAAACCCACGCGATGGGGCCGATGGGATCCGGAGTATTTTCTGACCGATGAAGGACGCTTCGATCGCGGACTGCAGGCGGTGGAGCTGTTGTCGTTCATCAAGACGGCTGAATCGCTCACCGGAAATCCGAAGTTCACCGAGGCGTATCGCAAACTCGTTTCACTGGGCTATCCCGACTACACGCTGCGTCAGCGCCAGACGTTTCCGCCCGAGGCGATCCTTCACTTCGAGGATCAACTCGCCTTCTGGAGCTATTGGACGTTGCTCAAGTACGAAACCGATCCGGAGCTGCACGCGGTGTACCGACGGAGTTTTGAGCGAACCTACGAGGTCCTGCGCGTGGAGCATCAACCCTGGTTCAACTTTGTTCACCGCGTGTTGTCCGGAACGCCGGGTGAGGAGACGGCATCGGCCCGGCATCTGCGCGACTGGCCGTTGGATCTGCGGATCTGGAGCTTCCAGAATTCGCATCGGACCGACCTGCGCACCCCGCCGGGGTATCCGTCGCTCAAGGGCGGGATCCAGGCGATTTCACCGCGTGAGAGTCAGCCCATTCGCTGGGATTCGTGGACCATGCAGCTCGACGGTGGCTCGGACGGACGCGATGTGGTGGAGCCGGGCGGATGGCTGCTCGCGTATTGGATGGGGCGCTATTACGGATTCATCGCGCCGCCGGACAAGGCGTCGGACGGCGAATGGGATGAGACAAAAAACGGGCCCGCGCTGCCGAAGCTCGCGCGGGCCTATGAGGGGCCGGATCGACCGCATCTTCCCTGAGGTCCGGGATGGATGCGGCGATCGCTTGGGATCGGAGGGAATTCCTTATTTCCCGCCGGCACCGAAACCGGCCGCGGGTTTGCCGTCGTCGGTCAGGTGGTGCGTGGACCACAGCACGGCGCGGGTCACGAGTTCCAGATAGCGGGGATCGGAGACCGTGGCGTTGTTGTGTCCGAGGGTGGTGGAGAACACGCGGGTCTTCTTGGGACCGTATTCGTGGGTCCAGGCGACCACGGAGTCATTGCGACCGGGCAGGTTGCCGGCGTCCTGGGTTCCGCGGATCAGGGGCTTCGCGTCACCCCAGACCATGATGTTGTTGTAGAGCTCCTCGTTGCCGGTGGTCCACCCGTTCCAGCCGACCATGATCGGATGAGTCGGGGCGGTGACGGTGAGGGTGATGGGCTTCTGAGCGCCGTGTCCGCTGGACTGGAGGCCGAGCACGTCGAACCACAGCGCGCGATCAGTTCCGGGCTTGGCGGGCTCGCCCGGATTGCCGATGCGGTAGCAGTGCATGGCGCAGTGCAGGTTGACGGCCGCCACGCCATCGAGATGGGGCTTCACGACTCCCTTGATCACGGCGGGATCGCTCACGTCAGCGGAGCATTCGTCGTGGATCACCACATCATACCCGTCGGCATAGGCGGGGTTGCCGTAGATCGGGAGGTTGGGCTTGGTGCTGGAATCCTCGGTGTAGATCACATCGACCTTCACATTGGCGCGCGCCTCGAGGCCCTTTTTGACGATGTCTTTCTGGGCGTTGTAGTCGTGGCAGCATCCGCCGGCGAGGATGAGGACGCGGATGGGCTTCGGTGCATCAGCCGCGTGCAGGAGGGCGGCGGCGGAGACGGATGCAGACAGGAGGGCGGTGGTGAGGCGGGGAAGATTCATTGAGTGAGTGAGTGCGGCTAGCTAAGCGGGTTGAATCAAAACGGCAATTCCCGTTTTTTCGATTCGGTCAATATGCGGACGTCGAAAGCAGACACGGATTTCACGGAATCTCACGGATTCTGAAGCGACTTTGGACACTGGCTCATCTTCAACCCTTTGACCCCGGAACGGTAGTTGAAGGGTTGAAAAGTTGAAGGGTTGAAGAGACGGGAGGTGTTTTGTTCGCGCGTATGGAGTACCGCGTTTGCGCGGCTCTGCTGTTGGATTCGGGGCCATCGAACGGTTGGAAAGCAACCGGCAGCGTCCCTTGAGACACGCCTCCCCGAACCGTCTGAAGACGGGACTCCGAACGAATGAGCAAACCTGCGCGGCAGCGTCGGATTCCCCTTCAACGCTTCAACTTTTCAACCGTTCAACCTCCCCGAGTCCCCGAGGGGATTGACCGCCTGCGCTCTCGCATCCTCTAATGGCGCGGGTTATCAAGAGTCTCGCCATGCTGGATCCAAACATTTCGTGCGACCGATGCGGAACGCCGCTTTCGCTTTCCTCGATGAAGTGCCCGGGTTGCAGGGCATTCGGCATCGGGTTCCTCAAATCCCTCAACCAGGGCCTGCGCAATCGCAGCGCCGGTGGAGTGATCTTCCTCGTGATCGTCGCCGTCCTGGCCGCGCTCCTCTACGCTTGGCACGACGCGAGCACCTGATGCCCAGTTGATCTGGCGGTTTCGGTGACTTTTTGGCCGATCCCGAAGTCCGGGCTTCACCTACACCGAAGGGTTTGGCAATTCTTCACTCATGCAGTCCCACGAAGTGCTCCGGGAGGTCTTGGCAAACACCAGCGCCAAGCAGATTGCCGCCGACCTCGATCTGTCGCTGTCGCTCATCTACAAGTGGGCCGAGCCCCAGAATCCGGAGACCGGCACCTCGGGGACCAATCCGCTCGAACGGGTGGACCAGCTGTATCAAAGCACCAAGGATCCCCGCATTCTCCAGTGGCTGTGCCATCGTGCCGGCGGCTTCTTCATCAAGAATCCCAAGACGCCGCAGGATCGCCCCGATCAGCTGATTCCGGCCACCAACCGGATCGTGCAGGAATTTGCCGATTTGCTGGCCGTGATCGCCACCGCGGCGGCCGACAGCCACATCAATCCCGCCGAAGCGAAGACCATCCGCAAACGCTGGCAGGAGTTGAAGACCGAGACCGAGACCTTCGTGGTGTGCTGCGAAGAAGGGAACTTTGCCGCGATCAAGAATCCGGCGACGACTCCCGCCCCTGCGGATTCCAAGAAGGCCTGATTCGGAAAATCAGGACGCGCGGCTGGCGGAA
This sequence comes from Verrucomicrobiota bacterium, assembly GCA_947454705.1. GTDB lineage: Bacteria > Verrucomicrobiota > Verrucomicrobiia > Limisphaerales > UBA9464 > CAIVQB01. The sequence continues at coordinate 108,073 of CANGKZ010000012.1, forward strand.
TTTAGTTCAAACGCGGGTGTGGCGGGATGGATCCGGGATCCGATCCACCCCGCTCAAATGTGAGCCCTGCGCTTTGGCTCCGGCTCCGGTTCAGGGAGCGGCGACGATTTGAATCGTGTGGGTCACCGGGACCTGGGCGGCTTTGATCGCGTCAGCCAGGGGCTTCCGGGCCTTCTCGGTCAGCGCCACGGTGGCCTTCATGTCGATCTTGCCCTCTTCGCCGTGGAAGAGCGTCTTGATCTGACGCGTCTCGTAGGCCTGCTTCTTGGCCACGGCTTCATCAAGTTTCTTGAACGCGTCGTCGAACGGCGTGTGGACGAATTCGGCGGGAAGATTGATGCCGGTGGCGAGTTGTTCCGCGGTGAAGGTGTGGGATTCCTTGCCCCAGGTGACGGTGTACGACTTGGCGGACCCGTGGGTGGCCACGAGGCGGAAGCGGTTGAAGTGATCCTGGAATCCGGAGAGCGCCATGCCGGAGCGGATCGCGTTGTCGTCCTTCAACTCGCCCGGAGGCGCGCAGAACGGATACCGCGTGCTGCGGACGGTCACCGATCCCGCGGCGGCGGCGGTCACCTGATGCCCGTCGGAAGCGGAGGATTTGCCGTTCGCGAGATCGACGGTGATCGTGCCGAGCTCGAGATCGGAGAGGCCGAGCGCCTTGAGATACGCGGTGGCCATCACCACATGACCCGACCAGCCGGGATGCACGGCGTCCTTGCCCGCAATGGCATAGCCGGGGCCAAACTGATTGGTGGCGGCCCAGCCGGCGGTGAACATGGGCCAGAAGACGTCAGCAAACACCACGCCTTCGCGTTGGGCGATGTCGAGGTCGATGTTCCGCAGCTCGCACAGGTTGAGGTTCATCACCTCCGACGGCGCCTTGCTCCACGGCACTACGGGGCCCACGCAGCCGGGCGATCCGAGCACGAATCGCACGCCGGCCTTCTTGAACGCGCGCACGATTGCCTCCTGATTCTCGCGGTACCACTGGCCGTTCTTGGGATCATACGCGGTGTAGCGATGATCGTTCATTCCGTAGCAGGTGGTGGCAACGGTGGGATTGAAGCGCAGGCAGTCGTTCACCATGCGGTTCTTGAATCCCTCGGCCGTTTCGCCGCCCCAACCGTACTGGCGCACCGTGACGCCGAGCTGCGGATAGCAGGCGCTGATGTAGGTCTCCATGACTCGCGAGTACATCTTCTGCTCGGTGATGGAATCGCCAATGATGGCGAGTCGATCGCCCTTGCGCAGGAGGAGTCCGCCGGGAGCGGGCGCCTTCTTCGGATGGAGGGCGGCGAACTTGGGATCGGCCGGGGCCGATTCGAATTCCTGCGCGAGGCCCGTACCGCCGAGTCCGGCGGAAGCGGCGGCGGCGAGGGAAAGGGTGGCGACAAAACGGGACCAGCGTTGCGCAGAGAGCGAGGGCATGGAGAAACCCTGCGGCAGCCCGCGCCGCGCGGTCAAGCGGGCGGGGGGATCGGAGATCGAGATTCGGAGATCGAAGATCGGGGAGACACGGACTTCACGGATCGACACGGATTCGGAGAGAGTTGGGAGTTTCAGCCTTCAAGCGGAGTTGAAGAGTTACCGGTCGGTTTTTCGTTCCACCCGAACTCGAAAGCGGTGTCGACGCTGCGCTCTGCCACCGCACTCCAAGAGCCGGTGGATGCACGAGTTGAAGGGTTGAAGTGGTGCTCTCCGAACAAAGCGGTAGAGGACTACCGCAGTCCAAGACCTGGCGGATTTCGCCGCGTGGAGGACGAGGTCGCGGCAGCGTCGTGGAGTGCGCCAGTCCTCTGGCGCTTTGGCCAACGCCGAGCAGGGAACGAAGCGAAGGAACCGCAGAGGCGCGGAGAGGCAGAGCCGTCTCATTTTTGGTGCCGCGGCGAGGGTGCCGGTCGGTGCTTTTCTGGCCCCGGTTTTGAAAGCGGTGTCGACGCTGCGCTCTGCCACCGCGCTCCAAAATCGCGCCGTTCCAATTTAGAATTTTTAATTCCGCCTGCGCCTTCCCCTTCAACCGCCGCAGGCTCGCTCACCCCAGCAGCTCGCGGATTTCGTCCCAGGACAGGCCCGAGGTGAAGGCTTCCTCGCCGGTCAGAGCCGCGGCGATCACTTCGCGTTTGCGGCGCTGCAGGGTCAGGATCTTTTCCTCGATGGTTCCGCGAGTGATGAGTTTGTAGGAGGTCACCACACGGGTTTGCCCAATCCGGTGCGCACGGTCCGTGGCCTGATCCTCGACCGCCGGATTCCACCACGGATCGAAGTGAATCACCGTGTCCGCCCCGGTGAGGTTCAGACCCACGCCGCCGGCCTTGAGTGAAATGAGGAACACCGGAATCGAGGCATCCGACTGAAACTTCGCCACCACCGCGCCGCGATCGCGCGTGGAGCCGTCGAGATGACAGCTCGCCACGCCGCGTTCCTTCAGCTCTTCCTGCAGCAACGCGAGCATCGAGGTGAACTGACTGAACACCAGCACGCGGTGTCCGCCGTCGAGCACTTCGTCGAGGAGTTCGCCGAACAACTGCACCTTGCCGCCAGGTTCGACCGCCGCGGGCTTCGCCGCGAGGCCGGCATCGGAGTCCGACTTGGGCTCGAGCTGGAGCAGTCGAAGATCGCAGCAGATCTGACGCAACCGCAGTAGCGCCGTGAGAACCAGCATGCGGCTCTTGGCCAGGCCCTGTTCGCCGGTGGCTTCGAGGACTTCCTTGCGCGTGTGGGCGAGGAGCTGCTGGTACAGGGTCGATTGCGCCGGGGTGAGTTCGCAATACGCGACCTGCTCGATCTTATCCGGGAGTTCGCGCACGACCTCCTTCTTCAAACGGCGCAGCAGGAACGGTCGGATGCGGCGTCGCAGCCGCTGCAGCGCGCCAGCGTCGCGTTCCTTGGTGATGGCGACTTCGTATCGGTCGCGGAAATCATCCGCACTGCCCAGGTACCCGGGCATGAGGAAATCGAACAAACTCCACAAATCCGCCACCGAGTTTTCCAGCGGCGTGCCGGTGAGAACCAGCCGGTGCGCCGAGCGGACGCTCTTCACCGTCTTTGCGTTCTGCGTGGTGCGGTTCTTGATGTGCTGGGCCTCGTCGAGAACGACTGTATCAAATTCGATCTCGCGGTATTGAGCCGCATCGCGTCGGACCAGTGCGTAGCTGGTGATCACCAGGTCGGCGGATGCGAGTTGGTCGAAGTGCTTCTCGCGATTGGATCCGTGAATCACGAGCACGCGCAGCTCCGGGGTGAAGCGCGCGGCCTCGGCGGCCCAGTTGAACACCAGCGAGGTGGGGCAAATGACCAAAAATGGGGCACGCGGATGATCCGGGGTTTCGCGGATCGAGCGGATCAGTGCGAGCACCTGGAGGGTTTTTCCGAGGCCCATTTCATCGGCCAGGATGCCGCCGAATCCATTCTGTCGGAGGAACGACATCCAGGCCACGCCGTGTTTCTGGTACGGACGCAGGACGGAATCGAGCGATCCCAACGGCGGGCATCGCAGTTCGGCCTGGCCGGTCTGGAGTCGCACCCGGTCCTGCCACACCGACGGGGCGGCGAAGGTCAGGCCCTGTTCGCGCAGGGAGCTTTCCAGAAATTCCGCCTGCGCCTGGGGCATGCGGTATCGCTGCACCGCGCCGGCGCCCTGTTCCGGGGCGCAGTCGAGCAGCACTTCCTGCAACTCTTCCACGGCGCCGGTGTCGAGGATCGCGATGCGACCATTTTTGAGACGCCGGTTCCCGCCGCGCAGCAGCTGCTGGATGTCGGCGGCGCTGAAGGTTTCGCCTTCGCCGGTGGAGTACTGCACCTCGAGGTCGAACCAGTTCTGCCCGCTGGGCACGATCTTCAGGCGGGGTTCGATGCGTTCCAACTGCGTGCGCGTGCTGCGGTCGAGTCGCTCCTCCAGCGACACGCTCCACTCGCGTTCCAATTTTGGATAATCGCGGGCGAAGAAGGCGATGATGCGGTCCTGTCCGGTCATTTGCCATTTGCCTTCGCTCGACGGACCGCTGAATCCGGCCTGACGCAGACGCTGGACGGCGGACTGCTCCGCGGAGAGGTCGCGCGTGGAGTATCGGCGGGGATGCTCGGGATCGGGCATCCATGCGGATTCCGAGGCTGAGGTGACGCCGATGGTCATGATCCGCGGTCCGTACGCGCACTGGAGCGTGCCGGCCAGTTGGGCGAGTCCGCCGGCGAGGTTGAGCACGAACTTCGGAGCGCGCGGCGCGAGTTCGAAATCTTCGAGTCGGAATGAGGCCTCCACTCCGCCCGCTGCGACAAGCTTCGGCCACACGCCGGAAAGAAAGGCCGGGATCTGGCTGCGAGGAATGGTGCGTCCAACGGTCAATGCCTCGCGCAATTCGGCGGGCACCGCAAAGGGACGCACGGTGAATCCATCGAGTGACCACGTCCCCGAATCGTCGCCAAGCAACACCGGCGCTTTTCCGCGCGATTTCGGTTTGAGCACGATTTCGCCGGCGGGGTTGAGATCGGCCTTCAACTCGACCGGGGCCGGGGTGGATTCGATGCGGAGATTTTGTCCGCGTCCCACGGTGATTCGCGGATGTCCGGCCATCGCGGGGAGCAGGGAAACAAAGTCGCGCGTGGAAAGCTGGACCATTCCCGGGGTGTCGCCACCGGTCACGAGTTCTGCAGCATCGAGCAATTTCGCGTCACCGGGACTCAACGCGAACCGACCCTGTCCAACGTAAGCGCTCAACGGCTGGCGTCCTGCGGCGGTGACGCCCTCAAACACCAGCATCACCTTGCCGCGCGCTGCGGCCTCGGTGAGTTGGGGCGGGGTGATGACGTGGATCGACAGTTCTCGTCCTCCGGGGTCGCGGGTCAGTCGAAGCGGATCCTTGGTGCGGATCTGCGGTCGAGCCGCGGAAGAAACTCCGGGCGTGGATTGCGTGGCGGTCGAGCCGGGAACCTTCGGCGGAGCGGGGGGCTTGAGATGATGCAGTCCGACCGCGACGGAATGGGCGCAGATCGTGCCGTCCTCGCGGGATTGGCGGCAGGTGCAGATGTTCTCGATGTCGAAGCTGCTCTTGATCACCAGACCGGATCGGTAGCTGGTGTCTCCCGCCTGGACGACGCCCTTGAGCATCGGCGGGGTCCAGTTCGACGACAGCACCTTGCCCGCCGAGAGCAGGGCGCGCGCGTGTTGCACGGCTTCCCATCCGGCGGTTTTTTGGAAGAAGGCGTCGTTGAGCGTGACCTCACTCATCGTGAACCGCCGACCCTAGCGATCAGCAGCCGGGGGAGATAGAAAATCCCGTGTCCCGGTCCGATCCAGCGTGCCCTGGTCACTTCGCGTTTTTCAGTTCACGTTCGAGGAAGGCGTGACGCTCGCGCAATTGGCGGCGAATGCTTTCCAAATTCGATCGGAATTCGCGCAGCGCGGCCTCCGGATCCTGCTTGTTGGAAACGGCGCGGAATCGAACCTCGGGCTCCAATCGACGTTCCAGGTTGGCAATCACCGGCAGAAGGTTGGCCTCGGTGAACACGGTTGAATTCACCTCGCGGAGGCGCGCGAGGAACCGGGCGCGGAACTGCGGATTCGCCAGCAACGGACCTGAAAAGTAACCGCCCGGACGCCACCAGCGGGTCACGCCCCAGGGATGCGTCTTCATGGCGAAGAGTCCATCGCCTGGATCCTTGTCCCCGTTCATTCCGAAGGTGAGGGGCATGGTGTACCAGTCGTAGCGCTTCGAGGAATCGTCGAAGTCACCCCAGGTCTTGTCTTCATCCCAGGGAATGATCGTCCATTTCCCGTTCGGGCGGAGGTCGTGGTGGACGAAGTAGTTGTTGAAGAAGCCGTCCCAATTCTGGATGCACTGCGATGCGACGTAGTAGTTGCAGAACTCGGCTACATCCACGCGGTCCTGGATCCACTTCCATCCGGCCTCGCCCTTCGCGCGGCCCAGTCCGTCGATGAACTCCACCAGATCGCCGTGTCCTTCGCGCAGCCGGGTCTTCTTTTCATTCTGCTCCACCACCCCATCCCCGTACCAGAGCGCCTTGTACACGGTCCCGTTCTCATCGCGGCCGATGCGGCGCAGGAACGACTTGTTGGGCTGCTCCACGATCAGGTGGTATCCCACGGGACGTTGATCCACCCACATGCGAACGAATTCAGTCCGGGGTGAGGCCACCCCGCAGCGTTCCAACACCTCGTAGGAAAGCGGTTCGGTGAGAAGCCAGCGCGGATTGCCCTCGTAGATCACATTGAGCGTGGTCATTTCCTGAATCGGCGCATCCTTGAACAGACGGATCTTCCAACCGCCGTTGCGCCGGGTGATGCGCAGATGATCGAAGACTTCGACCGGTGCGCCGTTGGTGGGCATCCAGACGAAGGCCGCCTTGCCGCGGTTGGCGACGGTGGCGTTCTGAAGGCTTCGGAATTGGGTTCGAGCCAGCGCTCCCGCGTCACCCAGCCGTATCAGGTGCCCCAGGGGGACGGAGCTGCGGTTGGTGTTGGCGAGCGCGAAGGTGGAGAAGGTCGCCCGGGGATCCTCGGGATCGGGAGCCCAACGCTCGGTGGCGCGGGTGCTCACGGCATGCACGCGGACCCGGATCAGGCGTCCGCTCGCCACGCCCGGAATCACGGCCTGATACACGCCATCCTTGGGGCCGCCGGAAATGCGGCTCATGGGAAGTACCGATTCTGGGACACCGGGTTGGGTTTCCAGAATCTGGACTCGAAGTTCCGCGGATTGAATGCCCGCTGCGTCGGTGATTCGCGCGGTCACTGGAACCGGCTGACCGGGGAGTGCTGTGGGCACGGTGACATCGCGAATTCCCGGCAACGGAACGGGACGCGCTGCGGAGTTCGGACGCCCGGGGGTTCCGACCGCCTTGGGGCGTTCGGGCAACCGGGACGCGGCCCACGATGCTGGATCGCCCGACGGGCCGGCGGGGTGGATTCGTTCCAGTGAGGCCCCAAATCCATCTGGCGCCTGGGGCCATGGGGCTTTGTCGGTGAATCGAACCGCATCCACCGTCTTTCCGGCGGCGTCGTTCAATTCGATCCGCTCGCCGCCGTGCTTGAGTCGGCCGGTGAACTGCCCAAGCACGGGCAATCCGGGGCCGTAGTGGCGAGCGAAGGAGACCGGATCGTGCGGCACCACCACGAGCCCACCTGCGGGCAAGTTCGTGGCTGGAAGGGTTGCCTGCACCCCGCGGGTGAATTGCCATCCCTGCAATTCCACCGGATTCGGCCCCGCGTTCAGCAACTCGATGTACTGCAGGTCATCGCGATCCTCGGGCGGATGATACATCACCTCGTTGATCACCACAGCGGCCTTCAGTCCGTGTGCACAAACGGCCCAGAAAACGACGATTCCGATGCAGCGTCGCCACGCGGTTACGAAGAACATGAGAGGGGTGTACCGAAATTGGAACCAGCGGGACAAAGGACCTGCAATCTGGGTAGAGAACAGTGGCCTGGACGTGTACTCGATCGGAATCAGGGAAGCTTGGGCGGCGCGTTCCGCCACTCGTCGCGGGTGGCCCAGAGGTTGATGGGACTGACCGATCCGCCGTAGCGGAGGAAGCGGGCGCTGCCGTCGGCGAAGGCGAAGTTGGAGCCGCCGGATTTCTGCCCGCCGTTGTAGCGGTGCATGTTCTGGTTTACTTCTTCGACGTCGTTGCCGGAGTTGCCCTGGCTGAAGTCCATGTGGACGTGCGGGGAGCCCTTCTGTTTTTCGCCGAACACGATGGTGTCTGAGGGCAGGGGGATCGCGGTTTCCTTCATGCCGTTGGTCCACTGCCAGTTCATGAACAGGGCGAATTCATTGGAGCTGAGATTGCCCTGAAACCAGTCGTTGAACCCGTTCATGATGTAGCTGCGGGCGAGTAGTGCACGGTCCTCGACAGAAAGTCCGGGCGGGAGGAAGGAGAAGCCGTCGGACGGGCACTTCAGGATGTTGACCTCCTTGTAGTAGGGCAGGAGTTTGGTCATCCAGGCCTCTGGGTGTTTGCGGCGGGCCGGGTACTGGCTGTCGTGGTCGCTCGCGTACATGATCAGGGCGAGGCCGAGCTGGCGTTCGTCGCTGAGGCATTTGATCGAATTGGCCTTGGACTTCGCATTGGCCAGTGCCGGGAGAAGCATGGCGGCGAGGATTCCGATGATGCCGATCACCACCAGCAGCTCGATCAGCGTGAAGGCGCGTCCCTTCGCGGCGTTCAGGGTGGAGCTCCAATTCTGTTTCATATCAATCAATGGGCGAAAGTCGGTCCGGTGTTACAAAAAATCGTCCGGACACTCCAAGGACTCCCGAACCCGGGGGATTTGTTTCAACTTTTTTCCTCCGACCCGTCGTTGGTCGCCCCGGGCCGGAAAACGTTCAACCTTAAAACGGAGGTTCAAAGGGCCGCAGAGGAATTAAAAATTCGTAATTCAAAATTTTAGAAATGGAACGGCGCGATTTTGGAGTGCGGTGGCAGAGCGCAGCGTCGACGCCGCTTTTGATTTCGGATGGAACGAAAAACCGACCGGTAAGTGTTCAAATGCGCTTCAAGAACTCATCCTGTCGAACGTTTTCACTCTGGCTTGCAGGCAGACCAAAGCGGCGTGGCGCTCCGCTTCCCGCCGCACTCCAAGGGGTCAAGGTTCCAAGGAGAAATTCAGAATGAAGAATTAGAAATTGGGAGCGGAGCCGCGCGATTTTGGAGTGCGGTGGCAGAGCGCAGCGTCGACACCGCTTTTGATTTCGGATGGAACGAAAAACCGACCGGTAAGCCTTCAACTCCGCCTCAACACCGAAACGCCAAAGTCTTTCCAAATCCGTGTCGATCCGTGGGATCCGTGTCTTCTTGCCTCGTCCCCCCTCCGCCCTAGTTACCATCATTCAGCGGTTGGGTGGACCTCAGGTAGGCAAACAAATCTCGCACTTCCTGGTCCTTAAGACCGCTGAGCAGGCCTTCCGGCATCAGGGAACTTCCGGTCGGATCCAGATGCACCAATTCCGCCCGCGGAATCGGGACGCTCTGGCCGTCCGGAGTGCGCAAGAGGATCAGCTGCGGATCCTTGTCCGCCAGGAATCCGGTGAGCGTCCGCCCGTCGCGCGTCTCGACCGAGTATTGTTCGTATCCTTCCCGGATTTCCGCGTTCGGATTCACGATGTTGAGCAGCAGGGAGCCAAGATCCGACCGTGGATACGGGGTCAGATCCGGCCCGATCTCCGCGCCTTTGCCGAACAGCTTGTGACAAACGCCGCAGGATGCCATGAAGAGTTTCTTCCCGGCGTATGGACTTCCCGTGGTGGCTGCAATCACTCCATTAAGCCGCGTGATCTCCGCCTCCAATTCCGCCCCGCCGGCCGGATGGATGTTCGGCCACAGACGGGTGGCCCGCTGCGCCACGGCCGAATCCGTCAGGGCCTGCAATTTGCGAACCGTGTCCGACGGAATGGCCGCAGGCGGAATCCGACCCGCTTCTGCCGCGCTCACCAGACGGGCGGCCAGGTTCGGTCGGCTGGTGAGAAAGCCGAGCAGCGAGGGACGGAGTTCGGTCGGCGCGGCGGGAAAAAGGGTAACCATTTCCTCCGCGATTTCAGGCGTCGCATACACCTGAAGCGCTCCCAACGCGGCGCGACGCAGTTCCGTTTGGCGGGCATCGCGCACGATGGAAAGCAGCACAGGGACGGCGCTGGGCTGATGCGTCTCGCCGAACACCTGAATGAATTGAAGGCGCTTCGAGAGGTTGGAATCAGGGGCAGCCACCAGCGCGAGCGCTTTTTCCACCGCCGCAGGACGGCCGCGTCGGGCGCCGATCAACAGGGATTCGCCGCCGGCTTTTTCCATCGCGTTGAGTAACTCCTCGGGCAGGCCGGCGAGGGGACGCCCTTGAAACGCTTCCTCGAATCCCTGCGTCAACCGCGCCGTGCTGGTCGCGCCGGGGGAGAGTTCGAACAGTTTTGCGCAGGTGAACAGATCCTCGCGTCGACCGGTGGCGGCGAAGCGTCGCATGACCCGGGAAAGCAAATGCTGCTCGACCAGCGGAGCCCGCCACAGTTCCCGGTCAGCCAACAAGGCGAGCACCGCGTCCCGATGGGTCGCGCACTTGTCCTCGATGGCCCACCAGAGCATGAGCGGCTGACGCGGATCGCGCGCGTCCACGTCGCGTGTGAGCAGGGAGCGGACGAGGTCCAATCCGGGCCCCGCCGGGAGGCGTCGGGCGGTGGCCGCGAGCTGCGACCGCACCTCGATGCTGGGCTCGGTCAGCCCCAGCTCCACGAGGCGCTTCCGGATCGGATCAGAAACGGTACGCGCATCGCCCAGCAGGCGGATCGTCCACGCGCGAATCATGGGGTTCGGGTGGGAGAGGAAATCCAATGCCCGGGCGTCCGAACTCGGTTCAAGACGATGCAGCGCCCAAAAGGCGTCGAGCGCGGTCGTTCCTGAGAGGGCGGCCTTGAGCTGTGGAACCAGCGAGGTTTCCTTGCGTTCGCTGATTTGGCGGAGCGCTTCCTGGCGAAGCGTGCGGTTCGGGCTTTGGAGCAGTTCCCCGAGTTTGGATGCGGGAAGGGACGTGAGATCCGTGGGGCGCGTGGGTTTCGATCCTGCTGCCCGAAGCCGATAGACGCGGCCGTTTGAGGCGTCCATCTGGCCTTCGTGGTTCCGATAATGGTTCACCTGCCGGTCGTACCAGTCGGCGACGTAGATCGCTCCATCGGGTCCGAGCTTGATGTCCACGGGACGGAACCATCGATCGTCGGAGGTCACCGGGAACCCGACATCCCGGGTGCGGAAGCTCGATCCCTCGGGCGTGATCTCGCTCATCACCACGCGGCCCTGCAGAGGCTCCACGCCAAACAGCCGTCCCTCGTACGCGCCACCGAGTGACCCGCTGTCGTAGATGAGGAAGTTGTGCGTGAAGCGGTCCGCATCGGGGTGCGGCATCTGGGGGAAATAGCCGAAGGCGTACGGATTCGAGAGCGGGCCGTGTTTGTCGAAGCCCTTTTGAAGATAGGCCCCCTGTTGATAGTGGAAGCCGCGGGTGTTGCCGCCGTTGTGACCGCTGAAGATGCGTCCGGCGGAATCCAGTTCGAGACCGAAGGCGTTGCCTCCGCCTTCGCTGAAGACCTCATAAACACGGGTCTCCGGGTGATAGCGCCAGATGTTCTGTCCCTGCGAATACACGGGCGGTGCGCCGAGCGGTTTCCCGTCTGCGCCGTGCACGCGGATGTTCCCGGTCACGGTCGAGCCCTGGCATCCGTAAAGCCACCCATCCGGTCCCCAACGCAGCGAGTTGGCAACCGAATGGGTGTCCTCCAGACCAAAGCCCGACAGCAGCACCTGCGGGTTCCCATCGGGAACGTCGTCATGGTTCGCATCGGGATAGAACAACAGATAGGGCGGATTCAGCACGTACACGCCTCCGGCGGAAAACGCGACGCTGGTGGCGATGTTCAGTCCATCCACAAAGGTCGTGTGCTTGTCGTACACGCCGGTGCCGCGGGTGTCCTCGTGGATGGTGATGCGGTCGCGTCCGCGAACGTGGTTCGGCGGAGGGGCGGGGACTTTGTCATAGACCGCGCGCCAGAAGTTGTCGCGGCTCACCATCTTCAATCCCGCCGGATGCGGGTACTGCCGGTACTCGACCACCCAGAGGCGTCCGCGTGCATCAAAGTTGATAAACACCGGTTGGGCTACCGTGGGTTCCGCGAGGACCTGCTCGAAGACCAGTCCCTCGGCAACATGGAACGCCTTGGCTGAACGCTCCGGGCTCCAGGGTTCGAGCTGTCCCTCATCCACTTTGGCGGCCGTTGCGACTGGTGTGGTGGTGGTGGAAGCCGGTTTGGCATCGGCCCGCAGCACCGCCTTGCCCGCGGCTGCAGGGGGGATGAAGTCATCGAGCGTCCACAGGATTCCGTTCAGCAGCAGGCGTCGAAATTCGGGGTTCCGGAAATCCTCGGGTCCGCCGAGGGAGGTGTAGAACACGCGGCGGTTGTCGGCCGTGTTCACCCAGGCGACCGGTTCGATTTGCGACGTTCCATCTTCGGTCTGCCCGCGGAGCAGCGGAGTGACGGTGTTCTTCAGCTTGCGGCTGCGATACAGGTGCGAGGGAGAGGTGAAGCCGGTCTGCAGGCCGGTGAGAATGGGATGGGCCGCGGTCTCAGCAAACTGCTTCACCACGGTGGCCTTACCCGGCCCGGTGCCGTAGTGGTCCTGATAATCGGCACCGAACACCTCTTCATCAAAATTGGGCCAGGTTTGTTCGGCGGGTGCGGTCTGGTTCCGAAGCTCGAAGGAATGAATCGCGGTGCGGATGCCTGCGATCGGTTTGCCGGCGGCGATGTGAGCACGAATGGCCGACATCATTTCCGCAGGCGGGGCGCGCCGACGGACGCTGAACACCAGCAGGTCCGCCTGCGGGATCACACCCCAGTTGGTGAAGTTGCCATCGCCCTCGCGATTCGAGGCGGCCACAAAGCTCACCCGGTAGCCGCGCCAAGCCAGTTCCTTGGCGGCGAATTCAGGAAGGGTCTCCCAGGTTCGGTACTCGTTTTCCCCGATCACCATCACCACGTGCTTGGGCTTGTCGGCCTTGAATCGAAACGGCGCGCCGCCGAGGAAATCCACGCTCGTGATGCTCGGGCACCAGTAGGATTCGATGTGTTCGGTGACCAGTTCCGTGCCCCGAAAATGGGACACCCAGGGGGACTTCCGATGGTTGTACATGCTGTCGGTCATGTCCCGCATCAGCACCACGTTTTGCCCCTGCGTCACCATCTGCCGGATCGAGAACGGACGGCCAAGGACGCACATGTTGATGTGTACGCCCATCACGATGACGTTGGTGATCCCGCGCTGACGCATGAGGTAGAAGGCCTCGGTGGAATCGGTGACGGCGTCGCCGGGGAGGATGTCGATTCCTGGGTGCTGACGCGCCCAGGCCTTGAAGCTCGGGCAGTCCGGGCATCCGTCGCATCCGCCGTCGGAGTCATCGATGGGAAGCTTCGGCTCCGTCCCGCCGTTGAGGGAACACCAGCCTTGGAGCGGGATGGTGGTGGGCACCTTGGGCGCGGCCTGGGCGAGCTTGCGTCCGGGGTGGTCCTTGTAGAAGTCCATGGTGTCGCTCGGGCAGTGGAGGATGAGCATCCCCTTGGCCCGTGCGGCGCGGATGACTTCATTCATGCGCGGCACCAGTTCTCCAACGCGTTCGGTGGCGTCGGGGCAGTGGTGTCGGTCCCACATGTCGCAGATCACCACGGCGGTGCGGGTGGATTCCCAGTCGAGATTCTTTTCGCCGACCACGAAGGCGTTGGTGTCGGACTGCGATCGGGTTCGGATGCGTCCGTGGAGCGTCACGGATTCGGCGACGGCGACATCGACCTGAGTGAGGAGCCATGGGACGAGTCCTGCGAGCAGGACCATCCAACCGGGGATCCGGTGAGCCAGGGATCGGTGGGAGGCGGGCGTCATGCGGAAATCATGCGCCGGCCCGCCCGGGAAACCCAAGCGATCTCTTGAGGCAGACGGAAAACCAATTTGGAAAACAGGAAAGCAGGTCGAAGACGGAATTAGACACGGATTTCACGGAGCGACACGGATTCGGATGAGACTTTGGATTTTGAACTCCGAGGTTTCGCGTTCACGCAGCTCTGCCTTCTCTCCCAATTCCCAATTTCTAATTCTTCATTCTGAATTTCTCCTTGGAACCTCGGCCCCTTGGAGTGCGGCGGGAAGCGGAGCGCCACGCCGCTTTGGTCTGCCTGCAAGCCAAAGTGAAAACGTTCGACAGGGTGTGTTCTTCAAGCGCAGTGGAAGAATTACCGGTCGGTTTTTCTTTCCACCCGAACTCCAAAGCGGTGTCGACGCTGCGCTCTGCCACCGCACTCCAAAATCGTGCGGCTCCGCTCCCAATTTTTAATTCTTCATTTTGAATTTTCCATTGGCTCTGCCGTGTTCGCGCAGGGGCAGCGTGTGCGATGTCGTTCCAGACTTGGTACACGGACAGCCAAGGTGGTGCTTCATTGTTGCCAACTTCGTTCCGACGCTGATCTCGGTGTAGCTCACGGTGCCGGCATCGGAGCGGTGCACGCAGTGCGAGAAGGCTCCGCGCTCAGGCAGGTGTGATCGGTGCAACGATTGAAACCAACGAGCACTGCCGGCTGCCGCGTTGCGGGTGGCGAGGCGAAAGGTTTCGGAGCGGACTCGGTTGGCGGTGGGTTCATCCAGTCCGGAGGAGATCCATTGCCGCGGTTCCCAAGAATGGGGCAGGGACTCCAGGCGCTCGCCGTTCCAACGCCACTCCATCACCTGACGCGTTCGGGCAAAGAACCCGATCAAGCGGAACGGTCGAATCCCGGGCCGTAGCCATTCGCGAAGTGTCGCGTCCGATTCCTTCGGGGAATTGGTGGCCAGGAGGTGTGAGACCGCGAGTCCGCGCGACGAAGCGACTGGACCTGGTGGGGCTGTGACCGAGTACCAGTTTACGAGGGCGAAGGTGGCACCGGATTCGTTGACTCCGATCCACGTGCCCCCGCCCGACTCGCTCGGGCACAACGCCGCGAACCGCCCCGCGCGGCGCAGGGTCGGGGGCAGGGAGATGGGACGTGACCATTGTTCATCGCGATTCATCCCGAGGCGAAACCCTCCCCGACGGGGCCAGAAAGTGACGGTGCACATGCGGAAAGGCGGAAGTCTAATGTCCCAAGTCCAAAGTCCAAAGTCGTTCGCGAATCCGTGGGGGTCCGTGAAATCCGTGTCTCGGTTTGGTCTGGGTTCCGCGTTCGTTATGGGTGGTTTGCGTTCGGAAGTTGGCAGGATGGGGCGAGGAGCGTGCCAACGATCGGGAGTTCGCCGCGGCGGAGCCAGAGGACGATCGATGAGGAAACGAGGACGGTCACGGCGAGGGCGAAGAGCAGTCCTCCGTCATTTTGCACCACGAGCCCCAGCTTGGTGAGGTGTGAAAAGATGGCTCCGGACATCAGGCCCACCGATAGCCCCGCGCCGAACACGGCGGTGCGGGGAACGAGCAACAACACCACCGCGATCAATTCCATCACACCGGTCCCGATGCGACCCCACGGTTCGATTCCCAGCGTGGAGAAGATGAAGCGCGATTCAGGAGCGCCGGTGAATTTGAAGAACAACGTCTGGGCGAGGATGACGGCCGAGACGACTTGGAGGAATCCGCTGATCCAGCGGTGGGTGCGGCAGGAGCTTTGCATGCAAGGGAGTCGGAGCTGCCGCCGATTCCTTACACGCGAAGTCGCTTCAGACAGAATTACTGCGAGGCCCGCTCGCAGCGGATGCGTTCCCGGATGCGTTGCTTCGCTTCCTCAGGCAGTCGCGCGCGACCAGATCCCGGCGCGAAATGCTGACTGCTCTGGGCCGCCGCCTCGTGAAGAAAATCGAGTTGCTGTAAATACCGCGCGCAGGCCTTGCACAGCACGCAGTGAAACCGGATTCGCAGGGAGATGATTGGACCGAGGCCGCTGGCTGAATCGATCCGCTGGGATCCGAGCGCGACGATTCGACGGCACGGCGGTGTGAGCGATGCGAGGAACCCGATCAACGGTTTCTGGATGAATTTCGGAAGCAGGCTCATTCCGCGTCCTCCTCTGCGGATTTGAACCAATGGATTTCCAAACAACGCCGCAGGGCGAGGCGCGCCCGGTGCAGCATCACCCACAGGTTGTTGGGAGAAATCTTGAGCGTGGAGCAGATTTCATCCGATGAAATGCGGTCCACCTCGCGGAGCAGGAACACCCGGCCGATGCGGTCGGGTAGTTTTCCCGAGCACTGATGGAAGACTTTCCAGAATTCCTCCCGGTCGAGTGAGGATCCGGCATCGGTCCATTCTGAGGGAGCGTGGGCCGGGTTCCAGTGGTCGGGATATTCCTGGTTTTCGAACGTCCGCTCCTCCTCGTCGGTGAAGAATTCCAGATCGGTGAAATTCGTCTCCCGGCCGGCGACCCGAAAATGATCCAGCACCTTGTTGCGGAGGATGCCGGCGAGCCAGGTGCGTTCCGTCGATCGCCCCTGATACCGGTCCATTCCACGAAGTCCGGCGAGCAGCGTTTCCTGCACGAAATCCTCGGCCAGGGAGGCATCGCGCAGGCGCGACAACGCGAAGTGGAACAGGTAGTCGCCGTGTTCATCGACCCAGCGTTCGGGATCAGGCCGCGACTCCGGCCGGAGACCTGCGGGGGATTGCGTGAGTTCAGGCATGGGGGGCGTTGGAGTCGGAGTCGGAAGAGGTATTGCCCGTCAGGGGCGCAGCCGCAGCGGCGGCTGCGAGCTTTTGTTTCATGCGTGTGCGCGTGTCGGCAGCAAGCGGCGGAGATGTGGGGGCTGAAGCACTGGATTCCGATGCATGGGCGTGGATCCATTTCACCTGACGGCGATACCGTCGGCACAAACGACAGAACAGCAGGTGAAGCCAGATCCCCGGTTGGCGCCACCACGGAACGGGTTCATCCAGTCGATCCGAACTATGCCGGGTCATCTCCCGACACGTCGGCAGCAGAACTCCCCGCAGCCCGGTTTTGGGCGGCGCGGGGTCGAAGCCGGCTCTCGAGTCGTTTGCCATCAGGATCTTTGGCATTCCCGCCTCAGGGATCCGGGAGGTTCCAATTTTGGATTCATCCGAGGTGCGTCGGATTCCGCCACGAATCCTTACAACCTATTTCAATCGATTCATCGAGTCAGGAGCGAGACCGCAGTTCCCACCGTACCGCAAAGCAGAATCAACCAGGCGGAGGGGACCTTGCATCGGACGATCGCCCACCACGATCCCACCAGGCAGACGGCGGTGGTGAGGTTTCTCGGCACCTGCCAGGCGAGTTGTCCCGACACCACGGCCATCAAGCCGAGGGACGCCAGATTGACGCCATCGAGGAAACGTCGGGCCACGGGAGATTCCCGGAGCGTGGCGAGGATCCAGCTTCCCGCCGCTACAAAACAAAACGCCGGGAGAAAGATGCCAACGGTGGCGGCGCCGGCGCCGGTTCCCCCGTGGAGCAAATAGCCGATGAACGTGGCGGTGCTGAACACGGGCCCCGGGGTGAATTGACCGACGGCAATGGCATCGAGCAATTGCCGTTCGGTCAGCCAGTGGGCGCGTTCCACGAAATCGGCGCGGAGAAACGCCAGCAGCACGTATCCGCTTCCAAACAGAACCGAGCCGGTTTTCAGAAAGATCAGGAACAATTTGCCCGCGGTCACCGGTCCCGAGGCCAGAGCGATGGAGCTCCCGCCGGACAGGACGGGAATCCAGGCCAATGGCCCCGATTTGGACGGTGTATCAGAAATGGGGCGGCGCGGGGCGGGGGACTGAATCAGTTGGAGGGCGACTCCAGCGAGCAGCAGCACGACAAGCTCATGCGCCCCGAGCAGTGCGGCCACGGCGGAGGCGAGGGCGAGGGCTCCGTGGACGCGGGTGCGGATGGCGCTGCGGCCGAGTCCGAGCAGGGCCTGACCAAGGATGACCAGGATGACCGGTTGGATGGCGTTCATGGCGCCGCGGAGCTCGGGGAGTCGGCCCCACTGGACGTAGCTCCAGGCGATTGCCGTGGTGATCAGTGCGGCAGGCAGGATGAAGCAGAATCCGGCAACGATCAGTCCCGGCCAGCCTGCCCGTTTGTGTCCGAGGAACAACGCCAGTTCGGTGGAATTGGGCCCGGGAATGAGATTCGCGGCGCCGAGCAGATCGAGGAAGTCCTCCCGACTGAGCCAGCGACGGCGTTGAACGAGTTCATTCTCCATCAAGGCCACGTGAGCGGCCGGCCCGCCGAACGCGGTGGTGCCCAATCGAAGAAACACCGAAGCCACCTCCGCCAGTCGCTGCCGAGCCGAGCCGGTGGGCTCCGCCGAGGAGGAGGCGAGTGGAGCGAAGTCAGGTGTGGAACCGGGATCGGACATCGACGGTGCGAGTCTGATCACCGGGCGATTTCGGGCAAGAGGAGGCAATCAATTCAAAATGAAGAATTAAAAATTGAAGGCAGGCGCGGTGTCTCAATGCATCCTGGAAGAAGTACAGGAAAGTCCAAGGTCCCAAGCCCAAAGTCCGATGAAAGGAATTGAATTTGGAACTCAGGAAAGCAGGAACGGAACCTCGGAAGCGCGGAGCGAAGGCGAAATCAAAAAGGAGAAATTCAAAATTGAGAGCGGTGCGGGCCTTCGGTGGCCAACCCCAATGGAGGGATTGGAGACTTCGATGGGGCGGATGATCCGCCTTCTCCCGGCGGCGGCGGAGCCAAGGAGAAATTAAAAATTCAAAATGAGAAATTGGGAATCGGGAGAGAAGGCAGAGCCGCGGCCAAGCCGAAAGTCTTCAATCCGTGGGAATCGGTGAAATCCGTGTCTCCCTCCTGCTTTCATGCTTTCCAGATTAAGAAGTCTTTCCCCAATCCGTGTGGATCCGTGAAATCCGTGTCTGCATTTTGTCTTTCACTCTAGGCCAAGCGGGTTCCGCTTGCTCCCTTGATTCCAGCGCGGCAGGATTTTGCATCATCTCCACCCCAACTTTGGTGTCTGCACAAACCCGCTGCGTCTGACGTTATGAGCCCCACGTTTTCCAAGACCTACTCGCGTCGTGTGTTTCTCGGTTCCGCCTCGTCCGCGGCGCTGGCGTTTACCTTCCTCCCGTCCCGCGTCTGGGGTGCCAATGATCGCATTCGCATCGGCGGCATCGGCGTCGGCGGCAAGGGGCGTGGTGACATCGAGCAGGCCGGCAAGTTGGGCGACGTCGTGGCCTTGTGCGATTGCGATGAAACCCCGCTGAATGCGCAGCTGCTCAAATTCCCCGGCGCGAAAACGTTCGTCGATTTCCGGAAGTTCTTCGATGCCATGGAGGGCAAGGTGGATGCCGTCACCATCAGCACGCCCGACAACACCCACGCCATCGCCGCCGCCATGGCCATGAAGCGCGGCATCCACGTATACGTGCAGAAGCCGTTGACCCACGACGTGTGGGAGGCCCGCTGGCTGCGCGATCTCGCCCGAAAGCACAAGGTCGCGTCGCAGATGGGCAATCAGGGCACCGCGGCCGACGGTCTGCGCAAGGGCGTCGAAGTGATCCGCGCAGGTGCCATCGGACCGGTGCGCGAGTTCCACGTCTGGACCAACCGTCCCCAATGGCCGCAGGCGCCGTCCGTGGTGTCGCGTCCCACCGAGATCCAGCCGATCCCGGCCAATGTGCATTGGGAACAGTTCATCGGACCCGCCCCGATGCGTCCGTATCACGCCTCGTATCATCCGTTCAAATGGCGCGGATGGTGGGATTTCGGCACCGGCGCCTTGGGCGACATGGGCTGCCACACCGCGAATCTTCCGTTCATGGCCCTCAAGCTGGAGCACCCGACGGCCATCCGCGCCGAGAGCGAAACGCTCAATCGCGAGACCTATCCTGGCTGGGCCACGGTGCATTACGAATTCCCGGCGCGAGGCGACATGCCTGCCTGCAAAATGACCTGGTACGAAGGCAAGCTGCCCAACGGCCAGAAGAACCTGCCGCCGATGGATCTCTTCTACGGCGAGACGCCGTCCGACAGCGGATCCCTCATGGTCGGCGACAAGGGCGTGTTGTATTCGCCGTCCGACTACGGCTCCGATTGGAAGCTCCTGCCCGGCGATCGTTTCGCCGGATACGAAGCCCCCGCGCCGACGCTCGCCCGCAACAACAAGGGCGATCAGGGCCAGAAGGACGAATGGATCGCAGCCGTTCGCGGCGGTCCGAAGGCGTTCTCGAACTTCGATTACAGCTCACTCCTCACCGAGACCATCCTCCTGGGCAACGTGGCCATCCGCGCCGGCGTTCCGCTGGTGTGGGACGGACCGAAGTTCCGCTTCACCAGCGGTGCGCGCGAAGCCACGCCTCTCCTCCGTCGCGAATACCGTCGCGGCTGGAAGGCCTGAGGGCGGGAAATCCCCAACTCCAAAGTCCAAAGTCCCAAGTCTAAAGTCCAAGGTCCAAAGTCGGTGGAACAGAGTGAACGCATCCAGTGCCCGTATTGCGGGCAGTCGATGGAGTTGTCGATCGACACCTCCATTGCCGAGCAGCGGTTTACCACCGACTGCGAGGTGTGCTGCCGTCCCTTTGAAGTCTTCGCCGAGTGCGAGCCGGGCGAGATTCTGACCCTCGACGTGCAGGCGTAGGTGTGAATTCCCGCCGGTTTCAAAAAGCCGGCGGGAGATGTTTTGGAGGCAGTTGAAGGGTTGGGCGGAAGGCGGAAGTTGAAGGCGGAATGGGCCTCCGGTGAGTTCTGAATTTGCCTTGAACGACAATAGCCCAGGCTTTCAAGCCTGGGTTTGGATGGGAGGAGTGTCGCCTAGTCCCGGAGGGACGACAGAGGTGCCCTTCTGCCGTCCCTCCGGGACTCGGTCCCTGTCTACGAAAAAACCCAGGCCTCAAGGCCTGGGCTATTATCAATTCTGATCCGCGATCGTGGGTGGGCGGCCGACGGATTCCCCAGCTAATGCGAGCCGATGGTCATTCCGCAGAGTTGAAGGAACGGGCGAACCGATGTCGCCCACGTGAGGCCCACCAATACGGCGAGGAGGAGGAGGCCGGAGAGAAACGCAATCCGGCGTCGCAGCTCGCTGCATCTGGGTGCGAGATGCACCTTCATGACGCACCAGATCCACAGCGAGGGAACCACCAGCAGCAGAATCCCAAGATCGGCAAACCGAATCGACAGCTCCGGGGGGAGTCCGTTTCCGGCGTTGAGCAGTTTGACCGTGGTGGCAGAGGCCAGCACACCGGCCACCACGATTCCCACCTGCATCAATGCGAGCAGGACGAAGTTCTTCGTGGTGGCCATGACGGAATGCCTTTCTTTTTAAAGCGTCTTCACGACGCGCCTGCGCCCGCCCGCGCCCCCGCTCAGTGGCGGAAGTGGCGATGTCCGGTGAACATCATGGCGATGCCGCGTTCATCGGCGGCCTTGATGACTTCGGCGTCGCGCATCGATCCACCGGGTTGAATCGCGGCGGTGGCTCCGGCTTCCGCGGCGGCGATGAGGCCATCGGGGAAGGGGAAGAACGCATCGCTGCACACCACGCTGCCCTTGAGGGAAAGCCCGGCCTCGCCGGCCTTCCACACCGCGATGCGGCTCGAATCCACACGGCTCATCTGGCCCGCGCCAATTCCCAGCGTGCGGTCTGCACCGGCGTACACGATCGCGTTGGACTTCACGTGCTTCACGATGCGCCAGCCGAACAGCATGGCCTGCAATTCCTCCGCCGTCGGCGCGCGTCGCGTGACCAACTTGAGATCCGCAGCGGTGGTGATCTTCAGGTCGCGCTCCTGCCACAGGAAGGACTCCGCACCCACGCTGCGGATGTCGGCCGCGCCGGTGCCGGACTGCGTCTTGAGCAGCTGGATCAACCGCAGGTTTTTCTTCTGCTGCAGGATGGCCAGGGCCTCTGGAGTGAACGAAGGAGCCACGATCACTTCGCTGAAGATCTCGGCAATGGCCTCGGCGCAGGGGCCGTCGAGCGGCTGATTCACGGCAATGATGCCACCAAACGGGGCCTGCTTGTCGGTGGCGTAGGCGCGGTCCCAGGCCTCACGCAGCGTGGCGCCGCGGCCCAATCCACACGGATTCGTGTGCTTGAGAATCGCCAGCGTGGGCAGCTCGCCCTGGAACTCGGCGATCAACGCGGCGGCCGCGGTGAGGTCGAGGATGTTGTTGTACGAAAGCTCCTTTCCGTGGAGCTGTTTGAAGTACTCGGAGAACTTGCCGTAGAGGGCGGCCTTCTGGTGCGGGTTTTCCCCGTAGCGCAGGGGCTGCGCGAGCGCGGCGCTCACGGCCAGGGTGGGAAGCGGCTCGGTGCCGGCGGAAAATTCGCGGGTGAGATGCGCGGCAATCGCGGCATCGTACGCAGCGGTGCGGGCGAAGACCTTGGCGGCCAGCTTGCGACGAAACTCGAGGGTCGTGCCTCCGGTCGTTTTCACCTGCTCGGCCACGGTGGCGTAATCGGAGGGATCCACCACCACGGTCACGGAATCGTGGTTCTTGGCGGCCGACCGGAGCATCGAGGGCCCGCCGATGTCGATGTTCTCAATCGCGTCGTGCAGTGAGACGCCGGGCTTGGCCACGGTTTGCTCGAACGGATAGAGATTCACCACCACGAGATCGATCGGGGCGATGCCGTGTTCCTTCACCGTGGACACGTGCTCGGCGTTGTCGCGGATGTGGAGCAGGCCGCCGTGCACCTTCGGATGGAGCGTCTTCACGCGTCCATCGAGCATCTCGGGAAAGCCCGTGTAGTCGCTCAATTCGATCACCGTCAACCCCTCGGCGCGGAGGGCCTTGGCGGTACCACCGGTGGAAATCAGTTCAACGCCTGCCTCGGCCAGCACCTTGGCGAGGGCGGCGAGACCGGACTTGTCGGACACAGACAGGAGAGCGCGAGTGATCTTCGGCATAGAAGCGGCGGAGCGTTGGCGGAGGCGGCGCGAAGCGCCAATGAAAAATTGAGAATTGGAAATTAAAAATTGCCCCTCCCCGGGTGAACGGAGTCTGGCTGCATTTTTAATTCCGAATTTTTAATTTAAAATTGCCCCCGCCCGACTGGAGCTGAGTTCGACACCGACGGTCAGCGGAAGAGTTTCGGAGTGAACTCAACCAGGTAGTTGCGCCAGATCGGCCAGGAGTGGTCGCCTTCGGTTTCCACGAACTGGTGTTTGATGCCCTTGCCTTCGAGCACGGCGTGGAATTCTTTGTTCCGCTGGTACAGGAAATCTTTGGTGCCGCAGGCCACCCAGAACAGCTTGAGATCGCTGTTCACGGCCGACGGCTTGTCCAGCCCGGCCGAGACACTCGGATTGGGCGGCGGTGCGGAGCTGAAGGCGCCGATCCAGTTGAAGCGCTCGTGATGATTGAGCGCCACCGTGAGCGCGTGGTGTCCGCCCATGGACAACCCTGCAAACGCGCGGGCAGAAGGCTTGGTGTTCACCGGATACGACGCTTCGACCAATGGAAGAATGTCCTGTACCAATTCCGAGCAAAGCGCCGCCGAGTTCGCCGGGCCGTATTCGTCGAACGGGGTCGAACCCGGGGCCAGGGCGTGGGCATCGGGCATGACCACGATCATCGGCTTGGCTTTCCCGGAGGCGATGAGGGAGTCGAGGATCCAATGCGCCTTGCCGTGCACCGTCCAGGACGCCTCGTTGTCGCTGTAGCCGTGGGAGAGGTAGAGAACGGGCAGCTTGGTGAGCTTGCCGGTGGAAGGCGGTGTGTACACCACGATGCGTCGCCAGCCGCCGAGTGCCTTCGACTTGTACACGTGCTCGTGGAGCGTTCCGTGCGGGATATCTTGGAGGTCCCACGGGGCGGGCGGGTTCGACGGGATGTGCAGGATGCTGGTGTTCGGCCAGCGCTGCGGTTTGACCCAGGAATTCCCGGCATCGATGACCGAGAGGCCATCCACCACAAAATGGTACTCATGAACCCCGGGCTTCACCTTGGGCAGCGTGACCGTCCAGATGCCGCCGACGTCCTTGGCGAGGGCGGTCTCGGGGCCGAACTGTCCGGACACCTTCACGGAAGTGGCCTTGGGGGCGCTGTAGCGGAAGGTGACGCTGCCGTCGGTGCCGATCTCCGGAGACACCAGGGGGCCGCGCGCGGCGGGCCGGGGACGCTGCGCGGCGGCGTTGGTCGCGGCTGCCTTGGTGTCCTGAGCCTGAGCTTGAGCCGGAGCTAGGACAAACCCCGGCGCAGCCAGTGCGAGCGCCAGGGAGAAAGCGGCGGAAGTCCGCAACGCGGTGGGAAGAGGCATCGCCCGCTGGAGGGCGGAAGAGAATCGCTTCATGGGGTAGGGCAGGATGCTAGCCAAGAGCCGAACCCGATTCCATCCCCAATCCTGGGCGGCGAATGAGACACGGATTTGGGATTTTGAATTTGGAAAGCATGAAAGCATGAGGGAGACACGGATTTCACCGATTCTCACGGATTGGAGACTTTTGCCTGGGCCGCAGCTCTGCCTTCTCTCCCGATTCCCAATTTCTCATTTTGAATTCTTAACTTCTCCGTGGCTCCTTCGCTCCTCCTCCGCCGTTCCCGTCCTGCTTTCCTGTTTTCCAAATTGATTCCTCTTCCATCGGGCATCCATCGCTGGATTTCCGCGGGAAACCGGCGAAAAACCGCGATGACAACGGGTTGGAATGGGTTTTTGGCGGTGGGAGATTGCGGGGCTTGGGAGAGAAAAATTTTCGAAACTGACAAAAAGCCTTTGACGCAAAGGAAAGTGCATCGCTAGGTTCCGCGCCCGCTACAGGAATCCAGAGTAGCTCAATGGTAGAGCACGCGGCTGTTAACCGTGTGGTTGTAGGTTCGAGTCCTACCTCTGGAGCCACCTCCCGGCCTTCGCCGGCCAGGTCCCCCGCCGACCCAATCCCTGTCCTCGATTTCGATCTCGATCCGGTCATCCCGTATGGAGTCCCGCGTTCACGCGGCTCTGCTGTTGGTTTTGGGAGGGAGACACGGATTTCACCGATTCCCACGGATTCGGACACTCGGATCGACTTTGGACTTGGGACTTTGGACCTTGGACTTCCTCTCCCGATTCCCAATTTCTCATTTTGAATTTTTAATTTCTCCTTGGCTCCGCCGCCGCCGTTCCTGCTTTCCTGAGTTCCAAATTCCCATTCCGAAAGCCCCCAGCGGGGGCGGAAGCCTGTAGCCCAGGGCACCTCCCTGGGTCCCTCCCCACCAACAACGCCCAAACCCCGGAGGGGTGACAGAATGAGGGATCTTGAATCTGGAAAGCATGAAAGCAGGAACCGGAGCCTGCTGCGCGATCGGGAACTGTGAGATCCGGTTCATTCCCCGGGACCCGATCTCCCATCTCCGATCTCCGATCTGCGAAATCCGCCCTCGCTCGCCGCCCAACTTTGGACCTTGGACTTGAGGTTGTTTACGCCTCCCGCCATCTCCCTGATTTTACGCAGGTTCCGTAACCAAAGAGTTGACCACCCCAAATTCCCCGATTCAAATTGATGCCGTTCCCCCGGCGTGATCCAAGCCGCGGGCAATCGGCCGAAACGGAGGTTAGCGGCACAACGCACGGTCGGACGATTGGATCTGCTGTCTGCCTGTTGGTTTCCCCATTTCTTTCCAAATGCCCACGCCGGAGAAAAACAAATCCCTCGAATCCTGGATCTGGGACGCTGCGTGTTCCATTCGCGGGGCCAAGGATGCGCCGAAATACAAGGACTACATCCTCCCGCTCATCTTCACCAAGCGCCTGTGTGATGTCTTCGATGACGAACTGAACCGCATCGCGAAGGAGGTCGGCTCCCGCAAGAAGGCGTTCCAATTGGCCAAGGCGGATCACAAACTCGTTCGATTCTACCTTCCCCTCGTTCCGGCCGATCCCGAGCAGCCGGTCTGGTCCGTCATCCGCAAGCTCTCCGACAAAATCGGCGAAGGCGTCACCACCCACATGCGCGCCATCGCCCGGGAGAACGTGCTCCTGCAGGGCATCATCGACCGGGTGGATTTCAACGCCACCACCCACGGTCAGCGGGACCTCGACGACGACCGCCTCTCCAACCTCATTGAGGCCATCAGCACCAAGCGCCTCGGGTTGGACGACGTGGAGGCCGACATCATCGGCAAGAGCTACGAATACCTCATCCGCAAGTTCGCTGAAGGGGGCGGCCAGAGCGCCGGCGAGTTTTACACCCCTCCGGAGGTGGGAACGATCATGTCGCGTGTGCTTCAGCCTGAACCCGGCATGGAGATCTACGACCCCACCTGCGGTTCCGGCGGACTCCTGGTGAAGTGCGAGATCGCCATGGAGGAGAAAGCCAAGGGGACGAAGCGCACCGTCGCCCCCCTAAAACTGTTCGGCCAGGAGAACACCCCCGAAACGTGGGCCATGGCCAACATGAACATGATCATCCACGACATGGAGGGTCAGATCGAGATCGGGGACACCTTCAAGAATCCCAAGTTCCGCGACAAACGGGGCAAACTCCGAACCTTCGACCGCGTGGTCGCCAATCCGATGTGGAACCAGGACTGGTTCGCGGAGACCGACTACGACAACGACGAATTGGAGCGCTTTCCCTCCGGGGCCGGGTTCCCTGGTAAATCTTCCGCCGATTGGGGCTGGGTTCAGCACATCCATGCGAGTCTGAATGACAAAGGCCGCGCCGCCGTGGTTCTCGACACCGGTGCCGCTTCGCGCGGCTCGGGCAATGCCGGCACCAACAAGGAAAAGACCGTCCGGCAGTGGTTCGTGGATCGCGACCTTATCGAGAGTGTCCTCTACCTGCCCGAGAACCTGTTCTACAACACCACCGCCCCCGGCATTGTGCTGTTCCTGAACAAGGCCAAGCCGAAGGCGCGCCAGGGCAGGGTATTCCTCGTCAACGCCAGCCAGGTCTTCGAAAAGGGCGATCCCAAGAACTTCATCCCCGACGACGGCATTCAGCGCATCGCCGACACCCTCATCGGCTGGAAAGAAGAGGAAAAGCTCAGCCGCATCGTCGATCACACGGAGCTGAAGAAGAACGACTACAACATCTCCCCCAGCCGCTACATCCACACCAGCGACGCCGAAACCTACCGACCCATCGCGGAGATCGTCGAGGAACTGAAAGTCATCGAAGCCGAGGCGCGGGAGACGGACAAGGCGCTGCGGGAGATTCTGGAGAAACTCGGGGTATGATGGTGTGGCAAACAATGACGTTGGGTGAGGTAGCGCAGATTGAGCGCGGCAAATTCAGCCATCGTCCCCGAAACGAGCCGCGATTCTACGGCGGTGGTACACCGTTTGTTCAAACTGGTGACGTCACTCGCTCAAACGGAATCATCAGAACCCATACTCAGACTCTCAACGATGATGGCGTAGCGATCAGTAAAGTTTTTCCGGCCGGAACTATACTTATCACGATTGCAGCGAACATTGGATACGCCGGAATTCTGCAATTCGATTCCGCCGCACCGGACAGCCTAATTGGTCTTACTCCTGGCGAATCTGTCAGTGTTGAGTTCCTGAACTTCTATCTGCGAACTCAGCAACCCGAGATGGATCGGATGGCTCCAAAGGGGACTCAGAAGAACATCAACATCGAGTTTCTCAGGCCTTGGCCCGTCATCGTCCCCCCACTCCCCGAGCAGAAGAAGATCGCCAACATTCTTTCGACGGTGCAGCGGGCAATCGAAGTGCAAGAGCGGATCATTCAGACCACCACCGAGCTGAAAAAGGCCCTCATGCACAAGCTCTTCACCGAAGGCCTCCGCGGCGAACCCCAAAAACAAACCGAAATCGGCCCCGTCCCCGAAAGTTGGGATCTTCTTCCGATCGGCGATCTCTTCGACACACAGCTCGGGAAAATGCTTTCGCAGAAAGCAAAGGTCGGAGATTCGCCGAAGGTCTATTTGCGAAACAAGAACGTCCAGTGGGGTCGAATTGACACTTACGACCTGCTCCGAATGGACTTCAGCGATCGGGAAGCGGAGAAGTTCCAATTGCGGAGAGGTGATCTGCTTGTCTGTGAAGGCGGAGAGGTCGGCCGCGCCGCACTTTGGGACGGTAGCATCGCTGATTGCTACTACCAGAAAGCTCTGCACCGCCTGCGTCCGAAGACTGATCAAATTACCAACGAGTTCATGGTTCACTGGATGATGTTCGCATTCCTTCTGACGAATATCTATGGAGTGACCGGCACTCGAACCACTATTGCGCATCTTCCCGAAATTAAACTCAAGCCGCTGCTCGTCCCTGTTCCACCGCCAGACGAACAAGGCAACATTGTGCGGGCACTCGAGACCGTTGATCGGAAACTAGCTGGCCATCAGGGGAAGCTCACGGCACTCCAAGACCTCTTCCGCACCCTTCTTCACAAACTGATGAACGCGAAGATCCGAGTTCACGAGCTTGAGCTTCCAACCGGAGCGCTCGCCGTATGAGTCAACTCGATATGCGTGAAAAGCAAGTGCTCGAAGAGTTCCTTGGAATGGGATTCGGCGCTGTTCTCAATTTCTCCGATCAAACCTTTGATGATTTCGCGCATGAAGCGGTTGATGTTCAAGTTCACGACGAAAAACACGCGATCCGTGGCTCGTCGAAGTCCAAGAATCGACGAGCATTCTGGGACAACGAGTCGGATTACCTTGTCGGTCGATTGCTCGATGCCCTGATCAACTACACGCAAGAGACCGCCAACGAAACTACCGACGAAGCCCCGAAGAAGGCAGAACTTTGCCGGTTGATTGTGGGCCGCATCTTGGCGGGCGGACCGAGTCTGGACGACCTGAAGCAGAAGGCTCGGTCGCTGAATTCAAACCATCTCGCCGAACAACTTCGTCGCATCAAAGATTCCGTCGAGACCAACCCAAGTCTGGCCATCGGCACCGCCAAAGAACTGATTAAGACATGCTGCAAGATGATCCTCGCTGAGCGGGGACAGGAATTTTCTGGGACGCCGAACATCCCAACGCTTACGAGAGCCACGCTCAAAGAGCTCAACCTCGTCCCCGACAGGTATTCCAAACTCCGCGCGATGGGCTGACGTGATAAAATGCATCTTCAGCAACTTTTCCACCGTCGGCCACTGCTTGGCCGAACTTCGCGGAATCTTCGGCACTGGCCGCGGACAGCACGGCTCAACCACCGGACTAACAACCCGCCAGGCGAAGCTGGCGGTCCAAGCCGCATAGATGTTGGTCATATCTCATTTTGAAACTCACGAGGCCACGAAATGAATCACTTTCGACTAACAGTTCATTGAAAAACCCGAAGATTCTAATGAATCGTGGTTTTCGTGGTTCGTCTGAATTGAATGCGTGGAGCTGTTGATCCTCAGGCCGATATGTTCTGCCTGATTTCTCCTGAAAGCCGGGTCCCGAAGGACCATCCGCTGC